>JAZRQU010000079.1:0-84381 GCA_045650045.1 Candidatus Egerieisoma sp. | reverse complement strand
GAAATACTGAGCTTATATATTCAGATACAATTGGTGAGGCAGTTGCAGCTATGGGCTTCAATACCATGCTTACCGAGGGTGCAAAACACATCCTTGGATGGACGGGTCCCAACTTCCTTTATACAAATGCAATCAATCCTAAGTTGAAACTTCTTTTGAAGAACTTCAACCTCAGTGATGACATTGCTTTCAGATTTGCCGGCAACAATGTTACCAGCGACCAGTATGCAGCATGGTTGGCTGAGTCTGCCAAAGATGCGGATATCATCAACCTGTTCATGGATTACGAGACTTTCGGTGAGCACCAGAAAGCATCTACAGGTATCTTTGAGTTCATGAGGGCTCTTCCAGATGCTGTATTGGCAAGTACAGAGCTCAAGTTCTGTACCCCTGCAGAGGCTGCAGCAATGCACCAGCCTGTAGCTCCACTTCATGTTCCATACGCAATTTCATGGGCAGATGAGGAGAGAGATACAAGTGCATGGTTAGGTAATGAGCTTCAGAATGAGGCATTTGAGAAACTTTACTCTTTGGAGAAAGGTGTAATGGCAGCTAAAGATGAGGAGTTGTTGGCAGATTTCCGCAAACTTCAGGAGAGCGACCATTTCTACTACATGTGTACCAAATTCTTCTCAGACGGTGCAGTACACAAATATTTTAATCCGTATGACACTCCATACGAGGCATTCATCAACTATATGAATGTTTTGAGCGATTTTGCTCTAAGAGTTGAAAAGGCAAATAACAAAAACAAAAAAAAATAAATTAATTTAATTTTAAGTAAGTTTAGTTTGACTCAAAAGGACAAAATTCAAGGATTTTGCCCTTTTGAGTCAAATTGAGTTAAAAAACAGAACGATAAGAATGGTAATTGAGAAAGTAATCAAACCCGATTATCTGTTTGAATCGAGCTGGGAGGTGTGCAACAAAGTGGGTGGAATCCACACCGTTGTTGCCACAAAGGCACTCAAGCTTTCCGGAGACTACGGCAGGAACCATATAATGATTGGCCCTGATGTATGGAGAGACGAGAAGCCTAACCCGGAGTTTGCTGAAGATCCAATCCTGTTCAGGGCTTGGAAGAAGCAGGCGGCTTCAGACGGATTGCGAGTGAGAGTGGGAAGATGGAACGTGCCGGGAAATCCAATAGCCATACTGGTTGACTTTACATCGTTCATTGCCAAAAAGGATGAAATCTGTGCCCGGATGTGGGAGAAGTTCGGATTGGATTCCTTGAGCGGGCAGTGGGATTATTATGAGTCACTCCTTTTCGGTTATGCCTCCGGCATGGTGATAGAGAGTTTTGTGAATTTCAACTTACAGCCGCACCATAAAGTAGTAGCCCAGTTCCATGAGTGGATGACAGGCGCAGGTGTACTGTATTTGAAGGGGAAGAACCTTTCTATTGGAACTGTCTTTACAACACACGCGACGGTTGTGGGCAGATGTCTGGCATGCAACAACATGCCACTTTATGATTCTCTGCATGACTACAATGCAGATGACAAGGCAAAGCAGTTTAATGTAACAGCAAAACACTCACTGGAGAAGTGTGCAGCAGTCCAGGCTGATGTGTTCACTACTGTAAGCGACATTACTGCAATTGAGTGCAAGCAGTTCTTGGGCCGCGAGGTGGATATCATCACCCCTAACGGCTTTGACAGCAGTTTTGTACCGGCTCCTGAGGCATTTGATGCCTGCAGGGCACAGGCAAGGGAGAAACTTCTTGCAGTTGCTTCAAAAATGCACGGAGTACAGTACTCAGACGACACAATGATTGTGGGTATCGGCGGAAGATACGAGTACAAGAACAAGGGAATTGACATTTTCCTTGATGCATTGGGCAGAATCAGAAGCAGCAGCTACAAAGGAAGAAAAATTCTTGCTTTCATTATGATTCCCGGTTGGAACAATGGTCCCGACAAGGAACTGTTGGCCAAAATCAATGGAGAGGGGAATGGCGGTTATACCACCAACATTACCCATTATATGATGGAGCCCCAGTGGGATGCCATATCGGGAAAAATGAGATACTACGGATTTGATGCCCGTACTGACAACGTAGGTGTGGTGTTTGTCCCTAGCTATCTTACAGGCAATGACGGTATCTTCAACATGAAATACTATGATTTGCTTATTGGCATGGACCTTACAGTATTTCCATCATACTATGAGCCATGGGGATACACTCCACTTGAGTCCTTGGCCTTCGGCGTTCCTACAGTAACTACCACTTTGGCAGGTTTTGGCCTTTGGGTTAAGGAGTACTGTAAGGGTGAGCATCCGGGCATTGAGGTTCTTGAGAGGAATGATGCCAATTATGATGCAGTTGTTGGGGGAGTAATGGCCAAAGTGATGGAGATTGCAGCCCTTGATGCGGATACAATGAAAAAATACAGGGAAAATGCGGCAGAAGTGTCTTGCATTGCCCTTTGGAAAAACAATATTGAATACTATGAGAAGGCATATTCTGCAGCACTTGACAAAGTGGTGGCAAGAAACGGTGCTTTCCCGCAAATTAAAGAAAATAAAGAGATGACTTATCAGAGATACAGAGTGAACTCTCCAGAGTGGAGAACACTTTTGATCAACAAAGACCTTCCGGCAAAACTTAAACACCTTGATACAATTTCAAAGAACTTGTGGTGGTGCTGGAACCAGGATGCAATTGAACTGTTCAAGAAGGTAGATGCCCAGCTTTGGGACAAAGCTAACGGCAACCCTATTGCAATGTTGGACATGGTTGACCTTAAGAGATACAAAGAGTTGGCACAGGATGAGGCGTTCCTTGCAAAATTGGATTCTGTTTACAAGGAGTTCAAGAAATACATGGATGCAAAATCAAAACCTGTTACCCCTCAGATCTCATACTTCTGTATGGAGTACGGTTTGGATACATCATTGAAGATCTATTCAGGCGGTTTGGGTATCCTTGCAGGTGACTACCTTAAAGAGGCAAGTGACATGAACGTTAACATGAACGCTGTAGGATTCCTTTACAAATACGGATACTTTACCCAGCAGCTTTCAGCACAGGGCGAGCAGGTTGCAAACTATGATCCACAGGATTTCACCAAGACTCCTGCAACTCCGGTAATGGATGCCAACAACAACTGGGTAACCATTTCAGTTGCATTCCCTGGAAGAAACATTTATGCAAGAGTATGGAAAGTGGCTGTAGGTAGAATTGACCTTTACCTTTTGGATTCAGACATTGACCAGAACCTTCCTGAGGACAGATGTGTAACCCACCAGCTTTATGGTGGTGACTGGGAGAACCGTTTGAAACAGGAGCTTCTATTGGGTATTGGAGGTATCAGGGCTTTGAGAGCGTTGGGCATTGATTCAGAGGTTTACCACTGCAACGAGGGTCACGCAGCATTTATTGGCCTTGAGAGAATGAGGGAGTATGTACAGAACAAAGGCCTTTCTTTTGACGAGTCTTTGGAGGTTGTAAGAGCTTCTTCATTGTACACCACCCATACTCCTGTAGCAGCCGGTCATGATGCATTCTCTGAGGATATGTTGAGAACCTATATTTCACACTACCCTGCAAGATTGAACTGTGACTGGACTACCCTTATGGCTTTGGGTAAGATTGACCCTAACAACTACAACGAGAAATTCTCAATGAGTAACCTTGCTGCAAACTTGAGCCAGGAGGTTAACGGTGTGAGCTGGTTGCACGGTAAAGTGAGCCAGGATATCCTTGGCAACTTGTGGCCAGGCTACCTTCCTGAGGAGAACCACGTAGGTTATGTAACAAACGGTGTACACTACCCAACCTGGACAGCTCCAGAGTGGAAAGAGGTTCACGCTGAGGTGTTTGGCGAGGAGTTCAAAACTCACCACTATGACAAGAGCTGCTTTGGCGGCATCAGAAAAGTTGCTGATGAGAAGATCTGGGGTATCAGAACTGCCCTTAAATCAAAATTGATTGCTAAAGTTAAAGAGGTTATCTCAAACCCTTCAGCAACCAACCACTACTCACCGGCTCAGATTGTGAAGATTAAGGAGACTCTAAGAGACGATATCCTAACTATAGGTTTCGCAAGACGTTTCGCTACATATAAGAGAGCTCACCTGTTGTTCAGAAACTTGGACAGACTTAACGAGATTGTGAACAACCCTGAGCATCCTGTACAGTTCCTTTTTGCAGGTAAGGCACACCCTGCCGACAAACCTGGACAGGATCTTATCAAACACATTGTAGAGGTTTCAAAAATGCCTCAGTTCATCGGTAAGATTGTATTTGTTCCTAACTACGACATTACCATTGCAAAACACCTTGTACAGGGCGTTGATATCTGGATGAACACTCCAACCCGTCCGCTTGAGGCTTCAGGTACTTCTGGAGAGAAAGCTGTAATGAACGGTGTAATGCACTTCTCTGTTCTTGACGGATGGTGGGTTGAGGGTTACAAAGAGGGCGCAGGCTGGATGCTTCCTATGGAGAGATCATACGATAACCAGGGATTCCAGGATGAGCTTGATGCAGCAACCATCTACAACATCATTGAGGGCGAGATTGCTCCAATGTACTATGACAAGGATGACAACGGCATCTCAAAACTATGGATTGAGACCATCAAGAACTGTGTTGCTGAGGTTGCCTGCAACTTTACAACCAACAGAATGATGGAGGATTACATCAGACAGTATTACCTTCCTCTTGCAAAGAGATCAGGCAAAATGGTTGCAAAAGAGTTTGCAATGGCCAGGGAGATTGCAGCTTGGAAGAACAAGATGAGAGTTGAGTGGCCTATGATTGAGGTTCTTGAGTCTACAAATGTTGACAATCTGTCGGGAGCATTGCTATTGAACAATGAGTATTGTGCTGAGATGAAATTGTCTGTAGGCGAGATTGATCCTAATGATATTGGAATTGAGATCCTTCTTGCAGAGCCTGACAAGAAAGGCAAACTTTGCATCAAGGAGACATTTGAGTACAAGGTTAAGGAGAGCAAGGACGGCGTTGCAACTTACAAATGCAAGATTGTTCCCGACAAGACCGGTGCATACCATACTGCAGTAAGAATGTATGCAAAGAACAAACAGCTTCCACACAGACAAGACTTTGAGTTGGTAAAATGGTTGTAGCAGCAACAGGCTTTTTTGACGGAGTACACAAAGGACACAAAAAAGTACTTTCTCTCCTGTGTGACATTGCCGCACAGGAGGGAAAAAAAAGTGCGGTCATAACTTTCTGGCCTCACCCAAGGAATGTATTGCAGCAGCAGGCTTATAGCCTGCGGCTCCTTACATCCATTGAGGAGAAGAAGCAGCTAGTAAAGGCGCTGGGAGTGAACAAGTTCATTACCATCCCTTTTGGCAAGGAGTTCAGCCGCAATACAACAAGGGAGTTCCTGAAGAATTACCTTAAGGAGAAATACGGGGTTTCAACACTCATCATTGGCTATGACCACCGTTTCGGGTGTGACAAGGTGTCGCACGAGGAGATGATTGAAATGGCCAGGGAGATAGGAATACGGATTGTTGAGGTAAGCGAGTTCATTCAGGACGACAACGTGATAAGTTCCACCAAGATCAGGAACTTGTTGCAGGAGGGGAAGATTGAGAGGGCAAATGACTTTTTGGGATACAGATACGGCCTCAAGGGGGTAGTGGTATCGGGACAGAAGGTGGGGAGGACCATCGGTTTTCCCACAGCCAACATGCAGCTGTACGAACCGCTCAAGCTTATTCCGGCAGATGGCGTCTACTGTGTCTATGTTGAGGTTCTCGGGAAGGTTTATATTGGTATCTGCAATATAGGTACAAGACCAACCGTTGGAGAGAACAACGAGAGGACAATTGAGACCCATATCCTTAATTTTGAGGAGGACATCTACGGACTCGACATTAAAATTGAGTTTGTGGGGAATATAAGGGCAGAACAGAAATTCCCGTCATTGGATGCCTTGAAGGAACAGTTGGGCAAGGATAAGGATTATGCATATAATCTTTTGAAAGATAAAATTGTTAAAAAACTTAGATAGTTATGATGCTTCTGGATTCTGATTTACTGGGTATTTTGTTGGCATTGGCCACATTTATAGTGCCGGCTGTTTCCGGTGTGTTGGAAAAGAAGCGGAAAGAAAAGAAGAGAAGGGAGGCGGAGCTTTATTCACATGCTCAGCCCGTTTATCCTCAGGAGCAGGATGCCGAAGAATCTGAGGATGATGCTGCCTCTTTGAATGACGAGGTGGATGAACTGTTCAATATCCTTATGGGCAGGGAGAATGCAAAGGAAGAGAATCTTCCCGACAGTCACCCCGGAGCCCATACGGAGGATTTGTGGCAGGATGAGCCTTTGCAGCGCGAGGAGCCTGCAGATGAAGAGCCTGCTACAGAGGAGATACCTGTTCCGATGCACCAGCTGGTGGAGGAGAAAGTGGAGTCTCAGACAGGACAGGTTGGGGCAATGGAAGAGCCGGAGCCTCAGGAGGAGAATTCTCTGAAGAAAAGGATCAAAGGCAACCCTAAGGAGGCTGTGGTGCTTTCGGAGATACTTACTCCAAAATTTAAAGAATACAATTGAAAATTAGAAAATTAAAAGATATTATGTCAGGTAAAGTACACTATTTCACAGAAGAAGGTCTGGAGAAAGTGAAGGCTGAGTTGGCCCACATGATCTCTGTTGAGAGACCTGCCATCTCTAAAGCCATAGCAGAGGCAAGAGATAAAGGAGATTTGTCGGAGAACGCGGAGTATGATGCAGCAAGAGAGGCTCAGGGCCTATTGGAGCTTAAGATTTCGCAGTTGCAGGAGATTATTGCAAACGCAAGGGTTATTGATGAGTCAAAGATCAATACAGACCAGGTTCAGCTTTTGAACAAGGTTAAGATCAAGAACCTTGCAAACGGTGCAATTATGGAGTATACCATTGTTGGTGAATCTGAGGCTAACCTTAAAGAGGGCAAACTGGCTGCGCAGACTCCAATCGGAAAGGCACTTATCGGGAAGAAAAAAGGAGAGGTTGTTGAGGTGAGTGTCCCTAGCGGAATCATCAAATTTGAGATTGTTGACATTTCAATCTAAGAGTTATGGCATCTATTTTCAGCAGAATCGTAAACGGTGAGATTCCTTCGTGGAAAGTTGCGGAGGATGAGAACTACTATGCATTTTTGGATATCAATCCATTGGCAAAAGGTCATACTTTGGTTATTCCAAAGCTTGAGGAGGATTATATTTTCAACCTTCCGGCTGAGACCTATACTGGTTTGTGGGAGTTTGCAAACAAGGTGGCCAAGGCCATAGACATTGCAGTTCCAAGCAAGAGAGTAGGGGTTGCTGTACTTGGAATGGAGGTACCTCACGCGCATATCCACCTTGTACCGCTCAACAGCGAGCAGGATCTTGATTTCAGAAAAGAGAAGCTCTCTCTTACAAAAGAGGAGTTTGCAGCGGTTGCTGAAAGTATTTCAAAAGCATTTTCAACACTTTAACCAATGAAAAAACTAGCAGTATTGGGCCTTGCTGCACTTATGGCAACAGGCTGTTCAAAAAATAACGGTGCGCAGATCAGTGCACAAATTGAGGGTGCGGGCAACTCAGAGGTTGTTCTGTACCAGTTGGCGGTAAACCAGATCAGGACAGTAGATACAATCAAGACCGGTGCAGACGGCAAGTTCAGCTACACTGTAGCTATGCCTGAGGCAACTCCAGATTTCTACTATCTTACATACAAAGGAAACAAACTTGCTTCACTTGTCCTTAAGGCTGGAGACAAAGTAAGCGTAAAGGTTGACACCTTGGGCGCAAACCTTGCAATTGAGGGTTCAGAGGAGTCATTGCTTCTTGGCCAGTATGAGAAAGACCTTGCAGCAGTATCTGCAGAGATGGCACAGATGTCTGAGCAGATGAATTCTGCAATTGAGAAGAAGGACAGAAAGGCTGCGGATGAGATCAAACATAAGATGGGCAAGCGCTATGTAGATTACAGGAAAGGCATCATCAGGAAGATTATGGAGAATCCTTACTCGTTTGCAAACATCAATGCATTGTACCAGCAGATTGGACAGCAGCTTCCTGTATTATCTGCAGAGAATGATTACCTCCTTGTAGAGAGAGTGCATGATTCATTGGTAACCCTTTATCCGTCATCGGCATACCTTCAGTCATTGCAGGAGCAGATAAACGGCGCAAAGAATGCATTGGCATTGGTAGAGAAGATTTATGAGGCAGAGATGACTTCATTCCCTAATCTTTCTCTTCCCGACATAAATGCAAAGAACATTGAGCTTTCATCACTTGAGGGCAAACCGTTCATCCTTATGTTCTGGACCATCACTGAGCCAAGCCAGAAGATGTTCAATAACGACCTTAAGGAGCTTTACAAGAAATACCGCAGCAGCGGCCTTGAGATTTATCAGGTGAGCCTTGATGAAGACAAGACTGCATGGGCAGCAGCAGTAAAAGACCAGCAGTTGCCTTGGATTAGCGTATGCGACGGTAAAGGAGCAGCTTCCCCTGCTGTAATTGCATACAACCTTATTACAGTACCTACAATGTTCGTCTTCAATGCTAAAGGTGATATAGTAGCAAGCGGTAACCTTACCAGTGCAGGCGAGATTGAGAATGCAATCAGAAAAGCTATAAAATAAAACTTGATCTGGGTAGCGTAGAGGCAAAAGCCCGCTCATATAACGATAAAACCCCGTCAGAGAACATTCTGATGGGGTTTCTTGTATTATAAAAGTAACTTTTGGGTCATTGTATCTGCCACACAGTTTCGCCCCTTGTTTTTTGGGGGCAGGTCTGTGTGTTACAGTAATTTTTTTGGTTTGCCGGCTACGAAGTCCTTCAGGTAGAATGGCTCAAAGTAGGCGATGTCTTCAAAGTCTCCGGCCTCAAGTTTGGCTGAGGCTATGCATCTCATACCGGTTGCATGAGGGCTTTGGGGTGCAAAAAATGCATTTGGGTTGTTTCCTACAAGTTCCTTGAACTTTTCGGCGCCGTTGCCGGTGAAAAGTACCGGGCCGGCAGCAAGTTCGGCAGCGTAGCTGTTTTCGTCCAGAATTTTTGCCTCAACAGGGGTTAGCTGCTCCCCTTTGGAGTTGAAATTGGCTGTATATACCTCCATTCGGCGGGCATCAATCATCGGGATGATGAGGAAATCACCCTTTCCGGTGAAGAGGTTGTGGTCTATTGCCAGTTGGGCGATGGTTGCCAGGGTGCATGCTGAGATGAGGGGTTTGCCGGCTCCGTAGCAGAGTCCTTTGGCAATTGATACACCCACTCTTAGACCGGTATATGATCCGGGGCCTTTGCTTACAGCCACTGCGCTGCAGTCTGCCATTGTTATGCCGTTTTCTGCAAGGACATCTGTAACGTATCCTCCTATAACGGATGCGTGGGCTTTGGGCTCGTTTATGTATTTCTCAGCAATGGTTTCAGAGTTTTTGGTAAGGGCTACTGAACATGCGTCTGTAGCGGTCTCTATAAGCAATATGTATTTGTCCATCATCATTTTGTTTCTGTTACCTGGGAGCCCTCTTTAAGGTCTCTGCTTATTGCGGTGTAAGGGGCTGTTACAATGCGGCAGCTGGTGTCAAGGCCTTTAACCACTTCAATCCTTGTCATGTCCTGTATACCTGTTTCAATGCAGTGGACCTTAACTGTTCCGCTGGCACTGTCAAATACGAATACCTGTTGCAGGATACTGCTGGCAAGTGTATCAGTAAGCCCTTTTCTTGTTGTTATGGACTGCAAAGGTATGGTAATTATATCATTTTTCTTAATGGTACAGATAGAAACTGTTGCACTCATGCCCGGACGGAGGGGTACAGGGCTCTCATCCAGCAGGTCTGAGTAGGATTGGGGGTCTATATTGACCTTAACTTCAAAGTTGGTTGCCTGGTCTGCTGTGAGTGTGCCGCCTGAGTTTTTTGAGGAATTGGCCACGTGGGTTACGGTGCCTGTGAATTTTCTGCCTGGATAGGCGTCTATCTCAATGGTGGCTGTATCGCCTGCGCTCAGACGGATGATATCCATCTCGTTTACATCTACGAGAACTTCCATGCAGTTGAGGTCTGCTATTCTGAGCATTTCGGTGCCGGCCATCTGGGATGTTCCAACAACCCTCTCGCCAATCTCCACACTCAATTTGGAGATTGTGCCGTCCATAGGGGAGTAGATGTTGGTCTTGGTAAGATTCTCCTGGGCCTCCTTAAGGGAAGCTTCGGCACTCAGTACATTGTATTCAGCGGCTGTGAGCTGGCTTTTGGCTATCTCATAATCAGCGGTGGACTTTTCCCATTCAGCGGAGGAGATGGACCCCTTTTCATATAGCGCCTTGTTGCGGGAGTGGTTGAGCCCGCTCTGGATAAACTGTGCCTGCTGCTGGGCATGCTGGGCCTTTACAGCGTTGAGAGATGCCTCTGCACGGTCTCGGGCTGAGATGTAGAGGTCCTGTTTTATCTGCAGGATGAGGTCTCCCTTCTTTACTGCATCCCCCTCTTCAAAATTGAGCTTTATGATCTCTCCAGAAACGTCGGGGCTGATCTTAACCTCTGTTACAGGCTGTATCTTTCCGTTTGCGGGGATTGATTCCTCTATGCTGCCCAGCACGGGCTTTTCAAGTGTAACTTCAATCCCTTCAGGACTCTTGTTTTTTCCTATTGCAATGAGAATTGCCATTAGTGCCGCAGCGGCTATTAGGATAATCTTCCTATTGTTCTTTTTTGGGGCCATTTGAAAATGTTTGGACGGTTATAGTACCAGTGGAATGTTCCTGTAAAAGTCGAGTATCTTCTGCTGGAAGATATACTGGTACTTGCATTGTATATATTCGGATTCAGCCTTGATCAGGTTGGCTTTTGCCACTGAATAGTCTGTGGCTCCAACCATTCCAAGATTGAATTTATCTTCTGTCTGTGCAAATGATTCTGTGGCAGCCTCTTTATTGGCTGTTGCCGCCTGCAGTTTGCTGTAGCTTCCCTGGGCCTCGTTGTAGGCAAGTCTTATCTGCTTCTCCAGCTGCTGTCCAGCCATTTCAACTCCAATTTCTGATTTCTCCACATTGGCCTTGGCGTTGCGGATGGAGATGCTGTTCCTCCAGTTGTTGAAGATTGGTATGCTGAGGCTGAGCCCCACTGACGGGTTGCGGTTATTGTTGAACTGGGTAAAGAATGCCGAGTTCTGGCTGTCGCTGTAATACGTGCCGTAGCCTGCACTCAGTGAAAGGGTTGGAAGAGCCGCCCCCTTCTGTATCTTGTGCTGTAACTGGCTCTGCTCCAAGGCCAGCTGGGCCTTCCTTATGTCGGGATGACCTTCTGCATCTGCCATAATCTCCTGGAGGGAGACTGAAAGTGGTGCAGTATCCGTATTCTTTGGGGGGGCTATTCCAAATGAAATGGAATCGGGAAGATTGAGCATCTGTGCCAGTTCAAGCAAAGCCGCGGATGTGTTGTTTTGTGCGGATATCAACTGCACCCTCTCATTGGCCAGCTGTGCTTTCATATCCAGCAATGCGCTGTATGGCTGGTTACCGGAACTTACAAGTTCCTGAGTCCTGTTTGTCTGGGCCTCCGCACTGCTGCAGCTTTCTGCGGCAACTTTTTCCATCTCCATGCACAAAAGTACCTGCAGATAAGCTTTGGCTATGGAGATGGAAATCTCATCCTCAAGTGCTTCAATGTTCATATTGGCAATCTCCAGCTGCTTGAGGCTGCTTTTAAGGCCATTGTGTTTGCGCATTCCCTCAAAAAGGGGAATTGAAGCGGAGAGGTTCATGGAAGAGCTCTGTGAAAGCTTGTTCTCCACAATTTCAAGATCGTTGAGGTTTACGGAGCGTCCCCAGTTCATATTATGCCCCATAGAGGCATTTACAGATGGGAGGTACTCCATCTTTGATCCGGTTACATTGTTGCGGGCAATCTCAACATCCTGCTGCATCTGCCTTATCTGCAGGTTGTGTTCCTGTGCATAGGAAATGCACTTTTCCAAAGACCACTTGTCTTGTGCTGTAGAGAGATAGGGCAGTATCAGAACTGCAAGCGCCAGGGCGCACAAATGTTTCCGGTATTTTGTGTACATATTACAAAGTTAAACAATTATTGAAAAGGAGGGAACATGGCCGCATGAATTTATGACATTACAAGAATATGATGGCCATCTCCCTCCAAAGCCGGTTACAATGTTCCAGGCGCAGTGAGAGCCCTCTTCATCTTGGCTGCCAGCCAGATCATTTTGGCAACTGAGCCTATGCATTCTGCAATGAACTCCACAATTTTTGCAGTTGCCTCATCCTTTCCTCCAAAAACCAAAGCTGCTGCCTTGGAATCAATCTCAATAAAAGCGTTCATGGTTACCTCCTTTCAAAATCTGTTCCACCCTTTTTTCAATCCACGGATAATCTCATCCTTGTACTCCTTAAGGAATTTGATAGCCTTGTCAATGTATTCTCCAAGGTTAAATTCACACACGGCGGCAGTTCCGCCCCTGACTTGCAGAAGTTCCTTCTCAAAACATCTTTCCATAATACTTCAAATTAAATCCCTACCGATAAGTGCTGCGTAGGTTACCACTTTGAGCCAGCTCTATTTTAATTGTACAACGTTGTCTGCTATGATGGTGCCATCCTTTTTGTGCGAGACGGCAATCACGGTCTTGCCGCAATCCCTCAATCCGTAGATGCACCTGGCGGCACATTGTTCACTTTCCGGGTCCATGGAGGAGGTTGCCTCATCAAAAATGAAAATCTGTGGATTTTTATACAAAGCCCGGGCAATCCCAATTTTCTGGCATTCTCCTCCCGACAGTCCCATGCCGCCGCTGCCCGCATTGGTAAGGAGCCCCTGAGGAAATCTGGAAATCATCTGCTCCATATTCAGTGCCCTGCATATTTCCAGCACACGTCCAATGTCGGGATCCTCTTTCCCCAAAGTTATATTCTCCAGAATTGAGGTATTGAGGATGGCCGGGCGCTGCCCTACATATGCAACCTTGTCTCTCCACTGGGATGCCATGAATTGGGAAATGCTTATCCCTCCGTAGCTGATTGTGCCTTCAAGTGGTTGATAATCACCTATTATCAGTTTTAATATGGTACTCTTGCCAAGTCCGCTCTCTCCGTCAATCCTGGTGATCTTCCCTTTTTCAAAGACCGCGGAGGTGCCGCAGAACAGCATCTCCCTTCCCGGATATCTGAACTTTATGGAGTCAATGACAATATCCCCTTCAATTTTGTGGGGAGAAATTCCCTCACCTTGGGCATCCTCAGTCTTTATAGAGAGGATTTCATAGATTCTCCTTCCTGCAACAGAGGCTTTTGCCATGGCGTTGACAGATGATGTCATATCATCAAGTGGAACGGTGAAGAATGAGCAAAGCGAGTAGAACCCCACGAGCTGCCCCAGCGTAATCTCCCCCCTGAAAACATAGTATGTGCCAACAGTGAGGACCATGCATACCAGCATTCTGGATACTCCCTGCACTGCTGTCTCAAACAGGATAGCCGTGCCGGCAGATTTCTGCAGGGCCCGGGAGAGCTCCATGTATCTTGCTTCCAGCCTTTCTTTAGCAAACCCGCTTGCATTGTAGTGTCTGAGGAGCTCTGCAGCGCCTACCCCCTCCAGCAACGCGCTCTCAAAATCTGAACTTGCCTTTGCAAGGTTCTTTCCCCACTTCCTGTTGATTCTTCCCGACAGTCTGTAGAGTCCCCAATACACTGGAATAAAGCATAATACCATTGCTGAAAGACGCATGTTGTATCCCAGCATCACCGAAATGGCGGCGGCAATGGTGAAAGCTCCCGTAATCATCCCTATGACTCCGGTTGTTATGAAAGAACGTATAAGGTGTATGTCATCGCTTCTGGAGGAGATGTCTCCTGCAGAGTGGCTGCTGAAGAATGCCGGAGGGAGCTTGAACAGTTTCCCTATGTAGGCTGCAAGAAGCGAATATTCAATCTTTATGCTGCTCCTGACAATATATTTTGTAGCGCTGTATCCCACCAGCAGGGAGAGTAGCATGAGCAGGCTCACTGCCGGGCATGCCACCGCTACAAGCCCGGTGTCACCTTTGGGAACCACCACATCTATTATCTGCTGGAGCAGAAGTGTGGTAGCCATGGCTGTGCATATGCAAATTATTGTTCCCAGCAGGGCAATGAGCAGCTCCCTCATGTTTCCCCTGAAGATGGAGAAGAGGAACTCCCTGTATCCTGTTTCCCCTGTATCGCGGGTGAGGTTTGCTGACGGGACAATCTTTATAATGTATCCGCTCCACATGTTGCAGAACTCTCCGGCCGGGATTTTTCTCATCTGGCCATCTGCCGGGTCCATAACCTTTATCCGTTTGCCGGATATTCCATAAATCACAACATAGTGCAGGTATCCTTGGGTATCCTTGATATGGGCTATGGCCGGGAGGGAGAATTCTCCAATTGTGTGGAATTCTTTCTCCTTTGATTTATAGCAGCTGGCTTCAAATCCGAGTGATGAGGCTGCATCAAGGATCCCCTGGAGGGATATGCCGTCGGGAGTACAGCCACAAAGAAGTCTTGTTTGTGCAAGGGAAAGCTGCACTCCATAATAGGCTGCTACGGAGGCCAGACATGCTGCCCCGCAGTCATACTTGTAGTGCTGCCTGATCTTTGTCTTCCCCTCAAGAAACAAGTGTTGTGCGAAAGTCTCCATACCTGAACCTTTTTTGCAAAGGTGGGAAGGTGTGGAGATTTATGCCAACTTTTGGGTAAAATTTACTCCAAGAATTTTTTTTAAGAAAAGATTTTATGCAAAAAAGGGAAAAAATTCTGCGTGAAATGCATCAGGAAGCCATATCCCTTTGATGAGGCAAGCAATTCCTGAGGGATGAGATTGAGCATTCCGTTCAGATAATTTATTGCATAAACTGCAATTGAAAGGATGATTATAGCCTTGAAAGCTCCAAAAAGGAAGCCCAAAAGACGGTTGAGCCATCCCAGAAGTGATAGCTTTATGAGCCCCTCAATCCCTTTGCCGAGGAAGTGTGCGAGGATGAGGACTATTATGAAAATTGCTATGAAGGTGATTATGTGAAGCGTGTTCTGGGCTATATCCAGATTGAACCACCCGGATACCTTTCCGGTGAGGAAGCTTGTGAACCTTGAGGCGCACCAGATGCCAAGGATAAGGGCAGCTATGCTTGTAATCTGATTTACAAATCCCTTGAATATTCCCATGATTGCGGCAACTGCAACAAGGGCAAGAATGATGATGTCCAATATTTCCATAATTGTCACGTGTTAAATTTCTTCAAATGTAACCAATAAATGTTATCTTTGCGGATTAAAATTTAAAAATTATCTCAAAAATGGGTTTCGCTGAATATAAAAATCTTGATTTAGTAGAGATTAACCGCAGTGTTCTTGAGAAATGGAAAGCAGAACAGTGCTTTGAAAATAGCCTTAAGGCAAGAGAGGGTGCTAAGAAATTCGTGTTCTTTGAGGGACCTCCTTCTGCAAACGGTATGCCCGGTATCCACCATGTGATGGCCAGGGCAATCAAGGATGCGTTCTGCCGTTTCAAGACACAGAGCGGATATCTTGTGCAGAGAAAGGCAGGATGGGATACACACGGCCTTCCTGTTGAGCTTGGCGTAGAGAAGATGTTGGGCATTACTAAAGAAGATATCGGGAAGAAGATTACTGTAGACGAATATAATGATGCCTGCCGCAAGGAGGTGATGAAATATACCAAGGAGTGGGTTGCCCTTACCGAGAGGATTGGTTATTGGGTGGATATGGACAATCCTTACATTACTTATGACAACAAGTATATTGAGACTCTATGGCATCTTTTGAAGGATATTTATGGGAAAGGTCTTCTATATAAAGGTTATACAATCCAGCCTTATTCGCCTGCTGCAGGTACAGGCTTGAGCTCGCACGAGCTTAACCAGCCAGGTTGCTACCGCGATGTTAAGGATACAACCGTTGTAGGACAGTTCAAGATAAAGAATCCTAAGGCGGAGATGGCACAGTGGGGTACTCCTTACTTCCTTGCATGGACAACCACTCCATGGACTTTGCCTTCTAACGTTGCACTTTGTGTGGGTCCTAAGATTGAGTACGTTGCTGTACAGACCTACAACTCATATACAGGTGAGAAGATGACAGCGGTTCTTGCAAAGAGCCTTCTATATTCTCACTTCAACAAGAAAGCTGAGGAGATTGCACTTGAGGATTACAAGCCTGGTGACAAGCTTGTTCCGTTCAAGGTGGTTGCAGAGTACATGGGACCGGATTTGGTTGGCATGGAGTATGAGCAGCTTATCCCTTGGGTGAAACCTGTTTCAGTTGATGCAGACGGCAAATGGAGCGATGCTTCAGACAAGGCGTTCCGTATCATTCCTGGTGATTATGTAACTACAGAGGACGGTACCGGTATCGTTCACATTGCACCTACTTTTGGTGCTGACGATGCTTTTGTGGCAAAGGCTGCAGGTATCCCTTCTTTGTTCATGATAAACAAACTTGGCGAAACCCGCCCGATGGTTGACTTTACCGGCAAGTTCTACTTGATGGAGGAGCTTGATGAGGAGTTTGTAAAGGCATGTGTAAACGTTGAGCTTTACAAGGAGTACCAGGGCAGATGGGTTAAGAATGCCTACGATCCGCAGTTCACTGTAAACAATGTGTTTGATGAGAAAGCTGCGGCTGCAGCTGAGAACTTGGATATCTTCATCTGTCTTATGATGAAAGGTGCCAACAAGGCGTTCAAGATTGAGAAGCACACCCATAACTATCCTCACTGCTGGAGAACAGACAAGCCGGTATTGTATTATCCGTTGGATTCATGGTTCATCAGAACCACTGCTGTGCAGGATGAGCTTATTGCATTGAACAAGACCATCAACTGGAAACCTGAGAGCACCGGTACAGGCCGTTTCGGCAAATGGCTGGAGAACCTTCAGGACTGGAACCTTTCACGTAGCCGCTATTGGGGTACACCTCTTCCTATCTGGAGAACAGAGGACAAGAAGGAGGAGAAGTGCATAGGTTCTGCACAGGAGCTTTACAATGAGCTTGAGAAATCTGTTGCTGCAGGCTTTATGGCTTCAAACCCATTAAAAGACAAGGGATTTGTTCCAGGAGATTTCTCTAAGGAGAACTATAATAAGATTGACCTTCACAGACCGTATGTAGACAGCTATATCCTTGTATCAGAGAGCGGACAGCCTATGAAGAGGGAGCTTGACCTTATAGATGTATGGTTTGATTCAGGTGCAATGCCATTTGCACAGGAGGGATTGGAGAACCTTGGCAAGGAGCAGTTTGGCCAGACAGCAGATTTCATTGCTGAGGGTGTTGACCAGACACGCGGATGGTTCTTTACACTTCACGCAATCTCTACAATGGTGAACAAGCGCATTGCATACAAGACAGTGCTTTCAAACGGTCTTGTGCTTGATAAAGTAGGCAACAAGATGAGCAAGAGACTTGGCAATGCCGTTGATCCGTTCAAGGCATTGGACGAGTACGGTGCAGACTCATTGAGATGGTATATGCTTACCAACGCACAGCCTTGGGACAACCTCAAGTTTGACTTTGCGGGTGTTGATGAGGTTAAGAGAAAATTCTTTGGAACCCTTTACAATACATACTCATTCTTTGCGTTGTATGCAAACGTGGACGGATTTGACAACAAGGCTCCACAGGTACCTGTAGAGAACCGTCCTGAGATTGACCGCTGGATCATCTCTTATCTCAATACTTTGGTTAAGGAGGTTAAGGCATGTTATGAGGATTATGATGTTACAACTGCCGGCAGAAAGATCCAGGACTTTGTATGCGACCATTTGAGCAACTGGTTTGTACGTCTTAACAGAAAACGTTTCTGGGGCGGTTCAATGACAGAGGACAAGCTTGCTGCCTACCAGACATTGTACTCTTGCCTTGAGACTGTAGCTGTTCTCGCTGCACCAATTGCTCCGTTCTTCATGGAGAGACTTTTCCTTGATTTGAACGCAGTTTCAGGATTGCATTCAGAGAACTCTGTACACCTTGTGCTAATGCCTGAGGTTGAGGAGAAATATATTGACAAGGACCTTGAGGAGAGAATGGCTCTCGCACAGTTGAGCACCTCTATGGTACTTGCACTTAGAAAGAAAGTGAACATTAAGGTAAGGCAGCCTCTTGCCAAGATCATCATCCCTGTCCTTGATCCTAAGATCCAGGAGCAGTTGGAGAAGGTGAAGAACCTTGTGTTGAACGAGATCAACGTTAAAGAGGTAGAGTTCATTACCAACACAGAGGGTCTGATCACCAAGAAGATCAAACCTAACTTCAAGACTTTGGGCAAGAAATACGGCAAGATGATGAAAGATATTGCCGCTGCCTTTGCACAGTTCTCACAGAGCGACATCTCTGCAATTGAGGCATCTGAGAACTATGCATTTGCATTGCCTGCAGGTGAGGTTGTGCTTGAGAAGGCAGACTATGAGATAACCTCAGAGGATATGCCGGGCTGGTTGGTTGCAACAGAGGGCAAGCTTACCGTGGCAATGGATATTACCATTACCGATGCTCTCAAGAAAGAGGGTGTGGCACGTGAACTTATAAACAGGATCCAGAACTTGAGAAAAGAGAAGGATTTTGAGATTATAGACAAAGTTGAGGTTGCCATTGTAAAACGTGATGATGTTTCAGAATCCCTTGCAGAATACGCTACATACGTATGTGAGCAGACTTTGTGCGGAAACATCTCTCTTGTTGATACTCTTGAGGGTGCAGAAGAGGTTGAGTGGGAGAATGGCGAGATGTTGCATATATCAATTAAGTTGCTAACTTTGTAATAACAAAATCAGATAGTTATGAGTACAGAAGAGAAAGTAAGGTATAGCGATGCTGAGCTGCAGGAGTTCAAGGAACTGATTCTTCAGAAACTTGAGACAGCAAGGCAGGACTACGAGGAGTTGAGGGCTGCAATTACCCACAGCTCAAGCAATGGTGTTGAGGATACATCTCCAACATTCAAAGTTCTTGAGGAGGGCGCATCTTCACTTTCTAAAGAGGAGTCGGGCCAGTTGGCACAGAGACAGTACAAGTTTATCCAGAATCTTGAGGCTGCCCTTATAAGAATTGAGAACAAGACCTATGGCGTCTGCAGAGAGACAGGCAAACTTATCCCTAAGGAGAGACTTATGCTTGTACCTCATGCAACCTTGAGTGTAGAGGCTAAAAACAAGAGGTAATTTATGAGATTGTCCAAAGGTGGCTGGATTTCTCTGTTGGTAATTTTATTGCTGGTAACAGACCAGGTAATAAAATTTGCAGTAAAGCTGAACATGACAATAGGGGAGAGTATCCCTGTATTTGGAAACTGGTTTCAGATCTGCTTTATAGAGAATAACGGCATGGCGTTTGGGATGCAGTTTGGAGGCTCCATTGGAAAACTTGCCCTGAGCCTGTTCAGGGTAGTGCTTATAGGATTCCTGATTGTATATCTCAGAAAACTGATAAAAAGGACAGACACCCCCACAGGAGTACTTGTGGGGCTGGCCCTTGTCCTTGTAGGAGCGATAGGCAATGTAATAGACTGCCTTATCTACGGAGAAATATTCAGTGCATCAACATACACCCAGGTAGCCCAGCTGTTTCCTCCCGACGGAGGCTACACAAGCTTCCTCTACGGTAAAGTGGTTGACATGTTCTATTTCCCGATAATTGACACTACATGGCCCCAATGGATGCCGTTCTGTGGAGGAGAACATTTCATCTTCTTCAGTCCGATATTCAATTTTGCAGATGCCTGCATATCAGTTTCAGTAATATACATGCTGATATTCCAGAGAAAGTTCTTTACAAAAGAGTAAAAAAAAGACTCAACTTCCGGTTGAGTCTTTTTTTGTGCCCAAAGTGCCCATCGGGACGTCGTCCCAGTGGGCACTTTTTCTCTATTTGCCCTTTAGGACAACGTCAAAAAGGGCATTTTTGATTTATTTCTTTATTTTCTCAATAAGTTTCTGTCGGGAAAAATGGATTCTGCTCTTTACGGTGCCAAGGTGCAGGCCAAGTTCATCTGCAATCTCCTGATACTTGTAACCGCTGTCGTGCATCTGGAAAGGGATTCTGAATTCAGGCTCCAGTGAGTTCACCATTGCGGTAAGCTCCCTGAAATTGTAGTCGCTCTCCGGATTGGCCTCGGAAGGGCGGCTGGTGAGGACAAAGTCCTGTACATCCTTGTTGAAGATTGCCTGCTTCTTTACTCTCCTGCGGTAATCGTTGATAAAAGTGTTTTTCATGATTGTATACATCCAGGCCTTGATGTTGGTCTGCTCATCAAATTTGTCCTGGTTGTAGAGGGCTTTGAAATAAGTTTCCTGAACCAAATCTTTTGCATCATCCATGTCTGCTGTAAGACTGTAAGCATACCTGGTAAGAGACGGCTCCAAGCTAATAATCTCCTGGTTGAAATTAGCATTACCCATAATTCCAAAATTTTAATAGAATAACCCAATAAGTGTTTTAAAGTTTAAAATGTCTTGTAGTTTTTTAAGTTATTGGTAAGCCGGCTTTTCTTATTGCGAATGTAGCGTTTGATTTTGGCAGAATTATTAACGGAAAATTGCGTTATTGTTAAGATTTTGTGAAATTGTGACACAAAAGTTACGAAATGTCAAAGGGGATTTTTGGGCATTTTCCCCTTATTCCCGACAGTTCTTACCTTATTCCGCAGAAAAAATCAATTTTCTTGAAAATAAATTTGGAGAAACAAAAATAATTCCTACCTTTGCAATCCCAAAGCAAACGCGGAGGAATTGGAGAGGTGGCAGAGTGGTCGATTGCGGCGGTCTTGAAAACCGTTGATCTGAGAGGATCCGGGGGTTCGAATCCCTCCCTCTCCGCAGAAAAGTGGCTTACAGATATCTGTAGGCCACTTTTCGTTTATCGTATCCCAAAAAATATCCCAAAAATTCTTAAAAAAAGTATTTTCTGTTCAGGAAACTTCAACTGAATTCAAATGCAATTTTTATGAGGTATTCTTTAGTATTTTTGTAAAAAATAGTTTCTATGGAGTTAAATGCAGTAGTAGAAAGGCTTGATTTCTTATTCAAATTCTTAATTATATGCGCCTTTATTCCCTTAGTGTATTATACATATCTGTTTTTTTTCAGAGGATGGAAAGACAGATATTTCTTAAAATTTAGAGGCGCTCATAAATTATACAAGAATACAGTATTGAAAGATAAAATGACTTATGAGTTTTTTATAGATAACTTCAAAGCCAAGTATTCCCTTGAGGGATCCTTTAAGGTAAAATTTACCAACGATAATCTAAAGGAAATAGGAATAATAAATTCTACCAATCATACTGTTTTGTATTATTTGACCAACTACAGGCCAGTAGTAGAGAAATATTTTAGTAGAAAAAAAATAATAGATTATAAGTCTTTCCTCAGTTTTAAGCAGGAAATTATTGAGTATGGTAATATTCCTGTAAATCATGAGAACTGCACTGAAGAGACAATAACTCCCAGAACTGAAATTATCCCCACAAAGAGTATTTTAAATAGACCTCTTACTGATGACCAGTATGATATTTTAGCGCAATGTGCAAATAAGCACAATGTATTCTATAAAGAAATCTCTTTTGAGGAGTTGAAAAATACATTTACATGTATTTTACCACCTGTTGCCCACAGATTAAGACCTGTCAGCAATATTCTGCTTGCTCTCTTTTTGGATGTACTAAAAGAGAATAATATAATAATAAAGAATTATCAGACATTTGTGGAAGATAATAAGCTTTTCCTTTCAAGTAATCTTAAAACTGAGAAAATCCTTAATAGATATGATCTCACCAATGCTCTCAGCCAAACTGGTGTAACATGGCCTAAACATTCGGAATATGCCAAGATAAGGAAAACAATGATTGAAAGCATATCTCCAATGCTGGAAGAGCAACTATAAAGGTTGATATAAAGGTTAGTTAACCAACTATAAACCTTCTTCTACATACTTTCGCCCCTGATATCATAACGGAGGGGCGCGCACCTCCATATTATAAATTCTTAACAGATTTTAAATATGGAAAAATCTGAGACACCCTTATTGTTCCCATTGGATGCATTGCCTGAAAAGATTCAGGATATAGTGCAACAAGTCTATGCGGAACTTAATTTCCCCAAAAACTATACAGCCGCATCTCTTTTGTTTGCTACGGCTGTTGCTATTGGCAATTCCCGGGTTTTATACGCCAGATCTGACTGGAAAGTCAAATCTATCCTATTCATGGCTCTTATTGGGGAACCCGGAGCTCTTAAAAGCCACCCTATAAATTTTGCCCTTAAACCATTTGAAAAGTCAGACACTGTAACTCTCTCCCAATATGAAAAGGAATTGGAGGAATACAGAAGGGCACAGAATCCCGAAAGAAGAGAAAAACCTAAGGCACAACAATACGTTGTAAGGGATTTTACTTTTGAAGCAATCAGCAGAGTACTCAAATCCAATCCTGCAGGAATCTGTGTGCATGCAGATGAACTCAAAGGTTGGATTGAATCATTCAATAAGTACAGGAGTTCAGGTGGCGACCTGGAGCAGTGGCTTACCCTTTTTAACGGATCACCTATGGTTGTAAATAGAAAATCACAGGATGATATTATATGTATTGCCAATCCTTATGTAAGTGTAATTGGGTCCATGCAACCGGGTATATTGGCCAAGGTATTTAGAGGAGATAAGAAAGAAGACGGATTTCTACCCAGAATTCTGTTTGTAAACAATTCCTCTTATAGCCAGCCAATGTTGTGGAAAGATGAAGACCTCTCAATAACTGCACCTACAGATTGGGAACATATCCTGTTTCAAATTATTGAAAAGGCAAAACCTTACAAGAAATCTTTGTCGGCAATTGAATACAATCTGCATAAGCTTGCATGGGGAGAATTGAAGGAGTGGCAAAATGATAAAGAGAGGGAATTGTCGGGAAAAGGTTCAAACAGCGATATTGAGATCTTCAGGAAAATCCAGGATTATGCCTTGAGATTCTGTATTCCCATACATACCTTGAGGGAGATCACCAATGAAATAGAGGAATCTTTAATAATAGACCCATATACAGCATTAAAAGCCACTCATATTGCCGACTACTTCTTTGCAACGGCAAAAGAGGCATATGCCCATATTGAATGTGGAGGTTTCCCTGATGCAGGTACATTCCATAATTTTATGGCATCACTTCCTACAACGTTCAATACCCAACAGGCTTTATCTATGGGTGCTGCTATGGGCTTATCACGCAGAACAATCTTCCGCTATCTTGATACAGACAGATTTCACCCGTTCCTGATAAAGCTGAAACAAGGAATGTATGAAAAGAAACTGTGATGGCACTTGGCACTTTGACACTTTCCCCACTACAGGCACGTGCAGGCCACAAAGTGCCAAAGTGTCAAGTGCCACACAGTTTAATTGCAAAGCAATGGATTTGGACCCCTCTTTGCGCTGTCTAACAGGTCCAAATCAGTGGGCTATGAAATTGCCCTAACTCAGTAGGGCAATTTGCAGGCAAACAACCCTATGAGCGGGGAGCAGGCCCCCTTGACCCCTTGGGCAAAATTCAAAAACTGGGGCCCAGCTCCGCTCCCATTTTTTTAATTTTTTAATGGTATGTCAAATTACACAGTAATTCACATAGAGAAAAGACCTGTAATATCAGCTTCCCTTGAGAAGCATATTACAAGGGAGCAGGTTATGTACACAACCAGCTCAAGGGTGGTAACAGTGTTTACCCCCAACAACGCCAAAAAAGAACTCACCCACATGAACAAAGAATACATGAGCAGGAAATACAAGGGGAAAGAGGGTTACAACAAGACCTATACTATCCAGCAGATGATAAACAAACGGATTGAAGAATGTGGAATAAAAGTCCGCAAAGGACAATCAAGATCACTGGAAGTGATATTTGGCGGAAGCCCTGAAATCCTTAACGGATTGACTCCACAGCAGGTGGACCAATGGGCACAGGATACCATTGAATGGGCCAAAAACGAATGGGGCGAAAAGAATGTCCTGTATGCAGCACTGCATATGGACGAATCAACCCCACATCTACATGTAATAGTTGTTCCAATAGTAAAAGGCTTGAGCAGGCGCAGTGCCAACAAAGCAGCCCAAGATTCCAAGAAAGGAATCAAAAGAAACAACTATAATAAGGATCCCGACAAACTCCGTCTGAGTGCCAATGATGTATTCACCAAAACCAAGCTGTATGGATACCATACCTCCTATGCAAAAACTGTCGGGAAGAAATATGGTCTTCAGAGGGGAATTAAGGCAGAACCGGGATCTGTGAGGAAACACCAGTCCTCCATTGAGTACAACAGAGCCCTGGAAAATGAAACCAGATTAAAAGAAAATATTATAACTAATCTGAATGATGCCATATCTGAGAGGGAAAAAATAATTCAAGAATTGGCAGTGCAGGAATCCCAAACAGGTGCAGCTCTGTCTGCCAAACTGAAGGAACTGGAATTAGAAACCAGGGAATGCGCCCCTCCCAAAAAGGGATTTCTTGGATACAAGACCGATGATGTGGAAAGGTATATTGCTGCTACCCAAAAGGCTCTTGCTATTAAGGGACCTGCACAACTCCATGCCAATACCAAGGAGTTGATGCGTATGATACAAGAATTACGCAACAAACAGGCAGAAGAAAAACGGAGCATCAATCAAATCCTATCTTCTCCCAATGCTCTGAAACGGAGATTGGCCCAGCTGGAGAAAAAAGAAGAGATTCAACAGATGAAACGGGAGAGGGATAAGGGGAAGAAGATGTAGATGATGTAAAATAAAAATCCAGCAACCCAGACTGGCTGCTGGATTTTCTCTTAGAACCCAATCCCCAAATGCAATCCAAAGCACTCTGTTGCAATTGTAGGTCCCAGGAACAAATGGATATTTTTATAGAATCTCACTCTTATACCAGGTTGCCATCCGCAGATAAACTTTACATCACCCGCCCTTTCATCAATAACTTCAATTTTTTCGCCGTCAGGATAAACATCGTATTTTCCGTCAACTTTATATATCCAACCTGCGCCAGCATACAGGTCGCTATAAAATGCAAACGTCTTACGTTTTCCAAGGTGCCAGTATCTGCGGAAATTTAAACCAGTACCTATAAAGTATATATCACCCGGCGCATGATCTATATACACATCTCCTTGGCTTACCATTAGTGCCAATGAACGCTTCTCATCTACTCTTACTCCACCGGTAAGCATAGGACCAGTAGTTGTGAAACCTGAATAATATCTAAATGTAAACTCAGGCTTCCATTCTTTGATACCCTCTTTGGAGAATGCATATTTCCACTCATCAGCCCATCCAGGCAAAGCATCAGCCAGTGTCTCTTGAGCTTTAATTGTATTTGATGATAGAATCAGAAATAATAGAACTGATAAAAATTTTAGATAAGATCTCATGAGATGATGGCTTAATGTTTATTTTCTTTTAAAGTGTTTATAATCACTCCCATTAGAACCTGGAGAGTATGATGTACCTACTTTTTGCCAAGCCATTTCAGAGCTATTGAGCTTAGTTATTGTATAGCTAGTGCTGTAAGAACTGTCAGTATTAGCTGTATTAAGTGTAATCACATCATCCTTTAATGTATATTCATGAGTTCTGGTATTTGTCATTCCCGACAAAGCATCATAAGTATACACCTGATATGTTCCATCCGCATTGAAAGTATACTCCACAATGCCATCCATAACAAAATTCTTATCTTCATAGCACTCATCCCAAGTACCATACAATTTGTTGATATCAACATCTGCTTTCTCGCATCCACATAGGCATATAAGCGCAGAGACAAACATTAAAGTAAAACGTTTCATAAATCAAGATTATTTAACGATAAAAGTAAGATAAAATCATTCAATTTTTATACCATCTGCACATTCCACTATTCCTTCTTGAGCACCTTTGCAGGGTCTATATTGGCCAGTCTGATGGCTTGCCAGCTTATAGAGGCAAGTGATACAACAAGTACAAGCAGCAGCGCAAGGGCATAGATCCACCACCAGTTTTCAATGCGATATGAGTATGAACTCAGCCACTCTCCAACTATGTAATATCCCACAGGAATTGCAACAACTGCAGCCAACAGAACAACTTTAAGGAAAGAGGAGGACATATTCCAGTAAACTTCCCCCTCACTACACCCAAATACCCTTTTTAAAGACCATCCTTTTGCCTGCTGTTTGGCAAAATAGGTACTCATTGCAAGCATTGCCATAGCAGAAAGCATCATAACAAGTAATGTAAAGACTGTTATAAGCTTAAGGTTATTCTCTTCTGTCTTGAAGTAAGTTCTATAGATTTCATTCTGGGAATGGACCTCTACCTTATTACCCAGTCCTTGAGACTCATAGAAACTCCTTAGCTGCCTTATTGCATCATCCTCATCTCCATAAACCTTTACAACCAGACTCCTGAGTACCTCAAAATCGCTATCATCATCAAACTCCCTGTTCATCCACACTATATTTGAGGCCGCACAATCCTCCAAAGTTCTGTTGCCCCTCTGAAAATTCTGTATTACTCCACAAATACCGTATGATTCATTACTCAAAACAACACTTTCTCCTGAATAATCAATATCAAAAGTCTTGAATGCCCCTTCGGTGAGCCACATTGTACCATTTACAGGCTTAACATTTTCCAGCACATTCATTACCCTGAACCCAAGAATATCAAATGCTGTTGAATCACCATACATCACATCAAGCTGCACTTGCTCCCCTTTATAGTTCACTCCCATACCTGTTCTACTATCTTGGGAAGGCAAGAACTGTATATGTCCCACCTTCTCCACAAAAGGGAATTTCAGCAATTCGTCGGGAAGATAATCTGCATTTTTCTGTCCTCCGCTTATCCCAATAATGTTCTCTTTGGTATATCCATTATCCCTGTCCAGCAGATATTTGAACTGTACAAACATGGCAAATGCAACGCACAGCACAGAGATTGCCACAACATTCTGTATCCCGATGAATATTTTTCCAAGCGTCATTTTGCTGTTTGTGGAAAATTCACCTTTTACCACATCCACCGGACGGTATCTGGAAATGAGCATAGCAGGAATTGCTCCGGCCAGGAACGATACTGCAAACATTGCTACGGCCCCACAAGCAAGCATTTCCAAGTTAATATTTTCCTTTAGGGAAATCTCCTTCCCCAATAGTATTTTTGCATAGGGACCAAAAAACTCGATGAGTATAACTGCCAGGATGAATGATACTGCGGTAAGGATAAATGCCTCTTTAATATATCGGGAAGAGATTTCCCATTTCTGTTCTCCCAATAGTCTGCGGGTTGCCATCTCCTTTGCCCTGAAGCCAATTTGGGCAACCGTGAGTGATATGTAATTGAGCAATGCAAATACCAGCAGCAAGATTCCTGCTGCAGCAAACAGCATCACAAAATCCTTGTTAATTCTCCCTATAAACGGATAATGCTGGCGACAAACTCCGTAATGGATCTGCGAAAAAGGAGAAAAGAAAAATTTTGAGAACAATCCGCACTCATACAATATATCTCTTGTTTTCAGCTTCTCAGCCACTGCATTCCCCAATTCTTCAATATCCGTTCCTGGAGCCAATCTATAGAAATGGGTTGCAGTACCGTTCCCCTCCCTCAAAAGTGATGGATATAGTGTTTTGAGCTGTTCTACATTGTAGATGACATCCACGTTTGGAAAAACTGAACGCTCAATATCTTTATATACACCTTTAATGATAAGGTCAGCTCTGTTGCCTGCAACATTTATTGCAAGCGTATGCCCTATTGGAGATGCATCAGGAAAATGTCTGTTGGCAAAACTTTCAGATATAACAGCTGCATTCTGTTCCAACAAGACATTCTCCCGCACCCCCTTTATGAATGGAAAAGTAAAGAATTCAAAGAAATTGCTTCTAGCCATTATTGCATTCTGCGGCAAGGTTTCTTCCCCTACAATAACTTCCATCTGCAAACCACTGATAACATTGGTAGAAAGGAAACTGCACACATCCTCTATCTGTGGATATGACTCTTTTAGTATATCCCCAACAGTATAGCTCATTATGGTAAACTCCTCCTCATGCCCTACATAAATGTTCTCTATCTCTTTCAGATCCTTGTCATACCCCAATTCTCCCGCTACAAAAGTTGCAATGAACAGCACAAACGCCAACGCAACAGCTAAGCCAACCACCTCAATGGCAGTATACATCTTATTTCTCCCTATAAATCTCAAATAGCTTTTCATATATCAGTTAAATCCTGTGTGTAAAGTTACTTTACAATTTTTACATAATTAACATATCTGCACCTATAATGCAATAAAACCGTGCCAAAAGATGTATATTGCATATTATCAGTAAATTATAAAATAAACATACAAAAAAGGATGTAAGGTTTCTTTACAACTTTACAGTCGTTAATATAACTGGATTTACTACTGCGATTTTACTGGAATATTTATTGCTTATTTTTATTCTTTTCTGAAAGGAATAAATAATTTTGGTGTCTAATTGGTAGATTAAAACAGAAATCTGATGGACAACATAGAATTTGAGTTTACCAAAATGGTAAAGGAGCACAAGAAAACCATTTATACGGTCTGTTATTTCTTTTCTAAAGATTCTGAAGAAGTGAATGATCTCTTTCAGGAGATACTGATCAACTTATGGAAGGGATTCCCTAATTTTAGGGGAGCAAGTTCATACAAGACCTGGATATGGCGTGTGAGCCTGAATACTTGCAATAATCATCATAGGAAGAAGAAACGGGATGTAGAGACTGTTCCTCTTACTATAGACATTGATCTCTACAACGATGCCGATGATAAGAGCAAACAAATTCAAATGTTGTATGACAGAATAAGCAGACTTGAACCTTTTGATAAGGCTATTATTTTGCTTTGGCTGGAGAATATGACCTACGAAGATATTGCCGGCATTATGGGCATATCTCTTGCAAATGTCACCACCAGATTGTTCCGAATAAAGGAACAGCTAAAATCAATGTCAAACGCTTAATTTATTCTACCATGGCACATAATGAAGGCTTAATGGAACTTGAAGCTCTTAAGGAGCAATTCGGATACATCAATGAGAAACTGGATAAACAGTCATTGATAAATGAAAAGATGATCTCAGAAACTATTAGGACCAAGATTAATCGCACTGAACAATGGTATAAGCAGAGATTCTATATTTATGCTTTATGCCCTGTAGGATTAGTGAGTTTCATAAATATGGGATTCCATTGGGGATTTATAGCACTATTTATAGCAGTGAGCATTGCACAACTATTGCTGGATCTCAAATGCTACAAAACTCTTAATCCTAAAGAACTTGCTACGCTTCCTATGACTAAGGCAAGCGAGAACGTTGCTCAGCACGGATACTGGAGAACTATAGCTGACAAGTCAATCATTCTTCCTCTAATTATTCTCGCCGGATGGACCGTGATAATAGCAGCTGATTACAGTATGAATCTTCCGATCATTACTATTACTGCGTTTACGATTGTATTAGGGGTTATATGGGGAGTGAAACAGCAGAAGACCAATATGAAGAAACTTGATGAGGCAATGGAAGCCATCAGGGGTCTTAAAGGATAAACATTCTACAGTTATTAAACAGAATATTTCTATTCATAAAAGCCCAGCACTGAGGATCTGCTGGGCTTTATAGCAGTCTATTTTTTTACGGTTCTATATTTCTGGTGAGGGTGCCTTGGCGCATTTGGGAATTGCCTCTCCAGTAAGTTTTCCTGCAGCATTTGAGGTATAATTTGACCTTTTAGATGAGATATGCTTTTTCCAACCTTTTGGGCAATTTCTTCCAGGGAAACATAGTTGCTACAAGCTTCAAGAATCTCAATTCTAAGCGTATCTATTGATTTTCGTGTTCTTCTACTTGTGCCATTACTTGTATCATTACTTGTACTATTACTTGTATTATTAGTGTTATAAGACAAGTAATCTTCATTTATCTTATACTTCGTTCCTCTACCCACACCATACGAAATAAGCAGATTGTTGTCGCACAAGCCTTTAAGCAATTTAGTAATATCAGCACTATGCTTGTCTATAGTTATTTGAAGCCTATAGTTTGTAACTTGACCCTCACTGTAACAGGTTGCAAGTGTTATTAGCTCATCGTGGCTTAGATCATTAAATTTGTTGCCGTAATTTTCTTTCAAGAATGAAAGGATGTCTTCAGACAGCAGATTTACTAATGGCATTGTAAGGATTACCTTGTTAGGCTGTACGGATTCCTCCAGTTTTGGACTCCTGTAATTTGCCTCTTTCCATCCTTGTAAAATCTTGTCCGCACCACTTCCAGCTTTTTCAGCTGCGCCTAAAAGCATAAACATCTGCTGCAGATATTTGTTCCTGCACACGCTCTCGCCACCCTGGTAGTACTGTGCTATTGTTATCAGTAAGGATCCTGGATTGGAGAATTTCAAAAAGTCTTTATGTTGTTCAATGTTAAGGCTTGCATTTATTGAGTAGTCGCTATGAATAAGCGCGTTGATGAATGCTTCTCTTAAAGCTACTCGTGTAGGGGTGTCATCTATCCTTTGTCCATTTCTTAAAGCAAAAGGTTTGGGTAAGGCAGCAGACAGTTTATTGTAAACTTTAATGTAAAACTGGAAAAGATTGGCCTCCCAGGTTCCATCGTAATATACCCTATTGCTCCATCTGGAGTTCATGTCTGGGCTGAGATATTCTCTGTAGTCAGGGAAATAATTTGGGCAGCAATACATATCTGTAATGCTGTCATATTTACCGAACATAAGCAAACCTGCTATAGTAAGACCTTCTTTCTGCTCTCTCTTGTCTATTCTGTAACCACCCAGTTTTATAAGGAACTCCTTATCCTCTAATACTAACCATGGATGCGATGGCGAGTGTGCAGAAACCATACGCCTATATTGCAAGAGTGATTCTTTATCTATATCATTCTCAATAGTAAACTCAGGCAATATTCGTCCATCTCTTGTATGCTCAGCATCAGCATCCGCATACATTCTTCTAATATCTTCCCTAGGGCATAGATAATCACCTTCGTGATTTCTTTTGAACACGTTGTCGGGATTATTCTTTATATATACGGGCATTTGGCTTCTTGGAGCCCTGGGGACATTTATCACAAGCACATGGGAGCCGTTATATTCCCCTTCCTGAACATCGCTGTTCCTTAAAACATTTGAACTGCACTCAGCCCTATTGTTGAGTGTATCCCATAATATTTTTTCGTACTTTTTAATTTGAGCCTGGGATAAATTGTCAATAAGAAACTTCCCATCCTTTTCTTTTACACCTAAAACTATGACACCGCCCTGTGTATTGGCGAATGCAGAATATGTTTCCCACAAAGAACCCGGGAATCCCCCTTTAGCGGATTTGAATTCAATTTCGGTGGATTCATACCCCTCCATCAAACTCTCCAGCTTTTCAACAAATTCCAAATTGTCAAATAATGTAGCTTCACCTATTGAATTATTCATAGCTCCTCAATATTTTATCTTCAAAAGTAATCAAAATTTTCGCGCTAAGGTTGTCCCCTTATCTCTCTTTGAGATTTTTGATATTCATCTGCAAGTTTTCTGGCCTTTTCGGCATCAAATACAATCTTCTTTCCAATATGCGATACTATAGCATCATCAAAAATGCCTTGTTTTTTAAGAGTATAGACTGTACTTTGACAACAGCCTATAATTTTAGCCAGGTCACTTACGCCATATACCAACATACTTGGAGCATTCCCGTTTTGGGATGAATCAACGGCCGGATTCCTTGTGAGTTCATTGAGCTGAAGGAACTCTTCTCCCGTCATTTGCCATATGGGCTTCTGCAGCAAAGTCTGTACATCTTTTAAATCTTTCATACCTGTAGAATTTTAGTGTTAATACTCATTCAACAGGTGCAAAACTAACATGAAGAAGGTTTATAGTTGGTTAACTAACCTTTATATCAACCTTTATAATTAGTCCATAAAGTTCATTTTGGACATTTCACTGGCCTTTATACTGTCAACAATGTCAATATAAGGCCTCATTGCTTTATAATCACTATGACCGGTCCACTTCATTACCACATTGGGAGCAATACCTCTTGATAGGGCATTTACAATAAAAGTTCTTCTCCCGGTATGGGTGCCAACCAGTTCCCATTTTTCCTTAATCTCATCAATCCTCTCATTCCCTTTGTAAGAGGTAACTCTTATTTCCTCATTTATTCCCGACAGTTTGCACAGTTTCTTCAGGTCCCTGTTCATGGCCTGATTGGTGTAATAAGGGAAAACTAAATTCTTCTTATTATCCTGCACAGAACGGTATTTCTCAAGAATATTGCGCATCATATTATTTATCTCAATAGAAATACTGTCTGCTGTTTTGACGGTTGTAACCTCTATATGATTATCCTTAACATCATTCCATTTCAAACTTGAAGCATCTGAATATCTTAAGCTGGAAAAACAGCAGAACATGAATATGTCTCTTATTGGTTCCAGATATAAGTTTTCCCCAGTAAGATCCATGGCCATTATAGTTTTAAGCTCATCTTTGCTCAGGTATATTACCTTCTTTTGGGTAGATTTTAGAGTAGGCTTAAATGTTCTATATGCCAAATTAGTGTTATACCCTTTGTCTGTTGCCCATTTGAGAAACCATTTCAGATATCCCAACTTCTTGTCAATGGTAGAATTCTTTATGCCAACCAAATCATCAGTGTCATAATTTTCCCTTTCTCCTTTAGGTTTTCTGGGAGTATTAAGTTTCTTTATGTCTCGTAGGTAAACAACAAATTCAGTCAGTGTCTTTTCAGTCAGTTCGGAGAATTTAAGATTCTTCTTAAATGTCTTCAAATCCCTTTCCATGGCTGCCATTTTCTGAAATGTCGCTTTTGTCCAGGCATTTTTAACTCCACAGTCCGCTACAAACTCATTGAAGATTTTGAAGAAATCAGGCTCCTTGGGCTTTTCCTCTTTTTTCTTTTTCTCAGGTTCCGGTTTTTTAGGAACTGTGCCATGCAGTCTTTCTTCGTACTTTTCTACCAGTTGGCTTGGAGTGGGGATGATATCGTTTGCTTCAAAATATTTGAAGGCAGTTTCTATCTGATCCTTAATATTGCGTAATTCAGTATTGATTGAAGTTGTAGTTTCTCCCTTTGGTCCAACATATCCATCCAAGACTGCCTGATATTTTTCATCCCAATAGTCTAGGTTGTAAATCTGGCAGCCGGTTGCAAGATCAATTCTCTGGCAATTGAAGGTAATTCTTAGTCTGATCTGATGCTTATCTTTATTTTTGCCGTAAGTGAAAAGTTTGAATAAACACCTGTGTCTAATATTCATAAAATACCTCCTGTAAGTTTCAAATCTATACGCCTGATTATTCTCTCCGCAAAGGTAAAAATATCCCAAAAATATCCCAAATTTGAGTGGCTGCACCTATGGTCAATTGTAAAAATGTGCCCTACAATATAGTGTAGGAGGGGTGTCTGGAGTGGGATGGAGGTGATTGGAGAATCCCTCCCTCTCCGCAGAAATGAACCGGAAGATGAAAATCTTCCGGTTTTTTTGTTTTGTACCGGCCGTTGCAAGCTTGCTTGCAAAAGGACGGTCAAAACAAAAAAAGGTGTGCAGCAAGCACACCGGTTCATTTCAGCAAGGGCCCCTCCGGCAAGGAGAGAGGGAATGCCGAATGAAATGAGGCACAATCCCGACGCAGGAGGGAATGCAGCCCCAATTCTCTGACCTTTCCTTCCAACTTTTCCTTCCTGCAATTCACCGTGGGCATCATATGCCCCTACAGTGTGCTACATAAAGGTATGTTGCCCACGGTGCAACAATTTTGTTTTACCGTGGGCAGTAACCTCCTCTACAAATAGCTCCAGCAGCTATAGGCGCCCACGGTGAATTGCAGGAACTTCCCATCTGCTACCTCGCTGCTCCCCGCTGCTGTCCCCGTCACAAAACAAGCCCCGCAACCTCATCCCGAGACCACAGGGCTTGTCCGACTTAACCTAACTTAAAAAACTATTTCACTTATGTAAACAAGTGTTGCAGCAAAAAGTTCAGGTGATATCAGATTTTTCCTTCCATAAAATCCAATGTCTCATTCATCCACCGCTCAAAATCCACAACCATGGGAGATTGATTGCCACCATGCCCGGCTTTATCATAAACAGATAGCTTTTTATTTACTTTTTCCGGCAATGCGTTGTAGATCTTTTCAGACATCCATACAGGGGTCCTGTCGTCATTCTTCCCGACAATCAACAATACAGATTTCCTGAATTTTGGGGCTATATGAAAAGGCATCTTATCTTTCGGGAAATTATCGGGAACAACAAGATTGGCTGCAGTTTTCCTTTTTGGATGAACTTTTATCAGTTGGGGAATTACATCTTCAAATGATGATGGAGTACCCACTAAAATACATCCTTTCACATTTTTATTGTTGTGGGATGCTATCATGCTTAAATATGCTCCAGTTGACCACCCCATAAGAAATATCTCCTTTTTATCCACTTCAATCTGTTTTGCTACCGTTTTGATGACAGCGGCATAATCCAGGAGCATCTCTGTATAGCAAAGGTAATCCCTGTTCATCTCAAATTGGAAACTGTTTCCAAAGCCACGCCAGTCAAATGTAACAACATTATAGCCGTTTGCCGCATATACTGCAGCCAAATCTAGTTGCATATAGGACATATTACCGTCATCTGCATTGCATATGATGAGAGTTGGCCTTTTTTTGTTGTCTTTGGTTTTATACGGCAACATCTCTTTTTGTCCGGCTTTATAATCGGGCATATCTTGTGCAGGGAAGAACCAGGTCTCTATTTTGTAGCCATCTTTAGTTTTAACCGGCAAGTTCTTATATACAAGACCTCTTTCTTGAGGTAACCTGATATATTTTCTGTCGGGAATAATACTGTATGATTGCAAAGTAATCAGTACTGCCAAAAGTAATAATATAAAACGCCTCATGTTTTTATAAGTTATTCTGAATATGTACGAAATGACACTAATACTTTAAGTTCACCTTTTACATCATAAGACAGACTACCAGATGATTCCATGTTCTGTAACTTAAAGCTGCCGCTATACTTATGATTTGTCTTGTCATATTCTGTAAATATCAATGTTCCCGATAGAGGACATGGCATTTCATAAGAACTGCTCATAATGTCAGAATACTTTTTAAGTACAAGTATTCCCGAAGGATACATTGAGGAAGTTTCTTTTGCCTGAAATTCCATATAGTTATCAGCAATCTTTTCTGCTGGCTTATCTGAAATATCAAAACTTGGATGACAATATATATGGTACTCTTTGTTCAAAATTGGAAAGTTTTCCTCTTTTCCAAACGGAATACCTCCAAATAGGTAATAACAGATTTTGCCATTAGCATCAGATAGCTGAAACTGTATGTACGCAAGATTGTTGCCCGTGCCTATAAAAATTCTCTCTTTAGTAGCAAAAGGATATCCTCTTCTCCCCAATTCTTCCCTTACTGTTGTAACGTCTTTATATTCTTCACCGTTTATTGTTGCTGTACAATATGTTGTCTTTATATCCAGGATGTTGTTCTTTTCACAACTCGAAACCGCAAAGGCCAAAAATGCCATTACGCATAATATTCTTAACTTCATTCTCTGCAGGATTACTTGATTATAAAATTTTACTATTTTTTCAAAGGCTGCGCCTTTAGGTATACACTGGATATTTCCACTTCAGGGTCATACCAGTTTATGAGGACAATTGCCGATTTGTCGGTTACCCATATGTGTTGTGGGGTTTCCCTGCTGTCGGGAGAAACAAACAGGTCCTTGAATTTTTTAGCTACGCCGGAATTCTGATCATACGTAGTGGCATTACCATAAATTTTATTGATATAGTCATATAACCATTCCCCCGCATTATCAGGTTTACCCTTAAGTGAAATCTTGGCTATAGGGGTATTCATGGTTATATAATGGGTGCTGATCAATTCAAGATTCGGGTTCAAAAAATTCAAGTATCCGATATTCTCTGGAGTATCTTGAGTGATTTTATTCCAATTGTACATAAGGAAATCATTACTATTATGCAATTGTATCTGCTTGCTGTGGGTATATATAACTTCGCCATTTTTATATCCCCTTAATCTGCACATTGCATTCATTGGAATGTAAAAACGGTGATCCCATGAAGAAATCAATTTTGCTTCGCCAATTTTCTGGTAATACACTTTTGCGGTACCGTAATTTTTGCCCATTATATCAAATACAAGGGAGTCGCACGATTCCCTTAGATCTTCCTGCATAAATTCATCACCCTCCAGATAGAAATGTACCGGATCAAAGATATTGGCTTCATATCCATTGGCCTGTGTCTGGGCCAACCCTTTTACTGCCAATTGTGGAAATGCCACAGGCCTCTGCTCCACTATAGAAATGAGTTTATATTTTACGCTGGAAGCATCCATTGGAGGATTGGCCAGAGTTGTTTTCTCTACCAGCAATGTGTATTTGTGCCCCTTTATATATTCAAAACCGCTAATCTCCTGAAACGGTCTGCTTTCCCAATCTTGCCATCCTTCTTCTTTTATAAGCATTCCTTCTACCGGCGAGGATAACATCCCATAATATTTGCCAGTTTGGTGTGAAACATACATTGTAACCTCTTCAATCTTGTCTTTTGGCTCTTTTTCAAAGCAGCTTGTGAAGATGAAGGTTATTGCCAATAATAAGATTTGAGTAAATTGTTTCATAATGTCAGTCTTTTTGATTTCTCTTCATTCACAATAATCGTGCAAAAGCCGCAATTACTGCACCTGTAGATTATATTTCTTGCAGAAACTCATATTGTTCATCAATGCATTATTGAATTTGTAGGATTCTCGTTTGCTGCACTCCATGAACGGAGAGCTACAGTAAAGATTGTAATCAACAGAATGGCACCTACTGCTACTGCATATACCCACCATGACATAGTTGTGCGATAAACATATTGTTGCATCCAGCCGGAAATGATATAATGACTTGCAGGTATTGCCACTGCCGAACAAATTGCAACTATTTGTATATACTTGCGGTTGAACAGTTGCAGGATTCCACCCACAGAAGCACCGTACACTCTCCTGATACCTATTTCCCTGCGGCTGTATTGTGTTTCAAACAGCACCAAACCGAACACCCCTATGATGGATATTACAATTGACAACAGTGAGAACAATGCAATAAGTACCGACAGCTTGTCTTCACGTTGGTAAACGAATTCCAGTTCCTCATCAAAGAATTTTATCTTTATCTTCTCCGGATCTGAATCAGGAGACATCTCCATTATTGAGTTCCTGATATATTCCCTTATCTGAGCAATTTCTGCTCCAGCATTGGTACGGACATAGGCATGTCTTGGTATATCCCAGGAGTGCTTGCCAAAAACAAGAAAGGCGTAAGGATTGATATTGTACTGCGCAGGCTGGAAGTTGAAATCCTCACATATGCCAACTACAGGTGTAGTTTCATCTTCCATATGTCCATTAATTGTTGTTTCAGTTGTTATTCCCAAATCCCTGGCTGCAGTCTTATTGAAAATTAAGGCACCTGTTTCACTCCTGTCATCTGAAATCAGGAAATCTCTCCCCTCTATAATATCAATGCCCATTACTTTAAGGAAATTCCACGATACCACATAAACATCAAATACCTGATGTGAGCCATCTTCTATCTGCCGGCTCCACTGCATTTGGTCAGCAGCAACAAAATTTCCGCGTCCTAAAGCAATATCCTTAATCTGGGGATTCTGTTTCAGGCGCTCAAGTACAGCATCACGCTTTGAATAGTCTGTATCATAATTCCATTTTGCATTTACGGCCTCATATGGTATTGACACCGCCAAAAGATTCTCCTTGTCAAATCCCATATCTCTGGAAAGCATATATTTGTGCTGTCTCCATATGAACAATGCACAAACAATTAAAGTAATGGATATAGTGTATTGTATCCCAACCAGTATATAGCGCATGATGCGGCCTGAACGTGAGGCTGAAAAATCTCCTTTAATGACAAATGCCGGTGAGAATCTTGTAATGTACCAGGCAGGATATAGTGACACAAGTATTCCAAAAATCAAAAGGCCGATGGCCATTAATGCAGCAACCTCCCAATTTTCCACAATAGATACCGGTGCGGAGATGTAATTGGCCAACCATGTACCGCTGAACAACACCACTATTACTGCAGCAACAATAAGTGCCACCACTATAAGCCCTACTGTCTCTAAAAGAAAATTCAAGCGCATCTGGGCAGTCGTAACTCCAAAAATCTTATAATTGTTTACAGCCCTTATACGGCTTGGAATCAACGCAAAGAAAAAGTTCACAAAGTTGATGAAAGAGATAACCAGAATCAGCGCTGCAATTGCAATAAGAGTATAAGTAGTGGTTCTACTGCCGTGCATTGATTCAGGCATCGTATCATCGGCAAAATACAAATCTGAAATAGGAGTAAGGCGGGGTGTTGTACGGGCAATCTGCAGTTGGGCATCTTTTCCCGACAGTCCTCTCTTCCGTGTATCATCCACCAGCCAGTCATACATCTGTTTTTCTACCTCTTCAGCCGATGCCCCATCACGTAAAAGCACATAATATGTAGTATTCCAATTCTGCTCATCATCAACAGTGGCCTCGGCCATACATATATAACCTTCACTCATAGCCATTGTAGATGGTTTTGGAAAATCCTTATATATTCCAATGATGGATATTTGTGCATTTATTTTTGCTCCTCGGCCATAAGTCAGTCTGTCTCCCACTGAAAGATTGAATCGGTTGGCTACCGTTTCAGAAATAATCATTCCATCATCTGGTGTGAATCCATCCAATCCTCCTTGCGTAAACTCAAATGGAAATACAGCCAACGCTTCAGGCTCGGCACTACCCACTCCAATAGTAAGATTCTCTACTGTAGAATTGCGTACAATAGAATATTCATCCTGGTACATGCTGTTATACAGCATATCAATTGACCCGGCTGTCTCTATCTGTGGACATGCCGCACACATAGCATCAGGCATCTGCCTGTTCCATGTTGCCCACCAGCTCCCGTTGTCTGACCATGAAGGATACTCCAATCGGTATATACGTTCCGAATTTGGTATTACACGATTGAAAGACAAATCAAATTTAACTTGTACAACAATAAGATATATTGCAGCAAAAGCCACAGCCATACCCACAATGTTCAACAATGAAGATGAAGTATAGCGTTTAAGCAAGGTTATAAAGTTTCTTATATACATATTCAATAAGTCACCAGCTGTAAAGTTTCATTACAGTTTTGGTTAAAATAAAGGTTAAATACATATATACTAACAAAACCGTGCCAAGAAGGGTATTGCCCTTATTCTATGCAAGTTGCACATTTCTTAAAAAGAAAAAACTGTAAAGTATCCTTACACTTTACAAAATATGTAAAGTCAGTAAAATAATAAAAAAGCAGGGATGAAACCATTTCTGGAAACATCCCTGCCGGTATGCCGAGGTGAGAAGCCAACCGTTAAAAAACGGTAATAGTCCGTTGGGTATTATATGACATCCCCTCAGATGTTTCTATAATGTGAGCGGACTTTCACTACCTTGCCATTGATCATACGGGTATGAGCTTTAACAAGGATTCTTTTAGTGGAGCCAACTTCAATGCGAAGTCTTACCTGAATCGAAAGTTTTGTTTTCATAATAAGCAGTTTTTTGACATTAGTGTCTTCAGTTAAAGTTCGTAAAACAAACTTCGGATTTCATATAGAGTACGCCCTCGGCTTTATTTCTAGGAGGGTATCTTAAAAGAAAAAGGCATCAGTGAGGGCTGATACCTAATTCTACTTTAACTTAGCCTTGCGGCTAACTGCTTATTATGATGCAAAGATACTACATTTTTGTAATAATCAATACATCATCTTAAATTTTGTCTATATAATATGTTATAGACAAATTAGTTATGTAAAAGTTGAATAGATGGCGCTCTGTGAGCTTTTTTCCAGTTGTTGCAAGGGCCCCTCCGGCGAGGCGGGTGGGGAATGCCGGAGGCCAAATCCCCCCGCGGTGAATAGCAACGGAATATTTGATTAATTGCTAAACAACCCCTTGCAAAATCGGTTAATGTCAGTTACATCAATCGCCTCAAATATCTCTTTGTAGTCTTTAATGGTCAGAAGATCTTTTATTTTTGAATGTCCATATTTATTGATTGTATACTCAATGATTCTTGCACCCAAGATGTTTTCAAATGGATGTATGCCATCTACTTCTATAGCGTACAAACTTTCAAAATCCTCAAAATTGCAGTCATTCTGCTTCAGCCAATCTTGAGCAAGTTTATAAAGATCCTCATACGGCACATTTGCATGTCCTCCATAATAGGTTGCAATTCCCTCATTAAGCATATAATGGCAATCCGTAAACTGGGGTATGACCAGTGCATGCACTATTTCATGTATATGATTGCATCTGGCCGATAAGATTGTTTGAGGGTATATGAATCTACCGGCATATTTGCTTTCGCTCCTGTAAAGCGTATAAGAAAAGCCTGCCATTTTGGATGATTGATCCAATGAATTGGAAACTACATATGTAATTTCATCTACAGGTGATATTCCATATAGTTTTACAAACTCATTTATGAATTTACCGGTTTTGCGCGCTTCTTTGCGGGAGAAGTCATATCCAGGAGGATAATTGTAATTTATATGACCCGCTTTATATTGCTCCATTTCATCCATGTGCATATCAAGGAAGCTGGATAGTTTCCATTGGCCATTGATGTTGATCGCATACACTTTGTAAATGGCACTGACAAGCTCATAGTAATTGTCGGGATTAACAAGCATATAAGCTATAGTATTTATCTCATACGTAGTGTTATTGATTTTGGATATATTATAGACATGCTGCAGATTATAATTATAGAATCTGCTTCCTGGAGCTTCATATTCTATATAGTCTTTCCCCACCCAGTATTTTGATTTTGCAGCACCGCTTTTATCCTTCATATACTCAGCCCACATATTGGCAATAGTCTGGATGTTCGCATCCTCCTTAAATGCGGCAACTTGCTTGCTGAACTCTACTATTTGAGCATTTGAAGTATTTGCATAAATCATAAACAGCATTAGAATAACACTGTAGAAAATCCTATAATTTTTGCGTATATTCATTCTATTTATTAACCGTTTATCCTTTTTCCTATTTGTATTTTACTTCTATAACTGAGTTAATACCAATTATTTCTTGGCCCAAGTATTGGTCAATATAACTGATAAAATTGATAAAGGTGGAACAATTGCTATCAGGACAACAAAATTATCAGCAATCATCAACATTATAGGAGACAAAATTAACAACATTCCGCCAATGCAGATACGAACTCTTTTTATGTTATATGTCTCCTTCTCCTCTTTAGTTGATGTATTATATCCGGCAATTAAGTTATCTCCTTTGCCCGATAAGATAATAACAGCTAGAACGAGAACTATTAGCGATATTATCAGTAGTAATATAAATTGTGCAGTCATACTCAAAGATAGTGATTATTCAAATGTGTGGATCTTAAAATATCTGAAATTGTCTCTTCCCATTCAGTCAATATAGGATGTTTGATAACCAAGCGAAATATAATCTACACTATTTTGAGAGTTTGAATAGTCATCCCTATTTTTTGAGGTGCCTCCACGTTTTAAAGAAATGAAAACAACACCTGATGCGCTATTATAGAGAACCGATTCGTGACCTCTCAATACTGCAAGTTCCTCCCTCTCCGCTAAAGCAAATTGCTTTAAAGCGCCTCCGCGGCGAGCGGGGAGGGAATGCCGACCGCAGGAAGGCCCAATCCCTGTTTTGCTGGGAATGGCGGAGCCCCAATCCGCGCCTGTCTGGAGTATCATTCTCCCTAGCCAAGACGATGGCACGCCCAATCCCATTCAAATACTCTTCTAAACCATATCACCCGTTCCACCCGTAAAGAAAACATACGAATGGCACGCAACCACCGCGCTGTGGGTACCTGTAGTGCATAGCAGGCGTTCCATCGTCTTGGCAGAAGGGGATATGTCATCAAACAACAAGCCCTGCAACCTCATCCCGAGACCACAGGGCTTGTCCGACTTAACCTAACTTAAAAAACTATTTCACTTATAAGAACAAGTGTTATAGAGAAAAGTTCAAAATGGTGGATATTATATCCTTGGTTTTTGCACTATCACTATTACCTGCGAAACTATGTAAATGAAAAGTCCATAGATTACAGGTATAATGGCTGTACTCAAGCCAGAGCATAACAGCCAGAAAGGTGCTCCTTTGGCAGCTACAACTCCCTGCAATGCTCCCAAAGTACCCAACAAAGCATACAAGATACTGAATGCACAGGCAATCTTTCCAATGTTGGATACCCATGCCGGAGCTTTCCAGGCAGCAATGCATAGCCCGATAAGAAGTAAAGTAAGCAGTCCCATTCCAAATGGACCTCCTTGCAAAAAGTAAGAATAAGCAATCATAACTGTAAAAATTTAATTGGTTAAAAGCTTCTGCAAAGTTCATCCAAGGGCAATATTTTTCCAATTTTAAAACCCCTCCATCCGGCGCAGAAACCCTTTAATCCCCTCTTGGTATGCCTTTCCCGACAGATTTTCACCTATAAATTTAGGAAATATGGCTAAATTTGAGAAAAAATAATAGCACAAGAATGAACCGGACCATTGCATTTGATATCATATTTTGGATTGCAGGAGTTTTGGTGATCAGCCTTATTTATATGAGCGGTTGCGATTCTTTTGCAGTTGCGTTCCTATACTCGTCGCTGATGTTGCCGGCTATGCTTATGGCAAATATTCTGTATAAGCAGATATCCTTTGAGAACAGGATGCAAGGAATCAAGAATGCCATATGGCTTGGATGTGCAGTTGTGGTAACTGCATATTTTGGACTATGCTTGAGTGGATGGTATTTGGACAAGTTTGCTGTCGGGAATATTTTTATGCTTAATCCTGTTCTGATCATTTTCAGTATAGGTTCCCTTTGTGCACTGAATTATTTGTTGAGGGAAAAGATCTTCAAGAAAAAGTTGGAACAAGATGCGAAGGAATCAGTTGAATTTACCTCGGAAAGACGAAAGATTTCATTGCAAATTTCAAAAATCAAATACATTGAATCCAATGACTCTGAGGTATGGGTGCGCTGCACAGGTGGTGAATCTTACCGTACCAAAATGAATATTTCAAGATGGGAAGAATTTCTTAGCCCCAAGTTTGTAAGGGTGCACCGCTCATTTTTGGTTAATAAAGCCCACATTTTGTCATGGGAGGCTACCCAGGTGCATCTTTCTGATGAAGTTATTCCAATTTCAAGGAAGTACCGGGAAATATAGAGAGACTGAACCGTCACAAGCCTGGTCCTGTAGATGAAAAGGAAGAAGCCGGCAATTTTTCTGCCGGCTTCTGTTCCTATGATGGAAGTGGAACTATTCCTTAATTTTTGCCTTTAACCTTGATACCCTATTGTAAATGACACTCTTGTCTTTTTGCAGTAGCACAGACATCATTGTAGGTGTAAATCCGGCCTGTATGTAGCAGAACAGTTTAATCTCTTCTTCTTTAAGTTCCGGATGGGAGAGCCTGATTTTTTCAACTGCATTGTTTTGAGTTGCATTGAGCCACTGTTCCAAATCTTTCTGTGTCTGCTGGTCCTTCCTGAACTCATTTACAATCTCCTTAACTTCCTGAATGATTTTCAGCTGAAATTTATCTGTATTCTCATACACATAATATTGCTCACAGAGCCTTTTCAATATCTGAAAATTGTTGCTGTCGGGTAAATTGGTCCTAATTTCTGACTCTGCATTTACCGTTTCATTTGATTTGCAGAAATTGTGGAAGTCTGTAATGAAAAGTTTCACATCTTCAACGGAGATTTCCTTGTAGATTCCTAATCGTGTGTCTCCAAATAATTTGATGTTGAAGAGACGTGCTCTAAAAATGTTGAATAAATTTAATGTGCCCATAATTTTTGTTTTTGTTGCACAAAATTACTGTGGCTTAAGCAATATGTTGCTGTCCCCTTCTTTGAAAATCCTATCTGCACAATTTGTAAATATTTGATTATTTGTAATATATGTAGAAGTAATGAAGGGATTTCTATCTTTAATTCTGCTGCTCTATCTATACTGTAACGGAGATGCATATATTGGGGCTAATTGTTTAATAACTTAAGCCCATGATTCCGGGGATATTGTCTGATATCTCATCATATTTTTAGAGATTCCAGATGTGATGCAGGATCAAAGCCAACAGCCTCTCCGCTGTTAATTCCTTCCTCTATAGCACTCTTAAGTGCTGCAATTCTGGTATCATTATCCTCAAGCATACGTAGCCCGGCACGAATCACTTCGCTGGCGTTGTTATATCTGCCCTGTGCAATCTGAGTCTTAATGAACTCCTCAAAGTATGGACCAAGTGCAACTGATGTTGTTTTCATATCATGAAGTTTTTTACAAAGTTACCAATATTTGGTAATTCAACAAATATTACACGAAATAGTTCCCTCCTATTGATTAATTATAATCACCACACAAAACAAACCCTGCAACCTCATCCTGAGACTACAGGGCTTGTCCGACTTAACCTAAGTTTAAATTTCATTTATCCTTCCTTCGCACCTCGGCATAACTTGTGCAAGCACAGTTCTGCACTCGGTTTGTCGTCAGGTAAAAAACTATTTCACTTATAAGAACAAGTGTTATAGAAAAAAGTTTAGGTATTTTAATCTTTTTTCAATTTTTGTTGTGCATACTCCACCAACTCATCCCTGTTCTTGCAGTTGAATACAAAAATTCCATCCGTACATCTGACAAGCACAAGATCCCTTTTCTCAGTAGCATACATCATATACAGGCCCAGAGTCTTGTTTTTGAATTCGCCGACATAACCACCGGCACCCCCGCTTGCCCTTTTTCTCACACTACCAGCAATAACCTTAGGAGTAACAGTTTCAATGCTTGTGATATCCTTGTATGCAATCTGCTTTTTCCCGATAACTTTCTTTATGCTTATTCCTTGTTCATCATACTTTACCCACCTTGGAGTAAGTGTCATCAACGAAATTTCAGCCAGTACAATAAATATGGCTATAAGCAGACGTGCGGAACTCTCCAGCGGTTTCTCTTTGAATGAGATTCCCCAGCATAAATAAACGATAGAAGAGATCATAATCAAAGTGAATACTATTGTCATAATTATGACCTGAGTTTCCCACGTGAAGAATATCTTTTCGCCCATAACAATTTAGTATTTGATATGAAAACTAAAATAGCCATCACCTCCAGAACTGTTCTACGTCGTTTGTGGCAACAGAGGTGTGTTTGTGGTACTCTTTGTCAAATGGGTCAAATCCAGCTGGTACCAATCCGTAATACTTGTCCCTCAATTCGTGGTTTGGATGGTTGTCGTAATCCTCCTGATAAAATCCAAGATTGTTCCAGCATGCAAACCAATATGTATTCTTTGCCATATACTTATAGTAGTAAGTCTTATTGGAGTGTCCATCCTCATATCCTGGGTAAAATAACATTTTCTTGTCAGCAATGTAATGTTCCCTTATTTCTCTTAAGGACAACAATTTGCCCGAGGCATCTGTAACATAGTGTCCTCCCATATCAGTATCAAGCATCACCCATTTATTCAGTTCCGGTAGCCACACTTCATTTACGACATGGCAATCCCTGTCGTTCTTATCCTTCGGCAGACAAGTTATATATCTTGCTTTTATACCTGCCGCAGAAAGCAGTTCAAAAGTCATTATGCTATGCAGTCTGCAATTGAAAGCAGGCTCTACATTTTTGGTATATTCCCACAGACCTATTGCATTTACGTTTTTTGGATACTCCTTCTGATTTGCATGTGGAATATTGGTCGTAACAAACTTTCCTATTGCAAGAGCCTTGTCCCAAGTATCGTCATCTGCATAGTATAAAGTATCCAACTGAAAGTATTCTTTAATTTCAGTAGCTCTCAATGAATCAATAGTTATTTTCATATCTAGATTTGCCGTATCGGACACATAGGGACCAGAATTGCGGAGATATTCCACGTATTCATTATACTGTTTATCTGCTATGTTGAGTCCTATGCTATATCCAACCTTGTTTACCGCTATCAGGAAAAGCACTGTCAATAGTCCTATGACAGCAAACACATAAACTGTTGTTTTGAAAAGTATTTTTAATAAACGTTTCATTTTCATTTTTTGTTATAGGTTAATCATAGAATTGATATACTCCACCATCTTTTGAGGATTCTTGCATCCGAGCATATATTTGCGTCCATCCTTGAGTTCTACAAGGAAACAATCACTTGAACGGCCAAAATAAGCAAAGTACTTTCCAAGATCCCTTTCCCTGAACCAGCCCCAGTAGCCCAAGAATCCTCCACTTCCACATATGCGTATGGCACCCATTGTTGGAGGACATAAACGGACTGATTTTACATTGGCCATTGGGATGGTCTTAATCTTTAGGCTGCGGTTAACATATATTGCATCTTTGTCTGCTGAAATGCTTATAGGCATATAAAACAGGCCAACTGTTGACATTACAATCAGCAGAACTATTAGCAGTAATTGTATCAAACGTGGAGGTTGATTGAAAAAAATAAAGAATACATTCAGATAGAAGCAAATTATAGTTGCAATCCAACAGTACGTGCTTAAGACTACTCGCTGTTTCATAATACAGGTTTCTATGAAGTTGTTGATATTATTTGACTTCAAAAATAATTTATTTTTTGTATTCACGGAAAAGAGGCAGATAAATTGAATTTCTAATTATTTTTGTCCAATTACTGTAGTTTTTTTGAGGGTTTGTTGTTTAACGTAAAAAACAAACCGGATAACCTGATCTATGGAAAACAACGAGAGAGAATTTGCGCGAATTGTGCGGGAGAACAAAAGGAGGATCTACACGGTCTGCTATATGTTCTCCAAGGATACGGAGCAGGTGAATGATTTGTTCCAGGATATACTTATAAATATATGGAACGGCCTCAAGTCTTTTGAGGGGGAGAAACACCTGAGCACCTGGATATGGAAGGTGAGCCTGAATACCTGTATCAATTACACAAAAAAGAAGAAAAAGGAGATTCCAACTTTGCCGTTGGATGTGAGCTTCAATCTGTATGAGGACACCGATAATGATTCCATGCAGATAAAGCAGCTCTACAACAGAATCAACAAGCTTGGATTCATTGACAGGAGCATCATCCTCATGTGGCTGGAGAACATGAGTTATGAAGAGATTGGTGCAATCCTGGGAATCACAGCAAACAATGTTTCCGTAAAGCTGGTGAGGATAAGGGAGAAACTCAAACAAATGTAGAACCTTCAAAAAACTAAGCAAGATGAACAACAAAGATAATTTTGAAATATCTCAGGAACTGGAGCAGATGCGTGAGCAGTTCAATATCCTTTCCAGGAGATTGGATGAGCAGAATATTGTTACAGATGGAATTCTCCGCTCTTGTGCCAGAGAAAAAATGGAGAAATATAACCGTCATGCCATTTGGGTCCCAATGGTTGCATGGATAGTACTGGGAGGCTGGCTGATCTCCAAGCAGGCAACAGACTACGGAATGGCCCAATGGTCAGTGGTATTCTCAATTGTTGCGTGCATAATAGAGGTGGGACTATATGCATATAAGAAGTTCCAGCAATCCAGAACACTGGATTTCAATGGTGATATAAAAGAATTCCATGCCCAATTGAAAGCGCTCAAGGGTTCTCTTTCAAGAACTACTCTACTTTCAGTTATAGTAGGTTACGTGTGGATAGGTGCCTTTGTGTGGGAATTTTTCCGTGTACACCCAATAAACTCCGCTAAAGGTATTTTCCTTTTGGTTGGCTATTTGGTAATTATGAGTTTTATCCATCTGCGTGCAGAAAAGAAGGCACTGGGCATTTTGGATGAAATCTCAAATGATATTGACAAATAAATAACGGATATGAGACGTTTGTTTGCAATTATAGTCTTTGTGCTGCTGTTAGCGCAATCTGCCAATGCCCAACTCCTCTGGAAAATATCGGGAAGAGGAATTGAAAAACCTTCTTATATTTTGGGTACTCATCACGCAGTTCCATTTACCTATTGTGATTCCATTCCCGGTCTGATGGAGGCTTTTGAAGAGGTGGATTATGTGATTGGAGAGTTTGATATGGTTAAAATGGGAGAGATGACCCAGGCACAAATGCAGAATATGCAGAAAATGATGATGATACCTGCAGACACTGCTTTGCTGTCATTGTTCAGCGTGGAAGAAAAAGAGTTGTTGGATAAATATCTGAAGGAGACCGTTGGGGCAGAGCTGCAAATGTTTTCTGCAATGAAACCCATGACCATAATGGTTACTGTGCAGAACAGGATCCTTATGGATATTATTCCCGACATTGCATCAATGACCGGCATGGACAAATACATGCAGACATTGGCAGCAAGCAAGGGAAAGAGCGTTGGCGGACTTGAAACCATGGAGTACCAGATGAATCTCCTTTATGGAAATTCACTTGAAGAGCAGGCTGATGCCTTATTGGAAATGGCTCAAAACAGTAACAGTAAAGAGTTGATGATTGAACTTACAGCTGCGTACAAGTCACAGGATCTTGATGCATTGTGGAGTGTTTTCAAAGATCAGATGACACGTTATGAGTATGACTCTCTTGTATCTGAGAGAAACAAGAACTGGAAAAAGCAGATTGTGGAACTTCTTCCTGTACAATCCTCATTGTTTGTTGTTGGATCTGGGCATCTTCCTGGAGAAAAGGGTATGATAAAGCTTCTGAAAAAGGCGGGGTATAAGGTTAAGCCTGTGAAGAAATAATATTTACCTTTGCAAAAAATCAAAATCAATGGATACAGCACTTCTACAAGAGAAAAATGACCCTATGGGCAAGGCTATAGCAGACTACTTTGCAACCGGCAAGGCTGGCAAGTTGAGAGTATTTTCATCGCAGTTTGATGAGGATGAGATTCCGGTGAAGCATCTGTTCCGTACATTCAAGGATATGGCTGAGCTGGAGCAGACGGCCCTTAAGCTGGCTCAAGGGAAGATTCTGGATTGTGGTGCCGGCAGCGGGTGCCATGCATTGGAACTGCAGCAGATGGGCAAGGAGGTGGATGCCATTGACATTTCTCCACTTTCAGTGGAGGTGATGCTCAAGAGGGGAGTGGAGAGTGCTTTCCAGACAGACCTTTTCAATCTTGCGGCAGTGCAGGAATATGATACTGTGCTGATGCTGATGAACGGCTCGGGAATCATCGGGAAGCTGGAGAATATGGAGAAATTCTTCATGAAGATGAAGCAGATTCTCAGGCCTGGCGGTGTTGTATATATGGACTCCAGCGATCTCAAATACCTGTTTGAGGATGAGGACGGCAGTTATGTGATCAACCTGGCCGGCGATTATTACGGGGAGGTGGATTTCAGGATGCAGTACAAGCAGGTGAAAGGGAATACCTTCGACTGGCTTTACATTGATTTTCAGACACTTTCTCTTTACGCCTCAAAGTTCGGGTTCAAGGCTGAACTGATTGAGGAAGGAAAGCATTATGATTACCTTGCGGCATTGAGGATGCTTTAAAACATCTCCTTTGCACTCTCTACCCTATTCTGGGTATCGGCAGGCAGGGCAGGAAAGAAATCTATGCCGGTGATGGCTTCAACTTCGTCTATTGGTACAAGGTAACTTTCAAGTGGCCTGTTTACAGGTGGCTTGCCGCTGATTTTGGATTTGCGCAGTGGTGAGTTGTGGAAGATGAACCCTGCGCCACGGTATTCGCCGTTGATGCGGGCAAGGACAACCTTGTAGAATTTGTCGGGAATAATAACTTCATTGGCACCTATTGTACCATGCTCATTGTCAAGGATTATTGGGCCGCAGGTAATGTACAGGTTGCCGTGTTTTTGTGCCCATTTGCGGCATTGTTCCTCCAGTTCTTTCCAGTCTCCACCATTGAGTTGTGGATTCTGGGGGCATATGTTGGTGAAGAAACAACTTTCGTCCATTGCATCTGTATTCCATTTCATATCGGCAGCAGGAGCCATATGCCCGCGGTCCCAGCCGGAATTGCGGTAGTCATCCTTGTTGGCTTGAGGTCCAAATGCAGATGGGTCTGGCCTGAACTTGTCTTTGCGTGGCAGGTCTCCTGCAACTTCAGTGGCAGTAAGCTCGTATGCTACCCAGTTTGGTAATCTTGTGCTGTTGTTATATGAAACGGCAAAGCCTGTGTATTCAATAATCTGGCTTGGAACGCCTTTCTCCAGAACTGGAATTTCAAGCTTGTCAATTTTGTCATTCCGGCCAATCTTAAATGCCAGCACATCTATTCCAAACACATCTGCCACGTAGAGGGCACATGCCACCACCAATGTTACCAGTGCAAGCAGATTTCTGATCTTTTTTACAAAGCTGTATTTTTTCTTTGATTTCTTTGCCATCTTTTCCAATTTTCTGCAAAAATAGCAAATACCACAAATTAGTTATTCCCTGTGGGGCGGTTAATCCATATATTTGCACCGTAAATTAGAATATTTGTGCACTCATGGCATCCGATAATATAAATGTACTGGCTTCACTTGTCCCTGGAGAGGTGGGAATCATAACCAAGGTAAAGGGTTACGGGGCGTTCCGCAAGAGAATAACAGAGATGGGTTTTGTTCCTGGAACCGCTGTAAAGGTAATTAAGAAGGCACCGTTGGGAGACCCTATGGAGCTTGAGCTTATGGGGTACCGTATCTCGCTGAGGAAAAATGAAGCCAACCTCATTGAGATTGTATCCAAGGAGGAGTACAGGAATATGGAACATCCGTTCCAGGGGGGGACTATCCCTTCAGACGAGGCGCTGATGGAGCGTGTGCACAAGGAGATGAATACCATAAATGTGGCATTGGTGGGAAATCCCAACTGCGGAAAGACCACCTTGTTCAACACTGCAGCCAACAAGAACGAGAAGACCGGCAACTACAGCGGAGTTACGGTAGACCTCAAGACTGCGCAGTTCTTCCACAACGGCTACACCATCAACATCACAGACCTTCCCGGCACATACTCCCTGAGCGAATACACCCCGGAGGAGCTGTATGTGCGCAGACACCTGTTGGATAATCTTCCCGACGTGGTAGTGAATGTGATTGATGCCTCCAACCTGGAGCGCAACCTTTATCTCACCACCCAGCTTATTGACATGAACATTAAGGTTGTGGCAGCCCTGAACATGTATGATGAACTGGAGCTGAAGGGCGACAAGTTTGACTACACCCTTCTGGGCAAGATGATAGGTATCCCGTTTGTACCGGTAGTGGCTACCAAAGGGCAGGGAATGCAGGAACTGCTGGAGCGTATCATTGCCATCTTTACCGATGCCGAGCAGGATTACCGCCATTTCCATATAAATTACGGTACCACCATCAACAACTCTTTGAGGGAGGTGAAACAGCTGATTAAGGCAAATGATGAGGTGAAGAGTAAAATTCACCCTCAATATGCTGCCATAAAGCTGCTTGAGGGGGATAAGGTGTTTACGGAGCGCATTGCGGCAATTGAGGGTACGGAGGATATCATTGCATGTGCGGCAAAACAGATAAAGAAGATTGAGAAGGAGTACGAGGATGTTTCTGCATCAATTATTACTGATGCAAAATATGCCTTTATACACGGTGCTCTGGAAGAGACTTATACCCACGCGGAGGGCAATCAGCAGGGAAGAAAATATAGGCTTGACAAGATCCTTACCCACAAGTGGTTCGGGTTGCCGCTGTTCTTCCTGTTCATGTTCCTCACTTTCCAGCTTACATTCACTATAGGGCAGTACCCTACGGAGTGGATTGATGCCGGTGTGGCCTGGTTGAGTGAAACTGTCGGGAAGATGCTTGGAGAGGGGATGTTGAGGGATATGGTGGTTGACGGGGCCATTGCGGGGGTGGGAAGTGTGATTGTGTTCTTCCCCCAGATTATGATTCTGTTCCTGTTCCTTTCGTTTATGGAAGATACCGGTTACATGGCCAGGGTGGCATTCCTTATGGATAAGGTGATGCACAAGATTGGGCTGCACGGCAAATCTGTAATTCCCATAATTATGGGATTCGGATGCAATGTGCCGGCAATCATGGCTACCAGAACCCTTGAGAACCGCAAGGACAGGCTCATTACCATTATGATGATTCCGTTCATGTCTTGCAGTACAAAGTATCCTATATATATGCTGTTTGTAACGGCACTTTTCAGTGCATATCAGGGGGCTATCCTGTTCTCGGTTTATTTTATAGGTATGCTTATGGCGGTGTTTACTGCGTTTGTGCTCAGGAAATCGTTCGGGAGCAAGGATGATGTGCCGTTTGTAATGGAACTCCCTCCGTACCGTATGCCAACCGTGAGGAATGCCATGAGCCATATGTGGGGGAGGAGCCAGCAGTATCTGAGGAAGATGGGAACAACAATCCTGGTGGGTTCAATCTTTATCTGGGCACTTGGATATTTTCCGCACAAGACTGAGTTCTCCAAAGATTATCAGGCACTTGCCGCGCAGGTGGAGGTGAGTGACATGCCTGTTGCACAGAAAACCTCTGCATTGCTTGAACTTGAGGCACAGAAAAAATATGAACAGATTGAGCAGTCTTACATTGCCCAGATAGGTCAGTTTGTTGAGCCGGCATTTGCTCCATTGGATTACGATTGGAAGATTGGAGTGAGCCTCTTTACCGGAATTGCAGCAAAAGAACTTATTCTGAGTTCAATGGGTGTCCTTTACCAGTCTCCCGACGATTCTGAGGTAACCCTGCAGAACAAACTGGTTGAGCAGACTTATGAGAGCGGTGACAAGATAGGAGAGAGGATATTTACACCGGCAGTGGGTTACTCCATAATGTTGTTCATCCTTATATATATCCCGTGCATAGCGGCCATAGCGGCCATAATGAAGGAGGCCGGATGGCGCTGGGCTCTGTTCATGACTCTTTACAGTTGTGCAATGGCGTGGATAGCGGCTTTTGCAGTCAAGATTTTAGGGGCTCTTCTTTAGAGCCCTTTATTTTTACACTTTTTGGTTAGTAAAAGAGGATAATATCTCCAGGGAGAACAACTTTAGGAATAAAATTGTATATTTGCGGATTATTTTCCTAAACTTATACTGGAGAGTATTCTCCCTATAACAAAAACTAGAATGAAAGAACAGTTAGAAGCTCTTAATAGCTTGTCAATCAACTTTGGAGAAGGCGGATTGGCCATTGTTAACATTATCCTTGCATTTGTAATGTTCGGTGTTGCACTTGGAATCAGGTGGCAGACATTCAAGGATGTATGGAAAAATCCCAAATCGGTTATAGTAGGTATCCTGCTTCAGTGGGTAGGACTTCCTGCAGTTACCTTTGCAGTGGCACTTGCACTTTCACCGCTTATTACCCCAATGGTTGCGCTTGGAATGATCCTTGTGGCATCCTGTCCGGGAGGAAATATCTCAAACTTCATGTCTTCCCTATCCAAAGGAAATATTGAGCTTTCAGTATCGCTTACAGCAATCACCACTGCATTTGCTCCGCTGGTTACCCCATTCAATTTCTTCTTCTGGGGTTCAATGTACAGCCAGATCATTGCAATGAAAAGCAATATACCAACATTGGTGATTCCGTTCTTCCCTATGCTTGAGCAGATTCTGCTCCTTTTGGGTGTTCCAATCGTATTGGGTATGTTGTGTGCAAAATATTGCCCTGGCATTACTAAAAAGATTTCAAAACCAACACAATATCTTTCAATTCTGTTGTTCCTTGCAATGGTGGTGGTTTCGTTCTCACAGAACTGGAAACTGTTCATTGAGCACCTTCACTTTATCTGCATAATTGTGCTTATCCACAATGCGTGTGCGCTTGGAACAGGCTATTTTGGCGGAATGCTTACAAGACTCCCTATAAGGGACAGAAGGGCACTTACCGTTGAGGTGGGTATCCAGAACTCCGGCCTGGGACTTGTGCTGCTGTTCAATCCATCCATTTTCCCTCCGGAGATTTGGCACGGACACTACGGTGGAATGCTTATCCTTACTGCATGGTGGGGAATATGGCATATCATATCGGGATTGACAGTATCTTACCTGTTCCGCAGAACACCACTTAACGCTTAATTATGGCTAAAAGAAAAAAAGAGAAGAAAATACAGGATTATAGCAGAGCCTATGCAGTATTGCGCCATTATGTAGATGCAGTACTGAGGCTCTCGTATAAACGAATCAGATATACCGGACTGGAGAATATCCCTACCGATGGAGCGGTGATTTATGCACCCAATCATGCCAATGCCCTTATGGATGCCCTTATCATCCTGGCAATGGACAGCAAGCCAAAGGTGTTTGTAGCCCGTGCAGATATTTTCAAGAACCCTTTTCTGGCTAAGGCGTTCCGCTTCCTTAAAATCATGCCTATCATGCGTATGCGTGACGGTATAAACGAGGTAAAGAAGAACAACGAAACTATTGAAAAGGCGGTGGATGTACTTAAGGACAAGATTCCTTTCTGTATTTTCCCGGAGGGGCAGCATCTTGCAAAACACTCGGCACAGCCCCTTTCAAAAGGTATTTTCAGGATTGCATTCCAGGCAATGGAGCTTATGGGAGATACCCCGTTGTACATTGTTCCTGTAGGTTTGCAGTATGGCAACTTCTTCCGTTTCCGCTCAACCGTAAGGGTTGAGGTGGGCAAACCTATCAATGTGGGTGAGTTCCTTAAAACTCATGCAGAACTTACCCCTCAGGAGCAGATGAATGTGCTTAAGGATGATTTGTCGGGAAGAATTAAATCCCTCATTACCTATATTCCCGACGATGAAAACTACAATGCCACCTATGAGGTGTGTGCTGCAGGAATGAAGCCGCAGCGCATGGAGATGGTGAAGGCTGCAAAAGTTAGGGGAATAAACAGAAAGTTTGCACATTTCCAGGCCAACAAGGCGCTGCTTGAGAAGATTGGTGCCATGAAGGAGAACCAGCCGGAGAAGTTTGGCAAACTGATGGAACTTGGTAACGAGGCATATGCGGAGCGTACTTCCAATGAGATAAGCCTCTCTTCAATTACAAACAGGTTCGGGTTCAAACAGAGGAGATTGGGATTCCTTTTCTCACTGCTGCTCCTTCCGTACAGCATTCCGGCATCATTGCTTGTGCTCCCTATAAACCTTGCATGTGCAAAGATCTTCACACTGCTTAAAGACTACGCATTCCGCAACTCGGTGAGATTCATTTTCAATCTTATTGTGTGGCCTTTGCTCATGATTATCTATGCCGCTGTAGCATTCTCGCTTGCACCGTGGGAGTATGCCCTTGCGGGTGTGTTGCTCTTCTTGCCGGCACCTATTGTTGCCCATGAGATGTGGAGGATGTTCAGACTTGAGAGATCTGATATGAAGCTTATGCGCAACAAGAAGTTACGCGGTATCTATGACCAGATAAGACAGATGCTTAAAGACTAAGACTAAAACTATTAAAACTTACAATAATGAGAAAGACTGTTTTTGTAATGTTGCTTTCCATTATGTGCGCATTCAGTGCACTTGCACAGGAGACAACAGAGAAAAAGGAGATTGTAAAGAAAGGTTACAACTTTGGTCCGCTTCCTGCGGTTGCATTTGATGCAGACAAAGGATTCCAGTTGGGAGCGCTTCTTAACATATATGACTTTGGAGACGGTACAGTATACCCCAATACCCGCCAGCAGTGGTATTTTGAGGCATCATTCTTTACAAAAGGCTCACAGCTTTTTGTAGTGTCATACGACAGCAAGTTCCTTATCCCTGGCATCCGTTTCTCAACAGCCCTTGCGGTTACCAATGACAACGCAATGGACTTCTACGGATTCAACGGATACCAGTCGTACTTTGATTATGAGAAAGTGGATGCCGGCAAAGACGGCGATTCATATATCTACACCCCATACTACCGTACAAAACGCCTTGCAGCGCTGTTCAAGGCTGATTTCATAGGTAATCTTTGGGACAACAAGCTCTTCTGGGAGGCCGGTTACCACTTGAGCCACTTCAAGCAGGATGCAATTGACCGCGAGAAGATAAACAAAGGTAAGGATGATTCCGAGAAGTTCCCGGATGACCAGACAACCTTGTTTGAGCAGTACCGCAAATGGGGTATTATCCCTGATGATGTAGCTGATGGCGGTACAAACAGCACAATCCGTTTGGGTTTGCTATATGACACAAGAGACAAGGAGGCTGCCCCTTCATCGGGTATCTGGGCTGAGGCACACGTAACCCTTGCCCCTAAATTCTTGGGAACCACCAACCCTTACAGCAAATACTCGGCAACTTTCCGCCATTACATTCCAGTGGTGAAAGATGATATCCTTACCTTGGCATACAGATTGAATTACCAGGGTACATTCGGCAAGGATGCCCCTTACTATGTCCTTCCGTACATTACCACAATGGGCCAGTCGTACGACCGCGACGGTATGGGCGGTTTCCGTACAATCCGCGGTATCATGCGTAACCGTGTACAGGGTTTGGATATGGCATCATACAACGCAGAGGCAAGATGGCGTTTTGCAAGATTTACAATGGGTAACCAGAATATCGCCCTTGGCCTCAACTGCTTCAGCGACGGTACAATGGTAACCAAGGATTATGACATGTCGTTCGGCCGTACTGCATCTGACTTTGCTTCCGATGCAGATTACAGATACGCCATGACCGAGTACAACGAGTACATGAAGAAAGGCCTTTCATCAGACAAGCTTCACGTAACTGTAGGTGCAGGTTTCAGATTCATTATGAACCAGAACTTCATTGTTTGTCTTGAGTACGGCAAGCCTGTTGGCAAATACAGCAAACAGGACGGCAACGGCGCATTCTATATCAATACCGGATATTTGTTCTAGAAATTGTTAAGAAAACACTCTGCCCGGTAAAGGGTACAATCATAAAGGAGAGCAGCTCAGATTTAGATGGGGTACTCTCCTTTCATTTTATATATCCACAACCTTCCATACACAAGCAAGGTGGACAAAATGGCCTTCGGTATGGCTAGCAATCTATTCCATCTGAGACACAATTTCCTAACTCGAAAATGCCCCAGTTTATCTACGAAGAGGCATTTTCTCAAACACACAGAAATTTATGTCTCATCTGAAATGATTGCCTACGCCCCTCAGGACATTTTGCCCTCCTTGCCTGTTCTTGTACGGTTGGGTGTTTGTAAAAATAGAATTTGATCCGGTTCTTGCTTGTCTTTTCTGTAGAATTGGGTGCGGTGCAAGTTCCTGCAATTTGTCTGCCACGCTACCCCTTGCTACAAGTGCTTGTAGAGGCTATATATGTGGCAGATTCAACAATTTTGTTGAGTTGTCCACGCATACCCTTGTTTTAAGGCACTCTGGGCGGCATGGGTGTGGCAGACGAATTGCAGGAACTGTCAGAAAGCACTCCTGCTTTCATTTTGGGTGGATATGAGGGAGATGATTGTGGAGGCGTGTCCACCCCCGGACTCGGGTAGGGGGTGGGGCCCGACGGAGACAAGTGGTCGGTAGACCACGCAGGAAACGTTGGGAGGGGCCGGAGTGAGCGGAGCGAACGGAGTCCTCCACAATCATCTCCCTCAGATAGGGGAAAAAGACAGGAGGATGACGTTGATCAGTCATCCTCCTGTCAATCTTTTTACCAGTATATCTCCGGCTCTTTGCGGGGAGTGGTGAAGTTCTTTTCAAGAATCTCCTTGTGCTCCAGGTAGGTTGGGTCAATGAAGTATTTGGCTTTGGTCTTGCATTTTTTTATGCAGGCGCAGCATTTTATGCAGATGCCTGGCACTTCTGCGCAGTTTGTGGCGTCTATGGCTCCCATTGGGCAAAGCATGGCACACAGGCCGCAGTTGTTGCATTTTTCCGGATCAGTCTGGGGTTTTACCTTGCGGATATCTATGCTCTTGTTTTCAGAACTTTTGGCATTGTAGAACCTGTATGGGAAGTTGCCCGGTACAGTCAAATTGTCGGGAATAATATAGCCGGAAAGTATCTTGCCGGCAATCTCTTCTCCGTAGGCGGTTGCTTTCTGGAGGTCGTCTGCATCCGGTCTTCCCCCTCCAAGTGTGTAGGAGAAGGAGTGCTCTCCAATGAATGCGGCGGCGCTGATGCATCTGAAGCCGTTGGATTGCATTATGTCCTTGAGTTCCAGCAGGGCGTCGTCATAAGCCCTGTTGCCGTATACCACTACCGGGATTCCTATGGCTCCATTGCCCTGGATTGAGGCAAAGTAGTCTCTGATGAGGTTGGGTACCCTGCCAATGTATACCGGTACTCCAAATACCACTATATCACCTTGTGTGAATGACGGAGTCTCCTTGCGCATCATTGGGGTGGTTACGTTTATGCTTTTGAAGCCGCCAGTGTCTTTGCCGGCAGCTTCAAGTGTGCTGTTGATGCTTTTTGCTATTGTTTCAACCACCGTGCGGGTGGTGTATGTTGGGCTGAAGTATAATGATGCTGTCATTTGCTTACGGTGTTTCCAAGTTTTTTCCAGCAGTATGCTATGTAGGCCACAACGAACGGTACCATAAGTGAGGCTATGGCCATTGCGGTAAGGGTGAACTGGCTGGATGAGCTGTTTGCAAGTGTGAGTGAGTCCTGCAGCGATACTGTTGAAGGGAAGTATGCGGTGTTGTTGAATGCGGCGCAGATGAGGATTGCCCATACTGCAAGGGTGATTCCTCCGCCTGTGATGTAAAATGCCGGCATTGTGAATTTCCCTTTTATTATGGCATATCCCAGTCCGTACAGTACAAGTACAACGCCCGCAAGAAGCACTGCCAATGGCCATACAAGGGTGATGAAGTTATTGAAGTATTTGTAAGGAACCTCATTGATCACTCCATTTGCAGGGTTGGCTTCATATCCTTTCATGAGCATAAGTACAGCAAGGAACACTACAAACAGCAGTACAAATGCCACAGCAGAGAATGTGAAGTGTTTTTTTGCCCTCCCGATAAATCCTGTGAATGTAGCGGGAGCATTGCATAGGGTATAATACAGACCCATTGTTCTCGCAGCCAGCAGCACCACAACTCCAAGAAGAAGATTTACAGGGTTTGCAAGGCATTCAATGCCTCTCCAGCCGTTAGCCCAGTATGAAACGGTTGGGGCAATAATATTGGTGATATTGGCCTTGTTCATGTAGTATGCACCGCCTGTGTACAGTGTTCCTACAGCTACACCTATAAGGAGCGTACCCAAAAGTCCGTTGAGGAAGAGGAATGTGTCATAGCTTTTCTTGCCAAAGAGGTTTCCCTGTTTGTCGCGGAATTCATATGATACAGCCTGCAGCACAAAGAGGAAAAGTATGAGCAGCCATAGCCAGTATGCCCCGCCAAAGCTGGTTGAGTAGAATAGTGGGAACGAGGCGAAAGCCGCACCGCCAAAAGTTACAAGGGTAGTGTAGGTGATTTCCCATTTGTGTCCCAGGGTGGAGATGATGAACTGTTTTTCATCTTCATCTTGGGCTATTCCAAAAAGGAGGGTCTGGCCTCCCTGAACGAACATGAGGAAAACAAGGAGTGCACCAAGCAGCGATACTACTGCCCACCAGTATTGTTGTAGAAAATGTAAAGTTTCCATTGCCTGAAGTTTTAAGTGTTATATTATTGCTCCTCCTGCGGACCTTTCTTTATCTGTGAGAACATGATCTTGAGTTCTGCAGCCAGCAATGCTGTGAAGAGGACAAAGAATATGATCATGGTTACTGTAACGTTGGATGCGGATACGCCTGAAACCGATGCCTGTACAGGAAGAAGGTCCTGCACTGTCCAAGGCTGGCGGCCAACCTCCGCTACAATCCATCCGCATTGTGAGCAGATATACACCAACGGAACACATATTATTGCGCCGTAAAGGAGCCATTTGCAGCTGTCAAGGCGGAAAGTTCCTTTCTGCTCTTTCCAGATGCCCCAGATCATTGCCATAAACAGCAGTACAAACAGGCATCCCAAGGCTACCATTATCCTGAACGAGTAGAATGTGAGGGCAATTGGAGGGATGCTCTCCTGCGGAGTCCTGAGGTATCCGTAGCCGAAATATTTGTAATCGTCGGGATTAATCTCCTCCCCGTTCTTAAGAGATTGGATTGCTGCGGTTCCTTTGGCAACCTTCTCCTGGAACGGAATCATTACTGTGGTGTCGCCCAGCGAATTGGAGTATTCAACTCCTTCTATGATGTTGTTGATGCCCGGTACATATGCATCCAGCTGCTTCTCTGCCAAAATGGAGAGGGCATATGGGATATCTACCTTGAACAGGAACGGATCTTCATTGTTGCCGTATTCTTTCTTTGGGTTGAGGATACCGAATGCGGTAAGGGCTCCCCCGCGCTCACCTTCATACAGTCCCTCCATTGCGGCAAATTTCATTGGCTGGTGCTTGTACACCTGCACTGCAGAAGAGTCTCCTGAGAAGATGAGGATGGCGCTGGATACAAGGCCAAAAATTGCAGCTGTCCAGATTGATTTGATTGAGAACTCCCTCTCCCTTTTCTTCAGAAGATACCAGCATGAAATACCAATCACCACCACTGCTGCCAGTACAAATCCGTTGGTTACGGTGTGCACAATCTTGTTCACCGACATTGGAGAAAGGAGGATTGCCCAGAAGTCAACCATCTCGTTGCGGGCAGTTTCAGGGTTGAACTGTACCCCTACAGGGTATTGCATCCAGGCATTTGCCGTAAGGATCCATAATGCCGATATGTTTGTACCAATGGCTGTAAGCCAGGTACTTAGAAGGTGGAATTTCTTTGAAACCTTGTCCCATCCAAAGTACATCACTGCAAAGAAGGTGCTCTCCATAAAGAATGCAAGAATACCCTCAATGGCCAGCGGGGCACCAAAAATGTCACCCACAAACCAGGAGTAGTTGCTCCAGTTTGTACCGAATTCAAATTCCAGGATGATTCCTGTTGCCAGTCCAATGGCAAAGTTCACCGCAAAGATGCGCATCCAGAACTTTGTCATCTTTTTCCATAATTGGCTTCCCGACAGATAATACTTTGTCTCCATTATTCCAATGAGGATTGAGAGTCCTAAAGTGAGTGGGACAAAAATCCAGTGGAACATGGCCGTAAGGGCAAACTGCAGCCTTGAGGCCTCTACAAGATTCAATGAAAGTGTCATAGTGCTCTGTTTTGTTTAGGTAAATATAAAAAATTGCTATCTTAGATTCAAATTTAATGTTAAACAAATGAAAAGGATTTTTGTATTGGCGCTGGCCATTCTGGTTTGCGCAGCAGGCTTTGGACAGGATAAGGATGTGGATATGAGCAAGTATCTTGCTCAGGATGCCGTGGTTATGAAAGACGGAAAAGTTGTATTTTCAGATGCAGTGAAACTTGTACAGGGATGTTCATACCAGCAAGCCCGTACCATTGCCATGGAGTGGTTGGGAAAATACCTTGAGCAGGGGAACAAAGGACGTAACAGGATAGTGACTGATGAGGGGGAGAAGGTTGTGGCTGTAGCCCAGAAGGAACTGGTATTCCAGAAGAGTGCATTTGCCTACGACAAGGCCGATATGGAGTATGTCCTTACACTCTACATAAAGGATGGTGAGTGTGTTCTGGATATGGAGAGGATCAAGTACAATTATAACGACGGTACCGGAAATGAGACAATTTTAGCCGAAGACTATATCACATACGCTGAAGCTGTTAACAAGAAGGGGACAAAACTCCTTCCAATTACCGGCAAGTTCAGGAGGAAGACAATAGATGCGGCCCAGGAGGCGTTTGCCTCTTTCAGGGAAGGGATGAGGTATTGCAGCGTTGAAGGTGTGGCAGAACTTTCCAAGATGGTGCCACAGATTGCGGCGGCAGTTCCGCAAGCAGCAGCACCCCAACAGGCAGCACCCCAGCAGGCAGTTGCTCCGGCAGTGGCAGTCCAGCAGCCTCAGCAGGTGTATCAGCCTCAGCAGACATCTGCATTCCCTGAGAATCAGAGTTCAGGAATGGAAGGGTACAGGAAAATTGCTCCCGACAAAATCCCAGGCAATGTAATGAAGATGATATCCCAGGACTGGATGCTCATAACTGCCGGCAACAGGGAGAAGTTCAATATGATGACAGCCAGCTGGGGAGGATTTGGAATCCTGTACAACAAGCCTGTGGCAATATGCTTTATAAATCCTGCAAGATATACCTATTCAATAATTGAGGGATCGGATACCTTCACCCTTACTTTCTATACAGAGGCCTACAGGGATGCCCTCCAGTATTGCGGCACCAAATCGGGCAGGGATGAGGACAAGGTAAAAGGTTCAGGTCTTACCCCTATGGAGACTGAGAATGGTGCAATGGCATTTTCACAGGCCTGGATGGTGGTTGAGTGCAGGAAGATGCTTTCCCAGTCACTTTCACCGGATGCAATTGCAGATCCTGCAGAAAGGGCAAAAAGGGCAGCGCAGCCAATGCACAAGATGTACATAGGTGAGATACTCAATGTGTGGGTGAAATAAGTTGTCGGGATGATTCCAATTATGGCTGGAGCGCAAAATAGTCTGTCTCCGGCCATTTTTTTACCTTGCGGAGTGCCTGGGTGATCTCCCTGTTCATCTGTCGGGCCAGTCCCGGACCGTTCCAGGAAGAGCTGTTGGAAATGAATACCCAGGAGTAACCGTCTTTCTGCGCCTTTATGAGGGCACTTGTTCCCGACATCGACCCGCTTCTGAGCCAGAATTTTGCACTTGAACTGGCCCATCCTGCAGGTTTGGCATTTTTGCCGTAGGGGGTCATGAAGTCTATGCTCTCGGGAGTAAGGAAATCTTCCTTTACAGGGCATTTGTTTATTGCAGAAACCAGTTTCAAAAGCTCTACCGGTGATGCAACCCATCCTCCGGCGCCATACAGGCCGCGGACATCGTTGCCTCCAAGGCTTTTCATTACAAGGGTGTCGGAACCGTCATAAGCCGGTACCGGTTCAGCCTCCTTAACCTCATAGTAGGTTACTTCATTCTCCCTGAACCCTTCTGAATAGTTGTTTGCCAGATGGATGTCATAGCACCCTATAGGGGCCAGTATACTGTCTTTTATATATGTTTCGTATGGTATGCCGGATACCTTCTCAATTACTTTTGAGAGTACAATGTATCCAAGGTTTGAGTAGTTGAACCTTCCGCCCGGTACTGCCCTCAGCCTGTTCTTGCTGGCATAAAGCACCATATCATCCATGCTTAGAGGCAGTGGCTTGTCCAGGAACTGTGCCACAAGCTCCATATTGAAGGCTGCATCTCCGTGGGGGTTGGAGAAACCGCTGGTGTGTCTGAGCAGATGCTCAACAGTAATCAGTTTTATCTTTTTGTCGCGGTAATCCAGGAAAAGGGAATCGTTGAGGATACCATCCTCTCCAAATACAAAGTCCTGTGTTGAAAGTTGGCCGGTCTCTTCAAGGTGCATTACGGCAACTGCTGTGAGAAGTTTTGAAACAGATGCAACCCTGAATATGTTCCTCACTTCGCATGGGATGCTGTCCTGCGTATTGGCAAAGCCGTATCCTTTGGCATAAAGGAGGCTGTCGTTTCTCATGAGAGCAAATGAACCGCCCCTGATTCCCCAATAGCGCATGAACCGGTTTATGGATGCATCAAACCTCCTGGTCTCCTCATATTCGCACAGTGAGTTGTCCATAAGGTGGTGCAATGGGGTAGGAGTTTCGGGCTCCGGTTCAACCTCATTGCTGCATCCGGATTTGGAAACGGACAATACAATAGCCATCACCGCAATTGCAGCAGTGATGGCCATGTATGTGATATGTTTCCGTTTGAGGTTATTCAATTTCCTTTACAAGTTTTTTAATGTTTGTGATCAGCTGAGGAACATCCATTCTCTGTGGACATACGCCCTTGCAGGCTCCGCAGTTGATGCACCTGTCTGCCCTTGCCCCCTCAGGAACCATGTTGTTGTAGGTTGCAAGGAATGCACGTTTCTTCTTCTCAAACTTGCCGTCCCTAGGACCGTTCAAATCTGGGATATTGCTCTCTTTCACACACTTGTTGTATGCGTTGAAGATTGCAGGGATATCTACTCCGTATTTGCAAGGCATACAGTATCTGCAGGTTGTACATCCAATCTGAGGGAATTTCCTGTATTCTGCAATTGCAAGCTGGAGAGCCTCCCTCTCCTTGTCTGATAGCGGCTTGAAGTTGCTGAATGTATTGATGTTCTCCTTCAGGTGCTCCATCTGTGTCATTCCGCTCAATACGCAAAGCACATTTGGAAGCGAGCCTACATAACGGAATGCCCATGATGCAATTGACATGCCAGGAGCTGCCTTTTCAAGAATTTCGTTTGCATCAGGGGTAAGGCTTGCAAGTGAACCTCCAAGAAGCGGCTCCATAACCATGCAAGGGATACCTCTGCGGGCAGCCTCATTGTAGAAGAACTCAGCCTCCTCGTCAACCCAGTCCATATAGTTTATCTGAAGAAGCACAAAGTCCCACTGGCGTTTGTCCAATATGTATGTGAAAAGTTCTTTTGTTCCGTGGAATGAGAAGCCAAGTCTCTTGATTCTGCCGGCCTCTTTCTCTTTTGCAAGCACCTCGTAGCCGCCAAACTCCTCATATGGCTTGTCGTAACCATCCTGGTTTGAAATGGCGTGGCACAAGTAGTAGTCGAAGTACTCTACACCGCACTGCTGAAGCTGTGTTTCAAACAACTCCTTTGCTTTATCCGGACCTGTGATAAGCCAGCCCGGCATCTTGTTGCAAAGGGTGAAGCTCTCACGCGGATATCCTTTAAGCAATGATCCTATTGCCTCTGCAGATTTGCCGTTATGGTAGTTCCACGCTGTGTCATAGTGTGTGATTCCGTTTGCGTAAGCGTACTCAATGAGGGCTTTGGATTTCTCCATATCTATGGCCTTTACTTTTCTGCCTCTTGCATCTGTCTCACCTGTCTCATATGTAGGGAATCTCATACAGCCGTAGCCAAGCAAAGAGATCTCCTTTCCTGTAAGTTCGTCCATTTTCTTTGCCATTACAAGCGTTCCGTTTGCGGCCTCTTCCTTAACTTTTCCCTTGCAGCTTGTAACAAGGCTGTATCCCGCAGCAATTGCCAATGCACCAAAGCCCAAGTGCTTTAGGGCCTGGCGGCGGGTTATGAGTTTTTTGTCTTGTGTCATAATAATTTGAATTAGAGGGTGTAAAGTTAAGTAATTTTTTATACTTTTACTAACTGTAAATTATAAGATACAACCGTTCAAGACTATGAAATTAAAACTAATGTGTGTGCTTTTGGCCCTTGTCCCATTTGTGGCTTCAGCACAGCCGGGATATGTTCCGTCGCCACAGAATATGCAGAGCAGACAGGAGTTTGCCAATGCCCGTTTTGGAATATTCATCCATTGGGGAATCTACTCCATGTTGGGTGACGGTGAGTGGGTAATGCACAACAAGAAGATCAATTACAAGGAGTATGAGAAACTGGCAGGAGGGTTCTATCCTGTGAACTTCAATGCCCACGAGTGGGTGAAGGCAATAAAACTGTCGGGAGCAAAATATATATGCATTACCTCAAGACATCATGATGGTTTTTCCATTTTCCATACCAAGGCCAGTCCGTACAACTCCGTTGATGCTACCCCTTTCAAAAGGGATATACTGGCTGAGATTGCAGATGAGTGCCACAAGCAGGGGGTAAGGCTTCACCTTTACTATTCCCATATAGACTGGGGCAGGGAGGACTATTATCCGGTAGGGCGCACCGGCCGTGGAACGGGTAGAACCGGATATTTCAACGGTCAGAAACTTCCACAGATTGATTCTGCTGTGTTCCAGACAAACTGGGCATATGAGAACTACCTCAAATTTATGGATGACCAGCTTACGGAACTCCTTACAAACTATGGTCCCATTGGGGCAATCTGGTTTGACGGCCTGTGGGACCGCGACCAGCAGGAGAACGGCCTCAAGGCAGAAACCTGGAACCTTGCCAACCAGTACTCGCTTATCCACAAGCTGCAGCCTTCATGTCTTGTGGGAAACAACCATCATATGGATCCGTTCCCTGGTGAGGATATCCAGATTTTTGAGAGGGATATCCCAGGCCAGAACCTTTACGGTTACTCCGAGCAGGCCATAAGCACGGTGCTGCCGCTGGAAACCTGCCAGACAATGAACCGCTCCTGGGGATACAGGATTACAGATACCACCTACAAATCTGTGGATTTCCTTATCAAATACCTTGTGCAGACCGCTGCAAAGGGGGCAAACCTTCTTCTGAATATTGGCCCAAGGCCTGATGGTACTCTTCCCGACGAATCATTGGTACGCCTGAAAGCTATTGGTGAGTGGATGGATATCTATGGTGAGACTATTTACGGAACCACAGCCGGCATTGTGCCGGAGCAGCCGTGGGGAGTTTCAACCCGTAAGGGTCACAGGAATTTCCTCCATGTATTTAAGGATACAACAGAGATTTTTGTACCATTGGAGGATACAGGTATAGCGGAGTGCAGGAGTTTTCCCGATGGGGCCCCTCTAAAATACCGGAAAGTTGAGGGAGGTATTACAGTTCAGTTGGGGGAGAAAAATGCATCATCGCCTGCAGATATGAGGGTAGTTGAACTGGATTATGCTCCGGTGGATATGGCTGCTTTGGAGAGTTTTGTGGAGCAGATGTACAGGAAGTATCCGCAAGCTACGCTCCAGGATTTCTATAAGAGCAATTTCCAGGATTATTTCGGTCCCAGCCATATAATGGCTTCTAGGGAGCAGGTTATTGCTTACCTGAACAGGGAAGTCAAGAAAATGATGCTTGAGAGGGCTCCAGCTGTGGTTGTGTCGCCTGCAGCTGCCGGAGAGCAGAAGTTGCAGTTGTCGGGAGCTTCTAAAAGCTACTATGATCCTTGCGGATGGAGACACAATTATTATCAGGTGAGCCTTGATGTCATTGCAGACGGCATCATGAGCGTAGAAGAGTTTGCCGATGCTTTCATTGCCGGTGGTGGGCACGAGCCGGATGTTACCCCCGAGTGGCTGGATGAGTGGAATGAGATAAAGAGGGTTGTAAAGAAGAAAGCTCCGGGTGTGAAAGGATATTCCAAAGACGCATCGCGCATATCTTCCCTAATTAAGGAGGGCAAGTATGTGGTGCATCACAGTGATGCTTATAATCAGGCGTATAAACCACATTATAGAATAATCAGAAGAGATATTTTTGAGGCTGTTGTCTTGCCCAAGATAAAAAAATATACCGGGAGATAGTAATTTTTTAGCATAAAAACTTTGTTTTGGATAAAAAAGTATTATATTTGTAATGCTTTTGAAATTAAAAGCCCATTTTTATTTCTTGTACTTATTTCTATTAATTTATAAATAGGTTTTTTGTTATTTTGAAAAAAGGCGGCCCTGCACGGCTGCCTTTTTTTATACGGCTCACGCCGGGTGCGGCTCCCGGCCTTCCGTGTTACACGGCCTCCGCCGGGCGTCTGATGACGCCTTTTTTGTTTACAGCTCACGCTGGGTGCGGCTCCCGGGTGCAGTTTTTTTGTATCTTTACACAATTAATTAAAACGTTTTTTGAGATGAAAATAGCGGTACCTACCAGAGAGAATGTGGTTGACAGTCACTTCGGCCACTGTGCATATTATACTATATATACTATTGAGGACAATAAGGTTGTGGGTAAGGAGACCATGCCTTCGCCGCAGGGTTGCGGATGTAAATCGGGCATTGCACCAGTGCTTCACCAGATGGGTGTTGAGGTAATGCTGGCGGGCAATATTGGTGAGGGAGCAAAGAATGTCCTTGGCAGGAACAGCATTGCTGTGGTGAGAGGTTGCAGCGGCCCGGTTGATGAGCTTGTTGAGGCTTATCTCAGAGGTGAGGTTAAGGACAATGGTGAGATATGCCACCACCATGAGTGCCACTAGCAAATGGCAGGATTTCTTATATTTATCGGGAAGAAATTATGATTGATATTGAAGAGAGAGTAGAAAGGGCAGTTGGATTTTTCAAGGAGGGGTACAACTGTTCCCAGAGTGTTGTGGCTGCGTATGCAGACATTTATGGTTTTACACAGGAGCAGGCGCTCAGGATGTCGGCCTCATTTGGTGCAGGCATTGGAAGGATGAGGGAGACATGCGGTGCAGCATGCGGCATGTTCCTGTTGGCAGGATTGCAGACAGGGTGCACCGATCCTAAGGACAATGGTGGCAAAGGGGCCAATTATGCGGTGGTGCAGGATATGGCTGCAAAGTTTGCCCAAATCAACGGTTCAATAGTGTGTGCGGAGCTGCTTGGGTTGAGGGAGAAGAAAGAGACTGGCATAGGTGCTCCTGTGCAGCCTCAGGAGAGGAATGCGGAGTACTACAAAAAACGTCCGTGTGTAGAGATGGTGCGCAGTGCGGCACAGATTTTTGGAGAATATCTTAAAGAAAACGGAAATGGGCTATAGTCCCATTTCCGCTGCTTTTTTCTCCATGAGGGCGTAGGCCTGCTCAAAGTTGTTTTCTATTATTCCTTCAAGGATTGCCTCCTTTACATATTCTTTTATTATTCCAATCTCACGTCCTGGCTTGATATTGTATTTCTCCATTATCAGCTCTCCGGTTATAGGGTTCTGGAAGTTCCTTATGGCGTCTTTGGCCTCCACTTCAATAAGTTTTTCCCTTACCAGTGCAAAGTTGCGTTTGTGCTTCTGAACCAGTCTGTCGTTTTTTGATGTGATGTCGGCCTCGCATAGTGTCATAAGGTCGTCCACATCATCGCCTGCATCAAACAGAAGTCTCCTTACTGCAGAGTCTGTTACTTCATCCTGGGCAAGTGCAATGGGGCGGAGGTGAAGCTGTACAATTTTCTGTACATATTTCATCTTTTCGTTGAGTGGCATTTTCAGCTGCTTGAATACTCCAGGGATCATTTTACCCCCTATGAAATCGTGGCTATGGAATGTCCAGCCTATGCCGGGCTCATATTTCTTGGTGCTTGGCTTTCCTATGTCGTGCAGCAGTGCAGCCCATCTGAGCCACAGGTTATCTGTATTGGGACAGATGTTGTCCAAAACCTGCAATGTGTGGGCGAAAATGTCCTTGTGCCCTTTTCCTTCCAGGGTTTCAACCCCTTTGAGTTTGCTAATCTGAGGCAGGAACTGCTCAAGCAGTCCTGTCTGCTCAAGAAGGTAGAATCCTATTGACGGTTTTGCAGCCATGAGAATTTTGTTGAGCTCCTCTGCTATCCTCTCACGGGAAAGGATTGAGAGTCTTTCCTTGTTTCTCCTTATGCTCTCCAGGGATTCCGGTACAATTGTAAAGCCGAGCTGGGTGGCAAAGCGGATTGCACGGATCATTCTCAGGGGATCGTCCGAGTAGGTGGTGTCGGGATCAAGCGGTGTGCGGATAAGGCCGTTTTTAAGGTCTTCCATTCCGTTGAAAGGGTCTACCAATGCCCCAAAGTCCTCCTCCTGAAGGCTGAAAGCAAGTGCATTTATGGTAAAGTCCCTTCTCTGCTGGTCCTCTTCAAGGGTGCCGTCCTCCACTATAGGCTTGCGGGATTCCCTTCTGTAGGATTCCTTGCGGGCCCCTACAAATTCAAGTTCTATCCATTCAGACTCCCTGTTTTCCCTGTACCGGAGCATGGCTGTTCCAAAATTCTTGAAAACAGAAAGCTTGCTGCCAATCTTTTTGGCAACCAGTTCGGCTAGTGCAATGCCGCTTCCCTCCACAACAATGTCTATGTCTTTGCTGGGTCTTTTTAGAAAGCAGTCCCTTACAAAGCCACCTATCACAAATGCTCTTACCCCCTGCTCTTTTGCGGCAGAGGCCACTATCTTGAATATCTTATTGTTCAAATGTTCCATTTGTCTGTTCTACTTTGATGAATGGTGCGGTATGTCCTGTGCAAATTCATATCTGCCCATAAGGCTGTTGTAGCTGCATACGCATGTGGATTCTCCGTTTGTAATTACCAGATGCGGCACTTTAAGCACCAGATTGTAGTTGAGTACCTGCTGGAGAACTGTGTTGTTCAGCTTTACCTGAGGGGCCTTGCATTCTACAATTACCTGTGGCTTGAGGTTGTTGTCAAAGGCTACAATGTCGCACCTGAAACTCTTGTTCCCGAGCTTTATGGTGTATTCGCTGGCCATCAGCTGCAGCGGATATCCCCTCTCTGCATTGAGCCAGTGTATGAAGTGTTGCCTTACCTGTTCCTCCGGGGTAAGGGAGACATGTTTTTTTCTTAGCGGGTCAAAAACAGTTCCTTCCATTCAATTCCGTAATTTACCGCAAAGATACAACAAAAAAGGGGGATTGTCAGTGTATGATGTGCGAAATAAGCTCTGTCAGAAGGTCGCCTTCAGATGCTCCACCGGCATTTCCGCTCTTGCTCTTGTAGTCATACTCCTTAATCAGGGCTATTGCAGACATTGTCTTCTTTACAGGGAATGTGCGCATGGCTGCAGCATATTCCTTTATCTGGCCTTGTGCAAATATTCCGGCCTTGCGGATGGAGTTCTCCATTATTCCCCCGTCCTTCATGTAGTATGCGTGGCATTTGAGAAGTCGCGAAAAGAAGAAGAACATCGCTCCCAGGGTGAGTACAAGCGGATATTTCTTGGGGTTGTCTCCAAAATGGCGTGCTATCTTGTAAGCTTTGCCGTAATCTTTGAATATAAGCGATTTTGTAAGCTCAAAAGCTGAGAATTCCCTGCTTATTCCAATATTGGTCTCAATGTCCTTTACAGTAATCTCCTTCTTGTCTGCAGGAAGCCCTTTGAAAAGCTTGTCTGCCTCAAGCACAATTTTGCGGAGTGTGTTTCCTGTGTGCTCAGCCATAAGGGATGCTGCATCTGGAGTGATGCTGTACCCTTTGCCTTGGATGTATGAAGTGATCCATTTGGCTACATCCCATTCAGCTATGGCCTTGGATTCAAATACTGTAGCGCTGGCCTTCGCTTTCTTGTAGAACCCTGTGCGCTTGTCTACAGACTTGTTTGTGAAGGCAAGTACAAGTACAGTCTCATCAGAAGGGCTCTCCAGATATTGTTCAAGTATGTCAAGTTTGGTAAGGTGCTGTGCCTCCTTTACCATAACCAGCTGTCTTGGGGCAAACATTGGAAAGCGGCGGCAAGCCTGCACTATCTCTGCCGTTGTGGTATCCTGGGAGTATACTATTGTCTGGTTGAAATCCCTCTCTGAAGGTTCCAGGGCATTGTCAAGGATGGCCTCAATGATTATATCAGAGTAATACGGTTCCTCTCCCATAAGTATATATACGGGACTGAACTTTCCGGCCTTAATGTCTGCCAGAATGATGTTCATCTGCTGGAGGTTGTCCTGCTCTGTCTGCTTGGCCATAGCGGGTCTATCCTAAAAGTGTAGAAATGTTGGTTACAAACAGTTTTACAGCCATTGCAAGGAGGATGATTCCAAAGAATTTCCTCAAAACATAGATAAGGCTCTGTCCGAATACTTTCTCAATAAGGTGCAGTTTTGCCAGAACAAGGTATACAAATACCATGTTGAGTATGATTGCCACAATGATGTTCTCAATATGAAACTCTGCGCGCAACGAAAGCAGTGTGGTAAGGGTACCTGCACCTGCAATTAGCGGGAATATCAGCGGTACCAGTGTGGCAGCCCCTTTTGGCCCGTCATTTTTCATAAGCTCAACTCCAAGGATCATCTCAATTGCAAGTACCAGAATCACTATTGCACCTGCAACAGCAAACGACTGGATATCCACTCCAAACAGCGACAGAAGTCCTTCTCCGGCATACAGGAATGCAATGAAGATGGCAAATGAGCCCATAACTGTTGGTAATGGCTTGATGGAATTGCCCTTACTCTTTAAATCTATAATAATTGGAATGGAGCCGGTAATGTCAATGATGGCAAAAAGTACCATAAATGCGCTCACAATCTCTTTCACGCTGAATTCTAAGCTCATAACTAAAAATTTTTTCTGATTTTATTTGCAAAGATAAAATATAGTTTTTAACTTTAACACAAGAAATTAACCTAAAAATTTATTGGAGATGAAAGAACTAATTGAGAAAATTAAAGGTGAGATGGATGCTTTCTGCAAAGATGCTGACGCTCAACTACTTAAAGGAAACAAAGCAGCTGGTACACGCGCAAGGAAATCAGCTCTTGAGCTAAGCAAGATGATGAAAGAGTTCAGAAAACTTTCTGTTGAGGCTAGTAAAAACTAAGGTGCTCATTTACAGCAAGAAATAAAAAAGTTGCGTTAACCGCAACTTTTTTTATTTGCTGGTTCCGCAGTCCAGACAAACTATAAGCCCCAAATTATTGCTGTTGTCCCATAACCAGAATTTATTGCCGTCAATCTTTATGGTCTCCATATTGGCGATGTTGGAGATCTCTTCATTTCCCACCTTGTATCTTAATGATGCTTCCACTCTCGTCATTGCAGGAGTAGGGAGTACGGAAAACAGAATATTAACATAGTCATCCTGATTGTCGCTTTGCATCCTTATCTGTCTGCGGGCAGGATTGATTGAAAACTGGCAGCTCTCCTCATCATATCTGAAAAGGAACCCTCCATGACTCCACAGACCGCACTCTCCCCGTTCTACAAACGCCTGCAAGCCGGCGCCATCTGTCTCCTCATCCTTTCTGCATGAAAACAGTAACGCTATGGCAACAGCAGCAATAAGGAGCTTACTCAACAGTAATCTTCTTGTATATGTGTTCTTCCGATCCATCTGAATATTTTAAAATTGCCTCCAACATTGCGGTTCCCGATGATTCCAGTATAAGGATATCCGAAGATATGACAGCTCCTCCAAATTTCCATTCTACCCCAATGCAGTCAGAGGGGAGGTTCATGATTCTAAGATCCATTTTAACCCCAACGCAGAGCTCTTCATTACCAATATGTATATAAGGAAAATCCGATGTTGTATCCGGTGTCTTTACTTTAATCACCACAGGCTGGCCAAGCTGCATGCCGCTTTGGCATCTGATTTCTACATTATATTGCGTGCCCGGTTGCAGGTTGCCGATGTACAGCATAGTGGTATTGGCTACGGTGCTGCTGTAATTTTGTGCCCCTTTTTCCTGCCATCTTACCCTCCAGGCTATCTGTGGCCCATCCTGTGCCGGAAGCGCTGATGACCATTCTATCCTGGCGTCATTCTGGTATGCTGCAACCTTGCACTCCATGGCTTTTGGCAGTGAACTGCAGGGAAAGTAGTCTTCCACAGTCCTGAACCTTACTTTGCCGTTGGAACAGGATATGTCCTTAAGGGCAATGCCTGTACCTTCACCTTTCCAGTCTGCAAGCCTCACTGCAGTGTTCTCGGAATCCAGGCTGGTGATTTTGCCTTCTCCCGGAAAGAACGGTGATGCTTTGCCGTCATCTTCTGCCGTGGCAGTAAGGGCAAGTGCACACGGATGTTCTGCAAAGCAGTTTATGTTGTTGTAATTCCACCTCTCAATGCAGCTGAATCCTCCATAAACAGCCTCGGATTTGTCTAGATGGTACACTACCAGTCCACCCACTCCAATATGTTTGTCCCACCCTTCGGGATGCCTGCACTCCAAAAGGTAGTATTCCCCTTCGGATGCACATTTTATCCTGTATATTTTTCCCGACAGATTCACCGGTTCCAGTGTGTATTCTTTTCCTGGAAGCAGGTCTTCCACCTCTCCAATCCCCAGAATTTCCCTCTCGATGGAGGTAAAATAGGGTGGGGTGTTGCCATTGCCGGAGATGTTTCCCTTGTCCATTATAGAAAGGGAGTTGCAGAGTGCTGTGGAGAGCCCTTCGGAGTCTGCATTGGTGTCATACATGTCGGGAAGACCCAATGAATGGGCAATTTCGTGGCAGAAGGTACCTATAGGGGAGATTTCTGTGCCGGAGTTCCCTTTCAGCTCCGGGGTGCAGGTGTATGAAAGGATTTTCATTCCACCTGCAGTAATCTCTTCATCTTTCAGACTTTTCTGGTGGGCCCAGATGGCGTCGGGGCCGGCACCTTCAGACTCGCTGTATCCGGCATAGATTATGGCAATGTTTTCAATGGTGCCATTGTTGTTGGCATCAAATTGTGAGAAGTCTGTCCCCTGGGCCTGTGCTGCTGCGCATGCGTCAAGCAGCAGTCCGGTGATGTCAGAGTCATTGAATGTGGCGCTGTGGGCTCCGTAGGTGGCAATGGGGACCTCAAGTTTGACCCGGGCGGCTATCGGGAAACGGAAAGTGGCCTTGCCCTGGAAGTTGACGTTGAAATAATCTGCTGCACATCCGTTGGGGCCGCTATGGTTCAGCTGGGTGTTGAACATCTCCTGTGGGTTGCTGAGGGTGAATTCTGTGTCTGAGAACTCCACCAGCAATACCGGTATTGTGCGGATGTTTTGTTGCGGGATATTTTGTATCTTTGAACCGGTTGAGGCCGCAAAGCAGAGGCCAGCTGCAAGAAGCAGCAGGAGTACAGATACCATATGTTTGCGGGCGGTCCTCATATTGCCGTATACTGATATGCTAAGGTACAAAATATTTTGCATTGTGCTCCTAATGTTTGCAGTCCAGATGAAGGGGCAGGAGAGGGTGGAGGTGATAACACGTAAGGATATCACACCAAAGGAGAGCATCCTTGAAAAGCTCAAGGGGGATTTCCTGGCGGTTCCGTATTTTACGGAGCGTACAGGTGTGGGGTTTGTTATGGCGTACAGTATGGGGGAGAAGTTCCTTATGACCGGCAATGTTTCTTATGGGGAGAATTTTCAGAGGATGATCTTCAAGGCGCGATATATGTTCGGTCTCTGTGATAATCTTACTGCCGGGCCTCAGTTGGGATATACCCGTGTAAAATGTGATAATGATACCCCTACAGTAGCCTTTTCAGCTGGTGGTGTGGTCCAGTATGATACCAGGGACAATATTGCAGCCCCGTCGGGAGGAGTGTATGTGGCAATAAAGCATAACAATTATTCTGATTTTTCCTCTTCTCCATATTTTGGTACTGTATTGCAGTTTGATGCCTATTCTCAGCTTTGGGATGGGGGAGTGCTGGCATATGATGCATATTGCGAGTTCATGTATGGGAGAGTTCCGTGGAATATGCTTTCAACTGTAGGGGATTCCCGGAGGATGAGGGGGTATCAGATGTGGAAATACCGCAACAACAACGCCTTGAGCATGCAGATTGAGCTCCGTCAGAAGGTGTGGAGCATATTCAGTGCTGCAGTATGGGCCGCAGGCGCGGTGTTGTGGGGTGAGAGTGGCAGTTTCAGTTTTGGCAAAGCCCTCCCTGATGCGGGTGCCGGTATAAGATGTGCACTGGCTCCAGGCCTTTCCCTAAGGTTTGATTGGGGAATAGGGAAAAATGGCCAGAACGGATTCGTGTTTGGAATAAACGAAGCGTTCTAGCCACACTCTTTCTTCTTGCTGCAAATCTTATTTGTGTTGCTGGGCTTGGGTGTTTCTGCTCAATACAGCTTTTCCTTTGTGGGCTTTTCCTGTCTGCGGGTCTTGTGAGAAGAACTCCATTGTAAGGCTCTCGGGAGTCTCATTGTATACAAGTTCCCCATCAAGCTGCTGTTTGGCATCGTTTATCTCCATAATCCCAGAATATGAGATGTAAGGCTCCCCTACAATTACCACTGCCGAGATGTTGGCGGTTGTAGAATCGTTATAGCTCACCTTACCGCTCATGGTGGTGTCTGCAAAGTATTCAATTGCAATAGGGACTGCTATGGTTTCAATGGCAATATTGCCCACCGAGTCTATGGTTGCAATCTGGATTGTATCAATGCCGGTCCAAACTCCTACAAGTTTTTCGGTAATTGATTTGTTCCTGTTGCCGCATGAGATGAATGAAAATGCTGCAAGAATTGCAATTGCTAAAAAAGATTTGGTTTTCATGGTTTGTTTTTTTTAATTTTACATCATTAAAGTGACCTATAACTATACAACGATTTATGGATTTAGTTCAAAATTCTTTTGCAACGTTGGAGTTGAACAATGCCAACATGCTTCACAACTACAAGTATTTCAGATCAAAACTGAAAGACACAACAAAATTGCTTATCCTAATTAAAGCCAATTCATACGGCCATGGAGCCGTAGAGTTTGCAAGCCAGATGGAGAAAGCCGGCGCAGACTATTTTGGTATTGCCCATCCTGTTGAGGGTGTTGAACTTAGAGTGGGCGGAATCAAGAAACCTATCCTTGTCCTTACAGCGGGTACAGATTCATTTGAGGATATAGTCAATCACTACCTTGAGCCATCTATCCCTACAATGGATGCCATGCGCAAATTTGACGCTTACCTTGCTTCAAGAAATATAGACCACTATCCTGTTCATATCAAACTTGATACAGGTATGCACAGATTGGGCTTCATGAAAGATGAACTTCCTGAGCTTTTGGAGTACCTTAAGGACAAACCAAGGGTTAAGGTACAGTCTATCTTCTCACATCTTGCTGCTTCGGATGATCCTCAGCATGATGAGTTTACAAGAGGCCAGTACGAGATGTACAAGAAACACTCTTCAATGATTGATGCAGTGCTTGACTACAAGCCTATCCACCATATCCTCAACTCTGCTGGTATTGAGAGATTCTCGGAGTACCAGATGGATATGGCACGTCTTGGTGTAGGTATCTATGGTATCAGTGCAGTTGACCAGGCAAATGTAAAACCTGCAGCTTCACTTACCTGCAAGATTCTTCAGATTAAGGAGCTTACCCCTGAGGACGGTACAGTAGGTTATGGCAGACACGGCAAACTTGATACCCCTAAGAAAATTGCAACCCTTCCACTAGGTTACGCAGACGGCCTTAACCGTCACTACAGCCGTGGAAATGCAAAATTCTGTGTAAACGGCCAGTTGGTTCCAACCATTGGAAACATCTGTATGGACATGTGTATGATTGACATTACAGGTGTTGATGCCAAAGTGGGTGACAAGGTTACCATCTTTGGCGATAACCCTACAGCAAACGATATGGCCAAAATCCTTGATACTATCCCATACGAGATCTTCACCTCGGTTGCACGCCGCGTGAAGAGGGTAGTTTATGAGTAGGAGATGATTTATATCAGATAAATTGGTGATGTTGCCAAAATAAAATTAAAGAGGAGAAGATATTCCTTGCAGGTGGACCTCATTCGACGGTTGCGAGCTATTGCAAAGCAATGGCGAAGCAGAGGAGACTGCGTCGTCCACCTGCAGGAAATATCTTCTCCTTTATTTTTGAATAAATGAAACCGGTGACTTCTTAATTGAGGTCACCGGTTTTTTATTAGTATCTGTCGGGAAGAAAATCCCGGTCTAGTCATCAATTGTAGGGGGCTCAGAGGTTGAGTACTCGTCAAGCCTGTTTTTCCAAAGGTATTTGTTGGTCTCCCTTGCAATTACCTTACTCAAAAGAAGTAATGAGACAAGGTTAGGGAATGCCATAAGGGCGTTGGCGCAGTCAGCCATGCTCCATACAAGGGCAAGGTCTATGTTTGCACCAAGGTATGCCGCAACTATCCAAAGGCCCCTGAACACATAGATGGTCTTGCGGCCTGCAATGTACTGGATTGCCTTTTCGCCGTAATAGCTCCATCCCAGGATGGTGGAGAAGGTGAATGTGATAAGTCCTATTACCAATATTGGAGTTCCGATGTATGGAATCTCCGCAAATGCCATATGGGTAAGTTTTGCCCCGTCATTTACACTGATATGAGGGTATGCGATGATGCTGCTCACAATTACCAGACCTGTAAGGGCACATACTACAACGGTATCCCAGAAAGTTGCGGTAGAAGAAACCAAAGCCTGCCTTACAGGGTTTCTTGTCTGGGCTGCCGCAGCAACGATAGGGGCAGAACCCAATCCCGATTCATTTGAGAACAGGCCTCGGGCTATACCAAAGCGGGCTGCCATCATAACGGTACCGCCTACGAATCCGCCACCTGCAGCCTGCGGGCTGAATGCAGATTTTACTATAAGGTTTATTGCAGGGCCAATGAACTCCCAGTTGATGCAAAGGATTGCAACGCAGCCAAGCACATAGAAAATGGCCATGAACGGAACCAGTGCCTCACAAACCTTGGCAATTGCCTTTACTCCAAAAATGATTACAAGTGCCACAAGGGTTGCAACCACAAGACCTGTAATCTGGGTGGAGATACCGGTGTATGACTCTCCAAGAAGCCCCGGCTGGGCAAGCAGCGATGCAATGGCGTTGGATTGTACGGAGTTGCCGATACCAAAAGCGGCAATGGCGGTAAATACGCAGAACAGAACTGCCAGCCATTTCATCTTCAAACCCCTCTCAAGGGCATACATTGGGCCACCTATCATTGTGCCGTCGTGGCTCTTTACCCTGTATTTGATGGCAAGGAGTCCCTCGCTGTATTTGGTTGCTATTCCAAAGAAACCGGCCATCCAGCACCACAGCACTGCACCAGGGCCTCCAAGGGTGATTGCAGTGGCCACTCCAATGATGTTTCCTGTACCGATTGTTGCCGCCAATGAGGTGGCAAGTGCTCCAAACTGGCTTACATCTCCAGAAGAACCCTCATCCCTTGTGAACGAAAGTTTGATTCCCTTAAAGATTTTCCTTTGGGGAAATTTGAGGATAACGGTAAGGTAAATGTGAGTTCCAAACAGAAGAATGATTGTAGGCCATCCCCATAAGGCTCCCGACAGGGCATCAACAAAACCTGAAATGGAGAAGTGAAGCATTTGCGTAAACGGCACCATAGTTTTGAATTTTAGGTTTATCTTTGCCAAAGTTAATAAAAAATGAGGAAATACATATACATAACAATAGCGTCTTTATCTGTTGCATTGGGATTTTTGGGGATGTTCCTCCCCATTCTTCCAACCACTCCACTATTGCTGTTGGCCATCTGGCTGTATATGCGCTCCAGCAGGAAAGGGGTCAAGATGATTCTTTCCAACAGAAGGCTCTCCCCATATGTACATTCATATTTTTCCCGACGGGGAATTCCGTTGCACCAGCTTAAGAGAATTTTATTAACTTTATGGCTCACTTTGGGAGCCGGCATAGCCATCTTTTACAGCCGTTTGGCAGTGGTGGCCATACTCGTGGCAGTAGGAGTGGGGGTTACAATACACTTGTATCTCAAAAGGGAAAAACATTAATACACACAAATATGAAAAGACTAGTCAGAATTGGTGCAGGGGCATTGGCTCTTGCAATGTTGTGCTTTTCTTCTTTGCAGGCGCAAAGCGGCGACCCTGTAGTGGAGAAGGTGATTGAAACTGGAAAAAATGACAACCGTACAATGGAACTCACAGACATCCTGTGCAACAGGTTTGGAGGGCGCCTTGTAGGATCTGACGCGTATGAAAATGCATCAGACTGGGTTGAGTACATGTTCAAAAGCTGGGGCCTTGAGGTTTGGCGCCAGGAGGTGGGCCAGATGCCTGTAGGATTCAACCGCGGACCATGGTTCGGCCGCATGTTGGGCGGTAGCGGGGCAACATTGCAATTTGTAACCCCATCATACACTGCCGGAACAAAAGGTGTGCAGAGGGGACATGTGGTGAAGGAGCCCAAGACCAGAGCTGAGTTTGAGAAAATGAAAGGGCAGCTTAAAGGTGCCTGGGTACTTATTGGCGGCAAGAGCAGCGGTTGGCCTATCGACTATTCCGCTAAGGCAGACAGCATAAGGGCTGCAAAAATTGCAAAAAATGCCGAGATAGATAAAGAGAACGCAGAGATAAGAAGATACAACAGGGAGTTGAGAACCAACCCTCCAAAGGTTAAGAAGGGCCAGCCGGCCCCCCAGCCAAAAAAGATGAAGGAGTATGAGTATGAGCCTGCCCTTTTCTACAGGGAGATGGTGGATGCAGGTATCCTTGGAATCATCCAGTCATCAAGAGTTCCCATGACCTGCCTTTACGACAGGAAAAACTGCATGAACATGACATGGGAGACCCTTCCAACCACCCCGGACATCAAACTGCATGAAGACCAGTATGCAGAGATTGAGAAGATGGTTGAGCGCAGGGAGTACTTCCAGCTGGAGTTTGATATCCGCAACCATTTCAAGATGGGTCCGGTGAAATTCCATAATATCATCGGTGTGATGAAAGGTTCTGAGTATCCCGACGAATATGTACTTTGTGGAGGACATCTTGATGCATTTGATGTTGCAACAGGTGGTGTAGACTGTGCAGTTGGAACAGCCCCTACAATGGAGGCTGCAAGAATGCTGGCACTGTCGGGAGCAAAACCTAAAAGGACTTTGTTGTTCTGCGTATGGGCTGCTGAGGAGTTCGGTTTGTGGGGCAGCAAACATTTTGTGGAGAGCGGCTGCATTGATTTGAACAAGGTAGCAAACTATTTCAACAGGGATGGCGGTCCTCTTGTACCGCTTGGAATTACTGTTCCTGAGGCAATGTACGAGGATTATGTGAAGGTGTGTGAGCCTATTGGCAGGATCAATCCCGATTTTCCGTTTGAGGTGAAGAAGAATACCGGCAAACCTGGTCCTGTGCCAACCAGTGCAGGCGGTTCCGACCATGCCTATTTTGTAATGAACGGATGCCCTTCATTGAACCTTAACCTGGGTGATCCTAAAGGATACAATTTCCAGTATGGTGAGATATGGCACACAGACCGCGACCTTTACAACAAGAGCATTCCCGAGTATCAGGAGCATGCATCTACAGTAACCGCAATTATGATGTACGGCCTTGGCAATCTTGATCATCTTCCAAGCAGAAAAGGCTTGTACAAGGAGTATGTTACCGGAAATGAGGATTTGAAGAAAAAGAAATAGATCAAAAGGAAACAGACAAAAATAAAGGCGTCCGTTTGGGCGCCTTTATTTTTATATGCTGTTCCGGTTACTGCTGTTTCTCCTCTGTCTGTATGTATCCGGTATCCTGGTTCCAGCGTAACTTGAGATAGTACTGAACCAGCTCCGCATCGGCCTTAGGACTTGGGATGTAGGTGCTCAATCCGGAGAACTTGGCAGGGTCTATCTTTACTGATATGAACTCAGGGGTTGTGGCTTTGTAGATTACCGCACTCTCAAGGGCCTTGTTGAAAGCAGCGGCATCATCACCTGCCAACTGCTGCATAAGTCCGCCCAAATCGTAGAACCAGTGTTTTTTATCCCTATAGTATTTCTGTATGGCAGTTGTATCAACAAGTGTGTTGCGCAAGTTTCCGTTGTGGCCGTATTTGTTGAAGATCTCTTTTGCTTTCTGCGCCAGATTCTCCAGCTCCGATGTCTTTACAAGTGAAATGGTTGCAGACCTCGATGACCCGCCCTTGTTGTTGTAGTGGTTGTAGTATTCCTGAGCAACAGACTGCAGTTGTGTTGAAGACTTGAATATGTGCTCCATGATCTTGCTGTATGGGAATCCGTCTGAAAGGACCTCAGTAGGCGATGCCATAATGTAGTCCACTGAATCCTTGAGCTCGTAGGCAACCTCAATGCCTCCCATCAGGCATGCGTCAAATATCATATAATCAAGCTTGAACGGAATGGCTTTGGCCATTTCAACTATATCCATTTCCTTTCCTTCGTCCTGACCGAACGATCTTGTTTTGCTGTAATACTGTTGAGGTAGCCAGCCTGTTCCGTGAGACCACAATACAAGACCGTATTCTTCTGCAGGGTACATTGTACGGCATACTTTAAGGGCGCTTGCAAGTGATGCCGGATCTGCTGAGTTCCTTTGTGGGAACCTGTATACAGTGTCCTTTACGGCAGCTCCTTCATCATTTTTGTAAAGTCTCAAAAGGATAGGGTTTCCGTCGGTTGCGTGGCAGTATACAAGCAGATTGTCTTCGGGGGGAAGATATCCCTCCATCATTGAATTTATGTTGGTTTTGGCATAGGAAGCAAGGTTGTTGTTGGCAACCATGTATACCAGCAGGGTCTTCTGACGGGCAACATACTCCGGAGCATCAAGACTTACAAGCTCGCAAGCTGAAGTTGCTGCCATAACCAAAGCGGCAATGAGGAACAATTTTATATGTTTCATATTTTTCTAATTCTTGAATACGAAATAAACTGCAAGTACAAGGAAAACGAATGCTATAAGGTGGTTCATCCTGAAGCTCTCGGTCTTGAAGAAGATGGCAGAGAAGGCCACAAAGACAAGCAGGGTGATTACCTCCTGTATAACTTTAAGCTGTATGAGCGAAAACGGCCCGCCGTGCAAATTGGAGCCAATGCGGTTTGCGGGTACCTGAAAACAATATTCAAAAAGCGCTATCAGCCAGCTTATTATAATTATGCCGAACATGCCCCATTTGGGAAGCATTTTGTCTGCCCCAAATTTGAGGTGGCCATACCAGGCCAATGTCATGAATGCGTTTGAGACAATCAGCAATATGATGGTAAGAATTCCTTTTCCCATTTTTTAAAATCCGTTAAACAATATGTGGTCCAAATGTGTTGGATAACTGACAAAATTAGAAAAAAAATTCCATATATTTGTTGGCTATGAAATGTAAAGGATTATTGGCATTCATTGGCGGAGCACTTGCAGGTGCAGCAGCCGCCATCCTGTTGGCTCCGGACTCAGGAGAAAATACCCGCAGGAAACTCAGGGAGAAAGCACAGCACGAGTATGACCATCTGAAAGAGAAGATGGCCAGAGCAAAGGAAGGCTGTGACTGTACAGACGGGTATTGCACTGAAGAAGAGCAATAGGATTGAAGACTTGACCTGACTTCTTAAACATATCATCATGGAGGAAAAAAAAGAAAAACTAGACAGCCTTGGGCAGTCTGTTAAAGAGTACGTGAACCTTAGGGTAGACGAGTACAAGTACAAAGGGGTGGAGAATTTCTCCATAATTTCAAACAAGACTCTGGTGGTGCTTGTGGCGGTTATGCTTGGTGCGGTGATACTGCAGCTGGCAGGTTTTGCCATTGCCTTTATGATAGGTGAATTCATCGGGAGTACAGCTGCGGGCTTTGGCATTACAGCGCTGCTGTTTGTAATAGGACTTCTAGTCATTTACATGAAGAGGGATACCCTGTTCCTGTCAAAAATGATGCGTCTGTACTCACGCATGTTCTTCGGTTCGGAGATTGCAGACATAAAGGCTGCCCAGCAGGAGAACTCGTATAAGATAATGATGAAGGAGATGGAATTGGGAGCTTACCTGAATTCCCTCAAGAAATACCTTAACCCCCTTACATACATTGATTATGCGATGTCAAAAATTTCAGCTCTTGAGAATATTGTAACTGCATTCATTAAAGGGTATACCACTGTAAAGGAGATGGTTGGAGGCATGAGGAAAAGAAACGAAAACAGGGAAGAGGAGAATAATCCCGACAATAATCCCGACAATAATCAACAATAAAAAACTATATGAATTTCTTAAAAACTATGTTATGCGTAAGCGGGTTGGCCCTTGCGGCAGCATCATGCACACAGGGAACCCAAACTAAAGAGGAGCCGTTCAAATATACGGTTGACGAATTTGCAGATATTCAGGTGCTCAGGTACAGGATTCCGGGATGGGATTCACTTACACTTCAGCAGAAAGCCTATATCTACCATTTGAGCGAGGCAGGAAAATGTGGAAGGGACATACTTTTCAGCCAGAACTTCAAATATAACCTTGGCATCAGAAAGACCCTTGAGAGAATCATTGACAATTACAGCGGTGACAGGGAGTGCGAGCAGTGGCAGAAATTTATGGTATATGCCAAAAGGGTGTTCTTCAGCAACGGTATCCACCACCACTATGCAGAAGACAAATTTGTTCCAGCATGCTCTCAGGAGTATTTCAAAGGTTTGATGGAGGCTACTGCCCAGAGCGAAAAATGTGAAGAACTCCTTCCTGTAATTTTTGATCCAGAAATCTATCCTCAAAGAAAATACACAGGCAAAGAGAAGGATCTTCTTATGGCTTCTGCAGTCAACTTCTACTGCGGCAACATAACCAAAGAGGAGGCCAACAAATTCTACCAGGATATGGAGAATCCAAAAGATACAACCCCCATATCATACGGTCTGAACAGCAGTCTTGTTAAAGAGAACGGTAAAATCAAAGAGGTTGTATATTGTGAAAACGGCCTCTATGGAAACAGCATCAAGGAGATTATCAAACACCTTTCTGCCGCTGCAGAATATGCAGAGAACGATGCACAGAAAAAATATATCGGCCAGCTTATAGAGTACTACCGTACAGGTTCTCTTGAGATGTGGGATGAGTACAACATTTCATGGGTACAGGATACCCTTTCTCAGGTTGATTTTGTAAACGGTTTCATTGAGAGCTACAACGATCCTCTCGGCCGCAAAGCTACCTGGGAATCTGTTGTAAATTTCAAGGATGTAAAAGCATCTGAGAGGACTGAAATCATCAGTGCGAATGCCCAATG
>JAZRQU010000078.1:0-1305 GCA_045650045.1 Candidatus Egerieisoma sp. | reverse complement strand
GTTTCTGTTGTGGGATGTTTTTTAGGAGCAAGGATAATGGAAAACGATTGCAATTCTTCCGTCTCTCCATGCAACCCATACATCTCGCTCAACAGGAAATTTCGATAAATTTGAGTCAGCGGAGTATTGCCTTCCATTATGCTCTCCTCTATTTCTGGAGTGAAGCATTGGAGCTCTTTAATCGCGATAGCGCATTGTGATCGGGGTCTCTTTTTTCCATCATCACCTTTTTTATAAGCAGCATTCGACCCGAGGTTTTCTGAGTATTTGGTCTCCACGGCAATGAATCCACCATTGCCATCCTTGTCTTTGAATTTTATGATTGCATCCATTGCACTCTTGTCTCCAGTCAAATCCCTGTAATTACCAGGGATGAATTCCAATTCGACTCCCGTTACTTCATGTATGGGATAGTCGGGGAGAGCAGCCTTTATGACTTGAGTTGCGGTTTCGCGAGATTCTCTAAGCATCTGTCTCAATGGGCAGAAAAGGTTGAATGCCATGGGCTGGCTGGACAGCAGATTGTTGAAGAGTCTGTCCTTTTCTATGGTTTCATATTTTTTCCTGTTATTGACCCTATCTTCTGCATGCTTGAAAGCATCTTCTGTCAAGAAGTTCTTCCAACAACCATCCTTGGGAGTATCACCACCACTGATGTAGTTTCCATAGTAATGCACATTACCATTCCTGTCTGTGTATGGGCGGATTTCTTCTCCAATCTCATGACGATAGATGGATTGCAACTTTCTGCAATTTGCTACAAATGGTGAGTCTCCCTTATACTTTTCTCCTAATATGTTATTCATAATCTTTGTTCCTTTTATATCATCAACATTATCCGCCCCTCGGCCTTTGTAAAAGTGTCTGGATAGCGACAAATCACGGCATACACCTGATTGGAGGTGACGGGCTGTCCATCCTTACGGATGTGCAGGCGGTGGCGGTTGATCATCTCCGCAATCTGCTCGGTGCGCATCCCTCGGTTCTGACTGGCGAGGCAGTAGAGTATGGCTTCTTCAATTTTCATCACTCCAAAGTTACAAGATTTTATCGATACTCCGCCAAAAGTGATGCAAAAAAATGAGATTATTCACCGAACATGGTGTATCTTTGCACGGCGAAACAATTATCTCTTCGAAAATGAGAAAACTAAGTAAAAATGCGCTTATAGGCTATCCTGCAGGTATCATCACTGGCATTGCATACGGGTTGAACCCTCTCTTTGGTATGCCACTAATGAATAAAGGTGTAGCCACCGAATCAATCCTATTCTTCCGATATGCATTTGCCGTGTTACTGCTCGGG
>JAZRQU010000077.1:0-150108 GCA_045650045.1 Candidatus Egerieisoma sp. | reverse complement strand
GGGCCCGCGACGAAGTCGTGGGAGGGATGAAGTCGGAACTCGTTCCGACGGAACCAAGCCAAACTTACCCTACTGCCACTGTCGTCATATCCATATAAACACGAAAGGAGGTGACTAAATCACTTATTAGTCACCTCCTTTGTTTTTATATACTTAACTCTAGTGGAGGTCTATCTGATACAGTGAAGGGTACAAAAAGGGGGAGGCGATATCGGTATTTCAGAGAAACAGATAGTCTCTAATGGTTTAGTTTTACACATTCATATGATTGTGTCCCCTTCCCTGTTAATTTTAATTCTTTTAGCAAAAGGGCATAAAATGCAATAATACAAAACGAGACTTCCCGGGAGCATGTATGCCAAAAGAGTAAAGACAATGTTTATATCCGGAACCCAAAATATTGAATCCTTAGGAATTCTAAAAATCTTAGGCATATCATAGTAAATAATGGGCCATTTTAATGATATACATATCAAAAATACAATTCCTGCACCAACAACAATTTTAAATATATTCTTGTCCCATTTGAAATATTTATACCATTGGTATACCCAACAAGTATATAGAATAAAAACCTCTGTATGAATACAATACATCTCATCAATATTTAATGCGATAATTGACATGCCAACAACCGATACAATGATTGTATATACAAATAAACAATAGCATATTATTTCTCCCAGTATAATATAAAGCAAATTTCTTAGTAAAAGCTTGTATTCCATAGTATCATTTATTGTTCTTCCTTTTCTATCCATTCTCCATTCATATATACATATCTGCCTTGTGGCAGGTTGATTATATATTGTAAATAACACTTTCTATTGTTTCCCCACCCGAGCTGGTATTGTATATCAAAGAACCTATGTAACGGTAGCCGTTTCAGATGTTGTCTTCTACCACAACTTTTGTACCGTCTACACTAAACAAGTTGGATTAATATGCCAATATCCTGTCCAATAACCTGAATTTACCATTTTTGAATTCATATTCCCACCATGGCCCGTCATCTTCTAATGCTCCATCAGAGGGATACACTTTTAAAGGTATTGTGTTTGCTTTATTTGAGATCATATTGTAGCGTTTGCAATTTTTAAAAACAATAATTACATCTCCAACTATGCTAAAACCGTCAAAGCTTTTCCATACCTCTTCAGAAATGAACAATAATGATACTTTCTTAATGTAAAGTATATCAGCCTTGCGAGTATTATCATACCACATTGAAACAAGAACACCTTCATTTTCATAAACGACACGAGGTAATACTTGCTTTTTAAGGATTTCCATTAAAGACTTGTTCGTTATCATTACTTCATTATTTAATATCAGTTCATCATTTTGTGCATGGAGGGCCAATATTTGAAATGAAAACATCAATAGAAATAAAAATTTTTTCATACTACTTTTTTTGTGGATAATAAGTTGTATATTTATTAGGTGTCGTAAAAATTTTAAAAACAGGTTGATTCATAAATAAAGACGAAACGGCCTTTGCAAATGGAACACATATAGTAGTTAGAACAGGAAGTTCTCATGGTGCCCCAACCATTGAAATCCAATTTAAAAATAAAGTTAAAAATAATATAAAAATAAGATATATAAAATGAAATACGGAATAATGACACCTTTATTGACAAACCCGGAACTAGGAGAATATGAAATAATTGATTGCAATCTCACATATAATCTACCAGGACCGGGCAGTGAACTTCATATAAAGTATCTTTATAAAGATAATACAATAGAATTCATTTTTAAAGATAGCGTATTATCATACAGGATGGCTCCCTTATTGCACTTACATAAATATATATCAATTTATAGTATAGATGATCATATTTCGAAGCAATTCCCTAACAGGATATTTCCATTATACAAAATAACTGGAAAATCTGCTTATTTGGAGTGGCTTTTGGGTGCAGGGGGTGATGTGATGATGACTGAAAGAGATATCAATGAAGTTAAGCACTTTATTTTTGCAGATGATGATATTTATATTGAAGTTTTATCAACAGAAAATCCAATGATAAAAGGGCTGAATTAAGCAAAACACCCATATCTTAAACAATTGGGTCACCCTCCCGTTCGAGTATAGGCAAGAGGTTGAGTACGTCGACCAGTCCTGCTGGTGCTCATAAATAAGAAATGCATGCTTAACCTTACAGAATGAGATGAGATTAAGCATGCATTTTTGCGTTATACGGTATTGTAGAGGTTATAAGGGTGCTTAACCTCTTGGATAATACTGTATAATTGTTGTTTTATTCGTTCATCGATTTGAAGAACTCCTCGTTGTTTGTGGTTCCTTGCAGGCGCTCTTTCATGAAGGTCATAGCCTCAATGCTGTTCATGTCTGCCAAGTGGTTTCTAAGGATCCAGATCCTGTTGGTGTCTTCAGGTTTGTATAGAAGGTCGTCTCGTCTGGTTGAGCTTAGGGTTACGTCTACAGCAGGGAAGATGCGTTTGTTTGCAAGTTTTCTATCTAGCTGAAGCTCCATGTTGCCTGTACCCTTGAACTCCTCAAAGATAACCTCATCCATTTTTGATCCGGTCTCGGTAAGGGCTGTTGCAAGGATTGTAAGAGAACCGCCGTTCTCAACATTACGGGCTGCTCCAAAGAAACGTTTTGGCTTGTGCAGGGCATTTGCATCCACACCACCGCTCAATACTTTACCTGAAGCAGGCTGTACAGTGTTGAAAGCTCTTGCAAGGCGGGTGATTGAGTCCAACAGGATTACTACATCGTGTCCGCATTCTACAAGTCTCTTGGCTTTCTCAAGCACTATGTTTGCAACTTTTACGTGTCTCTCTGCAGGCTCGTCGAATGTAGAGGCAATTACCTCTGCCTTTACGCTGCGGGCCATATCTGTCACCTCCTCAGGACGCTCGTCTATAAGCAGTACAATCATGTATACCTCAGGATGGTTGTCTGCAATTGCATTTGCAATCTCTTTTAGGAGCATTGTCTTACCGGTCTTCGGCTGTGCAACGATAAGTCCGCGCTGTCCTTTTCCAATAGGGGTGAACATATCTACTATACGGCATGAAAGATTGTTGTGGCCGTTTGCAAGAAGTTCAAACTTCTCATTAGGGAAAAGTGGGGTAAGAAAATCGAACGGTACACGGTCCCTGATGAACTCAGGGCTTCTGCCGTTGATCTGGTCTACTTTTACCAATGGGAAATATTTGTCACCCTCTCTTGGAGGTCTGATCTCTCCAAATAGTGTATCACCGGTTTTAAGGCCGAAAAGTTTTATCTGTGACTGTGATACGTAGATATCATCCGGTGAGTTGAGGTAGTTGTAGTCTGATGATCTCAAGAAACCGTAGCCGTCCGGCATGATCTCAAGTACGCCGCTTGCCTTTACTATTCCTTCAAACTCAATCTTAGGCTGTTTCTTATGGTTGTGCTGCTCAGGAGACTCTGTATGCTCTTTAGTTTCTGCATCAGGGTTTTCAGCAGTCTGTACTGGTGTATCCTGTGGTACTGGAGCTGTCTCCTGTGGTTGCTCTGCATCTGTTGCTTCATCTGCCTGAGGGGCAGGCTGTGCATCCTCCTGTCTTGTGTGTGGAGTTTTTTTCTTTCTGCCGCGTCCTTTATGGTCTTTGTCCTGTCGGGAAGATTGTGCCTGTTCAGCAGGCTGCTCTTTTGCAGGTGTCTCTTCTGTTGCAACTGTTGCTGCAGGCTCTGTTTCTGTGGCAGGTGCAGGTGCTGCTGTTGCTACCGGCTGGGACTCCTGGTTTTGTTTGGACATCCTTTGTCTGGGACGTTTGCCTTTCTCGTGGCTGTTTTCACTCTTGTCAGGTGCAGCCTGAGCTGTTGCTGGCGCCAGTTGGCTCTCCTTTGTCTCAGCTTTTGCAGGCTGATGCTCCGGTTTTACAGGTGCCGCTTCAACCTTTTCAGGGGTGGCTGTAACCTCAACTTTGGCAAGCTTTGGATTTACAATCCTGTCGCGTTTCTTTTTCTGTATAGGCTTGTTTACACCTTGAATGGCCTGCTCGTCAAGAATTTTGTATACGAGCTCTTCCTTGGTGTAAGATTTTACACGTTTGATGTTCAAATTTTCAGCAATAACAAAAAGTTCTTCCAAACTTTTGCTGCTCAACTGCATTATATCGTACATATATTAAAAAGGATATGAATATATGGAAACTTTATTCAGAATGCCCCGGCAGAAACCCTAGGGCTCTACAAAGGTAAAACTATTATTGCCATATACAAAAATAAATGGGTAAAAGTTCGCTTTTTACCCATTTATAACTGATTTTAAACGATTATATACGCTTATTTTGCTGCAATTACGTCAATCTCAACCAATGCTCCTTTTGGAAGTGCTGCAACCTGGTAAGCAACGCGTGCAGGATATGGCTCGCTGAAGTACATTGCGTAAACCTCGTTAAGCTTTGCAAAGTTTGCAAGGTCTGAAAGAAGTACTGTTGTTTTTACAACGTCTGCAAAAGAGTATCCGCCCTCCTCAAGAACATACTGAAGATTTTTGAATACCTGGTGAAGCTGCTCCTCAATGCCGCCTGGTACAAACTCTCCGGTAGCAGCATCAATTGGAAGCTGGCCTGAAACATAGATTGTGTTGCCGGCAATTACTGCCTGACTGTATGTGCCTACTGCTTTAGGAGCTTTGGCACTTGCTACGATTTTCTTTTCCATATTCATATATATTAAATGTGTTTTAGAATCTGTTGTCCCAGTAGCTTGCATTCTTCTTGTACTGCAAAAGGTCTGCAAGGGCAGATGCTTTAGCATTTATCCTGAAGCTCCAGCTTTCCCACCTTCCGTTTGGAACCCATGAAACAGATATTGCAAAGCAGTGCAAATCGTATGTGGCACTCATCTGGGTGGTGGTAAGCTGCATCTTCATCATGTCAATACCTGAGTTAAGGTTGATATTGAGTGCATCTGTAAGCCTTATCTGTCCTCCCAAACCTATGGTCATCATGTGGTTGTGTTTGGTAAGGAGTCTTTCGTTTGCATACTGGTAGCTGCGGTTATAGCTGTAGCTGAAGTTGGCGTTTACAGACCAAGGTACATTAGGGTTCATATAGTAGACCCAACCTCCAGGAATATACTCTCCTGTAAGCGGGTTGTGGTATATTCTCTGGTATGAGCTGTTTTGCGATGTTACAGCGTTGGGGTCCTTGTAGTCTGAGCCCAGTCTCCCTTTGCCTTCACCCGATTTTGAAACGGAGAATGATGCACTTGCATTGGTCAGGCGGGCAAGCTTGAAGCCTCCCTCCTTCACAATATTGAATGTATTTATCTTCCTTCCCTGGTTATCTATGGCATAAGGGTCGAAAGAGGCATTCATGTTAAGTCCCAGTTTGCCAAATATGGTTGTATTCATATTCACTGAGATGTTTGACAAGTTGAGCGAATCAGCAAGGAAATTGTATGATCCTCCCATTGAAAGCTGGTCTATGATCTTCACCTTCTTTACACCTGTTCCGGTAGTGTCGTTCCTGTCCTTTATCTTGGCCTCCACGTTGTTGCCCAAGGAGAAACTCATTGATGCGCTTTTACCTCTTCCTGGAGGGGAATAGGTCTGACCCTCGTATTTGTTGTAGTTTACTACATGCTGTACTCCGTTTGCATCAACATAGCTCAACTGGCTGAATCCGTTTGCTGCAGTACCCAAATCAGGCTGTATACCAAACGAGATTGATGGGGTTACCATGTGCCTGATGGCTTCCACCTTGCGGTTTTTGCCAAATACAAACTTTCCGTAAAGTCTGGTACTCAATGAAATGGCTGCAGAGTAGTTCTGGGTGATGCCAAAAGTGCTGAAAGGATCTGAATAGACAGTCTCAACTCTCTGGGTCTCTCCATTGAACACTTTCTCGCAGTCTGAGAAGTACCAGTTCATTCCGTATGTTACAGAAGGGGATGCCTGTATATATTTGGCAATGGTAAAGGATGGTAGGGAGATGCTGAAATTGTGTCTCATTCCATTCTTCATTTTCTTGAAGAAATCCGGCTCTCCAACCTCGCTTGCCTTAAAGTTTATCTTGTTGTCCAGGGTGGCGTTGTAGTTGAAGGCAAATGATTCGTAGAACTTCTCCTTTCCAACTCTTTCCTTTCTCTTGAACGGATATATCCTGTTTACTGTAAAGGTTAAGTTTGGGAAAGTTACCGCATATGAACTGTCCCTTGAGTTCTGGCTGTGCATTGCATTTATGCTCAAGCTTATAGGTGTGCCTGCCCAGCTCTTGCCGAACGAGATTGATGAAGATATCTGGTTCTGCATGGCTGTCTGGATATTCGTCTGGTTATTGTACTGGTTGTACGAAGGGCTGGAGAAGTTTACCGAAGCCCTGAATGATGTTCCCGGTCTTGCCTTTGCATCCATGGAGTGGCTCCACTGCATGGAGAAGTTCTTGGTCTGGAAGAAATCAGGTTGCCCTTTTACACCCGTCTTGTCATTCTGGTATGCAAAGCTGAGGTTACCGTTATATTTGTACCTCTTGTTGTAACGGGCATTGAGCTGTCCGGCCCATGATCCCATTGTATATATGTCGCCGGTGGCTGCAATGTCAAAGTGGTCGCTCAATACAAAATAGTATCCGAGTCCCCTCATGAAGAAACCTCTTGCTGCCTCCTCTCCGTATGTTGGCATCAGCAGTCCGCTGGAACGTCCTTTGAACTGGGGTACAAATCCGAATGGGAGGGCAAATGGGGTAGGAACATCTGCAAGCACCACATATGCAGGTCCGAATACGGTCTTCTGCCCGCCGTCGGGATCCTGAACAACCTTTGCTGCAGTCATCTGGAGATAGAAGTGAGGGTGCTCAAGGTCGCAGGTGGTGTATTTTCCTTTGGAAATGTTTATGGAGTTGTCCGGCATCTTCTTGATGTATTTTCCATGAAGATAACCTTCCGCCTCCTGTGTAATCATGTTCTTGATTTTGGCTTTTCCCGATTTGAAGTTGTAGTATACGCTCTCCATCTCGTATTGGGTCTCACCCTGCTTCATTACAGGAGAACCTATAACTTTTCCGCTTGTATCCGGCAGTCCTTTGGCAAAAACAGTCTTGGAATCCAGGTCGAATGCCATGTATTCCGATGAGATTTCCATATCATTGTATGTCACCTTCACATCGCCGTAGTAGTAGATCATCTTTCTCCCGTCCACGTTGAAGTCCTTTACAATGGAATCTCTTCCTCCTGAAAATATAGGTGCCTCAAGTGTGCTTCTGTTTACGGCAGTGTCATGGACATGGGCAAGAGTATCTGTGTGCAAGGAATCTGAGTGGATGTGGAGCAGGGTATCTGCACCTGTAGCCTGTATGGTGCCGGTGCCGGTAGTCTGGCTGCTACCCGCCTTGCTTGCTCCTATAGCGGCAATCCTGGTTTTAAGTGTGTCAAGGTGGCTCCTGTTGCAGTAACCCTGTAATGGGAGCGCAATAATTGCCAGGATGATGAGCAAACGGATTTTAATATGCTTTATATCTGTCAGATGCATGTATCAGCTTATATCTTGTCTCCGCAATGGAGATTTTTTTGTACTTTTGCAAAGCGCAAAAATAACACTTTTTTTGCAACTAATATGCCACTTGAAAACAAACTCATAAAGATTGCGGTTCTGGCAATGATGCTGTTTCTCCCCTTGTGTGTATGTGCACAGGAGGTTGGGGATGCTTTGCGTATAAGGACAGTGGTGATTGATCCCGGTCATGGAGGCAAGGATCCTGGTGCTATAACCAGGAACGGAAAGTACAGGGAAAAGGATATTACCCTCTCTGTAGCCCTTAAGCTGGGTAATATGATAAAGGCAAAATATCCTCAGATTAAGGTAGTGTATACAAGGAGCACAGATAAATATGTGGAGCTTTCCCAAAGGGCTGCAATTGCCAACAGGAATAAGGCGGATCTGTTTGTCTCAATACATGTGAATTCGGCAAAAGCCACACAGGCCAGGGGAACTGAGACCTTTGTGATGGGTGCCCACAAGAGTGATGACAATTTTGAGGTGTGCAAGACCGAGAACTCGGTAATTGTGATAGAGGATGACTACCAGGCCAAATATGCGGGATTCAACCCCAATTCTCCCGAGTCGTATATAATCTTCTCACTGTTGCAGAACATGCATCAGGAGCAGAGTATCAAATATGCGGCCCAGGTTCAGGGACAGTTTGCCAAAGGACCCATAACCGTGAACCGTGGCGTAAAGCAGGGCGGGTTGCTTGTATTGTGGAAAACTACAATGCCGGCTGTCCTTACTGAGCTGGGTTTCATATCCAATCCAAAGGATTGTGCGGTGCTTGTGAGCAAGAACGGGCAGGAGCAGTTTGCCAAAAGGTTGTTCAATGCTTTTGAGGCATATAAGAAAGATGTTGAAAAAGGAATGGATGACCTGGGAGCCCCGCACCATCCCCAGCCGCCACAGGAGCAGCACAAGCCGGGATCCGCTACACCGCCGCCTGGCAATATGCAGCAGCAGGAGCCCGTGAAGAGAGAGTTTTATGCCGTGCAGATTTTATCCGTGGGAAAACAGCTTTCAAAAGGGGCATACGATTTGAAGGGAAGGACGGATGCCAAATTTATAAAAGTGGGAAACAGTTACAAATATTATATAGGAGAGTTTTCTTCCCGACAGGAGGCTGTTGCCCAGCTGGGGCGCCTGAAGAAGATTTTTCCTGGAGCATTTGTGATACACATTAAAGGGAACAATATTATAAAATAATATGGAAAAATTCAGATTTTCTAGAATGCAGGCTATAGGCCTGTTCGTACTGCTCACACTTATAGCAACTTTTGCAGTAATCAACTTCCTGAGGGGGGAGGATATTTTCAACAGAAGCAGTACATACTATGTGGTGTATGATCAGGTAGACGGACTTGCAGTTACCGGACCTGTGTATCTGAGAGGCTACAAGGTGGGAATGGTTGAGGATATTGTATACAACCAGGAAAACGGCAGCTTTGAAGTGGAGCTGAAGGTAAAATCGCAATTTGATATCCCTGCAAATTCAACAGCGGAGGTGTACAGTGCTGACATTATGGGAGCAAGAGCCGTAAGGATTAATATGGGGGACTCAAGGCAGATTCTTGAAAGTGGCGATACTTTGGGTGCTGCTATCCAACCCGATATGATTTCAACTGTAATGGGGCAGATTGAGCCGTTGAAGGAGCAGGCCATGCAGCTTATGGCTACAATGAACCGCACGTTGGAAAGTGTTGACAAGCTTTTGGACTCAACATCAAGGTCTGAGATCCAGAGCTCGTTGAAGCATCTTAACAGGACTCTTGCAAATGCGGCAACATTGAGCAGGACTCTCAATGATATCTCTCCGGAGCTTGTTGCAATTGTGAAGAACCTGGAGTTGCTTTCAAAAGGATTGGGTGAAAGTACTGATCAGATAAAAGGTTCGCTGGAGAATGTGAATGCTATCACATCATCGCTTTCAAAAGCTGAACTTGACAAGACAATTGAGAGTTTGAGAAGCCTTTCGGACAAGCTTCAGGATCCTAATGGTTCGGTGGGCAAGCTGCTTGTTACAGACTCTCTGCACAACGCTGTAAATACCCTTATAAATGATGTGGACAAGCTTGTGAAGGGGATTTCGGAGAATCCTAAGAAGTACATAAAGGTGAGTGTTTTCTAATGGTTACGGATTGAAAATTCTATCTCTAAGATTATTAGATAGTTAACAGTTAACCGCTTGAAAATCAAGCGGTTAATTTTGTTAAAAAATTTAATGCTGATTTTTAGATACTTACAATGTTTTTCAATTTTGCAATAGATTTAGTTTTTTTTTATAATAATTTTTTCCTCACATTTGCACCACAATCAACAAGCGAATAATCCTTAAATAAATTTTTAAAAACTGATGAACGGCCCACAACATATTGAGGTATGGAATAACTGTCTGCAGATGATAAAGGGAGTTATCCAGCCAAAGCAGTATGAGACCTGGTTTGAGCCTATCAAACCTGTGAGTCTTGTTGGCAGTACATTCACTATTGAGGTGCCGTCCGAGTTCTTCAGGGAGTTTCTTGAGGCTCATTACATCAGTTTTTTGAGCAGGGCTTTGCGCAAATACGTAGGTAATGATGCAAAACTCATGTACAAGGTTCAGATTATAAAGGACGGTGCTCCTGTTACAATGCCATCTCAGGATACAGTTCCACAAAACAAGCCTGTTCCTGTACCATTGAAGGATACCGCGCCTCTGAATCCGTTTACATTCCCGGGTTTGAAGCAGCTCAACATTGATCCGCAGCTTAACCCCAACAACTGTTTCTCATACTTTATTGAGGGAGATTGCAACAAGTTGGGACGTGCGGCCGGTATGGCAATTGCAAACAACCCCGGAAAGAATGCCTTCAACCCACTTTTCATCTATGGTGCTTCAGGTTTGGGAAAAACCCACCTTGCGCAGGCCATTGGAATTGAGGTGAAGAAAAAATTCCCTGAAAAGACTGTCCTTTATGTTTCAGCAAACAGGTTCATGACCCAGTATATGGATGCTGTGAATGTGAAGAACAAACTTACAGACTTCCTTAACTTCTATCAGATGATAGATGTCCTTATTCTCGACGATGTACAGGAGTTTGCAGACAAACAGGGTACCCAGAATGCATTCTTCCACATTTTCAACCATCTTCACCAGAGTGGTAAACAGCTGATCCTTACATCAGACAAGGCTCCGGTAGACTTGATGGGACTTGAGCAGAGACTTCTTTCAAGGTTCAAATGGGGATTGTCTGTAGAGCTTACCCCTCCTTCATACAATACCCGTCTGGAGATCCTTCAGGCAAAGAGCATGAGGGATGGTATACAGCTGCCTGAGGAGGTACTTGATTTCTTGGCTTCAAAGGTTGTTGGAAGTGTAAGGGAGCTTGAAGGAACATTGGTTTCACTTATTGCCCACGCAACATTCAGCAAGGATACGATTACAATAGACTTGGCCCAGAGACTTGCAGACAAGATAGTAAGTACTGTAAATACAGAGATTTCAGTAGACAGGATACAGACTGCAGTTTGCGAGTACTTTAAGATAAGCAAGGAACTTATGCTCTCAAAAACAAGAAAGAGGGAGATTGTTCAGGCAAGACAGATTGCCATGTATTTGGGAAGAAGCCTTACAAAAACATCTCTTGCAGCAATTGGAGCGCAGATTGGAGGCAAAGATCATGCAACGGTGCTTCATGCCTGCAACACGGTAAGTGACCTGATAGAAACCGACAGGACTTTCAAACAGGATGTTTTGGCAATAGAAAAGCTTTTAAAAGCGGAACGATAGAAAAAATGTATTAAATTTGGAATCAGGTTTAATACATTTTTTTTTATGAAGACACAACAGATACTTGATTCCTTCAAGGAGATACTTACAATACCACGTGAAAGCGGTCACGAGGAACAGATTATAGCATACCTTCAGAATTTTGCAAAGGAGCATTCGCTTGAGTGCAAAACAGATGCAGCCGGTAACGTACTTATCATCAGAGAGGCTGCCCCAGGTAAGGAGAATGTCCCTACAGTAGTTCTTCAGAGCCATTCCGATATGGTGTGCGAGAAGAATGCAGGTGTTGAGCATGACTTTACAAAAGATCCTATCATTGCAGTGGAGGAGAACGGCTGGCTTATAGCTAAAGACACCACCCTTGGCGCGGACTGCGGTATTGGTATAGCAGCACAGCTTGTAGCCCTTACGGATCCGGATTTGAAATGCGGACGCATTGAAGCACTCTTTACAGTAAGTGAGGAGACTGGTCTCGACGGTGCAATGGCACTTGAGCCGGGCTTCATTACAGGCAAGACCCTCATTAACCTGGATTCTGAGGATGAAGGGGAGCTTTTTATAGGTTGTGCCGGCGGTATTGACACCACAGCAAAATTCAAATACACCACTTATCCTGCTACAAAAGATTATGTGAAATGTGAGTTCAAGATCTTTGGTGCACAGGGAGGACACAGCGGTGATGACATTGACAAGAACAGGGCAAATGCAAACAAGGTTCTTGCACGATTCCTTTATAGAGCGCTTGCTAAACATGATATTGAGCTTTATGAGATTGACGGTGGAAACAAGAGAAACGCCATTGCCCGTGAGGCTTATGCTGTGATAGGTTTTGCAAAGAGGGCCGGGAAATCAATACTTAAGATTTTCAGGGAAGTAATAGAGGAGGTTAAGGATGAGTACAAGGTTTCCGATCCTGCCGTTGACGGTATTGCAAGGGAGGTTGGAATCCATGATGTGGAGGATGGTACATACTTTGGCGCACCTAAAAAGGCAATTGACAAGAATACAGCGGCGTCGCTTATTTATGCACTTTACAGTGCACCTCATGGAGTGCTTGCAATGAGCAACGATGTAAAAGGTCTTGTTGAGACTTCAACAAATCTTGCTTCTGTAAAGATGCAGAAAGGAGGCATTATAAGAATTGGTACAAGCCAGAGAAGTGCAATCAACAGCTGCCGCAGATGGGCTGCTGAGATGGTTGAGGCATGCTTTGAGATGGCAGGAGCAACAGTGGCGCATGAGAGCGAGTATCCGGGATGGAAACCAAATGTCAACTCTGAGATTCTTGAACTTTCAGTTGCTGCATACAAGAAACTGTTTGGAGTTGAGCCGGTAGTGAGAGCAATCCACGCAGGATTGGAGTGCGGTCTTTTCCTTGACAAGTTCCCTGGATTGGACATGATTTCATTCGGTCCTACGCTAAGGGGTGTGCATGCACCTGGCGAGCGTCTTGATCTTGCATCTTTGGACAAGTTCAGAATGTTGCTTGAGGAGATTCTGGTTACATTGAAATAATAACACACACATATAATATGAGCATTTTGTTGGCACCATCCATGCTGTCTGCCAATTTCGGACAGCTGGACAAGGATGTGGAACTTGTAAATGAGGGAGCAGCAGACTGGTTCCACCTTGATATTATGGACGGCGTGTTCGTCCCTAATATCTCATACGGTTTCCCCGTTGTAAAAGCTATGGCAAAGAAGGCGAAGAAACCTCTTGATGCGCACCTTATGATTGTAGACCCTGACCGCTACCTTGCAAACTTTGCAGAGCTTGGCGTTGAATGGTTGAGCGTACACTATGAGGCATGTACACATCTTCACAGAACAATCCAGGCCATTAAGGCTCTTGGAATGAAGGCAGGTGTTGCCCTTAACCCGCATACTTCCATATCTCTTATTGAGGATATCATAATGGATGTGGATTATGTTCTGATCATGTCTGTAAACCCTGGTTTTGGAGGACAGTCTTTCATAGAGAATGCCCTTGACAAAGTTCGCAGACTGAAGAAGATGATTGATGAGAAAGGTGCAAAATGCCTTATTCAGGTAGACGGCGGAGTAACAACAAAAAACGCCAGGGCTCTTGAAGAGGCTGGCGCTGATGTTCTTGTTGCAGGAAGTGCAGTATTTGGTGCACAGGATCCTATGGAGGCAATGAAGGTTATAAGAGGATAAGACATGCAAATCCAATTATAAGACCTACGGCAATATTGATGAGCTTTGCTTTGGCAAAGCTCATTTTGCTTTCTGCCAACAGCGGCAATGCGCTGTGCCCGTCCTGTACAATTGAGTTTACAAGGAGCACGTAGAACGGAAGCACACCCTGGGCAAACAATGTTACAAAGATAAGGTGCGGACCGGATTCAGGGATGATTCCCACAAGTACGGCAATAATGATGACCATTGCCATATTGTTGCTTATCCAGTGTTCAATATCCAGATATTGCATTCCAATCTGGCAAACCATAAGTGTACCGAATGTCCACAGGAAGATGGATACCATATGTCTTTTGAGCACATGTTTCCAAAGGTGGTCCTTTATGAAATGCTCGCTTGCTGTGGCAGTAAAGAAAAGGGTGATGATGCTGATAATGGCAAACACCACGTTGATGCTCTTCTCGTTCAGAATGTTCAGGTTTGCACCCTCGTGCGCATGTCCTTCATGTACATGTCCTTCGTGCGCGTGCTCATGCGCAGATGTGGCCTCAACTGAATGGATGTGTCCGTGCTCACATACATAGGAACTGCATGTGTGTGCAGCCTCCGTGGTGTGGCTGTGGTCGTGGCCGCAGGCAAGTATGCCCATGATTACAGCTGCTATGAAACAGGTGATACCCACCATTATCATAATCCTCTCCTTTGATGGTTTCAGCATGTTCCGGTATGATTCCAGCCTGAAGATGGAGTTTACATTGGAACTGCTGTGGTCAATGGGGGTATGGATCTCAAAATTGTCGGGACAAAGATCGCCTTGTGGCTTCTTGTAGATTACATAGTCTACAATGATACCTGTGATGACAGCAATAACAAAGAGGACTCCAAAGAGGATAAGCCCCTCCCGTGGAATCATTGCCATAATAATGAATGCTTCGTCTCCCGACGAACTTATCATCATTGCCACAAGGGCTCCCAAGGTGAGGAGCCTGTGGGTATATAATGAAACAGCGGCAAATCCTCCGATACATCCTGGTACAAGACCAAGCAGGGAGCCCAAGAAAATCTGCTTGAGCTTTGAGTCCTGAATCCTTGCAAACCATCTGCCATGAGAGTGTATGTTGAAATACTCAATCATGAGCATCATAATGAGTACAAGGCCTGTTATGAGGATGCTGTTTCTGAATACATCCAGTACCAAATGCCAGCTCATTATTTGTCAAGGTTTCTGTATCTCTCCAACAACTCGCCTGCAGCTATAAATGACTCAAGTTTTCCATCAAGTACTGCAGCCTCGTAGTCTGCCATAAGTTTTTCAATTGTAGGGTTCTCGTAGAAGCTGTTCTTCAGAGACTCGTTGATGCTCTCATACATCCAGAAGCGGGCCTGCTCACGGCGTTTGCGCTCGTAGTAACCGTTCCCTTTTACAAGTGTAAAATACTCCTCAATCTTCTCCAGGATCTCGGGAAGACCCTCTTTGGTTACAGATGAAGAAGTAAGTGCTGTAGGTACCCATGTAGACTCGGTAGGAGGGAACAGATGGAGGGCGTTTGCATAAAGGGCACGTGCCATTGATGCTTTCTCAACGTTGTTGCCGTCGGCCTTGGTAATGGCAATCATATCACTCATCTCCATTATACCTCTCTTGATACCCTGAAGGTCATCACCGGCGCCACTTAGCATCAGAAGAAGGAAGAAGTCGCTCATGGAGTGTACAGCAGTCTCAGACTGGCCTACACCTACGGTCTCAATGAAGATTACATCGTAACCTGCAGCTTCACAAAGGATAACTGTCTCTCGGGTCTTTCTGGCTACACCGCCAAGTGAACCGGCACTTGGGCTGGGACGGATGAATGCGTTAGGGTCGTTGCAAAGAGTCTCCATACGGGTCTTGTCGCCCAGGATACTTCCCTTGCTCTTCTCACTGCTCGGGTCAATTGCCAATACGGCAAGCTTGTGCCCTTTTGAGGTAATGAAGCTTCCGAACGCCTCAATGAATGTACTTTTTCCTGCTCCGGGTACACCAGTGATACCTATACGCATTGTCTTGACGCCGCTTTTTACGGTATGCTCCTGGCATGCTGCAATAATCTTCTGTGCAACCTCCCTGTGGGCAGGAAGGTTGCTCTCAACCAATGTGATGGCCTGGCTGAGGATTGTTGTGTTGCCGGATGTGATTCCTGCCATATACTCCTCTACTGAGAGAAGGGCAGGTTTCTTCTTAAAGAAGTTCTTTATATAAGGGTTGATGATAGGCGGTTGTTCTACGCCAGCATTAACTACCAATGCTGTATCTGGATTCTCGTGGTTTTTAGGAGGCCATTCTCCTGTTGTTGCGCTCATATCTTTAAAATTTTCTGTCGGGATGATTAATGATTATTTTACTGTTCCTGTTACAAACAGGTTTACAAGGGGCCTGTTTGGGGAGTTGGTTATAAGTGTTATTGTATAAATTGCCTCTCCGGTTTTGGTTGGAGTTGCAGTTGCCTCAAGGGTGAACTTGCCGCCGGCCTCAACGGTTGAAGGGGCTTTTATTGCAATCTCTTTTGGGTGCTCAATCTTGTGGATTACCAGTGTTGAGTGGCCGGTGTTTCGGAGATTGAAGGATGCTGTTACAGGTTTCCCTTTCTCTGCGGTTCCAAAATTGAATGAGCTCTTCTCGGCCATTACCATTGGGGCTTTGTTCTTCTCCTCTTTGGTGAGTTTTTCAAAGTTGTCTATTATCATTGCCTCTATCTCAAGCTTCTGTGGAGCTTTTGTGCCGTTGTAGAGCACCTCGGACGAGTATTTGGTGTTGCCCCAGTTCTCTTTGGCTCCGGTGTCAATCTTCCACTCTATATCTGCGATGGAGTTCCCTTTTACAATGCCGTTCTCAGGAAGGGAAAGCTCAAGCCCAGGGGCCATTTTGCCCCAAGAGAGTTTCACATCCTTGCCTGTCAGGTTTGCAATTGTAAAGTTGCCCCTCTTGGTGTTTCCCTGTTTTATCTGGCCGCCTCTGATTGTGTAGTTCTTTACTGCAAGAGGACCGAACTGCATTGGGAACATCTCTTTCATGGAGCGTTCGTTCTCATATGCAAGACCTGTAATGCGGAGTATGATGGGTTTTGATGAAGCCGAGGTATATACGGTAAGCGACTTGTCAAAAGGGTAGGGCCCCTGGTCGTTAAGGTAAGTTACCTCAATCTTTCCCCCTTCACCCGGCATAATCGGTTTTTTAGGCCATTTGGGGGTGGTGCATCCGCAAGATGAGATGATATTGTTTATAACTACAGGCTTGTCTGAGGTGTTCTTGAATTCAAAAGTGCAGTGCTTTGCCCCCTCTGCTACCGAGATTTTGCCGAAATTGTGTACTCTTGAGCTGAATTCAATACCTTTTGCAGTGTTCTCCTGTGCCTGTATATGAGGTATATAAGCTATAATTATTGCAGCTGTCAGTATAAGTATGTTCAAAAATCTTTTCATCATATAAAGTAATCATACAAAGATAATGCAAAAAGTGTATTTTTGTAGTGGAAATAACCTAACAAAATATAAATATGAAACCGCTTTTTAAATTATTTGTTGTGGCAATTGCCCTGTTTGTGGCAAGTTGCGGTAGCAAATACCAGTACGAGACAGTACCCGGCGATTTGCTCAACACAAAAATCTACACTTTGGACAACGGTTTGAAGGTTTACATGAGCGTAAACCCCGACCAGCCACGTATCCAGACTTACATTGCCGTTAAGGTAGGAGCAAAGAACGACCCTAGCGAGACCACCGGTCTTGCACACTATTTTGAGCACTTGATGTTTAAGGGCTCCGAGCAGTTCGGTACCAGTGACTACGCTTCTGAGAAAGTTTTGCTAGATCAGATTGAGAAGGAGTTTGAGGTATACCGTACACTTACAGACGAGGCTGAGAGAGCTGCTGCCTACAAGGTGATTGACAGCCTTTCATACGAGGCTTCAAAATACTCAATTCCAAATGAGTATGACAAACTTATGGCTGCAATTGGAGCAAAAGGTACCAACGCTTATACTTCATACGACCAGACAGTATACGTTGAGGATATCCCAAGCAACCAGATTGATGCATGGGCAAAAATCCAGGCAGACCGCTTCAAGAACAACGTAATCAGAGGATTCCACACTGAGCTTGAGACAGTGTATGAGGAGAAGAACATGTCGCTTACACAGGACAGCAGAAGAGTGCTTGAGGCTATGCTTGCAGCATTGTTCCCTAACCACCCATACGGCCAGCAGAGCGTACTTGGTACCCAGGAGCACCTTAAGAACCCTTCAATCACCAATATCAAGAACTACCATAAAGAGTGGTATGTTCCAAACAATATTGCAATCTGTGTTTCAGGTGATTTTAATCCCGACGAAATGGTTGCAACAATTGAGAAATATTGGGGAGACTTCCAGCCTAATGCAAACTTGAAGAAATTGGAGTTCCCTCAGGAGGAGCCTCTTACTGAGCCAGTCAAGCTAGTACTAGAGGGCCAGGAGGCACCGTTCATGTATCTTGCATGGAGACTTCCTGCTGCAAACCACGAGGATATGCCTGTCCTTACCGTTTTGGAGAACATCCTCAACAACGGCAGTACAGGACTTATTGATGTGAACATCAACCAGGCACAGAAGGTCCTTGGCGGTGCAGGTGGCGGCGTGAATACTTTCGTTGACCATTCATGCTTCATCTTGTCGGGAAGACCTAAACAGGGACAGTCATTGCAGGATGTGCAGGATCTTCTTATGGAGCAGATTGAGAAACTTAAAAAGGGTGAGTTTGATGAGAGCATGATTGCAAGTGTTATCAACAACTACAAGAAATACCAGATGAGTGAGCTTGAGAACTACACTGTAGCTGCAGACAAGTTTGTGACCTCGTTCATCTATGAGATTCCTTGGGCAAATATGGTTGCCGAGCTTGACAATATGGCCAAAGTTACCAAAGAGGAGATTGTTGCTGCTGCAAACAAATACTTCACAAACGGTTATGTTTCAATCTTCAAGGAGCAGGGTAAGGCTCCACAGACTGCTGCAATCAGCAAACCTGCCATTACCCCTATCCTTACAAACAGGGACAAACAGAGTGATTTCTTGAAACAGATCCAGGCAGAGGCTGCTGCTGCAAAACCTATTGAGCCTGTGTTTGTAGACTTCAACAAGGATATGCAGAAAGGTACTGCAAAGAGTGGTGTTGAGGTGCTTTACAAGAAAAATGAGAAGAACGACCTTTTCCAGTTGAGCATTGCAATTGACTTTGGTTCAAAGGACAATAAGGTAATTTCATTTGCTACAGGTTACTTCGGTTACCTTGGCACAGCAGAGAAAACTGCAGCTCAGATTAAGAAGGAACTTTATGATTTGGCTTGTAATGCTTCTGTTAGTGCATCAGGTGAGAAGGTTCATATCAGCGTTTCAGGTTTGAGCGAGAATATGGAGGCTGCCCTTGCAATCATTGAGGACAAGATTGCCAATGTTAAGGGTGATGATGCAGTACTTGCAAATTATAAGGCAAATGTATTCCGCCAGAGAATCAACAGCAAAACCAACCAGAGAGGCTGTTACTCTATGCTTACCCAGTACATCAACTACGGTAAGGAGGTGAACCGCAATGTGCTTTCAAATTCTGAGATTCAGGCATTGACATCTGAGCAGCTTTTGAATGAGATAAAGAATGCTTCAAAATATGAGCAGATGATCACTTACTATGGTCCAATGGAGATGGCTGATGTAGTTGCAGTTGTGGAGAAATATCACAACATTCCTGAGAAACTTGAGAAATACCCTAAACAGGAGGACTTGAAACTTCAGGTAGTGAACGAGCCTAAAGTTGTGATTGCCCCTTACAATGCAAAACAGATTTACATGATCTCTTATTCAAATACAGGTGAGGTTTATGATCCTGCCCAGACTCCAATTGTAAACATGTACAACGAGTACTTTGGCGGCGGCATGAACTCTATCGTATTCCAGGAGATGAGGGAGGCACGCGGTTTGGCATACTCTGCAAATGCGAGATATGCTGCCCCTGGCAAGAAAGACCAGACATACTACTTCACAACATTCATCGCAACCCAGAACGACAAGATGATGGATGCAGTGAATGCTTTTGACGAGATTGTAAACCAGATGCCACAGTCTGAGGCTGCATTCAACATTGCAAAAGAGAACATAATTGCAAATATGAGAACCTCAAGAATCCAGGGCATGAGTGTAATCAACTACTGGTTGAACCTTCAGAAACGCGGTCTTTCAGAGGATCCTAACAAGGAGTTGTTTGAGAAAGTGCAACAGTTTACCCTACAGGATGTTGTAGATTTCCAGCAGAAGGTTATCAAGGACAGAAAATACGTGATTGGTATCCTCGGTTCTGAGAAAGATCTTGACATGAAGGCCTTCTCGCCTGAGAAATACGGCAAAGTGGAGAGAGTTTCACTTGAAGATATTTTTGGATACTAACAACAATGTTATTATCTTTGCGCCGGTTTAAACACAATTAACAAACAATTAAATTTAAAGTCATGGCTTACAAAATTACAGAGGATTGCGCAGCTTGCGGTACTTGTATTGACGAGTGTCCAGTAGGTGCTATTTCAGCAGGCGACATTTACAAAATTGACGCTAACATGTGTACTGATTGCGGTACTTGCGCTAACGCATGCCCAATGGGTGCTATCGTTCAGGCTTAATTTTTAAAATAAGCAAGAAAGCAGAAGGGGTTGCCTTGGAGGCAGCCCCTTTTTTTTGTGCGGTTGTGGTGCGGTTGATTACTATGTGCAATAAACAGGCTTATTTTGCGCATATGGTCATTGATGCCCTGTATCAGCACTCTCCCAGCACTCTCATAACCCGCGCAGTACCCACATGTCACACTCGCAGCTTCATTACAGCATTACAGCACGCCACGCAAGATATGCCGTTTCCCTGGGGGGCCGCTCAGGCGCTCAAGGGTGAAGCCGACGTTTCGCAGGGCCTGCTTTACGGTGCCTTTGCTGCAGTATGTTGTTAGAATGGAACCGGGAGCGCAGCCTGAGGCAATGGCGCGGAAGATGCTCTCATCCCATAATTCTGGTTGGGTGGCGGGGGAGAAGGTGTCGTAGAATATCATTGCCGGGGAGGAAGAGTATTTCCCGGCAGAATAATAGTTTCCCTGCAATAATGAGATGTCTGCGCAACTTTTGTGCAGGGTGAATCCTGGGGTGATCTCCACATCCTTTTCCCATTCGCAAGTATGTATCTTTTCAAAAGCAGATGAGATCTCTTCGGGGTGCAGTATGATACCCATATGCCCGGCAATCACTTGAGGGTAGTTCATCTGGAGAGCCTCATGTGGCGGAATTGGGTATTTTTCGATGCCGTAGTATGCAATTTTGGGGTGGGGCAGGCCTGAGCGGATGAGTTGCTGCCGCCAGCACCATGTGAGGATGCAGTTGAGGGCGGTGCCAAGGCCCACATCAAAGATGTTTATGCAAACTGTAGGGGCTGCACTGGCGGATATGCCGGCAGCAGGGGCTCCAGAACTGAGCTCATGGGCTCCGGAACCGCTCTGCAGTCCCTGTCCAAACAGGTATTCCACTCCGCATCTGATGTAGATGTGGGAGGCCTCTGTAAAGGCTCCGTTGCGGGAATGGTATGTTTCGTTGAAGCGTGTGAGTTGCAGTGTGTTGCTTCCGTCTGCGCTTGTGGCCAGTGTGTGTTCCATTTCTCTAAGGATTGCAATGCAAAATTAGGTATAATTATTCAGATTTGTTATATTTGCGAGTTATTGGCGCAGTGTGCTTTTGTGCCAGATTTTGTAAGAATTAAAAATAGATGACTAGATAAAGATATGGGATTTTCAGATTTATTGAAGAAGATGTTCGGTTCTAAGGCCGACAGGGATTTGAAGGAGATCAGACCTATCCTCAACAAGGCTTTGGCTGCTTATGAGAAGATAGACAAGATGTCTGATGATGAGTTGCGTGCAGAGGCACAGAGAATAAAGAAAGTGATTGCAGACCGCATTGCTGCGGATGAGGCAAAGAAGAAGGAGCTTAGAGGCAAACTTGAGGATATGTCACTTTCTCCCGACGAGAAGGAGCGTATTGCAACTGATGTTGACAAGCTTACCAAGAAAATTGACGAGACTATTGAGGTGGTGCTTATGGAGATTCTTCCAGAGGCATTTGCAATTATCAGATCAACTGCAAGAAGGTTCAAGGAGAACGCTACAATCAAGGTTCTTGCTTCTGAGGCAGACAGGGAGTTGAGCACCAAAGCAGATTTTGTGACCATTGAGGGTGACTATGCAATATGGAAGAATTCGTGGCTTGCAGGTGGCAATACCATTACTTGGGATATGGTTCATTATGAGGTGCAGCTGATTGGAGGTATCGTGCTTCATCAGGGAAAAATTGCGGAGATGGCTACCGGTGAGGGTAAGACCCTTGTGGCTACACTTCCGGTATTCCTTAATGCTTTGGCAGGAAAGGGTGTGCATGTTGTAACTGTGAATGATTACCTTTCAAAACGTGACTCGGAGTGGATGGGGCCACTTTACCAGTTCCACGGACTTAAGGTTGACTGTATTGACAAGCATCAGCCTAACTCGGAGGCCCGCAAGAAGGCTTACCGTGCCGATATCACCTTTGGTACCAACAATGAGTTCGGTTTCGACTACTTGAGGGACAATATGGCAGTAAGCCCTGAGGATCTTGTTCAGAAAAAGCATCATTTTGCAATTGTGGATGAGGTGGACTCAGTGCTTATTGATGATGCAAGAACCCCTCTTATCATTTCGGGTCCGGTTCCAAAGGGTGAGGACCAGCAGTTTATGGAGTTCAAGCCGTTTGTGGAGCGTCTGTATACACAGCAGAGATCACAGGTTACCCAGTTGCTCAATGAGGCGAAGAGACTTATTGCTGCCGGAGATAAGGAAGAGGGAGGAAAGGCCCTTTTGAGAGCATACAAGGGATTGCCTAAATACAACCCGCTTATCAAATATTTGAGCGAGCCTGGCATCAAGCAGATTCTTATGAATACAGAGAATTTCTACATGCAGGACAACAACAAGCAGATGCATCTTATCACTGATGAGCTTCTGTTTGTGATTGATGAGAAACAGAGGTCTGTAGAGCTTACAGATAAAGGTCATGAGCTTATTGCAAAAGGTACAAATGACAGCAAGTTCTTTGTCCTACCGGATGTGGGAGCGGAGATTTCAGAGCTTGAGAAGGAGACTCTTTCTGCAGAGGAGAAACTTGCAAGAAAGGATGCCATCCTTTCGGACTATGCATTGAAATCAGAGCGAGTACACACTGTAAACCAGTTGCTTAAGGCATACACAATGTTTGAGAAAGATGTTGAGTATGTTATCATGGACAACAAGGTTAAGATTGTGGATGAGCAGACAGGCCGTATTCTCGACGGCAGAAGATATTCAGACGGTCTCCACCAGGCAATTGAGGCAAAGGAGAACGTTAAGGTTGAGGCTGCAACACAGACTTTTGCAACCATTACACTCCAGAACTATTTCAGGATGTACCACAAGCTTGCAGGTATGACAGGTACTGCAGAGACAGAGGCAGGCGAGTTCTGGTCTATCTACAAGTTGGATGTAGTAACTATTCCTACCAACAGGCCTATTTTGAGAAATGACGAGGAGGATGTCCTTTACAGAACCAAGAAAGAGAAATATAATGCTGTAATTGAGAAGATTGTTGAGTTGCAGAAGGCCGGAAGACCGGTGCTTGTAGGTACAACATCAGTTGAGATTTCAGAGTTGCTCAGCCGTATGCTCAAGCTTAGGGGCATCAAGCACAATGTGCTGAATGCAAAACAGCATGCTTCAGAGGCTCAGGTTGTAGCTGAGGCTGGTCAGCCGGGTGCAGTTACCATTGCAACCAATATGGCGGGCCGTGGTACAGATATCAAGCTGGGAACAGGTGTGAAAGAGGCTGGCGGATTGGCAATCATCGGTACCGAGAGACATGACAGCCGCCGTGTAGACCGCCAGTTGCGCGGTAGGGCCGGCCGTCAGGGTGACCCTGGTTCTTCAACTTTCTATGTTTCGTTTGAGGATGACCTCATGCGTCTGTTCGGTGGTGAGAAGATGACAAAGATCATTGACCGCATGGGTATGAAGGAGGGTGAGGTACTCCAGCATTCAATGTTGTCGGGATCAATTGAGCGTGCCCAGAAGAAAGTTGAGGAGAACAACTTTGGTATCCGTAAGAGACTCCTTGAGTATGATGATGTTATGAACTCGCAGCGTGAGGTGATCTACAACAAGAGACGAAATGCCCTTTATGGCGAGCGTATTGAGGTGGATGTGAAGAACATGATTCAGGACTACGCTGAAATTCTTGCACAGCAGAAGGATAGCTACAGTTATCAGGATTTCTCATTTGAACTTATGAGACAGCTTTCAATTGAGCCGTCATTCGATGAGGCATTCTTCAAGAAAGCGTCGGCTGATGAGATCTCAGACAAAGTTGCCGAGGCCATTAAAGATGTGATTGCCAGAAGGACAGATGCTTTGGTTAAACAGGCTTGGCCAATCATTGAGCAGATTTACAAAACTCAGTCTGCCACATATGAGAACATTATGATTCCTATTTCTGACGGTGCAAAGATCATGCAGCTTGTAATCAACATCAAAAAGGCATATGAGAACCAGGGAATGGAGCTTTATAAGGCTATGGCAAAATCAATTACCCTTGTAATGATTGACGAGTACTGGAAAGAGCACTTGCGTGATATGGATGACTTGAAGCAGTCTGTACAGAATGCAACATATGAGCAGAAGGATCCTCTTTTGATCTACAAGTTTGAGAGCTTCAACCTGTTCAAGGGTGTTCTTGAGAAGATAAGCAGGGATGTCCTCGCATTCATGACCAAAGCGCACATTCCTTTGAGACATAAGGATGATGAGATTCCGGTTCGTGAGCAGCAACAGAAGAAACGTACAGATTTGAGCCGTATGCAGACCAGCCGCAACGATTTGGTTACCAACGGAGGTGAGCCTAAATCAAATGCACCGGTGCATGTTGAGAAGAGAGTGGGCAGAAATGACCCATGCCCTTGTGGAAGCGGCAAGAAATTCAAGAACTGCCACGGTAAGGAGAACTAGTATGAAGAACCTGCTGCTCCTGATCTGCTCAGACGGATTTAGGGGTGGCAGATGATAAAATATACCGAAATAAAAAATACACAATATGGAAAACAAATTTGATGTAGTAGTTATTGGCGCAGGTCCTGGCGGATATGTAGCAGCCATCAGAGCTTCGCAGCTTGGTTTCAATACAGCTGTAATTGAGAAGGCAGAACTCGGTGGGGTATGTCTTAACTGGGGATGTATCCCTACAAAGGCATTGCTGAAGAGTGCGCAAGTATACAATTATACAAAACACCTTGCAGATTATGGTGTGGAGTTGAGAAATGCTGACGGTACTCCAGTTGAGGCTGATGCAGTAGTTTCTTACGCAGATATCAAAAAAGTTGTGGAGAGGGAGAGAGGTGTTTCTGCACAGATGAGCAAAGGCATTGAGTTCCTTTTCAAGAAAAATAAAATTACAGTGCTTAAAGGTACTGCAAAAATTCTGTCGGGAAGCCAGGTGGAGGTAACTCCTGAGGTAGAGGCGGCATATACTGTGGAGGCAGACAATATAATTGTTGCAACCGGTTCAAGACCAAACTCCTTGCCGTTTGCTCCAATTGACGGCGAGAAGATTATCTCATACCGTCAGGCATTGGTTCCTGAGACCCTTCCAAAGAGCATGGCAATCATTGGTTCAGGTGCAATTGGAAGTGAGTTCACATATTTCTACCGCTCTATGGGTGTGGATGTTACACTTATTGAGTTCATGGACCAGATTGTTCCTCTTGAGGATAAGGATGTGGCAGACCAGCTAAGCCGCAGCTTCAGGAAGATGGGTATTAAGGTTATGGTTTCAAGCGGAGTGAAGGCTATTGATACCACCGGTGAGGGGTGCAAGCTTTCAATTGAGACCAAGAAAGGAATGGTGGAGCTTGAGGTTGACAGAGTGCTTTCTGCTGTGGGCGTTATCCCTAACACCAACGGCATAGGCCTTGAGGAGCTTGGAGTGGAGATGAACAGGGGTAAGATTGTGGTTGATGACTTCTTCCGTACCAACGTTCCTGGCATCTACGCTATTGGAGATGTTATTGCAACACCGGCTTTGGCCCATGTGGCTTCAGCAGAGGGAATTGCATGTGTTGAGAAGATTGCCGGCATGGATGTGCAGCCTGTAGACTACAGCAACATTCCTGGCGCTACATATACTTCTCCCGAGATTGCTTCAGTAGGTCTTACAGAGAAGAAAGTTAAGGAGATGGGCATTGAGTACAAGGTTGGAAAATTCCCTTTCACTGCAAGCGGAAAGGCTACTACAGCAGGCGAGAAGGACGGATTTGTGAAACTCATCATTGATGCAAATACAGACAAGATCCTTGGAGCACACCTTATTGGAGCAAATGTAACCGAGATGCTTTCAGGCATTGTACTTGCAAGGAACGTAGGTGCAACTGCAAAAGACATCATTAAGACCATCCATCCTCATCCAACCATGAGTGAGGCAATTATGGAGGCTGCAGCAGCTGCACACGGAGAGGTAATACATATGTAGTTTCGTCCCGACAGGGAATGGCGGAGCCCCAATCCCGGCAGGGAGTGGCGGAACCCATCCCTGTAACATTAAATCTTGTACACTATGGCAAAGAACGACACATTGCAGATAAACGAAGTGAGCAGGATTTCGCAGGCCACTCAGGTTCGCGGAAGCCTTGTTTCCCAGAGCGACATTAGAATAGACGGCACTTTTGAGGGAGACCTCATCACAGCCGGCAAGCTTGTGCTGGGAGAGAATGCCACCATTGTGGGCAATGTGATGTGCGGCAATGCCGACATCTGGGGCAAGATTGATGGGGACTTCATTGTGGGTGACACCGTGAAGTTCAAAGAGGGGGCCTCCTTTACCGGACACCTGAAAACTATCCGTATCTGTATTGAGATGGGGGCAGACTTTTCGGGATCATGCCAGATTATAAATGAGGCTGAATTCAAGAGCCTTTCTGCAGAGTACCTGCATGCATAGGAAAGAACTTAAACCTAAAATTTAAAAGCTTTACGATATGATTCAGACAGTAATAAAAAGAGACGGCCGCATAGTTGGCTTCAATGAGGAAAAGATTGCTGCCGCTATCCGCAAGGCTATGCTTCATAGCCCGGAGGGTGAAGATGAAGAGCTTATCAGAAAAATTATAGACCGCATTGCCTGCAAAGGAAACGAGCAGATGCATGTGGAGGAGATACAGGACCTGGTAGAGTTTGAATTGATGAAGAGCCCCCGCAAGGAGGTTGCCAAGCTTTACATCTCTTACAGAAACAAGAGGACAGTTGCCCGCAAGGCAAAGACCCGCAGTATCTTCCTTGAGATTATAGAGACAAAATCAAACGATGTTACCCGTGAGAATGCAAACATGAATGCAGATACCCCTGCAGGCATGATGATGAAATTCTCAAGCGAGACAACCAAGCCCTTTGTGGATGACTATCTCCTTTCAGATGATGTGAAGGCAGCAGTTAAAGACAACTATCTTCATATCCACGATAAGGATTATTATCCTACCAAATCGCTTACCTGTGTACAGCATCCTATAGACAAAATTCTTAAGGGAGGTTTCAGTACAGGCCACGGCGAGAGCCGCCCGGCAAAGAGAATTGAGACTGCCAGCATCCTTTGCTGTATCTCTATGGAAACTGCACAGAATGAGATGCATGGAGGTCAGGCAATTCCTGCCTTTGATTACTATCTTGCCCCATATGTACGCAACAGCTACATTGAGGAGGTAAAGATTCTTGAGAAACTGTCGGGAGAAGACTACTCGGAGCTGTATGATGCCCAGATTGATGACTACATCATCAGGGATTTGGACGGCAAGGACTCTGAGGGCAAGCTTACTGGAGTTCCGTTCAGGGGCATTGACAGGGTGAAACAGCATGCCATCAACCGCACTGCACAGAGGGTGCACCAGTCTATGGAGGCATTTGTGCACAACATGAACACCATCCACTCACGTGGCGGAAACCAGGTAGTGTTCAGCTCAATCAACTACGGTACAGACACCTCTGCTGAGGGCCGCTGTATCATCAGGGAGCTTTTGCACACCACATACCACGGTGTAGGCAACGGCTCAACTGCAATTTTCCCAATCCAGATCTGGAAGAAAAAGAGGGGTGTGAGCTACCTTCCTACCGACAAGAACTATGACCTGTACCAGTTTGCATGTATGGTAAGTGCCAAGAGGTTCTTCCCTAACTTCGTAAACCTGGATGCATCATACAACCAGCACGAACTTTGGAGAGAGGATGACCCGGAGCGTTACAAATACGAGGTTGCAACCATGGGTTGCCGTACCCGTGTATTTGAGAACCGCTTTGGAGAGAAGACCTCAATTGGAAGGGGTAACCTTTCATTCACTACAATAAACATTGTAAAACTTGCGTTGGAGAGCCGCTTGGCTACAGATAACAGGGAGCAGAGAATCAACCTGTTCATGAGCAAGCTTGATGCAGTCCTTGAACTTGCGGCAAAGCAGCTCCACGAGCGCTTCCAGTTCCAGAAGACCGCAATGGCAAAACAGTTCCCGTTGCTTATGTCTGCACTTTGGAACGGTTCACAGAACCTCAAACCTACAGACACAATTGAGTCTGTAATCAACCAGGGTACCCTTGGTATCGGTTTTATCGGTTTAGCAGAGACACTTATTGCCTTGGTTGGAAAACATCACGGTGAGGATGAGGCTGCTCAGGAACTTGGATTGAAGATTGTAACCTATATGAGGGACAGGGTTCAGGAGTTCTCTACCCAGTATGGCCACAACTACAGTGTGCTGGCTACCCCTGCAGAGGGTCTGTCGGGAAGATTCACCAGAAAGGACAAGAAGGATTTTGGTATTGTTGAGGGTGTTACAGACAAGGACTATTACACCAACTCCAACCATGTTCCGGTGTATTACAAATGTACTCCGCAGCATAAGGCTCAGATTGAGGCTCCTTACCACAAACTTACAGGTGGCGGACACATCTTCTACGTGGAGATTGACGGTGATGCAACCCACAACCCTGAGGCTATCATGAACATAGTGGACCTTATGGACAAATATGACATAGGTTACGGTTCGGTTAACCACAACAGGAACAGATGTATGGATTGCGGTTACGAGAACGCACAGAACGATCTTCAGGAGTGTCCTAAATGCGGCAGTGCTAATATAGACAAGCTTCAGCGCATTACCGGTTACCTTGTAGGAACAACCGACCGCTGGAACAGGGCAAAACTTGCCGAGCTGAACGACAGGGTTGTACATGAGTAACACTCTCCATATCATGGATATTATAGACGGAACCGTGGTTGATGGCCCCGGTTTCCGTCTATCAATTTATTGTGCCGGCTGCCAGCACATGTGCCCCGGGTGCCACAATCCCCAGAGCTGGGAGATGTCAAACGGAAAGGAAATGAGCCTCAATGAACTCATGGAGGTGATTTCAGATTCTCCCTGGAATGTCACATTCTCTGGAGGAGACCCGTTTTACCAGGCTGAAGGGTTTGCAAAACTGGCTGCAAGAATAAAAAAAGAGACCGCCAAAACAATCTGGTGCTATACCGGCTTCACCATTGAAGAACTGTTGCAGGAAAACGACCTGCACAGGATAGAGCTCCTGCGCAATATAGATGTGTTGGTGGATGGCCCATTCATCCAGGCCCAAAGGGATGAACAGCTCCGCTTCCGGGGGAGCGCAAACCAGAGGATACTGGAGGTTAAGGATTTTCTTTCAAATAAATAAAAAAGGAGAGATTATTAAAACCTCTCCTTTATATTATAGGTATTTCTTTCCTGTGCATTGCGGGAAACAAGTTCTGCAATGAATCCTGCAAGGAAGAGCTGTACTCCAATGATAAGGGCCACAAGTGCCAGGTAGAAGAGCGGCTGGTCTGTAACTGCCCTGAACTTCAATCCCTGCGACTGGGCAATGAGTTTCTCTGCAATTACCCATATTGAGATGCCTGCACCAACAAGGAATGTGAAGATACCCACAAGACCGAAGAAGTGCATGGGCTTCTTGCCAAAGCGTGAAAGGAACCACAGGCTTATAAGATCAAGGAAACCGTTCACAAAACGGTCCATGCCAAACTTGCTCACACCGTATTTGCGGGCCTGGTGGATAACCACCTTCTCGCCAATGTTTCCAAATCCTGCATTCTTTGCAAGGTAAGGGATATATCTGTGCATCTCTCCGTAAACCTCAATGTTCTTTACAACAATCTTGCGGTAAGCCTTGAGTCCGCAGTTCATGTCGTGCAGCTTTATGCCGGTAACCTTGCGGGCAGTGGCATTGTAAAGTTTTGAAGGGAGGTTCTTGGTAAGCTTGCTGTCGTAGCGTTTCTTCTTCCATCCGCTTACAAGATCGTAGCCCTCCTTCATTACCATGTCATAAAGGGCAGGTATCTCCCTAGGGTCATCCTGAAGGTCTGCATCCATGGTAATTACCACCTCGCCGTCGGCCTCCTCAAATCCGTGGAACAGCGCTGCCGACTTGCCGTAGTTTTTCCTGAAACAGATCCCTTTTATATGGCTGTTGGTCTTTGCCATCTCCTTAATCAGCTCCCATGAGCCGTCGGTACTGCCGTCGTTTACCATTATTATATTATAGGTAAGACCGGTAGGGGCAATGGCATCTCCAATCCCTTTCACAAGTTCCTGCAGGGATTCCCTCTCATTATATAAAGATATTACAACTGATATGTCCATTTTCTTTGTTTTTTCTTCCCGACAATTTATTCTTTTGCTGTCGGGAAAAAGATTACTGGTTGTCAGACTCCCCGAAAGGGTTGGTCTTTTTTGTGAAGTTTGCTGTGATTGCTGCTGCAATTGAGCCGAATATTACATAGTAAACCAGCGATGCAAACATTGAGATGCGGCCAAAGTTGCTGCTGAGCTTGTCTATCATGTTCTCTGTGCTGGAATTGAGTGTTCCCTGCTGGATCATTGCCTCTTTGGTAATGTTGATTGCCTCTGCTGTCTGCTCAGGGAAAAGCCACTCTATCTGTATGTAGCTGTAGCATGCGCAAAGGATTGATGAGAAGAGGCATATTATAAAACCGTAGTTGTAGCTCTCTGAGTAGGTGATGGTTTCAAATCCGTCGCTCCATTTCTTCATGAACAGCCAGAGAAGATATATGCAGCCTCCAAATTTGGCAATCCACAGGATGGTTGTTACAAGGAAACCCTGAGGTTGCATAACTGCAACTATTAGAGAATATATGATTGTTACAAGAGAAAGATAGAGTCCGTCCATTGCGGCACTGCTCCATTTGTTGCTTCTGTCCATATGTGTGTTGTTTATGGTGTTGATAAAATGTTGTTTTATAAAGAACAAAGATAACAAAAATTTATACCTTTGTAGTTTGGAATTTGAAAATAAACGATGCGTGTGTTGTAAGCACGCTGTAAATTATATAAAAAGATTATGATTAATGTAACTTTTCCGGATGGAAGCGTACGCCAGTACAACAAAGGTGTAACTGGTTTGGAGATTGCCCAGGGCATCAGCTCTAGATTGGCACAGGAGGTTTTGGCTGTAAGTGTAAACGATAAAGTTTACGATTTGCAGAGACCTATCAACGAGGATTGTACAATCAAATTGCATAAATGGGAAGACCAGGAGGCTAAACAGACGTTCTGGCACTCTTCTTCTCACCTTATGGCAGAGGCTTTGCAGAGCCTTTTCCCTGGTATCAAATTCGGTATCGGACCTGCCATTGAGACCGGTTTCTACTATGATGTGGACCTTGGTGACAAAACCATTACCGAGGCAGACCTTAAGAAAATTGAGGACAAGATGATTGAGCTTGCCCGCCAGAAAGAGGTGTTTGTAAGAAAAGACATCACCAAGGATGAGGCAATGGCTACATATACAGAGAAAGGCGACGAGTACAAATGTGACCTTATCAAGGATCTTGAGGACGGTACCATCACTTTCTATACAAACGGAAGCTTTACAGATTTGTGCCGTGGACCTCATATCGTAGACACTTCTGTAATCAAGGCTGTTAAGCTTACTTCAATTGCAGGTGCATACTGGAGAGGCAATGAGAACAACAAGATGCTTACCCGTATCTATGGTGTTACATTCCCTAAAAAATCCATGTTGGACGAGTACCTTCAGATGTTGGAGGAGGCCAAGAAACGCGACCACAGAAAACTTGGTAAGGAGTTGGAACTGTTTGCATTCTCACAGAGAGTGGGTGCAGGTCTTCCTTTGTGGTTGCCAAGAGGTGCCGCTTTGCGTGAGAAATTGGAGAACTTCCTTAAACAGGTACAGAAACAGCACGGCTATCTGCCTGTAATTACTCCGCATATCGGACACAAGGAGCTTTATGTTACATCAGGCCACTATGCAAAATACGGTGCTGATTCATTCAGGCCAATCACTACCCCACAGGAGGGAGAGGAGTTCCTTCTTAAACCTATGAACTGTCCTCACCACTGTGAGATATACAAGACAAAACCACGTTCTTACAAGGATCTTCCTTTGAGATTTGCAGAGTTCGGTACTGTTTACCGTTACGAGCAGAGCGGTGAGTTGCACGGTCTTACAAGGGTAAGGGGATTTACTCAGGATGATGCTCACTTGTTTGTACGTCCAGACCAGTTGAAAGATGAGTTCTGCAAGGTTATTGACATTGTACTTTACATCTTCAAGACCCTTAAATTTGAGAACTACACTGCACAGGTGTCTTTGCGTGACAAAGTTAACCGTGACAAATACATCGGATCTGAGGAGAACTGGGAGAAGGCTGAGAATGCAATCATTGAGGCAGCTCAGGAGAAAGGTTTGAATACTGTAGTTGAGTACGGTGAGGCTGCATTCTACGGTCCTAAGCTGGACTTCATGGTTAAGGATGCCATTGGAAGAAAATGGCAGCTTGGTACAATCCAGGTAGACTACAACCTTCCAGAGAGATTTGATCTTGAGTACACAGGTGCTGATGACAAGAAATACCGTCCAATCATGATCCACCGTGCACCATTCGGTTCAATGGAGAGATTCGTTGCTGTATTGTTGGAGCACACTGGCGGAAGATTGCCACTATGGTTGGCTCCTGATCAGGTAGCGGTATTGCCTGTAAGTGAAAAATATAACGATTTTGCAAAAAAAGTTTGCAGTTTGCTGAATAATTCCGATATTCGCGCCTCAATTGACGACCGAAACGAGACAATCGGTAAGAAAATTAGGGAGAACGAGTTGAAGAGAATGCCATTCCAGCTTATTGTAGGCGAGAAAGAGGCTTCTTCAAACTCTGTTTCTGTGCGTAAACAGGGCGGTGAGGATCTTGGTTCAATGGAGGTTGACCAGTTCATTTCATACATCAAAGCCGAGATTGAAGCACAGTTGGCAAAATAGAAACTTTAGACTATAGAATAACTAACAATTTAGCGGGAGGACAAATTTATCGCAACACCATTCAAACCTCGTCCACAGGGATTTGTCAAGAAGACAAACAATGCCCCTGACAATAACGGCTCAAGGCCACAGCCTCAAGGTCCTAGAAAAAAAGATGAAGGACCAAGAATCAATGAGGAGATCAGGTCTCCGCAAGTGAGAGTCGTTGGAGATAATGTTCCGGAGCAGAAAGTGTATCCTTTGCAGGAGGCACTCAAGATGGCTGCTGATATGGAGCTAGACTTGGTAGAGATTTCTCCAAATGCTGAACCGCCGGTATGTAGGATAATTGATTATCAGAAGTACCTGTACCAGCAGAAGAAGAAGGCCAAAGAGATGAAGGCCAATGCCAGCAAGGTAACAATCAAGGAGATCCGTTTTGGTCCTAACACTGATGAACATGATTTCCAGTTCAAACTGAAACATGCGCAGAGCTTCCTTGAGGAGGGTTCAAAAGTTAAGGCTTATGTATTCTTTAAAGGAAGATCAATTCTCTTTTCAGAGCAGGGCGAGAAACTTCTGTTGAGATTTGCAGTAGAGCTTGAGAACTACGGTAAAGCTGAGCAGATGCCTAAGCTTGAGGGCAAGAGGATGATCATGATGATTGCTCCCGTTAAAAAGAAATAAGACACTTTAATTTTATTACTAACTAAAAATATTTAAGCAATGCCTAAGATGAAGACCAATTCCGGTGCCAAAAAGCGTTTCCAGCTTACCGGATCGGGTAAAGTAAAAAGAAAGCACGCTTTCAAAAGTCACATTTTGACTAAAAAGACAACTAAGCAAAAAAGAAACCTTACTTACTCTGCTGTTTTGACTAGCGCAGATGAGAAGAGAGTAAAAGAACTAATTTTAGCTTAATTATTTATTAACCGAGTGATCAGCAGATAAGTTTCTTATTGGAGTAGAACGCTGACATTCACAAAACATTAAAGTATGCCAAGATCGGTAAATTCGGTAGCATCTAGAGCTCGCCGTAAAAAAATTCTTAAACAGACCAGAGGTAACTTCCTTGCCAGAGCTAACGTTTGGACAGTTGCCAAGAACACCTATGAGAAAGGTTTGACTTACGCTTACAGAGACCGTAAGACCAAAAAGAGAGTATTCCGCGCATTGTGGATTCAGAGAATCAACGCTGCAGCTCGCCTACACGGTATGAACTACTCTCAGTTCATCGGTAAACTAGCTAAGAACAATGTAGGTCTTAACCGTAAAGTTCTAGCTGACCTTGCAATGAACAACCCACAGGCGTTTGAGGCTATCATCAATTCTGTAAAATAAACGTAGTTTTATAGACTTTATATTAACCAATACTTACAGGGGTTGAACACTGGTTTCTTAAAAAATAGATGGTTTAAGTTTGCACTTTGGGGAGGTCTTTATCTCCTTTGGGTAATATGGCTTGGAAATTATTGGTGGCTTTTGGGCCTTGCGGTAATTTTTGATGTCTATGTTTCCAAGAAAGTGAAATGGAACTTCTGGAAAAAGAAATCGGATAAAGGCGGCAAGAGCAGCAGTATCATTGAATGGTTTGATGCACTTGTATTTGCAGTGATTGCTGCAACCTTTATAAGAATGTTCTTCTTCGAGGCTTATACAATCCCAACTTCTTCAATGGAGAAGACATTGATGGTTGGTGATTATCTGTTCGTAAGCAAATTGCAGTACGGACCTAAGGTGCCCCAGACCCCTCTATCATTCCCTTTGGTGCATAATGTAATGCCCATCACAGGAGGAGAGTCATATTCAACGCAGATCCAGAACGATTACAGAAGGTTGAAAGGTTTTTCCAAAGTTGAAAGGGATGATATAGTAGTATTCGGATTCCCACACGGTGATACTATCCTCAGGAAGGCACCAATGGATGATTACTACACTCACGTGAGGCTTAACGGCAGGGCATATACCCAAAAGATGTATGGTCCCGTAGTTGTAAGGCCAGATGACAAGAAAGACAATTACGTGAAGAGATGTGTGGCAATCGCCGGAGACACCCTGAGAGTAGTCAACGGAGAGGTGATTGTGAACGGAGTCCCACAACCCCAGTTTGAGGGAATACAGAACACCTACGCCGTTTACACAAATGGAACAGCTATAAATCCCAAAATCATTGCTGATTTGGGAATGAATCAGGGGGAGATATGGTACGACCCGCAAATGCCGGGCTATCCAGCACTTCCACTGACAAAGCAGGAGCTTGAGAAAGTGAAAGCTTTGGGAAATATAGTTGAGATAAGACAGAATGTAGACATATATCCGCCAGATTATCCGGATTCACCAATGATGCTTTTCCCGTTCAGTGAAGAGTACAAATGGACCCGAGACAATTACGGCCCTATATGGATCCCTGAGAAGGGCAAAACTATAGAGTTGGACACCATAAACTACAAGTTGTACGAGAGGATAATTACAGCCTACGAGCACAACAGTTTTGAGTTGAAGGACGGAGAATTTTACATAAATGGAGAGAAGACCAACAAGTATACATTCCAGCAGGATTATTACTTTATGATGGGCGACAACAGACACAACTCCCTTGATTCCCGCTATTGGGGATTCGTTCCGGAGGACCATATAGTTGGAAAGCCGTCAGTGATTTGGTTCTCAACAGATAAGTACAAATCATTCCCTTCAAACATAAGGTGGAAGAGGATATTCAGGTTTGTCTAAAAAACATTTGTATTATTAAAAAAAAAGAGGGATATTTGCACCCTCGTAATTAGAATAATATTAAAAAAGTATATAAAAGATGGCAAGAGTTTGTCAAATAACAGGTAAAAAGAGGATGGTTGGAAACAATGTTTCCCACTCTAAACGCCGCACCAAACGTGAGTTTGCTCCAAACCTAAGAACTAAAAAATTCTGGTTGGAGGAGGAGGGTAGATTCGTAACCCTAAAAGTTTCTGCTGCAGGTATCAGAAACATTCATAAAAATGGCTTGGCTGCTTCACTAAAATCTGCTGAGCAGAAAGGTCTTATTAACTTGGTATAATAATATATTTAGATATGGCAAAGAAAGGTAACAGAGTACAGGTAATTCTAGAGTGTACTGAGCAAAGAGAGAGTGGTGTACCAGGAATGTCTAGGTATATTACCACTAAGAACAAAAAGAACACAACTCAAAGATTGGAGCGCAAAAAATATAATCCTTTCCTAAAGAAAGTGACTGTGCACCGTGAGATTAAATAATTTTAAAAACTTTTAAAGATTTTAAGAAATGGCAAAGAAAGCGGTAGCAACCTTTAGTGGTGACAAATCACAGTTGAAAAACGTTGTGAAATGCATCAAAATGGTAAAATCTGAGAGAACCGGCGCTTACGTATTCAACGAGGAGATGGTTCCAACTGCAGAGGTTAAGAACTTCTTCACAAAGAAATAATTTTGTGACAAGATAATTGAAAAGCGGTAATCCTAACGGAGAACCGCTTTTTTTTTAGGCTCCCGCCGGACTTCTGCGGAAGTTTGTTCGCGAAAAGGGTATTCTGTGCGCGAAGTGGGGTCAGTGGTGAAATTTGTGCATAAATCTGCGTGGAATTGTAATTTTTATGCGCTTAAATAAAGAATTTAGTTACAGGAATTTGCTTATATTTGCAAGTTACTATATAAACTTATAGAATATGGCATTTTTCGGATTGTTCGGAAAGAAATCCAAAGAAGAGAAAGAGTCTTTGGATCAGGGTTTGCAGAAGACCAAGATGGGAATCTTTGAGAAGATTTCCCGTGCAATTGTGGGCAAATCAACAGTTGATGATGATGTGCTTGACGGTATTGAGGAGGCGTTGATTGCTTCTGATTTGGGTGTTGATACAACCCTTAAGATCATTGACAGCCTTCAGGAGAGGGTTGCCAGGGACAAGTTCATGAATACAGAGGAACTCAATACTATCCTTAGGGAGGAGATTGAGAAGCTTCTTGATATAAATCCTGCAGAGGAGTCGGACGGCTCTGAGGAGGAGAAGGTGTTTGATTTTTCAAAGAAACCGTATGTGATTATGGTTGTAGGTGTGAATGGTGTGGGCAAGACCACTACCATAGGCAAACTTGCATCAAGGCTCAAGAACAGCGGCAAGAAGGTTGTGCTTGGTGCTGCAGATACTTTCAGGGCAGCAGCGGTAGACCAGCTTGTTGTATGGAGTGAGAGGGCAGGTGTTCCTATTGTAAAGCAGGGAATGGGTGCAGATCCCGCATCAGTTGCTTATGATACGCTAAAATCTGCAGTTGCGCAGGATGCTGATGTGGTACTTGTTGATACAGCGGGCCGCCTTCACAATAAGGTGAACCTTATGAACGAGCTTACCAAGATCAGAAACGTAATGCGGAAAGTAGTTCCTGATGCCCCTCATGAGGTGCTTCTTGTTCTCGACGGTTCTACAGGCCAGAACGCTTACCAGCAGGCAAAAGAGTTCACAAAGGCAACCGATGTTACTGCACTTGCAGTTACCAAATTGGATGGTACAGCAAAAGGTGGAGTGGTGATAGGAATATCAGACCAGTTCCAGATTCCTGTGAAATTCATTGGAGTTGGAGAGAAGATTGAGGATCTGCAGATTTTCAACAAGAGGGAGTTTGTGGCATCATTGTTCAAGAAGTAGTCTCCCGATAGTTGTAGAGACAGGATATCTGTCGGGAAGAAAGTGAAGAATATTAAAGAGTTTACAATATGAATATTTCGTACAATTGGCTTAAGGAGTATGTGAAGTTTGATCTTGCTCCTGCAGAGGTTGAGAAGATTCTTACCTCAATTGGATTGGAAGTTGAACATTTTGAAGAGGTTGAGGAGATTCCAGGTGGCCTTGCAGGTGTTGTGGTTGCTCATGTGCTTGAGTGTGAGAACCATCCTGATTCAGACCATCTTCATGTTACAAAAGTGGATGCCGGTACAGGCGAGCCTTTGCAGATTGTCTGCGGTGCACCTAACGTTGCTGCAGGACAGAAGGTTATGCTTGCAACTTTGAATACCAAACTTACATTCAGCAACGGAGAGGAGATTAAGATAAAGAAATCCAAGATCCGTGGTGTTGAGTCATTTGGAATGCTTTGTGCAGAGGATGAATTGGGAATTGGCCATAACCACGAGGGAATTATGATTCTTGATCCTTCAGCTGTTCCCGGTACACCTGCCAAGGATTATCTTGGCCTGAAGACCGATACTCTTTATGAGATTGGACTTACCCCTAACCGTGTTGATGCCGCTTCATTCATTGGCGTTGCAAGGGATTTGAGCGCTTATTTGAAGGCTAACAATATGGGCGGTGAGCTTACCCTTCCTTCTGTGGAGGAGTTTGAGGCAAAATTGGCTGCTGCAAAGAAAGAGGGAGCAGTTAAGGTTACCGTAAACGCAAAAGAGGCTGCTCCAAGATACAGCGGTCTTACAATCAAAGGTGTTAAAGTGGGCGAGTCTCCTGAGTGGTTGAAATCTAAACTTATGATGATTGGCTTGCGTCCTATCAACAGCATTGTTGACATTACCAACTACATCCTTATGGAGATGGGCCAGCCAATGCATGCTTTTGATGCGGATATGATTGAGGGTAATGAGGTGGTAGTGGATTTCTGTGCTGAGGGTACAAAATTCGTTACTTTGGATGAGGTTGAGAGAACCCTTTCTGCGCAGGACCTTATGATTTGCAACGCCAAGGAGCCTATGTGCATTGCGGGAGTATTTGGTGGTGTGAAAAGCGGAGTTACTGAGAATACTGTGAACGTATTCCTTGAGAGTGCGTATTTCAATCCGGTATCTGTAAGGAAGACTTCCAAGAGACATACCCTAAAGACTGACGCTTCATTCCGTTATGAGAGAGGTTGTGACCCGGAGGTTACCCTATATGCCCTTAAACGTGCGGCGCTTCTTATTACAGAGATAGCAGGCGGAGAGATTGTAGGTGATGTTGTTGACATTGTATCTGCACCTGTGGAGAAGAAAGTTGTGGAGCTTGACTATGCAAGAATCCAGAGATTCATTGGCAAGGAGATTGGTGCGCAGACAATAAAAGATATTCTTGGATACCTTGAGATGGAGTTTGTAAGCGAGAGCGAGGCAGGCTGTACAGTTAAGGTTCCTACTTATAGGGTTGACGTTTACAGGGAGTGTGACATTGTAGAGGATATCCTTAGAATTTACGGTTACAACAATATTGAGTTGCCTGCTAACATGAGGGCATCAATAAATACCACCCCTAAACCGGATCCTGAGAGGGTTAAGGTTATGGCTTCCGAGTTCATGACTGCTAACGGCTTTATGGAGATGATGAACAACTCCCTTACCAAGAGCGATTACTACGCAAACCTTAAGACTTATCCGCAGGAGAAATGCGTTATGGTTGTGAATCCTTTGAGTTCAGACCTTAACTGCATGAGACAGACTTTGCTTTTGAACGGCCTTGAGGTAATTGCATACAATATCAACCGTCAGCAGAATGACCTGAAACTTTACGAGTACGGTAACGTGTACAGTTTCAATCCTGATTTCAAAGCACCGGAGTTTGATGCTTCAAATCCTGAGGAGGCTCTTGCCCACAGAGGCGATGCCCTTAAAGCTTACTCGGAGGAGCCTAAATTTACCTTGTTCATTACTGGTAACGGCTACCAGGGCTGGAGAAACAGGACAGTAGGAGGCAACTTCTTTGCTTTGAAAGGATACCTTGAGCTCCTTCTTTCAAAATTCGGCATTACCCTTGCCAACCTTGAGTACGAGGCTGCACCATCAGACTTGTTTGCAGAGGGCTTGGTATACAAGATGAATGGCGGCAAGGAGATTGCAGTTATGGGTACAATATCAAAGGCAAGATTGAAACAGTTTGGCATCAAACAGCCTGTATTTGCAGCTGAGATCTCATGGAATACACTTCTTAAAGCAGTTAAGAAGAACAAGGTACAGTACACAGAGCTTCCTAAGTTCCCTGAGGTCAAGAGAGACTTGGCGTTGTTGCTTGATGAGAACGTTTCATTTGCAGAGTTGCGCAAGAGTGCCCTTTCTACAGAGAAGAAACTTCTTAAGAGCGTAACGTTGTTTGACGTTTACAAAGGAGACAAGATCCCTGAGGGCAAGAAGCAGTATGCTTTGAGCTTTGTGCTTCAGGATATGGAGAAGACCTTGAACGACAAAGCTGTAGAGGCTGTAATGGGCAAACTTCTTGCAACATTCCAGCACAAGCATGGAGCAACATTGAGATAATCTTCCCGACAGATGAAAATAGGGTGACTCAAAAATATCTCATCTAAAGCAAATATCCCCGTTGGAATTGAATGTGGTCCAACGGGGATTGCTCTTTTATAAAGGCTACATTGTGGGTGGAACTCTCAGAATCTAAAGTTCTATACGTTTGCAGATGAGCCCTTTTTCTTTGATGGCCTCAAGGACTTGCGGAAGGGCTTCAAAGAGGTTGGGAGCGCATTTTATGGAATCGTGGAACACTATAATGGCGCCCGGTTCAATGTATGGAATCACGTTTCGGGCACAGGCCTCGCCGCTGATATTGCGGTTGTAGTCGCGGCTGATGATGTTCCACATGATTGTGTGGTATCTTTCATGAAGCACTCTTGCCTGGTTAGGGCCTATACGGGCATATGGGGGGCGGAAAAGATTTGATTTTATCATGTCGCCGGCAATGTCTATATCCCTTACATAGTCTCCGGTCTTCATGCCCCATCCCTTTACGTGACTGTAAGAGTGGTTGCCCACAGCATGTCCGCGGCGCTTCACTTCTTCAAACAGTTCGGGGAACATCTCCACGTTCTTTCCTATGCAGAAGAATGTGGCTTTGGCATTGTACTTGTCGAGCAGATCGAGAACCCATGGGGTGACCTCCGGCCTTGGACCGTCATCAAAAGTGAGGAAGATTCCATTTTTTTCGTCGGGAAAATTCCAGATGAAAGTCGGGAACAGTTTTCTGATGATTTTTGGAGGTTTGATTCTCATATTTGCGGTGTTTACGTTGGCAAAAATAATAATAAAAAATTACCTTTGCGAAATATATTTCAGCTTATGCGCAGTATAGGATTATTATTGAAAACAGCATTGTGTGCCATTTGTTTTATTCTTATTCAGGGGTGTGGCAAGGGAGATGTGGTGCCTGAGGACAAGATGGTGGACCTGCTTGTTGACATATTCATTGCAGACCAGTCGTTGGAGTACAAACCGGACCTCATTGTGCAGAAGGATACTATGATGGTATATCCTCCAATTATGTCCAGACATGGTGTTACTGTGGAGCAATTTGAGGCATCCATGAGATATTATGTGGATAATGGGGAGAGCTATCTTGAAATTTTGAGGGAGGTGAAAGATGTTCTTTATGAGAAGGAGAAACATGTTTCCCAACTGATAAAAAACGATGTGGCGGAGAGGGAGTCGAGAATGCTTACTGACTGGTGGGCTATAGATTCTGTCAGGAGTATGCAACCTGTTGATTTGAGATATGACAGTTATCTCAGGGCAGTGAGGTGGCTTGTGATGGGAGACAGGAAATTGGGTGACTGGAAGTTTGCAGATTCCCTTGATACAGATATTCCGCAAAACAGCCAATGGTGGCTGAACAATATGGTTCCCCCAAGCAGGGAGTTTATTGATGTTTTCCTTAAATATGCAGATAAAGAGGATATTTCAGCGCAGACCGAAGAAACAATAAAGAAAACAGATAAGAAAGATGAGAAAACTGGCCGCAAATTACTTGATAACTCTAGACGCAAACGCCCCGGTATTAAAGAGGGGGTACGTTCTCTTAAACTCTGACAATGAGGTAGTAGAGGTAGGGGAGCTTACGCAGGAGTGTGAGGATACTGAGTTCTATAGCGGAATTTTGTGTCCCGGATTTGTTAATGCACATTGTCATGTGGAACTGTCTCATCTTGTTGGGATGTTTGAGCAGGCTACCGGCATGAGCGGATTTATCAACCAGATAAATGCCATGAGGGAGAATGTGGGCAAGGAGGGAAGGATAAAGGCCCTTGAGGCGCAGATGGACAAGATGTACAGGGAAGGAGTGGGTGCAATGGCTGATATCAGCAACTGCAGCGAGAGCTTTGAGTGCAAGAGCAAGTCCCCCATGTATACCAGAACATTCCTAGAGCTGTTTGGCAGTGAGCCAAAGGATGCACAGGATGTGCTTGAAAGCGGCAAATCATTGGCACAGGTTGCAAAGGAGTATGGCATTGATGCCGCAATTACTCCTCATTCATGCTATACAATGAGTCCGCAGCTGCTTGCTATGGCTGCACAGGAGGGTCTCAAGAGCGGATTCCTTTCATACCATAGCCAGGAGAGCCACGAGGAGGAGGAACTTATAAGAACAGGCACAGGAGCTTTGGCAGAAAACTATAAGGGTAGAGGTTTGAGTACTCCCCCTGTTACAGGCAAACCAGCCCTTACATATTTTATAGACAGACTTTTGACTTTCTCAAAATCTCCGGTAGAGGGTAATGTGCTTCTTGTGCATAACGTGGCTATTGATCAGGAGAGCATTGATTATGCGAAAGAGCATCTTGCAAATCCTTATTTCGCAATTTGTCCTTTGTCAAACATATTTATCCACAGGGCGCTTCCGCCTCTCAACCTTATGAGGGAGAACAACCTGAAGATTTGCTTGGGAACCGACAGCCTTTCAAGCAACACTATCCTTTCAATTGTTAAGGAGATTGAATGCATCCACAAGAACTTCCCTCAGATCCCACTTGTTGAGATTTTGAAATGGGCATGCAGCAACGGAGCAGAGATGTTGGGCAAACAGGATGTTTTGGGTAGCTTTGAACCAGGCAAGAAACCGGGTGTTGTATTGTTGGAGAATATAGACTGGGAGAACTTCAAGCTTACAGGGAAGTCAACAGCAAGAAGACTTGTATAATATGGGAACAATACTTTTTAATGAGATAGTGTTCGGCCCTATAAAGAGCCGCCGTTTGGGAAGTTCGCTTGGCGTAAACCTTTTGCCCCGTTTTGGAAAGTGGTGCAGCTTTGACTGTATATATTGCGAATGCGGATGGAACAAGGATGGAAGAAATGATACAACCTTACCAACCAAGGAGGAGGTGTATCAGGCTTTGGAGGGAAGACTGAGGCAATTGAGACAGGAGGGAACTCCAGTGGACACCATTACTTTCTCCGGAAACGGTGAACCTACAATGCATCCCAATTTTCCCGACATCATTGAGTTTGTACTCAAACTCAGGGATGAACTTTATCCTTCTGCAAAGGTGTCAGTATTAAGCAATGCCACAAGATTGGGCAAGAAGGAGGTAAGGGATGCCCTCATGAAGATAGACAACCCTATCCTTAAGATAGATTCCCCTCTGAAATGGATGGTTGATGCGATAAATATACCTAACGAAGCATATTCATTGGAGGAGACTATCGGGAATATAAAATTGTTCAACCATAATTTTATACTCCAGACAATGTTCCTGAAAGGAGAGGAGGGCGGTGTGCATATTGACTGTACAGCTGCAGAGCATGTGGAGAAATGGAGAGACCTGGTAAGGGATCTTGCCCCTAGGGAGGTGATGATGTATACCATTGACAGGGAGACCCCTGCAAAGAACCTGCAGAAGGTTACAGTGGAGGAGATGGAGGAGATTGCCCGTCCGCTTAAAGAGGAGGGCTTCAATATTCAAATCAGAGGTTAGAGATGAGAGTTGTTATACAGAGAGTTATTGAATCAAATGTTGCTGTAGCTCCTTGTGAGGGGGCGGAGCGTACGGAGGTTATAGGGAAGATTGGTGGCGGAATGATGGTGCTGGTTGGAATTGAGGCAGCGGATGATGAGACAGATATTGCATGGATTTCCAAGAAGATAGTCAACCTCAGGATATTTGATGATGCGAATGGGGTTATGAACCTGAGCATAAAGGATGCCGGAGGGGACATTCTCCTTATCAGCCAGTTTACTCTGCAGGCGGCAACGGCAAAAGGTAACAGGCCTTCGTACATCAAGGCGGCACCTCCTGCAATTGCAATTCCAATCTATGAGAAACTTATTGCCCAGCTTGAGCAGGATTTGGGCAAACAGATACAGACAGGACGTTTTGGGGCAGATATGAAGGTTACTATCATCAACGACGGCCCTGTTACAATATTGATTGATTCTAAAAACAGAGAGTAAGGATGTTGGACAAGATTTTGAAGGCAGTACACGATAACCTGGAAAACTGGAATACACCGCATAACCTGGCTTTGTGCTTGAGTTGTATAGATCTTACAACTCTTAACACTACCGATACCCAAGCCCGGGTAGAGGGGTTTGCAGCCAAAGTGAACGGTTTTAGTGAAAAGTATCCGCAGTATCCTCTTCCTGCAGCAATTTGCGTATACTCCAAATGGGGTGAAACGGTGAAGAAAGCCCTTAAGGAGGATGTGAAGGTGGTAGTGGTGGCTGGCGGATTTCCCCATTCGCAGACATTTCTGGAGGTTAAGCTTCTGGAGTGCAGGATGGCGGTTGATGCCGGTGCGGATGAGGTGGATGTGGTGTTGCCTTTGAACCTGTTTATGAGTGGGGACAGTGAAGGCGCTGCAAAGGAGATAGCTGCAATGAAGGAGGCTGTTGGAGAGAGGCACTTGAAGGTTATCCTTGAGACTGGGGCCCTTGCAAGTTCTGAAAAAATACATGAGGCATCAATGTTGGCAATGGAGGCCGGTGCAGATTTTATAAAGACCTCAACAGGAAAACAGGAGCCCGGGGCTACACCTGCGGCTGCCATTGTAATGTGCAACAGCATTAAGGAATATTATAAAAAGAGCGGCAGAAAGGTTGGATTCAAACCTGCCGGCGGCATTTCTACAGTTAAGGATGCATTGTGCTATCTGGCTATTGTAGACACTATTTTGGGAAAGGAGTGGCTTACACCTGAGTTGTTCAGAATTGGTGCGAGCCGTCTTGCAAACAACCTCCTTTCAGCTTTGGAACAGAAAACAGTAGGATATTATTAAAAACTTGACTTAAATGAATGTACTAGTACTTGGCTCAGGTGGCCGTGAGCATGCAATTGCCTGGAAAGTTAAACAGAGCAAAAACTGCACAAACCTATTCTGCTTGCCGGGAAATCCCGGTACTGCACAGATTGCAACAAATGTTGCAGCTGGTGTAAAGGACTTTGAAGCCATAAAGAAATGTGTGCTTGAGAACAATATAGAGATAGTTATATGCGGTCCTGAGGATCCCCTTGTATTTGGACTTAAAGACATGTTTGCTGCAGATGAGCAGCTTAAGGATGTCCTTTTTGTTGGACCAAGCAAGCTTGGTGCACAACTTGAGGGCAGCAAGGATTTTGCAAAGGAGTTTATGGTAAGACATAATATCCCTACAGCGGCATACAAGAGCTTTACAAAAGAGACTTTGACTGAGGCTGATGCATTCCTTGAGCAGCTTGAGGCTCCATATGTGCTTAAGGCAGACGGTCTTGCTGCAGGTAAAGGTGTTCTTATCCTTGAGGATTTGGAAGAGGCAAAAGCAGAGTTGCGCAACATGATGGGCGGCAAGTTTGGTGAGGCTGGAAACACAGTTGTGATTGAGCAGTTCCTTAAAGGTATTGAGGTTTCAGTTTTCGTACTTACTTCAGGCAAAGATTACCTTATCCTTCCTGAGGCAAAGGACTACAAGAGAATTGGTGAAGGCGACAAGGGATTGAATACCGGTGGTATGGGTGCTGTATCGCCAGTTGTATTTGCAGATGCAGAGTTCATGGCAAAGGTGGAAGAGAGAATCATCAAACCTACAGTAGAGGGTTTTGCAAAAGACAACATTGATTATAAAGGATTTGTGTTCATTGGCCTTATGAACTGCGGCGGTGACCCTTACGTAATTGAGTATAATGTGCGTATGGGAGACCCTGAGACAGAGGCTGTGATGACCAGAATTGATTCAGACCTTCTTTCACACCTTGTGGCGGCCGCAAAAGGCGATTTGAGCGGAGAAAAAATTGAGATTTCAAAGGATGGTGCCCTTACAGTTGTATGTGTATCCGGCGGATACCCTGAGGAGTACAAAAAAGGTCTTGAGATGGGAGGAAGCGAGTATCTTTACAGCAATACTCCCGACAGTAAGATAAAGGTATTCCATGCAGGAACTGCAATGAAAGACGGAAAGCTTGTAACATCCGGCGGCCGAGTTCTTGCAATCACTGTGAATGGTGAGGGTATTGAGAAACAGAGGGAGACAATCTATGCTGAGATTGCCAAGATTGAGTATGAGGGCAAATACTGCAGAAGAGATATTGGATTGGATCTTTTGAACTATAAAGGCTAACAGTGCGGGGAAAGTATTCATTCTGGACAAAAGTGCTTTCCTGCCTTATAGCGGGGCTTGCTGTAACCTCCTTCCTTATCCCGGATGCGGGCAGGGGGGAGGTTTGGCTTTTTGGCCATAGCGGGCTGCTCAGCGGAGTGTGCGGAGTGTTATCCATTGTTGCCATAGTGGTGAGCCTTATGGCCATCAATACCAAGAGCGTGAACAATGTCTTCAACCCGTCACTTACCACAATATTCTTTTTGCTTGTTGTATTGCTCAACCCTTCTGCGGTGTATTTCAGCCCTATGCATCCGGCTGTGCTCCTTTTTGTGTGGGGGCAGTTTTGTTTCATAACCGACAGGAAATTCATCTCCATGTTCCTCCTTTCATTGTCGGCGCTCATATGGCCTCCTCTGGTTTGGACACTTCCTCTTGTGTTGGTTATCAGTATCTTTGGAGCGGCAGATATTCCAAGGGTAACTGTAAAATCGCTTGGAGGTCTTGTGATTCCGTTCCTTTATATGCTGTGCTACAGGTTTATGGTTGCCAATGACGTGACAGTTTTCATAGACGGATATGTACACTCTGCAATGCAGTTCTCCACATCTTTGAAATCCATAGAGATTTCGTCCCTGTTTATGGTGGCTTGTGTTGTATGGATATCACTCCATGCCCTCTCATACATGTTTGCCAGACTTTACAATAACAGCATCATAACTGAGCATATCCTTAAGATGGAGTTCATGTGCCTTATGCTTGGCAGTGCAGTGTTTGCACTCTTCTGGGGTAATGGAAGCCAGCCTGTGAATATGGTGGTTGCCCTTCCTCTGGCCATGATCCTGTCGCATTATTTTACTGCAAATATAAACACCGCAGCAGCCAGGATTGAACTTATTCTCCTTTGCTGTGCGGTGCTGATTTCAAGATTGTCTTATTTTATCTGACCTTTCCTGTGGTCTACCTGAAGAACATCAGCTCTCTGTATTTAGGGAGTGGCCACAATTCGTCATCTATATACATTTCAAGTTTGTCTGCAATGGCGCGGATCTTGCCCATGTAAGGGAGAACAGTATCGTTGTATGCCTGTGCCTTTGCAGGTACATCCTCAATCTTGTTTGCAACCTTGCGGGCATCAACCATTTCACCAACAAGTGTGTGAAGGCTGTTCACATAGCCGCTTATCTTGTGGATGAGGTTCAGCTGGGTTGTGCACATTGTTGAATACTCGTCGGGAAAAAGATCCTTTATGCCTTTTACATTGTTGATTAGGGTGTTCTGGAATGAGAATGCTGTAGGGATAACGTGGTTGGTGATCATGTCGCCAAGGACACGTGCCTCAATCTGCAGTTTCTTTACAAAGGTTTCATTGAGTACCTCGTAGCGGGCCTGGGCCTCGCGTGTACTCATAACTCCCACACTCTCAAATAGCTGAAGGGTTTTTGGCGTGATGTATTCCTTGAATGCGTCTGGAGCGTTCTTAATTCCTTTAAGTCCTCTTCTTTCTGCCTCCTGGTGCCACTGGGCGCTGTAGCCGTTGCCCTCAAAGCGGATAACTTTGGAGTCTGCAAGATACTGCCTGATAACTTTCATCATGGCTTTGTCCTGAGCCAGCCCTTTCTGCATGTTGGCATCAACCTCGTCCTTGAACTTTACAAGCTGTTCAGCTACAATTGTGTTGAGAAGGAACATTGATGAGGCAACGTTGCATGAAGATCCAACAGCCCTGTACTCAAACCTGTTTCCGGTAAAGGCAAACGGTGAGGTACGGTTACGGTCTGTATTGTCTGCAAAAATCTCGGGTATCTGGTTTACGATATGCATCTTTGACCTTACTTTTACCTCTTTGTCTGTAGAACTTGTAAGGTTCTTGTCTGTAAGGTTCTCAATTGATTCAACAAGTTTGGTAAGGGTCTCCCCAATGAAGATGCTCATTACGGCAGGAGGTGCCTCATGGCCGCCAAGACGGTACATGTTGTTCAGTGAGGCTACGCTGCTCATAAGCAGATAGTTGTGCTCGTATACCGCTTTCATTACTACAGAGAAGAAACTCAAGAACTGAAGGTTTGTCCTTGGGGTCTTGCCCGGAGAAAGCAGATTTACACCGGTGTTGGTAACCATACTCCAGTTGCAGTGCTTGCCCGATCCGTTTACACCATCAAAAGGCTTCTCGTGGAATAGCACTTTCAGTTTGTGTTTCTTGGCAACCTTCTTCATTATGATCATCATCATAAGGTTCTGGTCTGATGAGATGTTGGCCTCGCCGTATACCGGTGCAAACTCAAACTGGTTAGGAGCCACCTCATTGTGGCGGGTCTTCAGCTGTACGCCAAGTTTGTATGCCTCGGTTTCAAAGTCTTTCATAAATGCCATAACCCTGCTTGGGATTGCTCCAAAATAGTGGTCCTCAAGCTGCTGGTCCTTGGCAGCGGTATGTCCTATAAGGGTACGGTTGCAGATCATAAGGTCTGGCCTGGCCCTGTAGAATGCTTCGTCTACAATAAAGTACTCCTGCTCAATGCCCAACATTACATTTACCTTGGTAACGTTCTTGTCAAACATCTTGCAGATGCCCTGTGCTGCTTTGTCAAGCGCCGCTATTGATTTGAGGTGAGGAGTTTTAAGATCCAGCGATTCACCTGTATATGCCACAAATACTGTAGGGATACAAAGTGTCTGGTCTATGATGAATGCAGGGGAAGAAGGGTCCCATGCTGTGTATCCGCGGGCCTCAAAGGTGTTTCTCAAGCCTCCGTTGGGGAAACTTGATGCATCCGGTTCCTGCTGGATTAGGGTGCTTCCCTTGAAGTTCTCAAATACGCCGCCGCCAACCATAGGGTCTGCAAACGATTCATGTTTCTCTGCGGTTGCATCTGTGAGGGGATGGAACCAGTGGGTGTAGTGGGTTGCACCCATCTTCACTGCCCAGTTCTTCATGCCCTGTGCAATCTGGTCGGCAATCTGACGGTCAATTTTTTCACCTTCGTTTATAGCCTGCACTACCGCGTTATATGCCTCTGGAGAGAGGTAGCGCTGCATTTTTGGCATGTCAAACACATTGGTTCCAAAATATTCCGACACCGGTCTGTCTTCCTTGTAAAATCTCTCGGCCTTGCGGGTTGCAAACTCTTCAAGAGCCCTGGTTCTGCTGTTTCCCATATGATTCAGTTGGTTTTCACATTCTTAATATTCGCAAATATATGTATATTGTCTTAAAATTCTACTCCCGATAGTATATAAAAGTTAATTTTGTGGTAATTTTTTCAAAAATTAGGTGTTTTTAGGGTTTTTCTGTCGGGAAAATGGATGTTTTTCTGAAAAAATACAGATTTGTGACAGAAGGAGCAATAAATTTGAAAAAAGATACTCTTTTGCTCTTTTTTTACTAAGTTTGTAAAATTATTCCAAAACACTTAGACAGATATGAGAAAAATACTATTCACAGTACTTATGGTCTTTGGATTTGTTGCGTACGGTTTTGCGCAGGGTGGTGCACAGAGCTATATCAACAAACATATGAAGACAGATCCCAACTTCAGGAATGCAGTAATTGCAATCTGTGCAGTTGATGAGAAAGGCAATGTAATTGCACAGTGGAACCCTGAGATGCCGTTGCTTACAGCTTCTACAATGAAGACCATCTCTACCGGTGCAGGCCTGCATGCCCTTGGAAAGGATTTCAAATACAAGACACAGGTAGCCTATACAGGCGAGATCAAGGACGGTGTGCTTCACGGTGATGTTGTAATCATTGGTGGTGGTGACCCTACACTTGGCTCATCAGATACTTTGGCTTATTCAATTGATTCAATCTTCGGAGTTTGGGCTCAGGGCCTTAAAGCTGCAGGAATCCAGAGAGTTGAGGGTAATGTAGTTGTAGATGACAGCTACTTCGTACGCGAACAGATGCCGGATTCATGGTCATGGGGCAACTTTGGCGCTTCTTACGGTGCTGCTGCAAGCGGACTTTCATTCCACGAGAACTGCCAGCAGTTCAAGCTTATCCCTGGAAAGAATGTAGGTGATAAAGTTAGAGTACAGGCAATCTATCCTCAGGTTCCTGGTTTGGAGGTTGTGAATGAGCTTACAACCGGTGAGGCCGGTACAGGCAACAACAGCGCATATTATGTTCAGGACATGAAATGTGCAAGCCAGTATCTTGGTACAGTTGCAGTGGACAGAGGTGTACTTTACAGAACAAACTCAAACCGTTTCCCTCATTTGAGCTGCGGTTATCATTTCAGGGAGTTCCTTGTGGAGCAGGGTATTGATATCCTTCCTGAGATTATTGATGCACTTGAGTATCCTTGCAATGCTGAGAGAAAAGTTGTAGCTGAGACCTATTCTCCTGAGCTTTGGAGAATTGTTGCAGTTACAAACCGCATAAGCAACAATATGTATGCAGAGACAATCCTCAAGACTATTGGTAAAGAGCTTACAGGTGTAGGCAGCTACGATTCTTCTTTCGTGGCTATAGACAGAGTTCTTGAGGGAATGGGTGTAGACCTTACAGGTTTCACTCAGGAAGACGGTAGCGGCCTTTCACGCCAGAACTATGTGTCTCCTAAATTCTTCTGCAACTACTACGACAAGATGCAGGACAGCCCTGCTTTTGCAGAGTTCTTTGAGAGCCTTCCTGTTCCTGGCGGCCCAGGTACACTAAAGAGCGTGTTGAAGAAGGAGGACCAGAAACTTAAGGGAAGAATCCATGCAAAGAGCGGCTCATTGTCTAATGTAAGATGCTATGCAGGTTATGTTCAGGGAAGCAAGAAGTATGGCTTGGTAAGATTTGCCATCCTTACAAACAATTTCTCGGTTTCAACTTCAACCATGATGCCTAAGATTGAGGGCTTCATGAAATCTTTGGCAACTTGGTAAAAATTGGAATAAAATTCAACATATAACTTAACGTTAATTATACATTATGCTAACTCTATCAAAAAAAGCGCAGGCAATGCCTGCTTCACCAATCAGAAAATTGGTTCCTTACGCAGATGCAGCTAAAAAAAGAGGTGTTAAAGTTTATCACCTTAACATCGGTCAGCCAGACATCGAGTCTTCTCCACAAGCTCTAGAGGCTGTTAAGAACGCTGATCTTAAAGTTATTGAGTACTCTAACTCAGCAGGTAACCTTTCATACAGAGAGGGTCTTGTAAAATATTACGCTAGCGTAAACATCAATATTGAGGTTGCTGACCTTATCGTTACTTCTTCAGGTACTGAGGCTGTACAGTTTGCACTTGCTGTAACTTGCGACCCAGGTGACGAGGTAATCGTAATGGAGCCTTTCTACACTAACTACAACGCTTTTGCAGTTCAGAACGACGTTAAACTTGTTCCTATTTCATGCGAGATTAAAGAGGGCTTCAAACTTCCTGCAATTGAGGAGTTCGAGAAACATATTACCCCTAAAACCAAAGGTATCCTTATCTGTAACCCTGGTAACCCTACCGGTACCCTTTACACTAAAGAGGCTCTTCAGCAGCTAGGTGAGATTGCCAAGAAACATGGTTTGTATATCTACTCTGATGAGGTTTACAGAGAGTTCTGTTACTCAGAGGAGCCTCACTACTCTTGCATGCACATTCCTGGTCTTGAGCAGAACGTTATCCTTTTGGATTCAGTTTCCAAGAGATACAGCCTTTGCGGTGTGAGAATTGGTGCTATCGTATCTAAGAACAAAGAGGTTATGGCTGGTGTAATGAAATATGCTCAGGCTCGTCTTTGCTCTCCTTCTTACGGTCAGATTGCAGCTGAGGGTGCTCTTGCAACTCCTAAATCATACTTTGATGCTGTTAAAGCTGAGTACATTCTAAGAAGAGATACTTTGGTTAACGGTCTTAACAATATCCCTGGTGTATTCTCACCTATGCCTATGGGTGCTTTCTACACTATCGCTGAGCTTCCAGTTGACGATGCTGACAAATTTGCACAGTGGTTGCTAGAGGAGTTCTCATACGAGGGACAGACTGTAATGGTTGCTCCTGCTGCAGGTTTCTACGGAACTAAAGGCAAAGGTACAAACCAGGTACGTATGGCTTACGTTCTAAAAGTTGATGATCTTAAAGCTTCTCTAAAATGTCTTGAGGAGGCTCTTAAGGTTTATCCTGGCAGAACCAACAAATAGTATATACTTTACTTTGTATAAAATGGGGGCGGTTGCTTTGCAACTGCCCTTTTTTTTATGTAGTTTTGTAGTTTGATAAAAACTGAAAATTCAAGACTATGCAAGATCCACAAAGCAACAGATACGCCCTTAGAGGTGTTTCATCTTCAAAAGAGGATGTTCATGAGGCAATCAAGAATATAGATAAGGGACTTTTCCCTAAGGCATTCTGTAAAATTGTTCCTGATTTTCTGTCGGGAGACCCAGATTATTGTATTGTTATGCATGCAGACGGTGCAGGTACAAAATCATCGTTGGCATACACATACTGGAAAGAGACCGGTGATATGACAGTGTGGGACGGTATTGCACAGGATGCTATTGTTATGAATACAGATGACCTTCTTTGTGTGGGTGCTGTAGACAATATCATGCTTTCTTCAACCATTGGAAGAAACAAGCAGCTTATTCCGGGTTCTGTAATCAGCAGACTGATTGCAGCTTCTGAGAACTTTGCAAAAACTATGGAGAGCTTTGGAGTTAAGCTTATCCTTACTGGCGGTGAGACTGCAGATGTTGGAGACCTTGTAAGGACTGTTATTGTAGACAGTACCGTTTGTGCAAGAATGAAACGCAGCGATGTAATTGACAATGCAAACATCAAGGCAGGTGACGTGATTGTTGCTCTTGAGTCTTGCGGAAAGGCAGCATATGAGACCGAGTACAACGGCGGTATGGGCAGCAACGGCCTTACCTCTGCACGCCACGATGTGTTTGGCAAATACCTTGCTTCAAAATATCCTGAAAGTTATGACGGCGCTGTTCCGCAGGAGCTTGTATATTCAGGAACAAAAGAACTTGATGCCGTTGAGCCAAAGACCGGCCTTACATACGGCAAACTTGTATTGTCTCCAACCAGAACCTATGCTCCAATCGTTAAGGAGGTTCTTGACAAATACAGGAAGCAGATAGACGGTATGATCCACTGCTCAGGCGGTGCGCAGACAAAGATCCTTCACTTTGTAGACAACCTTAAGATTGTGAAAGACAACCTGTTCCCTACACCTCCACTGTTTGAAGTAATCCAGCAGGAGTCAGGTACAAGCTGGCAGGAGATGTACAAGGTGTTCAACATGGGCCACAGAATGGAGTTCTATATCCCAGCAGAAATTGCTGAGGACATCATTGCAATCTCCAAGAAGTATGGCGTAGATGCCAAAATCATCGGTAGAGTTGAGGCATCTGAGGACGGCAAGGCACAGGTACACCTTACAAGTGAGCACGGAACTTTCATTTACAACAAATAAAGTATAATTTTTATCCCGACAGTTATGAAGAAGTTGTTTTTCCTATCATGTCTGGCTGCAGTAGCATTGGCATCTTGCGGCAACAAAGGCAGCAACAACCAGGAGCAGTCTGTACTTTCTCCAATAATGGAGAAGGCATTGAATGACGAGACATCAAAATTCTATGCAGATTTCAAGTCTTTCCCACAGCAGTTGAGCAAATTGCCTATTGGAGTATTTGATTCGGGCACAGGCGGACTTACTGTATTGGAGGTTCTTCTGAATGCGGATATGGTCAATAACATATCGGGAAAAGAGGGGGCAGACGGTGTTCCTGATTTTGCAGGTGAGGCATTTACCTACCTTGCAGACAGGGCAAACATGCCTTATGGAAACTATGCTGCCGAGAACAAGCAGGACTTCTTTAAGGAGCTTGTTGTAAAGGATGCCCTGTTCCTTGAGGATGACAAATTCTGGACAAACCCTGCCGACAAGGAGAAAACAGGTGTGAAACAGCCTTGCAAGATTCTTGTAATTGCATGTAATACAGCAACTGCATGGGGCTTGCAGGATGTCTCTACATTGTTGAAGGAGAGCGGTACAGGCGTAAGGGTAATTGGAGTTATCAATGCCGGTGTAAACGCTTTGTATGACAAACTTGATAAGGCCGGTTCTCCAGATTCTGTTGCTGTAGGTGTACTTGCAACTGTAGGTACAATTGCATCAAATGCATATGAGAGGACAATCAACGAGATAGGTGCTGCAAACGGCTATAAGGGTTTCATTAAGGTTGTGAACCACCCTTGTGCAGGTTTTGCCGAGGCTGTAGACCAGGAGAAGGATTTTGTGAACACATCCCTTACAGCTCCAAGAGAGGGTTACAGAGGCCCTAAATTGGGTACCGGTTCAGAGGATGTGAAAGAGGGACTTTTGAATGTATATGATTTCAACTACAACAATGGTGAGGTGTTGAGGGAGAAAGTTGACGGCAAATACACTGCATTCCAGTTGAACTCTGCAGCCAACTATGCAAAATTCCATCTTGTAACACTTTTGGAGAAACATAAGGCAAGCGGTGCCAAGGTTCCTTTGAAACATGTCATTCTTGGCTGTACACACTATCCGTTCTTGCTCAATACACTTAATGAGACAATTGAGCAGTTGAAGAATTTCCGCGATAAGGACGGCAAACTTGTATACGAAGGACTTATCCATCCCGATTTTGAGTTCATTGATCCGGCAGTATTTACAGCCCTTGAGTGCTACGAGGCTCTAAGGGAGGACAACAACCTTGCATTGAATACAGTTGAGGGTGCATTTGAAGGTTACATTTCAGTTCCAGCATACGGCCTTCCTGCAGATTGCCTTGATGCAGACGGAAACCTTTCATACAACTTCAAATATGGCAGAGAGCACGCTACAGAGGATATTACCACTGTATTTGTTCCATTCTCAAGAAGATACTTGGATGAGGAGACTTTGGCAAGAATTGAGAACATGCTTCCTGCATCATATGCAAAAATCAAAAAATTCATAGACTAGTATGGCATTTGCGAGTACGGTTACCGTTGATGAGATTGAATCACTGGAAATGGCTACATTCCCCGGTGAAATCACAGTGGTATCCAGCGGGAAATGTGAGGAGTTTGAGCAGGCCATGGCCTATTTGGGAGCACAGGAGGTAATAGGTTTTGATACAGAAACCAAACCTTGCTTTGTACCTAAGGTGCCAAGGAACAAAATGGCCATCCTGCAGTTGAGTGGTCCCGACAAGGCCTACATTTTCAGGCTGCAGCAAGTAGGCGTCCCTCCAAAACTTGCAGCATTGCTTGGCAATCCAGGCATTCTTAAGATAGGTGCTGCCATCCATGATGACATCAGGGGGCTTCAGGAGTACAGGAGGTTTATTCCCAAAGGGTTTGTAGACCTTCAGAGGCTTGCTCCCGAGTATGGGATTGAGGAGAAGAGTGTGAGGAAGATGTCTGCAATCATCCTCAAGAAAAGGGTGTCAAAATCGCAGCAGCTTTCAAATTGGGAGAGTGCCCATCTCTCGGAAGCGCAGCTCAGATATGCAGCAATTGATGCATGGATCTGCAGGGAGATGTACTATAAGTTAAAGGAAAGTAATTCTAATGGTTAAGATAATTTTAAACAAAGGTAAGGAGCAGTCGCTCAAGAGATTCCACCCGTGGGTGTTTTCAGGCGCTGTAAAGAAGATTGAGGGGGGAGAACCTGCAGAAGGTGACGTTGTAGAAGTATATTCATCTATGGGGGAATACCTTGGTTGCGGCCATTATCAGATTGGCTCAATTACCGTAAGGATTCTCAGTTTTGAGAAGGTTGCCATTGATCAGAACTTCTGGAACAACGCAATCCAGGGTGCGTACAATGCCCGCAAGACTCTTGGCCTAATTGGTGCAGCAGATACAGATGCATACAGGCTTGTGCACGGTGAGGGTGATTTCCTTCCTGGCCTTATTATAGACGTATACGGAAAGACAGCCGTTATACAGGCCCACTCGGCTGGAATGTTCCTTGCAAAAGGGGCAATTGCCCAGGCTTTGAAAAAAGTGTACGGACCGGCTCTTGCTGCAATCTATGACAAGAGTGAGGGTACTGCACCATTCAAGGCAGGATTGGACCTTAAAGACGGATATTTATACAAGGAAGAGGGTATTGAAGACGCTCAGGTTGTACTTGAGAACGGCAACAAGTTCCAGGTAAACTGGGTAGAAGGGCAGAAGACCGGTTTCTTCCTTGACCAGAGAGACAACAGGGCCCTTGTAAAGAAATATGCAGCCGGCAAAAACGTACTCAACCTTTTCTGCTACACTGGAGGATTCTCAATCTATGCACTTAACGGCGGCGCAACCCATGTAGACTCGGTGGACAGCTCACGCAAGGCCATGGATATGGTTGTAAAGAACGTGGAGATTAACGGCTTTACAGAAGGGGTAGAGCACACTTCATACTGTGAGGATGCAATTGAGTATATGCGCAAATGTGAGGCAGGCAAATATGACCTTATGATTGTAGACCCACCTGCATTTGCAAAGCACAGGGGTGCATTGGACAATGCCCTGCGTGCCTACAAACGCCTTAATGCCCTAGCAATTGAGAAAGTAAAACCGGGTGGTGTGGTATTCACATACAGTTGCTCGCAGGTGGTTGACAAGATAAATTTTGCCCTTGCAATCTTCTCTGCTGCAGCACAGACCGGCCGTAGAGTGAGAATACTCCACAGGCTTACCCAGCCTGCAGACCATCCTGTAAACATTTACCATCCGGAAGGTGAATACCTTAAAGGACTGGTGCTATTAGTAGAATAGTTTTTCAAATCATTTAACTATAACATAAAGTATATCAATCGAAGGACGACACAGTCTCCTCTACTTCGCCATTGCTACGCAATAGCTCGTAACCGTCGAATGAGGTCCTCCGTTTGATATACTTTATGTTTTATATTCATATGGCTGAACAATTACTTATAACGGCAACTGATAAATCAGATATCTATGCCCAAATACTTCCTCAAATAAAATCAGTAGTTTCTGCAGAAACAGACCTTATAGCCAATATGGCAAATGTGAGCGCCATCCTTAAGGAGGCGTTCGGTTTCTGGTGGGTTGGTTTCTACATTGTCAAACCTTCTGAAGCTGGAGAAGAACTTGTCTTGGGCCCATTTCAGGGACCTCTGGCCTGTACCCGTATAAAAAAGGGTAGGGGAGTATGCGGTACCGCCTGGGAAAAGGGAGAGACAATTGTAGTTCCCGACGTGGAGCAGTTCCCCGGGCATATAGCCTGCAGCAGCCTTTCCCGCTCGGAAATTGTAGTGCCTGTTTTTGCTCCCGACAGCAATGTAAAGGCAGTTCTTGATATAGACAGTGAACACTTGGCAACATTTGATGTTACAGATAAAGAGTGGCTGGAGAAAATTTTGGACAATTTGTTCACCTGGAATTGAAATAAAATTTGCAGATAAACAAAAATGTAGTATCTTTGCAATCCAATCACCAAACAGGGTTCCTTGGATGAGTGGCTTAGTCAGCGGTCTGCAAAACCGTGTACGGCGGTTCGAATCCGCCAGGAACCTCAAAAAAGCCTTCTGAGTTTCTCGGGAGGCTTTTTTGTTTCCGGTCGTTGTGGCATTTGTTTTTGATGAATGCATCGATTTTCGTATATTTGGTAAACGTTAAACTGTCGGGAATATGGATCCTCTTATGGCCAGATATGCCAGAAATGCTATTTTCAGACTGGCTTTTTTTCTTTGTTATTACATTTTTCTTATAGTTCTGGGTATTGCAATTCTTGCTGGCACTTTTTGGGGCGGGTGGTATGTCATTTGGAAGCTGCTTCCTATGATGCACAGTGTAAGGCTCATTGTCTTTTCAGTATTGGGTGTGCTCTGTTTGTGTGTGCTTGCTGTTATGGTTGGTCTGTATCTGGTGAAGCCTCTGTTCAAGTTCTCAAGGAGTACAAAGAAAAACAGGATTGAAGTCTTTGAAAATGAAGTTCCTCAACTGTTCGGACTTATAAGGGATATAGCAGGGAAGGCAGGTTGCCGTATGCCAAAGCATGTTTTTCTTACACCGCAAGTAGGAGCATCGGTTTTTTTTGATTCATCATCGTTATTGGGAATTTTCATTAACCCCAAAATGAACCTCAATATTGGACTTGGATTGTTTGACGGAATGAGTGTTAAGGAGCTGGAAGCTGTCCTTTCGCATGAGTATGGACATTTTTCGCAGAAGACCATGAAATTATGGTACATATCTGGAGTTGTCATTGAGATTATGGGAAATCTAATAAACAGTGAGGATGCATTGGACTATTTTGTTGACAAATGGAGCAATATTGAGTACTGGTATGTGAGGTTTTTTGGTGTCTGCACCAGAAAAATTACCGGCTGGATAGGACGATGTACACATAGGTTATACAAATCTGTGGAAAATAGTCAGCTAAGACTCAGCCGGCAGATGGAGTATGATGCCGACAAATTTGCGTGCAAAGTAACAGGCGTGGAATACTTTGTGTCGGCGTGGTATAAAACTGAGATCTTGGAAAGAAAGGATGAATTGTACATGCAGCTGATAACATCATTGGCGCAGGAAGGCAAGCTGGTAAGTGACTATTATGCGGGGAGAACTATGTTCTCGTCAATAATAGATACCTCAGCTTTGCCATCGTTCGGAAGTTCAGATCTGATTGATAACTTTGAGGAGCCTTTCACATGCAAGTCTTCATTGAAAATGGAAAATGTCTGGAGCACTCATCCTACATTGGAGCAAAGGATAGAGGCTGCACAAAAACTCCCTTATAAAGCAGAAGATACCAGCTGCAATGAGCCTGCATGGAACCTTATTGCCCGGACTGTTCAAGATAAGGCTGCTGCCAAATTCAGGGAGGTGGCCTATAGTTTGCCGGAGAACAAGGATGTGGAGGAATTGTCATTGGATGAGATTAAAGATTATGCATTGAATGAGAACTGCAGGATGAAGGACGATGAGTTTCCCGACAGATATTTCACCAAAGGTTTCTACAAATTCAATGTTGATTCTGAAGAAAATCCACCAAAGGAATCTCCTTTTACAGATGAGAATGCAATGCTCATAGCCAGGATGAGCACATATCTGGATGATTATAAGAAGTTGACAAGCATTCAGAATGGGGAGATGGGCGATGTTGTAATTGAGTACGAAGGCAAGCAATACACCAATGGAAATTTCCCATATGATGAATTCAAGAAAAAGGTGGATGACCTTTATGACAGGATGGGAGAGCTTCATCGCCAGCTGTATCTGTATATGAAGGCATCCCTCCCGCAGGAGGAGGCGATACAGCTAAAACAGGCTTACAGCTGGATATTCACATCAAATTCAATATATGCGCAGTACCTCTCAGGCTTGTTTGAGCAAAAGGATATGATATTTTATGCTATGGAGAGTGAGAGTGCTCCTATAGGGTCTGAGCGCTATCTTGCAGTCAGTGCTGCCATGTGCCAGTTTGAGAAAGACTTGAAGGAGGCTATATCGCAAATTGATATGGAGCAATATGCAGATGTCCTGAACTGTGATGGACATTTGGAAAGTCTCAGGGTGTTTGTCTCAAAGGATCATAATTTGACTTACGGACTCAAATGTGAGGCGATTACTGAGACGGTCACCGCATTGAAGATTCTGGATTTCCTTAGGAATGAACTGTACGATGCGGGGTACATCAGGATAAGGGAACTTGCAAGGAAAGTTATCTGAGTTGTGGAGCATATCGGACTCGAACCGATCACCTTCAGACTGCCAGTCTGACGCTCTAGCCAGATGAGCTAATGCCCCTGAAAAATGACCTTTTGGACATAAGTCAAAAAGGTCATTTTTTATATTAGTAAACCTTAACCTTCGCAGCAGCAGCCTTGCATTTGTCTCTCAAGGCGTCAAGGTCGCTTCCGTTAGGGGCGTATGAAACTACAACACCCATCCTGCGGTTCTTTCTTGTGGTTGGTTTGCCGAATATTCTCAAGTATGTATTTGTCTCTTTGCAAACCTCCTCTACGCCACTGTAGCGTGGAGCCTCGTTGCTGGCAATATCTGAAAGGATAACTGCGCTGGCACCAAATCTCTCCTGTGTGATTTCAGGGATTGGAAGGCCAAGTACGGCACGGCAGTGAAGCTCAAACTCGCTCAAATTCTGTGTTCCTGCAAGGGTAACCATTCCGGTATCATGAGGTCTTGGTGAAAGCTCAGAGAAGTAAACGCCGTTCTCATTGCTCAAGAAGAACTCCACACCCCAGATACCTGCACCGGTAAGTGCCTCGGTAACTTTTGCAGCCATCTCCTGTGCCTCAAGCAGATGCTCAGGTTTTACAGGTGCCGGCTGGAAACTCTCCCTGTAGTCACCGCTGATCTGAACATGTCCGATAGGAGGGCAGAACAGGGTAGGGCCGTTTTTCTGGGTAACGGTAAGCAGGGTAATCTCGCTGTCGAACTTGATGAACTCCTCAATGATAAGTTCCTTTATGTCTCCGCGGCTTCCTTCACAACCGTATGTCCATGCATGCTCCAAATCATCTGCACTCTTTACAACAGACTGTCCTTTTCCCGACGAACTCATCAAAGGCTTCACAACACAAGGGAATCCAACTTTTTCAGCCGCCTCCTTAAGTTCCTCCAAAGATTTTGCGTAGAAATATTTAGCTGTCTTAAGACCAAGTTCCTTGGCTGCAAGATCCCTGATTGCCTGACGGTTCATTGTGTAGTTAACTGCCTTAGCACTAGGGACAACCTGAATGCCCTGAGCCTCAAAATCGTACAGTTTCTCAGTACGGATTGCCTCAATTTCAGGTACAATGATGTCGGGGTTGTGTTTTGCAACTGCTGCTGCAAGGGCATCGCCGTCAAGCATGCTGAATACCTCAAACTCATCGGCAACCTGCATTGCAGGTGCGCCCGCATATGAATCGCATGCAACAACATACTGTCCTTTACGCTGTGCTGAAATAACAAACTCCTTTCCTAGTTCTCCGGAGCCCAATAAAAGAATCTTTTTAGCCATATTTGTTTCAAGTTTTATTTTTTAAACTACAAAGATAAGACATTTCCCGGAATGCTGCACTATTCCCGGGCCTTGTTGAGATATTTGTCGGGAAGAGATTTCTTGGGAAGAATCCCTTTCTCCTTCAATCCCTCAATTCTGCGTACAACGTTGCCTTTGCCGGTACAAAGCTGATTCTCTGCGGTGTCAAATGCTTTCTGTAGCGACTGGATTTTTGTCCCCACATCGGTAAATGTCTCCAGGAAGCCTGCAAATTTTTCATAAAGACCGGTGCTCTCCGCAACAATGTTTTCAACGTTCCTGGTCTGACGCTCGCTCTGCCAGATGTTGTAGATGAGCTTGAGGCTCATCATGAGGTTGGTTGGATTTATCAACAGCACATTCTTTGAGAACGCATACTGTGCAATTTTTGGATCTGTCTGCAGCGCAAGGATATAGCTCCCCTCATTAGGGATAAACATCAGCACATGGGAAATGGTATTCCCCACAAGTTTTTCATAATTCTTCGCCGACAGTTCATCAATATGTTTCCTGATGGATGCCAGATTCTCACGGGCAGCCTTTTTCTGGCTATCGGGATCATCAGCTGCAACATAATCCAAGTATGCTGTGAGGGAAACCTTTGAGTCTATGACAATTGATTTGTCTCCCGGACATTTCACCACCACATCCGGACGGAAATTGGCATTTCCTTCCCCCTTTACGTTATATTGTGTATAATAGTCTTCATCCTTGCGCAGACCGCTCCCCTCAAGGATGTTCTCAAGAACCTGCTCACCCCAGTCTCCCTGCACTTTGCTCTTGTTCTTCAGCGCCTTTGCAAGGTCTCCTGCCTGTTCGCCAACCTTCATGGTTTCCTTGGCCAGGGCCTCTATGGTTTGTGTGATTGAGGCCTTCCTTTCTGCCGAATCTGTATTCACTTTCTGCACACTCTCCTCCATCTTCTGCATCTGCTCCTTCATCTGCCTGAAGGTTTCATTGAGCGGATCCATGATTTTGGAAACCTGCTCACGGTTTGTCTGTCCAAGCTGCTCTTCCCTCATTCTCAGTACTTTCTCAGATGTCGTCTGCATCTGCTCCCTTATGAGCTTCATCTGGCTTTCCACCTGCTCCCTGTTCATGAGTTTGAGGGCTTCTATCTGTTTCTCGTTCGACTCCTTTACTGTTGCCAACTGCTGCTCAAACATAAGTTTCTGTTCCATTAGCCTTGCCTGCACATCTGGAATCTGCACACTTTTCTTTCCCAAAATGAATCCCAACACGCCTGCTGCAACAACGGTAACCAGGCCAATCACAAAAAATAATTCCATGCTCATTAATCTGTTTTAACGTTTACAAATGTACCACTTAAACGGCTAAATCTTACATCCTTTCCCCGGTTTTGTGGCGGTTTCCGGGACATTTATCTTCTGCGGCGATGGTTTCTCCTGATTTTGTGGCGATTTCCGGGACATTTTTCCTCTGCGGCGATGGTTTCTCCTGATTTTGTGGCGATTTCCGGGACATATTTCCTCTGCGGTGAATGTTTATCCTGATTTTGTGGCGATTTTCGGGACATTTTCATTCTGCGGTGGTGTTTTCTCCACGTTTTGTGGCGTTTTCCAGGACATTTTTCTTTGCGTGGTCATTTCCTCCACAATTCGGGGGTAAAATGAGGATGTTTTGCTGCTGGGAAAGATTTCCTCCACGTATTGTGGCGTTTTCCGGGACATTTTTCTTTGCGCGGTGATTTCCTCCACGTTTCGTGGCGATTTCCGGGACATTCTTCTTCTGCGGTGAATGTTTCTCCTGGAAAATACCTTTTTCCCGGGACATTTTCCCTTTGGAGCCGCACGGGAGTGCGGGAGGTGGCCCGGTAGGAACGGCACAAAAAAACTCCCGGGCAATCACCCGGGAGCTGTTATACTTTTTAAAATATGTTTGTTAACAATTTAATTTCTACAACTGGTCAAAATCAACATCTGAAAATGTTTTGTCCTCAGCGTTCTCTGTGTAAACTCTCTCTGTTACTGGACATTTGTCTTTGATGAATTTGATTACCTCCTCAAGGCCCTCAGTGAACTTCTCAAAGTCCTCTTTGTATAGGAAAATTTTGTGCTTGTCATAAACAAATCTTCCGTCCTTGTCCACTCTCCTTTTACTTTCTGTAATGGTTAGGTAATAATCATTGCCTTTAGTTGCTTTAACATCAAAAAAGTAGGTTCTCTTACCCGCTCTTACTGGTTTTGAGAAAACATCATCACCATTACGCTCTTGCGCTCCCGCATTATCAAAATCCTCGAAATACATAATTTTTTAGTGTTAATTTTAAAAAGTTCTACAAATATAAAATATTTTTTTGAGGGTAATAGACTATATTTGCAAAATATTTCAAAAAAGTAACATTTATGCTAAATAGAAGACTAATCAGGGTTAAAGTGTTCAAAGAGCTTTTTGGAAAGGTTGTGCAGGGGAATGACTCTTTGATGCAGGCAGAGAAGGAACTTATATTGTCATGCAATAAAACCGTAGAGCTATATTGTCTGTTGATGGGTTTGCCAAGTGCTTTGAAAAAAGTTGCACAGGCCAAGATTGATGCTGGCTTGAAGAAATTCCAGCCTACAGCTGCTGAGGCAAATCCCAATATGAAATTTGTTGAGAACAAGTTCATTGAGATACTTGAGAATGATTCGTCATTCAATCATACATGCCAGACAAAAGGTTTGGGATGGGCCGAGTATGACACTTTCATCAAGAAACTTTTTGCTTCAATTGTATCAAAGGATTATTACACCACATACATGGAGAATCCTGAGAGGTCGCTCAAGGAGGATATGGATCTTGTGAAGAAGATTTATGAGGAGGAGCTTGAGGACAATGAGCATTTGGAGGATATTCTTGAGGAGATAAGCCTTTATTGGATGGATGACCTTTCATATGTTGTGAATGTGATATTGAAGAACATCCCTACAATCGCAAAAAAAGGTGTTGTTGAGGTTCCAAAGACATTCCTTAAGGAGGATGACAGGGAGTATGCGCTTAAACTTCTTACCAAATCGATGGTTAACTATGATGAGTATACGGAGCTTGTTTCTTCAATGGTTTCAAACTGGGATTTGGAGAGACTTGTGGCAACAGACCTTGCACTGATTGTGATGGGTGTTACAGAGGCGGTAACATTTGAGTCAATTCCGCTGAAGGTTACCATCAATGAGTTTGTAGACATCTCAAAATACTACAGTACACCAAACAGCAAGGTGTTTGTAAACGGACTTCTTGACCGTATCCTTCAGCAGATGGTTAAGGATGGCAAGATTGTAAAGAGCGGAAGAGGCCTGGTTGAGTAGATCTCTCCGGCATAAGTAAAACAGGATAAATAGAAAATAGAATAGAAATGAACACACTAGTATTTTTGCAGCAGCCTGCACAGCAGGGAGGAAACATGAGTTTCCTAATTATGATGGTACTTATCTTTGCGGTAATGTATTTCTTTATGATTCGTCCACAGCAGAAAAAACAGAAGGAGATCATGAAATGGAGAGAGTCTATCCAGAAGGGTGACAAAGTTGTAACTGTAGGCGGAATTTATGGCGTTGTTGCTGAGGTCCAGCCTTCTTACATCCTTATGACAGTAGACCAGAACGTTAAAATTAAAGTTGACAAAGGTTCAATTGTAAAGGACGTTACAGATATTCCTGTAAAATAATCCCATTTATAATGGAATTGCCTTTCAAGGGAAATAAGATTCATTTAGGAGAGGGGAGAAACTGGGTAATACTGGCTGTCTCCCTTCTCCTTGCTTTTTTCATGTGGAGCGTGATGAAGCTTTCACGCAACTACTCTTCCTACATAAGATACCATGTTGAGGTGACCTCAAGCATACCGGGGAGGACAAACAGCGCCATCTCTGTGGACGAGCTTGTTATAGGTGCCAAATCAAAAGGTTTTGACATTTTGCAGAACAGCCGTAACAGTGGGAACAATCTGCTGCACCTGGCATCTGTAGATCCAAGACATTTCCACAAATCACCAAAGGGAAAAGATGAGTTCTATCTTCTTCCCGACGATATCCGCCAGTCAATTCAGGATGCGCTCGGCTCGGATATCACAGTGGAGTCATTTGCAACTGATACCCTTTATTTCAACTTCCCGGTACAGTCCAACAGGAAAGTTCCGGTGCAGATACACAGTGCAATAACCTATGGAGACCAGTTTATGCCTATGGGGGAAATTGCAATCAGACCTGATTCAATACTCATCTACGGTGAAGAAGGAGTCATTTCCCATATCAGCGCAGTAACGGCAAGGACAATAAACGGCAAGGATGTGAAACGCTCCCTCAATGGGGTGGCCAAGCTCATCCCGATAAACGATGTGAGGTTTTCGGAGGAAGAGGTTTTCTATACCCTCGAGGTTGTAAGGTTTGTGGAGAATACCGTAAAGGTTCCTGTTGTAATAACTGATGCCCCGTCATATGCCAATGTGGCCGTAATTCCACAGGAGGTGACCCTCAGATATAGGCAGCCGTTCGGTTCTGGACTCAGATTTTCGTCTCAGGATTTTTCTGTAGGTGTGGAATATGATGATGTGCTGCGCAGTGATGTTGTGAAGCTGCGGCTGATAAAGGCTCCGCAGCAGGTGCTAAATGTGACAGTGGAACCAAAGTTTGTTGAATGTATCCTTTAAAAGATGAAGAGAGTACTTACATTGGGCTGTACCGGAGGCATTGGTAGCGGCAAAAGCTACGTTTCCAGAATCTTTGAACAATTGGGCTATCCTGTCTATTTCTCTGATGACAGGGCCAAACTCCTGTATGATACGGACAAAAAACTGCTCGGGCAGATGGTAGACCTGCTTGGTGAGGATATCCTCAAGGATGGCAGACTGGACAGGGGAGTTGTAGCCTCAAAAATTTTCGGGGACACAGAGCTGCTGGCAAAGGTGGAGAGTTTCGTGCATCCTGCGGTGCTGGCAGATTTTGAGCGCTGGAAGGGGGAGATCTGTCGGGATGAAACAAATGTACCTGAGTTTGTGATTTTTGAGAGTGCAATACTTTTGGAGACGCCGCTTGTGAAGGGGTGTGCGGACAAGATTATGACCGTAGTTGCACCTTATGAGTTGAGGATAGAGAGGGTAATTGAGAGAGACAATGCTTCCAGGGAGCAGATTGAGGCCAGAATTGCCAAACAATGGAGTGACGGGCAGAGGGAAGCTTTGTCAGATTTTATTATATTTGCAGATTCAAAGCAGGCGCTGTTGCCTCAGATTGCCTGCGTGATTGATAAAATGAAGCAGTTTAGAGATGGGAATAGGTAAATGGATAACAGGAGCTATAGGTTGGGCTTTGGGAGGACCTTTGGGTGGACTTGCCGGGTATCTTCTGGGTTCTCTGTTTGAAGGCGACAATGAGCAGGCACAGAGGGTACATCAGGGTGGCGGTTTTTCTGCAAATGAGCAGAGGAACAGTTTTCTTGTTTCGTTGCTGGTCCTTTCGGCAGCTGTAATGAAGTCAGACGGCAAGATCATGAGGTCTGAGCTTGAGTATGTGAAGGATTTCATCCGCAGAAGCTTTGGAGAGGCAGCTCTTCCGCAGGCTCTGCAGATACTTAAGGCAGCACTTGAGAAAGATATTGATGTGCCGCAAATTTGTGCGCAGATAAAACTTTACATGAATCCCTCACAGAGGCTGCAGCTTTTCCACTATCTTGTGGGAATAGCAAATGCAGACGGCCATATAAGCCATAGCGAGGTTGGGGATCTGAAAAAGATGGCCATGTATCTTGGTATCCCTGCGCAGGAGGCGGAGTCCATACTTGCAATGTTTGGGGGACAGGATCTGAATTCAGCCTACAAAGTGCTGGAGATTGACCCTTCTGCATCAGATGATGAGGTGAAAAAGGCCTACAAGAAAATGGCAATCAAGCATCATCCCGATAAAGTGGAATCACTGGGAGATGATGTGAAAAAGGCGGCAGAGGAGAAATTCAAGGCTATTGTTGCCGCATACGAGACAATAAAAAAGGAAAGAGGTTTTAACTAGAATAAGATAAATCATAATTATGAAAACAGATTTGAGAAGAGTTTTGTCCATCAGCGGACAGCCAGGTTTATACATGTACATTTCACAGGCAACCAACGGTGCTATTGTTGAGGCTCTTGCTACCAAAAAGAGAACTTGTTGCCCTATGTCTGCAAGAATGACATCTTTGGCTGATATTGCAATCTACACATATGATGAGGAGGTAAGGCTTCAGGCGGTTCTTGAGAAAATGCACGCTCACCTTGGTGAGAACGATGCACCTTCTGCAAAAAGCAAACCTGAGGAGCTTAAAGCTTTGTTTGAGGCAGTCCTTCCTGATTACGACCAGGACAGATTCTATGTATCACACATGAAGAAAGTTGTAGAGTGGTACAATATTCTTAAAAATAACGCAACTTTGGATTTTGTTGACCTTGATGCTGAAGAGGTTGAGCAGACAGAGGAGTAATTTTTATGAACGGTAAGGATATACAATACTGCAGACCTAAAAAGGTACAGCTTGTAACCTTGGGCTGCTCAAAGAACAGGGTTGATTCTGAGCATCTTCTCAGGCAAATGGCCAGCGAGGGTGTTGAGATTGTAGGCTCTGACCACGTGTTGGGCGGGAAGAGCAAGGTTGATGCTGTAATCCTGAACACTTGCGGATTCATCAAAGATGCAAAGGAGGAATCCATTGAGGCCATTTTGGCAGCAGTGGAGGCCAAGGCTTGCGGCTATGTGGGGCAGGTGTTTGTATTCGGCTGTCTTTCACAAAGATACAAAGAAGAGCTTGAGGCTGAGATTCCGGAAGTTGACGGCTTCTTTGGAGCCTTTGACTGGGACAGCATTCTTCACGCCTTGGGTATGAAGAAGAAGGAGAACCTGCTGCAGGAGAGATATCTTACCACCCCAAAACATTACGCTTACCTTAAGATTTCCGAAGGGTGTGACCGCACATGTTCATACTGTGCAATCCCCGGAATCCGTGGCAGGCATATTTCAGTTCCAATGGAGGAGCTGGTGGAGGAGGCCAGCAACCTTGCCGCAATGGGAGTGCGCGAGCTGATTGTAATTGCCCAGGATACAACTTATTACGGACTGGATCTTTACAAACGCAGGGCACTTGGTGAACTCCTTGGAAAACTTTGTGAAATTGAGGGGATTGAGTGGATAAGGATTCACTATTCATACCCCGACCAGTTTCCCGACGATGTGTTGGAGATTATGGCCTCAAACCCAAAAATCTGCAAGTACATTGATATTCCTTTGCAACACTCATCATCAAAAGTGCTGAAGATGATGCGCCGCAGCATTGACGGACCTCAGACACAGGCAGTGATTGACAGGATAAAGGCAAAAGTTCCGGGGGTAGTTTTGAGGACTACTCTTATTGTAGGACATCCTGGTGAGGACAGAAGGGAGTTTGACAAGCTGCTTTCATTTGTGGCGCGCAACAGGTTTGACAGGTTGGGAGCATTCACATACTCGGAAGAGGAGGGAACTTACGGAGCACTTCACTTCAAGGATACTGTAAGGGAGAGTACCAAGCAGGCACGCTATGAGGAACTCATGGAGCTGCAGAGCGGAATTTCGCTTGAGTCAAACGAAACCCGGGTAGGTTCTGTGGAGAGGGTAATAGTGGATTCCTACAATGACGGGGTGCTTGTATGCCGTTCACAGGGAGAAAGTCCGGAGGTGGATGGAGAAATTCTCATTGGAAACACTGGAGAATTTGCTCCGGAAGAATTAATTGGTAAATTTGTAACTGCCCGCATAGTTGGGGCCAATGAGTATGACTTGTTGGCTGAACTTGTAGAGGTTGAAAAATAACTGGAAACTAACCTATAATCTATATTGATATGAAATTGTTGGAGGGAAAAGTTGCCCTTATTACTGGTGCTGCAAGGGGAATCGGCAAAGCCGTTGCCTTCAAATTTGCGCAAGAGGGTGCTGATGTTGCGTTTACAGTAAGAAAAATTGACGAGAATTCAGAGGATACAAGAAAAGGTATTGAGGCGTGCGGAGTAAAGGCCCTTGTAATTGTTTCTGATGCTGCCAGCTTTGATGCAGCTCATTCTGCAGTTGAGCAGGTGGTTAAGGAGTTCGGAAAACTTGATATCCTTGTAAATAATGCCGGAATTACAAAAGACGGCCTTATGATGAGAATGTCGGAGCAGCAGTGGGATGACATCATTAATGTTAACCTCAAGTCTGCTTTCAACTTTGTACACGCTGTAACCCCTGTGATGTTGCGCCAGAGAGGCGGTTCCATCATTAACATGAGCTCTGTTGTTGGAGTTCACGGAAATGCCGGACAGTGCAACTATTCGGCTTCTAAAGCAGGTATGATTGGCCTTACCAAATCAATTGCCCAGGAGTTGGGTTCAAGAGGTATCAGGGCAAATGCAATAGCTCCGGGTTTCATTGTTACTGAGATGACCGCACAGCTGCCGCAGGAGGTTAGAGAGAGCTGGAATGCAAAAATTCCTCTACGCCGTGGCGGTGATGTTAAGGATGTTGCCAACGTTGCAACTTTCCTTGCAAGCGAATTGAGCAGCTATGTTACCGGTCAGGTCATATCTGTTTGCGGAGGAATGCAGATGTAATATTGGACATGTTCCAAATATAGAACAGAAGATTAAAGAAATATATATGACACTCATTAAATCAATTTCTGGAATTAGGGGAACTATTGGAGGCGCCATTGGCGATAACCTTACCCCTCTTGATGCAGTTAAATTCACCGCTTCATATGCTAAATGGCTTACAGGAAAGAATCCTGGCAGAAAACTTACAGTTGTATTGGGTAGAGACGCCCGATTGTCGGGAGAAATGGTAAACGACCTTGTGGAGGGAACTTTGCTGGGTTGTGGAGTGAATGTTATAAATGTTGGCCTTTGTACAACTCCTGGAGTTGAGATGGCTGTTGTGGCAAGAAAGGCAGACGGTGGTATTATCCTTACTGCCAGCCATAATCCTAAACAGTGGAACGCCTTGAAACTTCTCAACGAGAGAGGTGAGTTCCTCAATGCTGCTGAGGGTGCAATGATCCTTGAGTATGCAGTTAAAGAGGAGTTCAATTTTGTTGAGGTTGATGAGCTTGGTAAGGTGTTGAGCCGCGAGCCTTACGATGTTGAGCACATTGACGCAGTTCTTGCATTGCCTTTGGTAGATGCGGAGCTTGTGAAGAAACAGGGCTTCAAGGTTGCTGTTGATGCTGTTGATTCAGTTGGCGGCGTTGTAATTCCTGCACTTTTGGAGAGAATGGGGGTTGAGGTGGTTAAGCTTTATTGCGAGCCTACCGGAAACTTCTCGCACAACCCTGAGCCGGTTCCTGAAAACCTTACAGAGATCTGCAAAGTGGTTAAGGAGAGCGGTGCAGACCTTGGTGTTATTGTAGACCCTGATGTAGACCGTCTAGCCCTTGTAAGCGAGACAGGCGAGCTGTTTGGTGAGGAGTACACTTTGGTTGCAGTTGCAGACTACGTGCTTTCAAATACCCCTGGAAACACCGTTTCAAACTTGAGCTCTTCAAGGGCATTGAAGGATGTTACAGAGAAACACGGAATGCAGCACAACGCTTCTGCAGTAGGTGAGGTGAACGTTACTACCCTTATGAAAGCTACCAATGCTGTAATTGGCGGTGAGGGTAACGGTGGTGTAATCTACCCTGAACTCCACTATGGCCGTGATGCTCTTGTAGGTGTGGCATTGTTCCTTACCCATTTGGCAAAGAAGGGCTGCAAGGTAAGCGAGCTTAAGAAAGAGTATCCAAGCTACTTCATCTCAAAGAACAAGATAGAGCTTACTCCAGACATTAACGTAGACGATGTTCTTGTTAAGATGAAGGAGAAATACGCATCTGAGAAGGTTGCCGACATTGATGGCGTTAAAATTGATTTCCCTACAGAGTGGGTTCACCTTCGCAAATCAAACACAGAGCCAATTATCCGCATCTACAGCGAGAGCAAGGATGAGGAGAGTGCAAATGCACTTGCTCAGAAAATAGTTGGTGAGATTAAGGAAATCTGCGGTCTGTAGAGTCCTTCTCCATAGAACAAGGAGTGTGTTTTATCCAAACTCCATGAAACAGGAATCCCTGCATAGTTTTATACTATCAGGGATTCTTTTGCAAATAGAGCATTGTCCCTTAAAAAAGCAAACAGGTATGAGACGTATTCTGTATTTATTTTTTATTCTGCTTATTGCAGCCGGTTGTTCCAAGGAAGAGCAGCCAGTTTTGAATGTTGCGCCAGATGTTATTGAATTTCAGGAAGAGGGAGGTACTGCTGCCTTTAATGTAAGCACCAACAAAGATTGGGTTGTCAGGGTTTCTGACTCATGGTGTAAAGTATCCATGGGGAACGGGCCTGCAGGAGAATACTCTATAACAGTGAGTGCCGGAGAGAATAAAGGGTATGACAATCGTGCCTGTACAATAACAATACAGGCAGGTACACTTGAAGAAACTGTACGGGTGTCACAAAATATGACATCAGCCATTCTGATTAATGAGAAAGACAAAGAACACTTCATCTCATGCGCCAGACAGTCTTTTGATATAAAGTTGTCAACAAATTTGCAGAATGTGAAGGTAATTGTACCTGATACTGCTGAGTGGATAACACCATATTATGTAAAGTCCCTCAAAAATGGGACTATCCATTTTTCAATAGCTGCAAGTTATGACATCAATGAGTCAAGAACTGCAAATGTGACAATTGCTTCTGAAGATATGACGTTGAGTGAAACTGTTACAATTACACAGAGACCTGCCCCGTACTTTAAATACACTACTTTTGACGGTTCAGTATTATCATCTGTGACAGAGGTGGGTGGAGTTAAGGTGGCAATCAATGAGTATAGGAATGGAGAGGGGTATTTGATTCTAAGTGATGAGACAAGTTATATTGGGACAGAGGATTTCAGACGTGACTTTTTCTATGGAGTTAAGACAATCTGGGTGCATCCATGTATAAGGGAGATAAAAGATTTGGCTTTCCATTCATATACAGAACTTGAGAAAATTGAATTGCCTGAAGGACTTGAAATAATTGGAGATCAAGTTTTCCAGTATTGTGAATCATTAAAAGAGGTGTGGTTGCCGTCTACACTTACTTCTATTGGTGTTGCTGCATTTGCATATTGTTCTTCACTGGTTTCAATTGAACTGCCGTCGGGAATAACTGAGACAGAAAGGTCAATATTCAACAGTTGCTCAAATCTGGAGAATGTCAAACTTCCCGATAATCTGAAATCTTTAGGTGCCAGGGCATTTATAAATTGCTGGAAACTGAAAAATATACAATTGCCGGAATCTTTGGAATATATTGGCGAAGAGGCTTTTCAGGGGTGTTCATTGCTGGAGTCGGTTTCCATTCCAGATAAGGTGGACAGTATTGGCATGTGTCTGTTTTCAGGATGTTATAATCTTGTGTCAGCCAAATTGCCGGCTTCATTGCGCCATTTGTCCTATTATACTTTTGCCGCCTGTGAGAAACTGGTTGATGTAACAATGCCTTTACAACTTGCTACCATAGATTTTGGAGTATTCCATGATTGCAAGAGTCTTAGGCAGATTGTTATACCTGAAAATGTTTCCCTGGTCTTCTCTGATGCTTTTGACGGGTGCAGTCTCAAGGTCATTTCTTTTGATCCTGCAGTGCCGCCGCAAATAAAGGAAATGTCCAATAAAGTGGAAATGAACACTGCCACTGAAATTAAGGTTCCGGCAGGGAGTCTCAATGCCTACAGGAGTTCTGCCTGGGGTAAATACTACAGTAATTTCAGTGAAAAGTAGCAGAGAGTGCCATTAACTGTTATTCCAGGTACCGTTTACGCAGGATCTCCATCATTTCTGGAGTAACTCCAATACATTCTGTGAGGTAGTTCCTGAAAGAACCATATCTTTCATCAATCTTGTCAAGAGTGGCTTCAAAGATGGCAGGGTTGGCGCTGAGCAATTGGCTGAGGCGTCTGTGTCAAGCATTCCTTGTAGTGACACAACAAGGACATTGTCGTTTGATGATTATGAAATATACAAGTAACTTTGTTATTTAAGATTGGATGTTTAAATGAAAAGTGTTTTTGTGATTTTTATTGGTGCCCTGCTGTTCTGTACTCATGCATGGGCCCAGGAGCGGATTGTTGATGCAACTGACCGTTCTCCAATTTCAGCAGCTTCCATTTTTGATGCTGCAGGGAACATGATAGGATTGACCTGGAATGACGGAAAATTGCCGGAATTGCCCGCTGCTGCTTATCCTGTCACTATCCGTTGCTTGGGCTACGAACAACTTGTTATGGAAAAACCGGAGAAAGATAGGGCGTGGGAAATGATTCCTATGGTTTATGAACTTGAAGAGGTGGTAATTGTTCCTGTCAAACGTAATATCCTTAGGCAGTCCTTTTATGTACGTGAGTATTTCAGTATGCATAACGATAGAGATACCATAACATTTTTTATTGAACATATGGCTGACCGTTTTGTTCCTGTCTCAAAAGGGGCAAAGTTTGGAGGATCTGAAGATTTGCGTATTCTTGATAGCCGCTCTTATTCGCGGTACAAGATTTTTGGTAAAGATAGCCTTGTTGCCAATTCTAAAAATGCAATACCTTCATTGCTTAATGTTTTTGACCAGAAAAATGAAGTGGTTAAAGCATCTGAAGCCCTTAAGCAACAGAGTGGGGCAATTAAATTTTATGAGGAGTCGGGCAAGTCGGGATTGTCGCTTATACAAAAACAGAACGATAAAGCTTTTATTATAGTAGAGGATGCGTTGGCCAGGACAAAAGAGCATAAAAGGTCTCCGGCTTTTTTGAAACTTTTGGGTTTTACCATGGAGTTCAACCAATTGTATACAACACATGCTTATTCTTTGAATGATGAAGGTGTGTATGCTCCCAAGGATTTGATGGAGGCCAGTTTGGTAATGCAGGCTGACGGTAGAGGAAAACTCCTCCGTATGGCTATGGGGTCAGACAAACCTATTATTATCCGCTCCATGATAGAGTTGTATGTTGTAGACCTGGATTTTCTTACAAGTGAGGAGGCTAAGCAAGCATACAGAAACAAACCTTCTGATGTGAAGTTTGTGGTTCCATCTGCAGTGCCTCCGTTGAACGATGCTACCCGCAGACTTGTGGAACGTGCGGTTGCTGAATCAGAATCCAGAATCAAATAGGTGTGAAACAAGTTCTGTTGTTGTTTCTTACATTGCATATTGCACTTTTTAGCTATATATGATTATGGAACAGAGACATTTATTGGGTGGTTGCTACCATATGCAGCATAATGATATAAGCCGTTTATCTCGCGGCCCATCTCCTGTGCAATGAACCCGAGTTTCTTGCCCGGATATGGCTCTGAGTTGATGGTTTCCATGAAATACTTGCAGTGCTGGCGAAGACGCACTTTCTCCTCGTTTATGTCCAGTTTCTCCACGTAGAATACAATCTCCTGCTCAAGACGGTTTTCGTCGGGATTTTACCCTTTTGAGTCCCCTTCACTCGATTGGGTTAGGCATATATGCCTGTAAACAAGACTGTCATAAGTATAATGATACCAGAGTGTTAAGAGCGTTTGCTCCATAACAGCCCTACAAATGGAATATTGTAAAGGAAATGATGTTATATTTACAAAATATATAAAAGAAATCAGTTGAAGATAATGATAGAACCAATACAGGATACACTCTCTCCAGCATTTGTTTATAGGTACGAAATGGATGCATTAGTCGTAAAGATGGATACACTTGAGACGACCAATAGTATTCTTGTATGGGCAATTGTCTTAATTATTCTTGTAGCAGGTTCGACATGTTTTTATATTCTCAGATCTGCCAAGATGCGGGTAAAGAATGAACAATTGGCAAACAAATTATTAAGCAAACAGGCCGCTGCAATGCCCAATTTTATAGATAGGGTTAATGCCATTTCCAATAAAAGCATTAAGTTGTCGGAATCAATTTATGATGAGTTCCAAGATGCGATAGACCAAGTAAAGCGGGAACACAAGAATGGGATTGTAGAGATAATGAATGATGAAGATTTCTACAATACCTATCCTTATTTGAAACAGTTGACAATATTGAGCGTTCAGGAAAAGTTTGTGCTATTGTTGACGGAAAACGGTTATTCAAATGCACAGATTGCGCTGTTGTTGGGTGCTAATGCAAATACTGTGAGAACAGTGAGAAATAGGGTAAGATCAAAGATTAAACAATCTGAGATGAGAGATATTTACATGAAGAGATTACGAATTTTTAAAACCGCCCAGTAATGAAGAGAATCCTTATTTTTATTATATTGTTATTCTTGTATATTCCTTCTTTAGCACAGATAAAAAGTGGTCCAAAGTTCGATGGTAAAAATGCGGGAGTATTTCCTATTTGGGTATCCAATAATATAATCTATCCTTTGGATGCATTGGAAAAAGGGGTAGAGGGTCGTGTTGTGATTAATTTTAAAGTATGTGAAGATGGATATGTAAGGGATGTAAAGATTCTTGATGGACTTATGCCATCACTGGATTCTGAAGCTGTTCGCCTGGTTTCATCTTCTCCTAAATGGGAGCCTGCAATTATGGATGGTAAAAAGGTGTCAGTCACATATACTATGCCTGTTGTTTTTAGGAATATTAATAAAACAATGAAACCGGCAACATTCAAAGGTGGGGGAATGTCAAATTTTTTGGATTGGGTACTTTCTTCAATAAAATTGCCTCAACAGATTGTAGAAAACAAAATATCAGGAGAAATACAGGTTTCATTTACAATTACGGATAAAGGTAAGATTGAACATCCTTCCATCATTAAAAGTGTTCATCCGTTGTTGGATAATGAGGTTTTAAGAGTGATTTCATCCTCTCCAGTATGGGTCCCGGCAGAGAAAAATGGCAGTCCTGTTCCTGTTACATGTTCTTTGCCATTGCGCTTTTCATGGGATGGAGGTAAACAGTGATTTTGTATAATATTGTGAATAAATAAGATACATCTGACAACCCCTTTAAACACCAGTTTAAAGGGGTATTTTTATAGTATATAGCAAGGTATATTTGTGATAAATTCAATAATCATATAAAGGGTTGTATTATGTATATAAAAAGAGGTGTCATTATTCTCATTATTGCTGTGATTGCAGGTTTGAAGGGATATTCACAAGAAATTCTCTCAAATGAAGCATCTTACAGAGTAGAGTATTCATATTATTATAAAAGGGATTCAACCAAGACAGGGTATCTTATGGATACTTATTTCTTGGATATTTGTAAGAGTGGACATTCGTTCTTTTATAGTAGGATTACCCAATATAGGGATTCTGTCAAGCAAGCATCTTTGGCTCAGGGTATGGATGCATATCAGGCAAGTGAGGTAATACGTTCTTTGCCAAGAGGTCTGGTATGGTATATTGATAAAAGATATGCAGATAGGAAAGTTATGTATTATACACAACTTGTTTGGGATGTATTTAGAGGAATAGGGGAATTGGAACTCCCAAAATGGGAGATTGTGGGCGATACAACTATACTTAACGGATTTACATGTAACAAAGCTATAGGTGTTGCCGGGGGTAGGGAGTGGATTGTGTGGTATACTACAGATATTCAGTTAAATGAAGGACCTTGGTTGCTATGGGGACTACCAGGTTTGATTCTTAAAGCTGAGGATTCTACAGGGTGTTTCAAGTTTATTTGTGACAATGTGGGAGAATTGGCACCTCCGTATTATGTTCTCTTGTCGGGAGATTACAATAATACACGTTCAATGGATTTGGATGGGGCAGTTAAGGCTGAAACAATGTATGAATTGGATCCCAAGAAGTTTATGTCTGTCTATGGTTTTGGAGAAATGCAAGGGCCACCAATTCCCCAAAGGTATTATATCCCTTTATATCTTGTAAAATAATTTATTGGATAGTTGTTTTTTAATGTAAATATTGTTATATTGCAAGCGAGTTGAGATAACTTCCACTTTTTCATCCTCAGCAACCTTTGAAAGTAAGTTATTAACTAAAAAGATTACCGACTATGAAAAAATTTTATCAATTTTGTTTTTGGGGTTGTTTATTTTGGGTATGTCAATCCCATCATTCTCAGATGATCCAAAAGAATACCATTATTCATGGATAACATCATGCGGCCAAATAGTTTACAGGACTTTTCCATATGAACTGACAGATGAACAGTGCGCTGATATGCTAGAAGAACTTGAGGCTAAATATTGTCCTCAAAATAAAGTACCGGTAGAGGATAATGATAGCATTCAACCATAGTTAGTATAAACTTATTCTGCCATCTTTATTAGTTTGTGGAAGTTGATAATGAAGATGGCAGAATTTTTAACAGGTGGAGATATGAAACGGATATATATAGCTTTAGTATTGATGATTGTGCCACTATGTTCTTTTGCTCAGGATATATTGGATAATGTAGCACATTACAGAGCGGAGTATTCATATTTGTATAAAAAGGATTCTACCAAGACTGGATACTATAAGGATATTTATTACTTGGATATATGCAAGAGCGGACATTCTTATTTTTATAGTAGGGCTGCCAACTATAAGGATTCAGTTAAAACAGCTTTGTTTGCACAAGGAGAGCATTGGGCTGAGGTGGCTGAAAGAATCAGACCTTTGCCAAGTGGCTTAAAGTGGAATTTGGACAAAAGGTTTGTTGAGGGGAAATATCATTATACCAACAGGTTATCTATTCATTTTTATAGGGCAATTGAAGATCTACAGATGCCTCAGTGGGAACTTCAACCGGATACTCTTACAATAGGAGGGTGGTTATGTCATAAAGCAGTTGCTACAGTTGGAGGCAGGGTATGGGAGGCATGGTACACTCCCCAAATTCCTATAAATGACGGACCATGGCTTTTGTGGGGATTGCCGGGACTTATAGTTTTTGCAAAAGATTCTAAAGGTTATTTCAAATTCCGTTGCGAGTCAGTGGGGCAATTGGCAGAACCATATCTGGTGTTTTTGCCGGATGACAATAATCCTGTAAAGACAATGGATATAAAATCTTTGATTAAGGCGGAGTGCCTGGCAGAAACGGACCTTGACAAGTTTGATATGGCTTTTAGCGGAGCAATTTCCGCATCATCTTCTGCTCCACTTCCAAAACAGTATTATATACCTCTGTATCTTGTAAAATAAATGGCTGAATATGAAAAGAGTACTTTTATCATTGATTTGTACCCTTTTCTGTCTCTCTGTATTTGCGCAGATAAGGGTTAGCGGCAGGATTGCGGATGCTGCCGGGAATCCTTTGCCGGGAGCAACTGTTACAGTTTATGAGAATGACAGGATTGTCTCCTATACAATAGCACAAGGTGACGGGCGCTATGAGTTGAAAACAACAAAGGGGGTGACTTCTCTTGATTATTATCTTATGGGTTACAGGAGGGTGACCTTAAGGGTGGATATGAAGGGGGCATCAACCCTTGTAAAGGATGTAATATTGGAGGAGAGCAATTTCCAACTTCCGTCAATTACAGTTAAACCTGTGGCGGTTAAGGTTGCCGGAGATACCGTAACCTATGATGCCACTGCATTTGTGAGAAAGGAGGACAATACCTTGCAGGAGGTGCTCAACCGCCTTCCTCATGTAAGTGTTGCATCAACAGGGCAGGTTAAGGTTCAGGGTGTAAACGTGAACAAGGTTTATATTGAGGATATGGATCTGTTGGGAGCGCGCTATGGACTGGCCATAAAGAATATCCGTCCTGCAGATATTTCTGCGGTTAGTGTGTACTATGAGCACCAACCCATAAAGGCGCTGGAGGGAATTGAAAAGAGCAATCAGGCAGCACTCAATATCAAACTTAAGGAGAAAGCCAAAAACAGGTGGGTGTGGACTTTGGGTGCCCTTGCCGGCATTCCCTCTTTATATCAGGGGAAAGCCAGTGCAATGAATTTTGGAAGCGGCCGCCAGACAATGGCAATTGCCAAGACAGACAATTCCGGAGAAGATATCATAACTGAGACCAGAATGCAGAATCTAAAACCGGGAGGGTACAAACTTTCAGATTTGCAAGGAGGGGGTATGGATGACCTGTTTTCTACCGGTGCTGTAATGCTCCCTGTGCCTCAAAATTATTACTATAACAACAGGTCCAATGCTTTATCTGTAAATAACCTCAACAAACTCTCCCAAAATGCAACATTGAAGGAAAATGTGGTGCTTTTTACAGATATAAGGAGGGATGATGTCTTTACTCAGAGTGTTGTCATGCCCGGTGACCAGCCTGCAATTGTAATATCGGACAGTATGATGCGCAAGCGTACAGACAAGCAGTTGGAGGCTGAGTTGACATATACTTCAAATTCCAGGGAACGGTATCTGGAAAATGTCTTTTCCGTAAAGGCTCATTTTAATGAGGCCGGTGCGGTGAGAAGCAGTTCGTCGGGAGGATATGTACAGGATTATTCATTGCCCAAATTCATTTTTGAGGATAAACTTTCAGTTGTCGGGAAGAGGGGAGGGAAGGTGAGAAAATTTAATGCAGATATGCATTATTCCCGACAGAACCAGAGTATGGAGGTTGTTACCGACAATTTAAGTTCCCTCTTTGGAACGGACAGGGTTGTGCAGGAATTCCATACAGATAATCTGAGGGGAAATTTATACACTTCTGTTGTCCGCAAGGTGGGGAAGGGGTCGTTTACATTTACCCCAGGCCTAAAAGCGGAGTACAACAGTTATGAATCTGAGGTTTTGCCCCGGACAGATTCCATGTACAATAATCTGCATCTTTTTTCGGTGCAGCCTTATGCCGATTTTTCATACTATAAGAAGTTCAGGGGGATGAAAGTGGATATTGCTGTTCCGTTGGCCCTGAGGGGTGATTTCATTGGAGGTGATGCAAAGATGCACTTTATGTATTCCCCAATAGTTTCCCTGGAGCATCAGTTGTCCAATACACTTACGTTAAGAACTAGCGCCAATATAGGCAACAAGGTTGGAGGTGTGGGGACTATGGGGAAAGGTTCCATCTATGCAGGATACAGGAATCTATATAGGTATGATGCGGTGCCGGAGAGCGTTTCACAGAATTACAGCTTGATGTTGTCGCACAGCAATTTCCGCAGAATGCTCTTTACTTCTGTAGATGTAAATTATGGTGAATATTATTCTTCAGTAGCTCAAGACGAACTTTATCTGCAGGATTATACTCTTGTTACATATATTGATGAGGGGGGAGGGAACAGAAATTTTTCTGTCAGGGGCAGTGTGAAAAAACTCTTTGGAAATGTGTTTTCGTTCCGTTGCGGTTTTGAGTATTCACGGAACTGGCAGGAGCAGTATCTTCAGGGGGAGTTCTACAGGTATGGAACGGAAGGGCTGAAAGGGGAGGCAGATATGGAATTTACTCCCGACGATAAATTTTCTCTTGTCTGCTCCGGATCCTATTCCCACAGTCTGTTCAAATCGGCGTCATCACGGGGGATAGACCACGCAACTGCAAAGATTACAGCCAACTGGTATCCTGTACGCAAGCTTTTGTTGAAAGGGGTGATGTACAATTATTGGCAGAAGTCCAATGACAGCAGATATAAGGACATTTCCTTGCCGTTCCTGGATTTCAGGATGGAGTATGAATTGGGAAAGAAAACCAGATTGTATTCAGTTCTGAGGAATGTGCTTGATACCAAGGAGTACAATTATACTTATTTCAGCGGGGCCTCTACCATCAGCAGGATAACAAAACTAAGAGGCGCGGAATATCTTATAGGGTTGGATGTATCCCTATAAGATATTCAGGCTCTGCTCCTTGATTTTCTCAAGTTCGTCTTTCATGCGTACAACCCATTTCTGGATGTCGGCATGGTTGGCCTTTGAGCCCATGGTGTTTATCTCGCGGCCCATCTCCTGTGCAATGAAACCGAGTTTCTTGCCAGGGTATGGCTCTGTGTTGATGGTCTCCATAAAGTATTTGCAGTGCTGGCGGAGGCGTACTTTCTCCTCGTTTATGTCCAGCTTCTCCACATAGAATACTATCTCCTGCTCAAGGCGGTTGGCATCCGGGGTGATTCCAAGCTCATCTATGCGGGCTTTGACGCGCTCTTTTACAGCCTCAACGCGGCTTGCCTCAAATTTCTCAACCTCTGCTACAAAAGACTCTATAAGTGCTACGCGGGAGGTTACATCGTTGTAAAGGATCTCGCCCTCTTTTGCGCGGAAATCATTGAGTGCTGCCACAGCGTTGTGGATTGCCTGTTCAAGGGAGTTCCAGCTCTCCTCTGTCATCTCCTGCTTCTTTACATCTACAACATCCGGCATTTTCAGGATTGTCTGGAGGATGGTGTCGGTACATTCGGTAAAGCCAAGCTCCTTTATCTGGGCAAGGTAGTTGTCAAATATCTCCCTGTTAATCTGTTTTGCCTGGGCAGTTGCGTTCTGCTCCATTGTTGCAAAAAGGTCTATGTTTCCTCTCTGGAGCTCTTTTGCTATGTGCTGTCTTACAGCCATTTCCTTATCTCTTGGGATAAGTGAGCTCTTGATGCTGATGTCGGCATTCTTTCCGTTGAGGGAACGGATCTCTATAATTATTTTGCTGTCGGGAAGAAGGCATTCTGCCTTTCCGTAGCCTGTCATTGATCTTACCATTGAAATCTTATTTTCTGCAAATGTAAGGATATTTTACTATATTTGCTTGTTAATTTTTACTACTATGGAAGAAGTTAAAAACGAGGTGGCGCAGGAGCGTCAGTTGAACTTTATTGAAGAGATTGTTGAAAACGATTTGGCAACAGGAAAACATGAGAGCATTCTTACCCGTTTTCCACCGGAGCCAAACGGTTATTTGCATATAGGTCACGCAAAGAGTATCTGCCTTAACTTTGGTCTTGCAAAGAAATATGGCGGAAAGACAAACATCCGTTTTGATGATACCAACCCTACCAAAGAGGATGTTGAGTATGTTGATTCAATCAAGCAGGATGTGAAATGGCTTGGCTTTGAGTGGGCCAACGAGTTTTATGCTTCAGATTATTTTGAGCAGTTGTATGTTTGGGCACAGGAGCTTATCAAAAAGGGTCTTGCATATGTTGATGACCAGAGCCAGGAGGAGATCAGGGCTACTCGCGGTACCGTTAACCAGCCGGGTATCAACAGCCCTTACAGGGACCGTAGCGTTGAGGAGAACTTGAGGCTGTTTGAGGAGATGCGTCAGGGCAAATACAAGGAGGGAGAGAAGGTGTTGCGTGCAAAGATTGATATGGCACACCCTAACATGATGTTCAGGGATCCTCTTATGTACAGAATCAACTATTCACACCACCATAGAACAGGTGACAAGTGGTGCATCTACCCAATGTACGACTATGCTCACGGACAGAGCGATTCAATTGAGGGTATCACACACTCAATCTGTACACTTGAGTTTGATGTGCACCGTCCTTTGTACGACTGGTTCATTGAGAAACTAGAGATTTTCCCTTCTCACCAGTACGAGTTTGCCCGCCTGAACCTTACTTACACTGTAATGAGCAAGCGCAAGCTTCTTGAGCTTGTGAAGAACAACTACGTACGCGGCTGGGATGACCCTCGTATGCCAACCATATGCGGTATCCGCCGTAGAGGTTATACCCCTGAGAGTATCCGTCTGTTTGCAGAGAAAGTGGGTGTTGCAAAACGTGACAACACAATTGACCTTTCATTGCTTGAGTGGTGCGTAAGGGAGGATTTGAACAAGCGCGCAAACAGATATATGACAGTGCTTGACCCTATCAAGCTTGTTATCACCAACTGGGAGGACGGCAAAGTTGAGGAGTTCCAGGCACCTCTTAACCCTGCAGATCCCGACGGTCCAAAACGTACAGTGAAGTTTGCAAAGGAACTTTACATTGAGCGTGACGACTTTATGGAGGAGCCGCCTAAGAAATATTTCCGCTTGAAACCGGGTGGAGAGGTTCGTATGAAATACACCTACATCATCAAATGTGAGGAGGTTGTAAAGGATGAGAACGGCAACATTGTTGAGATCCGCTGTACATACGATCCTACCAGCAAACCTGGCGCAGGCGAGTGGCGTTCAGTTAAGGGTACTATCCACTGGGTAGCTTGTTCAGAAGCTAAAGAGGTGGAGGTGAGACTTGTAGACCGTCTGTTCACAGAGCCGTTCATGGATGCAATTCCTGAGGGTACAGACTACAAGGATTACTTGAATCCTGATTCAATGAACATCATTACCGGTTACGCAGAGCCTGCATTGCTTGAGGACAACAGCGGCATTGCAGTTCAGTTTGAGCGTCTAGGTTACTTTGTAAAAGACCAGGACTCAACTCCAGAGAAGTTTGTCTTCAACAAGACAACCGGTTTGAAGGATACTTTCAAGAAGTAATCTTATTTGAAACATGATAGGCGGGTGCCCTTGTGGGGGGTGCCCGCTTTTTTTATTCCTCTTCCCGACAGGTGTATGTTTTATGGATGCTGGATGAAAAAATACCCCATACATGCCCGGTGCCGGGAAAAAGCTGTCTGCGGGCACAAAATATGCCTTATATGTGCCCGGTATCACTACTGCGGGCACATATACACGGAGGAACATGCCCAACTGTCGATAATAGTTGCCTGTGGGCACAAAATACGCCATATATGTGCCCACCGGTACTGCTGTTGGCACAAATGTGTGGTGAAATGTGCCCGGTAGACGGGAATAGTTGCCTGTGGGCACAAATACATGGTGAAATGTGCCCAGGGGCCGGGAATGATTCCTGCAATTCACCGTGGGCAGAGACCCTGTCGGGAGTACTTTCTGAGAGGGGATAGCGCCCACGGCAGAACAAATTTGTTGCATCGTGTGCATGCATATTGGTTACAGATGCTTCAGTGGTATATGGTTGCCCACGGTGAATTGCAGGAAGAGTGTGCAGCTTTTTGCAGGAAGTCTTAATGGGCAATTGGAGGGTGTATAAAAGAGGCCTATTCAAATGTAGCCTTTATGAATGAGTACCCCCGTCAGATAGACTTCTGGCGGGGGTATATTTCTTTTGAGAGGGGCTTTTGAGTCAGCCCCTGTTTGTATTGTTGTAGGATTATGCTTTTGGATCTTCTCCGTACTGGTTTGCTCCGGTGTTACCCGCTTTGCAAAGCCATAGGATAATAAGTACGATGTTTACTATTGGGATCAAGAAAAGCAACTGGCACCATCCGCTCTTGTTGATATCATGTAGTCTGCGTGCTGTGATTGCAAAGCCTGGAATAATGGTGGCAATGCAAAATATCCATGTAAGCGGATCCCATATAAGTCCTAAAACAGTGTTTATTATTGCGTAAAACAGGCTGAAGAACCAGAACTCGGATCTGCGGGCCCTGCCATTGAATGAAGCGTATTTGTTCTTGATTACATCAAGAAAATACATCTTGAATTCGTTCATAGTATTAAGTGTTATGTGATTATTTTATTGTGCCAAGTTAACTAAATTTCTTAAATTAGCGAAAAAAACAGGAGATATCATTATGAAATATATAGGAGCACATGTGAGTGCAAGCGGAGGGGTGTGGAATGCACCGGTTAATGCACACAATATTGGGGCAACTGCTTTTGCATTGTTTACAAAGAACCAGAAGCAGTGGGTGGCAAAACCCCTTACTGATGAGGAGATAGGGCTGTTCAGGGAGAATTGCGCTAAGTTCGGCTATACTGCGGCACAGATTCTTCCGCATGATAGTTATCTGATCAATTTGGGAAGTCCAAGAGAGGAGGGGCTGCAGAAATCACGTGCGGCATTCATAGATGAGATGCACCGCTGTGAGCAGCTTGGCCTGGACAGGCTGAATTTCCATCCGGGCAGTCACCTGAAGGAGATTTCTGTTGATGAGTGCCTGGCAACAATTGCCCATTCAATCAATCTTGCGCTGGATAAAACGGAGGGTGTTACAGCTGTGATTGAGAATACAGCAGGTCAGGGGAGCAATTTGGGGTATACATTTGAGCAGATTGCCCAGATTATTGAGCAGGTTGAGGACAAGAGCCGTGTGGGTGTGTGTATTGATACCTGCCACAGTTTTGCAGCGGGATACGACCTTTCAACAGAACTTGGATTCACTCAGGTGTTTGAGCATTTTGAGAATGTGATTGGATTCAAATACCTTAAGGGAATGCACCTCAACGATGCAATGAAGCCGCTTGCCAGCAAAGTTGACCGTCATAGTACCCTTGGCAACGGAGTGCTTGGTATGGTGCCGTTTGAGATGATTATGAAGGATTCCCGTTTTGATGGAATTCCTCTTATTCTGGAGACCCCTGATCCCGATATTTGGGCACAGGAGCTGGATATGTTGAGGAGTTTTGAGAAATAATCCTGCAGGGAAAAAGAAATGTCTGCTGGGGAGAATGAAATATTTGTCGGGAAGAAAAAATGTCTGTAGGGGCAGAGAATTATGGGTGTTCTTGATACTGAAATAAAATTTTTGACTGGAATTGGTCCCAAGAGGGCTGAACTGCTGGAGAAGGAACTGGGGATTTCCACGTTCAGGGATTTGCTGTACTTTTTCCCGTTCCGGTATATAGACCGCAGCAAGGTGTATACCATACGGGAGCTGCAGCCCACTATGGCGTATATTCAGGTGAGGGGGAAGATTGTGAGTGCCGCAATGGCTGGTGATTCTCCAAAGAGCAAACGCTTTGTGGCTGTGCTCCAGGATCCTACAGGACGTATTGAGCTGGTGTTTTTTAAAGGAGTGAAGTGGATTCAGGAGAAGATTAAGGTGGGGCAGGAGTATATTGCATTTGGAAAACCGTCTGAGTTCAATGGGGTGATAAATATGGTGCATCCCGAGCTGAACCTTCCTACGGATGAGATAATGTATGGCGGCAGCTCCATGATGGGGGTATATCCCAGCACCGAGAAGCTCAAGAACAGCGGCATAGGCAACAAGCAGATTTCAAAGTTCCAGCTTACAATCCTGGAGAAGTATCTGAATTCTATTCCCGACAGCCTTCCTCCTTATATAATTCAGAAGAAAGGACTGTGTACCTTGCAGGAGGCTTTGCGGAATATCCATTTCCCTACCGATAATGCCACTTTGGCGCGCGCGCAGCACAGATTGAAATTTGAGGAACTTTTCTATCTGCAACTGGGGCTTCTGAAACAGAAGAGCATCCGCATGCGCAATGAAGGGGGTATCCTTATGCCAAAGGTGGGAGAGGCGTTCAACAAGTGCTATTCTTCTCTCCCTTACCCGCTTACAGGGGCGCAGAAAAGGGTGATAAAGGAGATGCATGCAGATATGAAGAGCGGCAAACAGATGAACCGCCTGCTGCAGGGAGATGTGGGAAGCGGCAAGACTCTGGTGGCGGTGCTGTGTTCACTCCTGGCTGTTGACAACGGGTATCAGGCCTGCATTATGGCCCCTACCGAGGTGCTTGCACAGCAGCATTTTAAGGGGATTTCTGAGTTGCTTGCCCCAACGGGAGTATCTGTTGCACTCCTTACGGGAAGTACAAAGACTAAAGAGAGAAAAGAACTCCTGCCGGCACTGGCCGCTGGAGAGATAAAGATATTGGTTGGAACCCATGCCCTTATTGAGGAGGTGGTGGTATTTAAGAACCTTGGACTGGCAGTGATTGATGAGCAGCACCGCTTTGGAGTGGAACAACGTTCCCGTCTATGGGACAAATCGGCCGTTCCACCTCATGTGCTGGTGATGACCGCTACCCCTATACCACGTACATTGGCAATGACCCTGTATGGAGACCTTGATGTTTCTGTGCTGGATGAACTTCCTCCGGGCAGAAAACCGGTGCAGACCATCCATGCTACAGAGAACCAGAGGGGACGCATATTCGCATTCATGAAGGAGCAGATAGCTGCGGGAAGACAGATCTTTGTGGTGTATCCTCTCATTAAGGAGAGCGAGAAGATGGATTACAAGAACCTTCAGGAGGGATACGAGACCATAATACAGGAGTTCCCTGCACCAAAATACATTACTGCCGTTGTGCACGGCAAGCAGAAGAACGAGGACAAGCAGCACGATATGAACCTGTTTGCCCAGGGGCGTGCCCATATCCTTGTGGCAACATCGGTAATTGAGGTGGGTGTGAATGTGCCAAATGCTTCCGTTATGATTATTGAGAGCGCTGAGCGCTTTGGCCTTAGCCAGCTGCACCAGTTGCGTGGGCGAGTTGGGCGAGGCAGCGAAAAATCTTACTGTATCCTCATGACCGGCTACAAAGTGAGCAAGGAGAGCCGCCAGAGGATAGACCTGATGTGCCAGACGAATGATGGTTTTGAGCTTGCAGAGGCCGATTTGCGCATGCGTGGTCCCGGCGATCTTGAGGGTACCAGCCAGAGCGGACTTGCAATGGATCTCCATATCTCCAACCTTGCCAAGGATTCCCAAATTCTTGAGGATGCCCGCCAGCTGGCTCTTGCGGTACTGGAATCAGATCCCCTGATACAGCATCCGGCAAATGCCCTTCTCCGCACCCAACTGGATGCGTTGAAAAAAGACGGGAAGGCCCCAACGGACTATTCCCAGATCAGTTAAAGGCCGTAAGGTGACATTCCGGTCACCTTTTTTTGTGTGAAGATGCATTTCCTCCTGGTTTTGTGGCTATTTTCGGGATGTTTTGCTGCTGCGGGGGATTTTGTCCTGGTTTTTGGGGTGTTTCCGGGACATTTTCTTTTTGCGGTGGCGGTTTGTCCTGGTTTCGGTGCTATTTCCGGGACATTTTCTTTCTGCGGTGGCGGTTTGTCCTGGTTTCGGTGCTATTTCCGGGATGTTTTGCTGCTGCGGGGGGATTTTGTCCTGGTTTTGGGGGTGTTTCCTGGATATTTTGCGGCAAGAGTAATTATGTACTGGAAATGGCTGCAGATTGAACAAAAATAATTATGGGAAAATTCCTCAAATTTTATTATCTTGCAAAGTTTTAATTTGATTTTTATGACACGCAAGATAACTATAGGAATAACACAGGGGGATACCAACGGTATAGGATATGAGGTGATAATCAAGGCATTGTCTGATGCCAGAATCTTGGAGATATGCACTCCGGTGGTGTACGGTTCGTCCAAGTTCTTTGGAATGTACAGAAAGGATATCCCTGAAACAGAGAATATTAACACAAATGTAATTTCATCGGCAAAAGATGCCCATCCAAAAAGGGTGAATATTGTGAACTGTCTTCCCGACAATCTTCAGATTGAGCCGGGTCAGACTACTGCTGATGGTGCAAAGGCTGCAATCCTTTCCCTTGAGAAGGCGGTTGAGGAGATTAAGGCAGGGCATCTGGATGCAATTGTAACTGCTCCTTTCAATAAGTATCTCGTGAATGAGGAGACATTCAAGTATGCCGGACATACAGAGTATCTTGTAAGCCAGTTTGGAGCGGAGGATGGTCTTATGTTCCTTTGTTCAGACCAGATGAGAGTTGGAGTGGCTACCGGTCATATTGCCCTTTCAAAAGTTTCCCAGGCTTTGAGCCCTGAACTGATTGTAAGCAAGCTTAAGATTATGAATGATTCCCTTATGAAGGATTTCAATATTGTAAAGCCTAAACTTGCTGTTTTGGGCCTTAATCCTCACTCGGGAGACAAGGGTCTTATGGGCGATGAGGAGATCAATATCATATCTCCTGCGATAAAGATGGCACAGGAGCAGGGTATCCTTGCTTATGGTCCATATCCTCCCGACGGTTTCTTTGGAGTGAACATGCAGTACAAGTTTGATGCTGTCCTTTCAATGTATCACGACCAGGGGCTTATTCCGTTTAAGTCGCTTGCATTTGACAGCGGTGTCAATTTTACCGCAGGCCTGCCAATTGTAAGGACATCTCCAGACCATGGAACTGCGTTCGATCTTGCCGGACAGAACAAGGCCAATCCGCAGTCTATGATCAGCTCAATATATTTGGCTATTGATGTGGTGAGAAACAGGGAGAAATATGCGCAGATGCATGCAAACCCTTTGAAGGTAAAAGAGTTTGAGGCACCACAGAAAGAAAGGCCTGGCAAACCAGTGATTGCATAATGGAGCCAATAAATCTCTATACTGACGGATCATCTAGAGGTAACCCCGGCCCTGGTGGCTATGGGGTTGTCCTTTCTTGTGGCCCTCACAGGAAGGAGATCAGTGAGGGGTTCAGGTGTACTACCAACAACCGTATGGAGCTGCTGGCTGTGATAATTGGACTTGAAGCAATAAAGAGACCCAATGCACAGGTGAATGTCTATTCTGATTCTTCATATGTTGTAAAGGCTGTAAATGAAGGATGGATCCAGGGGTGGCTGAAGAAAGGGCTTCACAAACAGAAGAATGCCGATTTGTGGGAGAGGTTTCTGCAAATTTACAGAAAGCATCAGGTGCGGTTTTTCTGGATAAAGGGGCATGCCGGACATCCGGAGAATGAGAGGTGTGATAAACTTGCGGTTGAGGCAGCACTTTCACAGGAGCTTAAGGCTGATTTGGGATATGAGGCTGCTCCGGAGCAGTTGCTCTAGGGGCGGTGGGAGTGTTGATAAACTGTCGGGAAAATAAAGGGCAAATTCTTTTCATTCTCAGGCAAAAAGGTTATATTTGTCCTTTGTACAAAAGTATATGTTATGATTACATTTTTTGAGCGTGATAATCTGAGATATGCCATGATTGGCAGCGGAAGTTGGGCAACGGCCCTTGTGAAACTTCTTCTGAACCACCAGCAGAGCATATCGTGGTTCATGCGAAGCCAAAAGAATATAGACAACATTAGAGAAAACCACCATAGCAGATCATATCTGCAGTCTGTACTGCTGGACCCAACCAGGTTGAATATGAGTACAGATATCAATGAGGTGATAGAGAGCGCGGATGTGCTTGTGTTTGCCGTTCCTTCTGCCTATTTTATGGGTGTGATGGCAAACTTTACAGGTTCTCTTGAGAACAAATTCATTATCTCTGCAATAAAGGGCTTTGTGGCCGAGAGCAATCTTACCATTGCGGAGTATTTCAATCAGGTACATAATGTTCCGTTTGACAGGATAGGTATCATCAGCGGGCCTTGTCATGCGGAGGAGGTTTCAATGGAGAGGTTATCATACCTTACCCTTACCAGCAAGCATATTGAGGTTGCAAGGGCTTTGTGTGATGTTTTTGCGTGCAAATACATAAAGACCACTCCAAGCACAGATATCTATGGAGTTGAGTTTGCTGCAGCCCTTAAGAATATCTATGCAATTGCAGCTGGCATCTGTCATGGTCTGGGCTATGGAGACAACTTTATGGCGGTGCTCATGACCAATGCTTTCAATGAGCTTGCAACATTCCTCAATGCTACACATCCTGATTCCAACAGGGTGGTGAAATCGGCGGCATATCTTGGAGACCTTCTTGTTACCGGCTACTCACAGTTCAGCCGTAACCGTACTTTCGGAAACATGATTGGAAAGGGATATTCCGTAAAGAGTGCGCAGGTGGAGATGACTATGGTTGCTGAAGGCTATTATGCCAGCAAGTGCATCCATGAGATAAACAAGGAGTACAGGATTGACATGCCTATTGCTGAGGCGGTATATCTTATACTTTATGAGGAGAGGTATCCTCCGTTTGTGATCAAACAGTTGACAGAAGAATTGTTCTAGAATTATCGGGAAGAAAAATAAAAAAACAATAATATAATGGTTTCAATTAATTTAAAAGCAGCTGAAGGCTTCATTTCAGAGGCGTTGCTCAATGAGCAGATAGAGAAAGCTTATACAGGATTGGATACAGTTCTTGCAGGTAATGGAGCAGGAAATGATTTCCTTGGTTGGGTAAACCTTCCTTCAGAGATTGACAACAATCTTATTGATGCATGCAACAGCATTGTAAAGAGATGGATTGGAAAGGTGGATGTAGTTGTGGTTGTTGGTATCGGTGGTTCATATCTTGGTGCAAAATGTGCAATTGAGGCACTTTCACACACTTTTGCAGCGAGCATGCCAAATACCCATCCGCAGGTGGTTTTTGCTGGACACAACATTTCTGAGGATTATACCGGAGAGCTTCTGGAGTTCCTTTCAAACAGAACTTATGCAACTATAGTTATTTCAAAATCAGGTACTACCACTGAGCCTGCAATTGCTTTCCGTATCCTTAAGGAGAATATGGAGAAGAGATTCGGCAAGGAGATCTGCAAGGAGAGGATTGTTGCAATTACAGATGCATCAAAAGGTGCATTGAGAACTTTGGCAAACCAGGAGGGTTATACAACTTTCATTATTCCCGACAACGTTGGAGGCCGTTTCTCAGTACTTACCCCAGTAGGACTTCTTCCTATTGCAGTGGCAGGTTTTGATATCAAGGCGCTTGTACAGGGTGCAAAAGATATGCAGGAGATTTGCGCAAAGAAAGAGGCAACCAACCCTGCAATCCTTTATGCGGCAGCACGTAATGCAGCTTATTCACTTGGCAAGAAAATAGAGATCCTTGTAAACTACAATCCTAAACTGCAGTATTTGGGCGAGTGGTGGAAACAGCTTTACGGAGAGAGCGAGGGTAAGGACGGCAAAGGTATTTTCCCTGCTTCTGTAAACTTCTCTACAGACCTTCACTCAATGGGACAGTATATCCAGGACGGTGAGAGAACTTTGTTTGAGACCAACGTTCTTGTTAAGAAAGCTTACCACACTGTTACTATTGAGAGTGATGAGCAGAATCTTGACGGTTTGAACTTCCTTGCCGGCAAACGTGTTGAGGAGGTTAACAAGATGGCCCAGTTGGGTACCCGTCTTGCGCATACAGATGGCGGAGTTCCTAACTTTGAGATTGAGATTGAGCAGATTGACGAGTATAACCTTGGACAGTTGTTCTACATGTTTGAGATTGCCTGCGGTATCAGCGGATATATGCTGGGCGTGAATCCTTTCAACCAGCCGGGTGTTGAGGATTACAAGAAGAACATGTTTGCCCTTTTGGACAAACCTGGCTACGAGGAGGCATCTAAAGCTATCAGGGCAAGATTGTAATATTTTTGCTTGAGAAAAGTATAAAAAGGGGTAGCTTGAATAAAGTTGCCCCTTTTGTGGATAGGGTTGCCGGATGCCGGAAAAGGAGTTTTTATTTAAATTGGTGATTTATGGAATGGATATTTGCAATGAGGTTGTTGCTGGCCGGGTCGCTGGGGGCAATCATAGGACTTGACAGGGAGTACCGTGCCAAGGAGGCGGGGTTCAGAACCCATTTCCTGGTATGCCTGGGGAGTGCCCTGTTCATGATAATTTCGCAGTACGGTTTTGCAGATATAGTTAAGGCAAATGGAGCCAATTATGACGGAGCACGTGTTGCTGCGCAGATTGTGAGCGGAATAGGCTTTCTTGGTGCAGGGACAATCATTTTCCATAAGCAGTTTATCCGTGGCCTTACAACGGCTGCCGGAATGTGGGCAACTGCCGGCATAGGAATGGCAATAGGGGGAGGAATGTATTTCCTCGGTGTGGCGGCAACCATTCTGGTGCTCATTGGGCTTGAGGTGCTTACACTGGCGTTCGGCAAGATTGGGCTGAGTTCAATATCAATCACTTTCTATACATCCGACAAGGCAAACCTTGAGAAGGTGGTTGAGGAGATCCATACAAAAAAATACCATCTTGTGCAGTATAATGCCGCAGAGGAATCCATTGGAGGAGTAATGATGTACAAAGCGGAGATTGTAATGAAAGTGAAGGGTCACAGGGAGCAGAGCGGGCTGTTTGTGTTTATCCAGAAGCTGGATAATGTCTCGCAATTGAAAGTGGAATAGATAATTGGGAGGTGGAATAGGATGAATGCACTTCTGTCTGATTTGGCGCTGATACTTATGGTTGCCGGAGTGGTGACCATACTTTTTAAGAAACTCAAGCAACCTGTAGTGCTTGGTTATATTGTTGCCGGCATTTTTGCCGGTCCTCACATCTCTTTCCTCCCAACCGTGGCAGAGGTGGAGAGTGTTGATTTTTGGGGAAAGATAGGTGTGATTTTCCTCTTGTTCGGACTTGGTCTGGAGTTCAATTTCAAGAAACTCAAGAAGGTTGGAGGCTCGGGGTTCATTACCGTTTTTACGGAGGTGGTGATGATGTTCTGTATGGGCTTCTTTGTAGGCAGAATGCTTGACTGGGATTGGGTAACTTCAATGTTCCTGGGCGGTATGCTCAGCATTTCATCAACATCAATCATCATAAAGGCGTTTGATGATATGGGGGTGAAGAACAAGAAATTTACACAGATGGTGTTTGGAGCCCTTGTTGTGGAGGATATGGTGGCCATCCTTATCCTGGTGCTCCTTCCGGCACTTGCGTTGAGCAAGGGGTTTGACGGAATAGAGCTCGCAGACAATATCACACACCTGGCATTGTTCCTGCTTCTGTGGTTTACAGGAGGTATCTATTTTATCCCTTCAATTTTCAGGAAGATAAAGAACTATCTTACTGGAGAGACATTGATTGTTGTATCTCTGGGCTTGTGTTTTATGATGGTGGTCATTACCATCAAAGCTGGAATCTCAGAGGCGCTTGGTGCCTTTGTAATGGGCTCTATCCTCAGCGGTACAATGCACAGCGAGAAGATTGTAAAGCTTACAAAGCCTATCAAGGATTTCTTTGGTGCAATCTTCTTTGTATCTGTGGGAATGATGGTAGATCCTTCGGCAATCATCAATTACTGGCCGCAGATTCTCCTTATCTCCGCTGTTATCATTACTGCCAAACCGCTGGCTGCCACATTGGGACTCCTTTTCTCCGGGCAGACACTCAAGAATGCCATACTGTCGGGAATATGCCTGTGCCAGATTGGAGAGTTCTCATTCATCATTGTGCAGTTGGGGTTGGACAATAAAGTGTTGCCGGAACATCTCTATCCGGTAATTGTAACTGTATCAATCATTACAACCTTCATTACCCCTTATTGGATAAAGTTGGGAGAGCCGCTGTACAATCTCATCTACAATAATGTTAAGCCGCAGTGGCGTACGGTTATTGAGAGACTGGGAACCGGCAGGAAGACCCTTGATAAGGAGGGGGAGTGGAACAAACTGCTCAAGTCTTATGCCATGAGGCTTTTCATATACATCGGATGGCTTCTGTTTGTGAACCTTCTGTTTACCCAGATGATTTATCCGGTGATTGTGAATTTCTTTGGAGAGTTCAGGCATGTGAGGGTGATTTCATTCATGATCAACCTTATGGCAATGCTTCCGTTCCTGTGGGGACTCCTCAAACGCAAGGATTCGGACGGTGCATTTGACAGGATATGGCAAGACCAGAAGTTTGCCCGCGGACCGCTTCTGTTCATGATGATATTGAAATATCTGATTGCCATAATTGCCATCTCAATCACATCTTCATTCTATTTTTCATTGGGATACGGAGCCGCGCTTACCTTGTGCGCAATGATAATTTCCGTGGTGCTGGTATCCAAGAAGATTAAGGAGTATTATGCCAGAATAGAGAACAGGTTCCTTACCAATCTCAACAGTGAGGGAGGGCGACGCTCACTCATACTTCCAAGGGAGCTGGCAGATGAGATACATATAGAGAAAGTTGAGGTGGAACCCAATTCATTCATGGCCGGCAAGTCAATATCACAGATCCACAAGAGCAAGCAGACGGGGGCATTGGTAATCCAGATGGTACGTGGACTGGGAACAATAGACCTCCCTGTAAATTCAGAGATAATCTTCCCGATGGATATCCTTATAATTCTGGGCACCGACCGTCAGATAATGGAGTTCAAGGAGGCAGCGGAAGAGACTGTACAGCCGAGGGAGTGGAGCCATACGGAGATGGAACTGTTCCAGATAACCTTGGGTGATACATCACCTATGGTAGGGGAAAATGGAAATATTACCAATATAAGGGAGAAGTTTGGAGTGCTGCTTGTAGGTCTGGAGGGGGAAGAGAGCAATACTTTCATACGTACAACCTCTGCCACTACAATTCAGGCTGGAGATACGGTATGGGTTGTTGGGGAGAAGAATAAAGTTAAGGAATTGAGCTAATTTGCAGTAGAGATATGGAGAACCAGTTTTTGAGGCAGGTGGCTGCCGCTTTTGTTGCCAATGATGATTTGGAGTGCAGGTTTGTGTTGCCCAACAGGCGATCAATGAAGTTCTTTCAGAAGTTTCTTGGGCAGGAGTATGGAAAGAGATGGGGCAAGCCCATGTTTTCACCCCAGATTGTTACAATCAACGGGCTGTTTGTGGAGTTGGCGGACCTGCTTCCGGCAGATCCTGTGGAGCAGCTGTACATCCTCTACAAGGAGTATATTGCAATAAAGTACCGCGGTACAGGTTATGATCAGGCAAGCGGCAAGGATACATTTGATGAGTTTGTCCACTGGGGCGACGCCATCCTGAAGGATTTCAATGATATAGACAAGTATCTCACCGATGCACGCCAGCTGTTCACCAACATAAAGGACCTTAAGGAGATTGAAAGTGATTTCTCATATCTTAGCAAGAACCAGTTTGATGCGGTAAAGGCCTTCTGGCAGAATTATCTTAAAGGTGGAACCCTTGGAAGCAAGAAGGAGCTGTTCTCCTCAATCTGGGGGATGATGCATGAGCTGTATCTGAATTTCAATGCGGCACTGCAGGCCAGGGGTATAGGTTATGAGGGGCAGATATACCGTAAGGTGGCCTGCCAGGTGGATAACATTGTTTTTGAAAAGAAAACAGTATTTATTGGGTTCAATGCTCCCAACATGTGTGAGAGGAGGGTGATGCAGTATCTCAGGGATTCCGGCAAAGGGGATTTCTATTGGGATTTCTATGGCAGCATGCTTACAGACAGGAGCAACGGCGCATCGGAAATAATCAGTTCCCTTGTAAAGGAGTTCCCTTCAAGGTATGAACTGGAAGGGGGAGCCCTTGAGGTAGGGCAGCAGAGTTTCAATGTATATGCATCACCGTCGGGAACAGGACAGGCTTTTGTGGTTGCAGATATCCTTGAAAAACTTTTCCCTGGTGAGGCAGTGGCAGATGAGCAGGCTTTCTCTACGGCAATTGTTCTTCCCGACGAGAACCTTCTTCTGCCGGTGCTCAATTCCATTCCGGAAAAGTTCAAGTCCATAAATGTTACTATGGGATACCCTATAGGGGCCACATCATTGGCCTCTTTCATGAATCTTGTGAAGCAGTTGCAGCAGGATGTGAGGATGAAGGGGGGAAAGTGGCTGTTCTACCACAAGTCGCTGCTGGATATCCTTTCGCATGAGTATACGAAAAGGCTTTGCGCAGAAAAGGGGGCAGAGATAAAGAGGAAGGTGCTTGAAGGCAACATGATATATGTGGCAGCAGATTCTGCTGTGCTTGAAGATATTGACGGGCTGCTGGCACAGGTGCTGGTACCGGTGGAGGGGAGCGGGCAGATGCTTGCCTACATGGCGTCTGTGCTGGAGTACCTGGATACCGTGCTGGAGAGCTGGGACAGGGAGTTCATTTGCCAGTATCACCAGAGGGTGAAGAGATTGCAGAATCTGAATATTCCTATGGAGACAAGGACATGCCTCAAACTTGTAGACCAGTTGTGCAACGGCATAGTGGTACCGTTTAAAGGAGAGCCGCTTAAAGGGCTTCAGATAATGGGAACCCTCGAGACCAGGGCGCTGGATTTTGACAATGTGATAATAGTGTCGGCAAATGAAGGGAAGTTCCCATCTTCAAATGTGGGCAATTCAATAATACCTTACAACCTGAGGGTGGGTTTCGGGCTCCCTACCTACGAACTGCAGGACGGCATTGCAGCCTACCATTTCTACAGGAGCATCTGCAGGGCAAGGAATATACATATGATATATGATACCCGTTCTGAGGGGCTTTCAAGCGGGGAGGTGAGCAGGTATGTGAAGCAGCTGAAGTTCCATTTTGGAGTGGATATGAAGGAGCTGGCGGTATCTGTGCCACCAGTCATTGGCCAAGGGGATGAAGGTATAAAAGTGGAGAAGAGGGGTGAGGTGATGGAAAAACTGCTGCAGATGTATACCGGAGACGGAATGAAATCGCTCTCTGCAAGTGCGCTGAACAACTACATATCGTGCCCGCTCAAGTTCTACGTTGAGAATGTTGAGGGGATAGCAGACGAGGAGGAAGTTGCGGAAACTGTTGAGAGCAATGTGTTCGGCAGCATTTTCCATTATGTGATGGAGAACATCTACAAAAAATATGAGGGGAAAAAGGTGCACAGGGAGGATATTGTGCGGGAGAAGAATGACCATGAAAACATAGGACGGCTTATACTTGAGGGTTTTGTGGAGTATATGCATACCGATGCGTTGGAGGGGCAGCACAAGATCATTGAGGCGCTGCTGAGAAAATACATATCGCTGGCCCTTGAGACAGACATCAAGGCGGTGGCCAATGCCCCTTTGTTGTATGTTGCGGGGGAGAGAAGGTTCAGGTACAGGCTCCCTATAAACGGCGGAGAGCTTAAGGTGAACTTCAAGGCATTCATAGACAGGATAGATACCCTTGTGGAGGGGAACATTACCAGAATCATAGACTACAAGACAGGTTCCGTTACTCCTCCCGACAGCAAGTTTGAGCTCTCCCAGCTCTTTGACAAGGAGGGGGACGGCAAATACAAGGCATTGGCGCAGCTGTATCTTTATGCCCTTATAATGTTTGATGAGAAACTTGTAAAGGGGGAGAAGGTAGAAGATGCCCTCCTTACCGTATATCAGCTGAAGAAGATTGCAAGGGAGGAACCTATGCAGAAACTGCTGGTGCATGAAGATCTTGTGGAGTACAAAAGGCTGCTCACTGAGTGTGTTGAGGAGATTTTCAATGAGGATATTCCGTTTTATCCTAATCCTCAGGACAAGAATTGCGGATATTGCAAATTGCAGGCTATTTGCAGAAAGTAAGGGAGGATGAAGTTATGATAGAAGTATTGAAAGCGTCGGCAGGTGCCGGAAAAACACACAGGCTTACAGGAGAATATATAGAACTGCTTTTCTCAAAGGATTATGCGTTCAAGAACATCCTTGCGGTTACATTTACCAACAAGGCTACCGATGAGATGAAGCAGAGGATCCTTGAGGAACTGCACAAACTTTCGCAGCCGGGGGTAAAATCAGATTACCTTGAGAGGATAATGGAGCTGACCGGCAAGGATGAGATGCAGGTAAGGCAACAGGCAAAGGAGATACTCGTATCCATTCTGCATGACTACACCTCATTCAGGGTAAGTACAATTGACAAATTTTTCCAGTTGGTGATGCGCTCTTTTGCCAGGGAACTGGGAAAGATGGCTACATATAATGTGGAACTGGACCAGTACAGTGTGCTGGCAAGGGCTGTAGACAAGATGTTTGCCCAACTGGATGATCCCAAGAACCGGAAACTGCTGGAGTGGCTGATAGACTATTCTCTGGAGGCGGTTGACAAAGGAAGTTCGTGGAATGTGAAGGGGGAGATCCTCAACCTTGGCAGCCAGATATTCAGTGAGGAGTTCAAACTTGCAAAGGAGAAGTGCAGCAGGAACTTTGAGGAGATCTCAATTGATGAGGTTGCCGGGATGAAAAATGCCCTGAAAGCTCAGGTGGAGGGGTTTGAAACGGACCTTGCAGCATTGGCAATGGAAGGCCTCAAGTGTCTGGCGGATGCAGGAATGGATCCGTCGGGATTCAAAGGGGGAAGCCGTTCACCGTTCTTCTATTTTGGGAAGGTGGTGCCACAGAAGGGGAAAACTGTTGTGGTTGTGCCAAGTGCAACATTCATGGCCCTGCATGATGACATTTCAAAATGGTATACCGGAAAGAAATGTCCGGCAGATATTGAGGCTGTGTATCCGGCATTGAACGGGGTTGTGGGGAAGATTGTATCGCTGTTTGAGAACGGGTACAGGGGGTATGCCACTGCAATGGTGCTCCTTTCAAATGTGAATGTGCTGGGTATCCTCAACGACATTTATGTGAAGGTGATGGAATATTGCAGGGAGAACAATATTATATTGCTGTCTGAATCTACAGAATTGCTGGGCAAAATCATTGACGGCAGTGATACCCCGTTTGTGTATGAAAAGATTGGAGCAAAGCTTGAGAACTATATGCTGGACGAGTTTCAGGATACATCTTCCCTGCAATGGAGAAACTTTTATCCGCTTCTTACAAACAGCGTGGCGGATGGGCACAAGAACCTGATTGTGGGAGATGTGAAACAGAGCATTTACAGATGGAGAGGCTCTGACTGGAAAATCCTCAAGGATGAGATTTATGGCAAGTTTGGTGAAGGGAGAGTGAAGAGTGATAGCCTGAAGTTCAATTACCGCAGTACAAGTAACATTATAGGATTCAATAAAGCCTTTTTTGAATATTGTGCAGAGAAGGTTCAGGAGCTTGTAGACAGCGGCGGGACTGATATCTCTACCGTATATGCTGATGTAGAGCAGAAACTTCCAAAGGACAAGAAGGTGGAAGATGGATATGTTGAGGTGGATTTTATTGATGTGGAGGAGGCAGATTTTCATGAGCAGGCCCTTGAGTTGCTGCCGCAGAAGGTGGCAAAGCTTCTGGAGGGGGGATATTCCCAGAAAGATATGGCGGTGCTGGTAAGGACCGGCCGGGAGGGAAATCAGGTGGCGGAGAAACTTATTGCATGCGGTTACGATGTCATATCAAGCGATTCCCTGTATGTGGCATCTTCTGTTGCTGTGCAGAAAGTGGTTAATATCCTCAGGGAGGCCGATAATCCCGACAGTGATGCGTTGAGGATAATGAGGATGTTCCAGAATATCCCCAAGGTGGAGCATATTTCCCAATATTCACTCTATCAGTTGTGTGAGGCAATAATAAGGGAATCCCTTGAGGCGGAGGAGAAGAAGGAACTGGCTTATCTGCAGGCTTTCCTTGATCTTGTTCTGGAATTCACCAACAATAAGGGTACAAATATACCGCAGTTCATAAAGTGGTGGGATGAGAGCGGTGTGAAATGCACAATTTCTGCCCCTGAGGATATGGATGCAATCAGGGTGATGACAATACACAAATCCAAGGGGTTGGGCTTCAATGTTGTGATTGTGCCGTTCCTTAAGGAGAATCTCGACCACAAACCTCTGCTGTCACCTACATTGTGGTGCGGATGGGAAGGGATGCCGATGCCGGTAAAATATGGCAAAGGTCTCCTTGATACATATTTTGAGAAGGAGTACCACGAAGAGAGGATTGCTACCTGTATTGATGCACTCAATACCGTGTATGTGGCGTTTACAAGGGCCAAGAAGGAGATGCTCATTTTTGCGCCTGCTGCAAAATTGAAAAAATCTGGAGATTATGCCCAGGATGCAGTTTCGGATATCCTCTACAGCTATTGCAAGGATGTAATGGGACTCTCCCCGGAGAATACCGTTGTGATTGGTGAGAGCGGGTGCCAAAGGAAGCAGGAGAAGAGTTCCGGCAAGCTCATGCTGCAGGGTGTATTTGATTCGGCGTTGCAGCAGAAAAGGATCAGGACTTCTGCCCAGAGCGGATCGCTGCAGGGGGGAGAGACAATCAGGGAGCATGGAATAGCCATGCACTATGTCTTCTCATTGGTGAAATATGCTGCTGATGCCGCTGATGCTGTAGCCAGGGCATGCAGGGAAGGTGTTGCCACTTGTGGGCAGGAGGAACTGTTGGAACTTGTCGGGAAGAAAATTGCCTCTGTGAAGGAGTTAGGGTGGTTTGATGAGAGATGGGAGGTGCTCAACGAGTGCAGCATACTTACGGAGAATGGAGATGAGAAGCGTCCCGACAGGGTATTGGTGTGTGGTACGGATGCAATAGTGATAGACTACAAGTTTGGGGCATATTCCCAGGAGGATACCGCCCAGCTGGGACAATATAAAAGACAGGTGGGCAGATACAAGGAACTGCTCACCTGCATGGGGTATACCAATGTGGAGGGATATCTGTGGTACCTTTCGGCCGACAAGGTCATATCCGTCTAGAATGTCTGGCCTTGAAACACATCCGACTGGCTGTAAGGTACAACGGTGCCTGTCATTGTAAGGTTGTTGTTGTTGAAGTTAGGGTAGATGGTAACGGTAGCCCTGTTGCCGTCTCCCAACAACTGTATATTAACGGTGGCTGAGACCATCATTCCCCGCACCATAAAGTTGTAGAACACGCTGCCCCTCTTGTCTGTGGTCATTGTTATATCGGAGACAGTCCCCTCTACGGTTATTCCACCCAAGCCGTTTGGCCCTGGGTTGTAGTAGCTGGTTGCAATCTGTATGACTGCACTCCCTTCATTCATTGAAACGAAGTTTGTAAGGCTCGATACAAATTTTGACATTCCTCTTGGGAACAGCAGCTGGTCTACCTCTATTACAAAGGATCCGCTTTTGATGCACTCCACTGCAGCCTGGAAATCCTTCAGCTGCTGTGCGGCTTCAGCTTTTCTGTGTGCTGCGCGTGCAGCTTTCCTTGCTTCCTGTCTGCTCATTGTGCTCTCTGCACCAAATTCCTGAGCGTAAGAGTAGTTTCCTATACCCATAATGGCAAGTAGGACAACTGATAGAGTAATGAATCTTTTCATCTTTCTGGCGTATTAAAAATTTCTCCTCTTAACAAAATAATGGGGGAGAAAGTTCTTATTGCCCCCAAAATGGGGAATATTTTCACTGCGTGGAAAACATTTTTGTTAGAAGTGTGTTGAGTAGGCAATTAAGGATCAATTAAAATTCAGCATTATGAAAAAATTATTTGTGATTTTAATGGTATCTGTATTTGGTTTCTCTGCTTATGCACAGGATGAGACAGTGATACAGATTCAAAACAGCAAGGGCCCTTATATTACTGCAGGTATTTGGGACAATTGGTTTGTAACAGCAGGTGGCGGTATCCAGGTCTATTTTGGCGAGAGTGACACCCATGGTGATTTCTCCGACAGGATTGCTCCGGCTCTTGACATTTCTGTTGGCAAATGGATTACCCCTTCTGTAGGTATGAGATTGCAGTACTCGGGCCTTAAAGCCAAAGGTTGGACAGACGGTCTTCTTCCTTATTCTCATGGCAGCGCAGATGCCGGCGGGTATTACAAGGAGAAGTTCAATACAATGAACCTGCATGCAGATTTGTTGTGGAATGTATCCAACCAGTTTGGTGGGGAGAACCAGTACAGGTTCTGGAGTTTTGTTCCATATGTGGGTTTTGGACTTGCCCATTCGTCGGGAAACGGCAATTCAAAGGATGAGTTGGCTGCAAATGCAGGCTTGTTGCACAATATCAGGCTATCTGATGCCTTTGATATAAGTATAGACATGAGAGCCATGTTTGTAAACCAGAGGTTTGCCTATACAACAGGCGAAAACGGCTTGAACGTTATGGGTACAGTAACTGCCGGTGTTTCATACAAGTTTGGTAATGTGGGATTCAAGAGGGCTTCAGACCTTATTGTAATAGAGGACAATACAAAATATGTTGAGCAGATAGCCTCCTTGCAGCAGATGCTTGCGCAGTCAGACGCAAAAAGGGCTGCCCTTGAGAAGACCATTGCTGCCCAGAGATCTGAAATAAATGAGATGCAGAGTGTTGAGACATCCATTCCAATCCTCCCTAAACTTGCAATTTTCTTTGAGATTGGTAAAGCCAAGCTTACAGAGAAGTCTGTAATCAACCTTGGCTACTTGGCAGATATCATCAAGCAGTATCCCGACAAACGCTTTACAATCTTTGCTTCTGCCGACAAACAGACAGGTACCCCTAAGTTCAACATGGAGTTGAGCCAGAAACGTGGAGAGGCTGTATACGAAGTGCTGGTCAAGAAGTATGGTGTGAAACAGGATCAGCTCAGCATTGATGCGGTGGGTGCACAGCAGCAGAAGTTTGGTGAGCCTCAGCTTAACAGAGTTGTAGTAATTGAAGATAAAGACTAGTTGTTATGAAGCTTTTAAAGATAATGGTGGCCTGCGCCTTAGCGGCCACCATTTCTGCTCAGAGAGTTTCTGCGCAGGATACATTGGTGTTGAAAGTGTTGGAGGAGAATGCTCCAAAATATTTCAACGCGCCGGGAATGCCAAGATTCTCCGTTATAGGAAACCAGCGTGAGTTCTACTTGGGTATTGGCGGATATATCAGGGGATCACTGTCTTATGACTGGGGGAACCCTATAGGGAGCCCTCTCTATTTCATTACAAGTGCAATCCCTATGGGTGAGAATCAGGGGAACAGATCTATGGTTCAGATGAGCGCAGCCTCATCTAACATGTTCTTCAACTTTGTAGCCCTTCCCCATACCGAGAACAAGGTGGGTGCATATGTAGATTTCGGTTTTGCCGAGGGGCTGGGCAATTACGGTTTCTCTGTAAAGGCAGCTTATCTTACTTACAGGAATTTTGTTGTGGGCTATACCACCAGCCTGTTTACCGACGGCCAGGCAGCAGCCCAGACAATAGACCAGCAGGGCCCCAATGCCATGACATTCCTTTTCAATACTGTTATTGACTGGCAGCGCAAGCTCAATGACCATTGGAAAATTGGTGTGGGTGTGGAGATGCCTTCTGTGAATGCGACTTACGGCTCCAGAAATCAGGCTGTGGGTCAGCGTCTTCCCGATATTCCCCTTTATCTGCAGTATTCGTGGAAGGAGGGGAAAGGATGGATAAGGCTGTCGGGATTATTCAGGGACATGCAGTACCGCAATCTTGCTACAGGGAACAACTCTTCCCAGGCCGGTGTGGCGGTGAAACTCAGCAGTGTGGGGCCCATTTCAGACAGGCTTACCCTTTACAGCCAGTCGGTGTTCGGTACAGGAATCGGCTCATATGTACAGGACCTTCAGGGGTTGGGGCTTGATATGGTTCCGGTAGACGGTGCATCCGGCAAGATGAGACCTGTTGAGGTGGTAGGTTCATATCTGGGGCTGCAGTACCTGATCTCACCTGTACTTTCTGCCTCTGCAACATTCAGTGAGGTGAAATGCTTTATGCCCGACGGCTACCAAAGCGGCATTGATGCCGGTGTTTCAGGTGTAACATCCGGCACTGACGGTACTTACGGCCCGTGGGGAGGAACCTACAAGCAGGCATCCTATTTTGTGTGCAACCTCATATATAAAGTATCTCCAGTCCTTACCACCGGCGTTGAATACTTGTGGGGCAGCCGCAAGGACCTGAATGATGAAATGCACCACAACAACAGGTTGCAGGCCTCCTTGAGAGTCAATTTTTAATGTTACGTCGTCTTTTTGTACAACTTGTTGATACTCAAAGATATAAAAATGAGAGGTATGGCGGGTTTGCCATACCTCTTGTTTTTAAGTTCTTGATTTATTGAATGTTGTACAAAAAGACGACGTTACTTTAGTTTGAAGCCCAGGTTGAGGTAGGTGCAGCCGCCAATTATTAGGGAGACGCCGGTCCAGAGGATTACAGCTTCGGCTCCATAAAGCAGTGGCTGCATAAGGATAATCATGCCGCATAGGATGAGCATTGCGCCGGAGAAGACTGCCACTCCCCATCCTGCATATTCGCCTGATCTCACTGAGAGGGTGAGTCCCAAAAGTGAGAATCCTTTGAAAAGAAGCCAGAAACCCAATACCATAGGGAGGGCAATTGCGGAAAGTGCCGGATTTAATGTGAGGAAGATGCCCAATCCCAATTCAACAATGCCTCCAACAATAAACCAACCCCTCCCTTTGAGTTGCCTCTGGAACCCCATCCAGATGTACATTATTCCCGACAGGGCAATGACAATTCCAAAAAGTACAGACATTGTAATGTAACTGGCCTCAGGGAAGATGAGGATTACAATTCCTAGTGCAAGGAGTATGATTCCCAGAATCACGTGGCTCCACCAATGTTTTTTTTCCATTTCAGACAATTTTTGATGTTTTATAAAATTTTTGCCCTTTTTAAAAAGAGCAATAAATGCCAAAAAAAGAAATAGTTCAGCGGGATGGTCAAAGTTTTGCTTTTTCAGGCATCCCGGTTGGAGATGGAGGGCTATTTTCGCAAACAAAAAAAGGATGAAAAAATTTGTCGTTTTGCTTGCAGTTGCTGCCGGAATCCTATGTGCAGCCCGTGCGGATGCCCAAAATATGCACGTGGCCACAAACCTCCTGGATTATCTGAATTTTGGAACAATCAATGCGGAATTTGGTTTAAGCCCGGTACCAAAATGGAGCTTCTATATTAAAGGAAGATACAATCCTTTCACATTCCCAGCCGGAGATAATCTCCAGAACCGGACAGCATCTGTAGCGGCGGGTGCCAAATACTGGTTCTGGTATGCCAACAGCGGATGGTTCCTAAGCAGTCATATAGGTTATGGTATCTACAACACCGGTGGAATATACAGTGAGCATGCTTATGAGGGGAATGCCGTTTCAATTACGGTCGGTTGCGGATATGCACTTATGCTTGGCAAGAAGTGGAACCTGGATTTTGGGGCAGGACTGCAAACAGGCGTTACATCCTATACCAAGTATTCATGTCCCAAATGCGGAAGGATAATGGAGAAAGGATCCAGGATGTATATTATCCCGGCGAATATTATGGTGCAATTGTCGAGAATATTATGAAAATGAGGTTGCTTGTGGGTATTGTGTCCGTTCTTGTGGCGGCTTCATGTGCCGGTGGAAAGAAACTTTCCCAGGTAAAGGAGAGTGGGATGACTGTGCAGGTAGCTGTGGGTAGTCTGGATGATGTGAGGGAAGTGCATGGACTGCCGCATGAGGATAAAACTGTAGAGGTGGTGGAGGTTGAGGACCTTCAGGGAAACAGGATTATAATGAATGCCGTTAAAGATGAGGAGACCGGAGAGATGGTGGCTCAGGAGCATCTTGATGAGATTGTGGTGCAGGCCAGGTTCAGCCATGTGGCCGAGAGAAACGGGATGGTGGATCTTGTTTTTGAACTGGCCGTGCCACAGGAACTTCAGCAGAGGAGATGGCAGTTGAGACTGGTGCCGCACTACTTGTATATGGGAGATACATTGAGAGGGGAGGAGATTCATGTTACCGGAGAGAAATTCCGTAGGGTGCAGAACTGGGAATATATGATGTATGACAACTATCTGAGCAGGGTAGTACCTGAAGATATGGCAGATACGCTGTATGCCATGGAGAGGCTAAAGGCAAAGTTTATAGAACGTCATGGAAATGGGGAAATGGCCGGCGTCCATTACCGGAGGAGCCTTATGGAGAAGATGAACAGGAAAAAGTCGGTTGCCAAAGGTGAAATCTATGAGAGGTTTGTAGTGGACCCTTTTCCTGATGGAGGGGTTAGACTGGATTCTGTTGTCAATAACGGAACAGGTATGATAAGGTATTTCTATGTGCAGACAATAGCAGCGCAGGCAGGATTGAAGAAAGTGGAAATGGTGATGGAGGGAAGCCTGCATACCAACGGACGCAAGCTGTGTTCATTGGCAGCTGCAGATCCCATAACGTTTTATATAAGTTCAATTTCATCTCTCGCAGATGTTGCCGTGAGATATCTCAAGAAGGTTATTTATAGGGATATGCATTTGGATGCTTCCTATAACGTGGCCTTTGCCAAGGGGGAATGGAGAGTGGATCCCAAACTGGAGGACAACGCCGTGGTACTGGAAAATATGAAGCGTAATCTTATGGAAGTCATTGAAAATGATGAATATGAGATGGATTCTATACTTGTTGCGGCGGCATGTTCTCCTGAAGGAAAATATCAGCTCAATGAACAGCTTTCCAAAAAGAGGGGAGAGGAGATAAAAAGGTATCTGCTGGAAAATATGCGCCAATTCAGAGATTCAGTTGAAAGTGGAATATGGGAAATCGGAGCATTGGGAACAGAAGATGTGGAAGAAGAAAAATTGTCGGGAAGAAAAATGGATGGAAGCATTGTGCGGGTGACGGAAGTTTCTGAAGACTGGGAGGAACTCTACAAACTTATGGATAATGATATGTATCTGAAGAATAGAGGATTGGAGGAGAGGTGCAGGGAGATTTCCAATCCCGACGAAAGAGAGGCAATCCTGCTGGGGGCAAGCGGCAGTGGAGGATATATACAGAGAGAACTTTATCCCAAACTCAGGAGGGTGAAACTGGATCTGAAGCTGCACAGGAAAGGGATGATAAAGGATACGGTGCATACTGCCGAGCTGGATACCGTTTACATGCAGGGGGTGGAAGCACTTGTTGCACGGGATTATAAAAAAGCGGTAACTCTTCTCAGACCATATGGCTGCTATAACTCAGCAGTGGCATATATGTGCATGGGATATGACAATTCTGCGCTTGAGATTCTCCGTCAGCTGCCCAGAAGTGCGCGGAGAGATTATATGCTGGCTCTAGTTTATTCCAGACTGGGAGATGAAAAGATGGCTGTAGGATATCTCATGAACTCGGTTGAGCAGGATGAGTCAATGAGACACAGGGGCAATTTGGATCCGGAGATAAGTATACTGATTAAGAAATACGGAATTTTTAACAAAAACTAATGATTATGAAAAGATTGATGATGATGGCAGCAGCCCTTGTATTGGTGTTCAGCTGCAGCAAGGAGGAGTTTAATGTAGAATCAGGAACAGAGAGCATGCTTTATGTTTCACTTAAGCCGGAGGATGGTACCAAGGCAAGCGGAGGGGCCCATGGAGTTCAGGCTGAAGACAATTATATCCAGACTCTGGAGATATTTGTGTTCAGGATAAATGAGGGAAAGGCAGATGATGGAGTGTTGGACGGCTACCGCAAATTTACAGCGGCGGAACTGGGGAGCCTTGCAAACCTTGAAATACAGACAACTACCGGCAAAAAGATGATTTATGCTGTGGCCAATTCCCACAGGGCCAGCTGGAAGGGGATAAATACCAGGAAGCAGTTTGAAGAGCAGACGGCCCGGCTTGTGGATGATGATGTGAAGAACTTCATAATGGTTGGCGGCACAACATCACAGCTGCAGCTGGCTACAACAGTGTCGTTTTCAATAAAGAGGCTGGTAGCCAGAGTGAAATTGAACTCTGTAAAGACTGCTTTTGCGGGGGGACCTTATGAAGGTATGCAGCTTACAGATGTGAAGGCATATCTTATAAATGTACAGGCCAGCAAGCTGATATATAACGGGGCAGGTGACAATCTTGCTATACTCAACAGCGGCAGGTATGTTGAGGGTGATGCCAACAGCTGTACTATGCAGGGAATGCTGCATGATGAGGTTACTTCATCTGTGACCGATGCCGGATATTCAATTCCGCATTACTTCTACTGCTATGAAAATGCCCTTGAATCAGAGGCTGCAGGAAGCAAGTTCACAAGAATGGTTGTGGAAGGCAAGCTGAATGGAACAACATACTACTATCCTGTGATATTGAAGGGTGTAGCCAGAAACAGCTGCTATTCTGTAGATATTACAATAAAGAGACCTGGTTCAACAGATCCTGGCAAGGATGTGGAGAAGGGATCGCTTATGGCAACTGTAGCTGTAGAGGACTGGAAAGTTGAAAGTGACAACAAAGTGGAGTTTTAGTTTCTTGGAGGGAAAGCAATGAAGAGCAATGTCATGTTTCGGGTTATGGCTGTATGTATGGCCTTTTGCCTGGCAAATTGTACCATATTTGAAGAGAGGAGCGGGTGCCCATGTTATCTGACTGTAGATTTTTCCAAAGTAGATAAAGGGATAAGGGAGTGGCAGCTGTGGCTTTTTGATGATGATGGAGGGCTGATGTTCAAAGATACCGTTTACAGGAGGTCCTACTCATCTCCTTATGTGGTACAGGTGCCAAGAAACAGACAGGTGCAATGCTTCATGTGGGGAAATGCCAGGGGGGCCACCATTTTGGATGAGGCTTATTCACCTTCAACTCTGCTTCTGAAGAAGGATCGTCTCCCTGCAGATTCCCTTTTTTTCTATGCCGATACCCTTGATACCTGGAAAGAGGACGGCCTTATGAGGGTAACACCAAGGAAGGAGTTTGCAACAATTGATATCTATATCTACGGATGGGCTGAAATTGACTTTGTGGCAGAGATGGAACTTGTATGTGATACCAGAGGTTTCTATGTGGGAGGAAATTTTTATCCCGACGAGGTATCAGTGCAGATGCAGCTGAAGGGAATTGATGACTATTTTACACATTTCAGCGGAAGGATGCTGAGACAACCTGATACTGAAAATATAAGCCTTTCCCTTATCTTGAAGAAGAAGGAGATTGATGGCAAGGTGGGCAAAGAACTTGTGAATAAGGATATACCAATAGGAAGGTTCTTGGAAGACAATGGCTATAACATGCATAATCCGCAGCTGCAGGATATAAGGATGGAACTTGACTATTCATACAGCAATATTACAATCAGAACGGATGACTGGGAGGCTACATACAGGCTAGAAGAAGAAATTTGAAAAAAGGAATAAAAAAATTTGTATTTTGTGAAATTATATCTATCTTTGCAGTCCCAAAACGGGATGATTCGCTAGCTCAGCAGGTAGAGCACAACACTTTTAATGTTGGGGTCCTGGGTTCGAGCCCCAGGCGGATCACATGAGAGCCTTCAGAAATGAAGGCTTTTTTTGTATCCATAAAATTTAAAGGAGATATTATGAAAAAAATGCAACTGCTTTTGGCAATGACTTTTATGGCTCTTTGTGCAATATCATGCCAGGAGACATCAATCAGCCATGAAGGTCCGGCTCATCTTGTACTTGAGAATTTGACTACGGGTGCAAAGGCTGTTTTTGACGGCACTTTTGTAAACGGCGCTCCCCAGCCGCTTATAGTGAAAAACAGTGATTCACTGGAGGTTCTGTTCATTCCGGAACAGAACTATGTAAAGTATGGCTTTAAGACAAAGTTTACAGTATTCAACAAGGAGATCTCAGACAATGAATATCCGTTCCTGTACAAGATGCAGGTAAAGGATATTGCTCCTGGCACCTACACAATAACCTGTGAAGCAAAGGTTGATACTCCAGAAGCCAGCATATCAGAAAGTGGCGAGCTGAAGGTTACGGTAATGGAATAGATGATTAAAATGGGTCAAAAGCAATTTTGATCCATTTTTTTTTGTAAATTTATGGCATATACATTATCAATTTACAAAACGGATGGCTTATGGTACGCAAATGCATCATTTTATCAGTTCTGATGGCCGTAATATCCCTTTTGGGTAGCAATGGCCTTGTGTATGGACAGGGAGCAGGAGATATTCTTTTCAACGAATATGTGAGGAATGAGTCAACTTATCTGGCTCAGAAAATCAAGTTCCCAAGATCAAGCTTCCACAAACCGTTCACTTTGGGAGAGCAGCTCTCTGATATTTTCGGAGAAATGGAGTACACTTCGGCTGTAGTTGTCCAGCAGTGGATGGGAGGTTCCATGAGTGAGACGTTTGACAATCCTCAGAAGTTGCTGGATATGGATCCTGTTTTCCTCTGTTGTGAAAAGGATGGGGAATGGCTCAAGTTCAAGCAGCCTGATATTACAGCAACCGTCATGCTTGACTATCGGGAAGACAGTACAGGTCTGATCAGAACTATGACATTGCATTTTAATCCGAGAGGTTTCCCGAGGATGACGGTTTATACCCGTACTTCCATTATGGTTCCTTCTCAGGGGGAGGATGATTTGAGGAGTACGGCTTCAGAGTCTTCGGCAGCTGTTGCAAGTTATCTTACTGCATTTGATGTGGCTGAGAACACTGAAACCAAAGAGCGTTTCAGCCAGGTATTGGCGAGTACTGTCCATAAGGACACTACAGGAGAGGAGATGAACGCAGCAGAGCTGAGCTGCAAGAAAGGATTGGATGAGTATGAAAATCTGGAGAGCAGTCTTCTGTATGGCCAGCGTCTGCTGCAGGACCAGAAACTTTATGACGGTTATGTTGCACTTGCCCCTGTCTTTTCAGCTCTCAAGAACCGTATCAGGCCTGATACTGCTATAATTGACGGATTCTTCTACAACCTTGCTGCAGGTATGGGTGCATGCAGATGGGCTCTTGGCAATTTTGATTCTGCAGATTATTTCTTTGGTCTGGTAGAAGACATGGCAGACTCTGTGGGTTTTGATATGGACAAGTATAAAGAGGACCGAATGAAGGCTCCTGCCCTTATGGACGGAACAGGTACATACCTTGGTCAGGTGCTTCCAATTCTTTTTGACCTGGATCAACATTGCCTTATTGAGGGTGTAGTTGATTGCGGCGGTGATATTACCCGGATAACAGACAAAAATGAATTGTGGAACTTCAACCTGAAAGACCTTTGCACCTCCGGAGCTTCAAAAATGGTAGTTTCATACACCAGGGCAATGGAGTTGACAGATGTAGAAGAGATAGTTGACCAGTCAAACCTGTGCAACTTCAATAACCTTATAATAACAGTAGAACAGGTTACAGAAACTCTCGGCAGGGTGAACATAATGCACCCTCACTTCAAACGTTTTGACTATAAATCTCATCCCGACAGTGAAATAAACCGTCCGGTTGTGAAATCATTCATCATCTCCCATTTGCCTGTGGAGCAGTTCGGCACGATAGGCAAGAAAGCTGATAAGAAGAAGATTGAAAAGAAACTCGAATATGCAGCGTCACTGATGAATGACAACAGGCATATTGAGGCGGCAATAGCTTCATTGCAGCTTTGTTGGCAAATGGAGCGCCTGCCACAGAAGCAGCTCCAGAAAGATAAGATTAAGGAATTGTATACCGTTTCTTTGTATCTGGCTGGATATATGTTGGCTGAGGTTGATATGCCGTACAAAGCTATTGCGTACCTGAGAAAGAGCACCAAATTGTTGCCAACATACTCCACCATGTCGGAATACATTGCCAACCTGTGCAATGTAATGGATCCTAGGGCATTCCATTTGATAGTGGAGGAGATGAGGGATATGAAAAACTATTCTGCAGACAAGTCGCCGGAAAAGGCAGAATACGAAAGTTTCCTCACCCGCCGTATGGCCTATATGCTAATAGAGTACAAAGCCTATAATCAGGCAGAGCAGCTCCTTACAGCCATGCTTGAAGATCCGCAAAGTGCAGACTTCGCCCGTCACGAATTGGAATACATCAGGCTGATGAGAGAGGAGGAAGGAATGTGACCGGAGATGGCAAGATAATTTGAGGCACGCATAGAGGAGATTCAGCAAAGGCTGAGTCTCCTTTTTTTCTTTATGTTGAACAATCCCTCCCGCTATATGTTAATATGCAAAGAAAGCGTGTTTTTAATGTGTGTTACGTATTTAGTTAGTATTTGTGTTTTGGAAATGGCCTGCGGTGCATATGCGCTGCAGGCCGTTTTATGTGGGCTATTGTCATCTGCCTGACGGAATTGATATCTATAGTCTAAGCGTGTTATTTTGTTATTTTAATTTGTGTAAAATGAACTCGCGGATTTTCTCTCTGGTTATATCATATTTGGGCTCCAGTGCGGGAAAATTATTATCTGGAATAAATTGTCCGCCAAGCAACATTGCAATGATGTTTTTTGAGGATAGACGATGGCGTGATAAACTTAATGCTTTTTCAATACCTTTATGAATAGAGTATCCTTTACGTAAAATGCAGTATATATCATAATAGTCGCGAAATTTCATTCTACGGAGCATTACTTCCATTTTCATTGCCATAATAGCTTCTATATCTGCTATACGTATATTGCCCAAGTATTCTATAGGTGAAGTTACGGGAGAATAATTATCACTTACAAAGAAAGAGAATTTTACGCCTTTAACCAAGAATTCCACTTGATCAAAACCGAGCATATTGAAGTTCTCTATTTCACCAACCTTTTCTGTTAGCTCTTTTTCAATGGCATTCCAGTTTACCTCCGGTTTCTCGGTTTTTGATTTGCGCCACATCATAAAATCCAGATCCTCGCTTTTTCTATGTCCTATTTGCATAGCTAAAGCAGTACCACCACATAAAATGTATGGCTTTATACATTCCATTTGAGCTACCTGTTCAATAATAGCATCTATATTATCTGTTAATCCCTGACGCATACAATGAATTCTTTAATAGGTTATTGATATGTTGTTTTTCTATTCTTGCCAAATATTTTTCCGGTTCTTTAATTCCAAAATAATACATTGCAATCATAATATTGAGCATTTGCATATATTCTCCTTGAATTGCCATCTTTCCTTTCCATACCTGTAAAATCCGCTTTCGAGGAAAAATTTCAAACATCAAGTCTATATCATCCATGTCTAGAACAGTGAAACATTTTTCAATGATTTCTTCATCTGGGATAGAATCATAATTTTTAACATCATATGACCAAAATGCATTCTTTGCAATTAACTTTTCGCATAAATTGGACCTTATTGACATTTTGCGTTTCTGAACAGCTTGTGTGGCTTGCATTTTCATAAGCTCGCCATCCGGCAATGAAAAAAATGATTCTAATTTCATTGCAACCTGCAATGACATCTCACGTTTACCGGAAATGACATAGCTGAGTAGTTGGCGTGAAATATTGATTTCACGAGCCAGATCAGCTTGTGATAGCCCGGCATTGACGGCTAACTCGCTAATATATATACCAATATCGCAATTCATTTTGTTTTAAAGTGTTAACAAATCTGTTTACAAATATAGCGCTAATTTTTGATTATAATAAATCAAAAACAAATTTTTAACTCTGTATGTGTAAAATGAGTCCAGTTCATCTTATTGTATTTACCATAAAACAAATAGAATAGGCTGTATGGATAACAAAATTCTGAATTTGTTACTGGATGTAAGTACAGCCTAAGAGTCTTTAGTTCACCTCCGGTGCGGAGTAGCCTTGCACATTGAATACTCTGTTTGCTCCAAAAAGCCTACCGACATTTCGGAGGAATGTCACCCAGCATGTACACAATGATGGCGTGGAGACTTAACCCGTTTTCCTCCATAAAAATGCGGCCACTGCATACTTTTGCCCTATGAATGGGGCAAAAGTCCTCCTTTCTTCTCCGCATTTTTACTCCGTCAAATCAGTTTAAGACTCCACATTGTGTTCAGTGCGCTTTGCGCACATAAACGTCTCTGCTGTCATTGGTGGTGGAAACCGCATCACTTTGTATTCCGCTATATTAACATAATCTTCCCGGAAGTTGTGTGATTCACGGCAAGAGCTTCGCTGTGCCTTCATCACACAGCCAAGATTATGTATAAATAGCGGGTGCGGTAGTATAGTGAACTTTTGTGGTTCTGTATCGCAGAGACGAGGCGGCTGTCAAGCAGTCGCTTCCCTCAGGGGCCTACGGCCTCCAGGCCCGTCGGGAAGCTCCATACTTTTACCTTGTATCCACAAGTGGCTGCAAAGAAAAACCATTATTCAGGTAAGAGCATAGTTCATTTTTTATCACTTTGCCGAATCTGCAGTATGTCATAAAAGAAGAAGATGGCACTAAGGATGGCACTAAAGATGGCACTAAAGCGTTTGGTATTATTGTTGAGCACATGCTTAATAACTCTCAAGTGACAATAGATGAGTTGGTTGGCTTGACAAGAATATCAAGAAGATAAATGGTTAGATATATTTTATGTTAGTCATTATTGTGTTTGAAATTGTGTTTAGAAAATTTTGATTTAAATTGCAGTTGATTCTTCTAAATACTATGTATCTTAGTAGAACTAAAAATGTAATGTATATATGGAAATACCTCAGGGAAACAGTAGAGAAGAAGTCAAGTTGAGAGATCAGATCATTAAAGACTTCTATGCCGGGTGGATAGCAGAAAACCCTGAAAAGAAAATGTGGAACGAAGATCTTCAGGATTATATCTTGGTAAAATACCTTTCAATTACCGAGACTGCAGAAAAAGCTGCAAGGCAGTACGAGTCCACATTAGCCGTGATGAGGCTGTCAGAACTTCTGACCAAATCCAAGAAAGTTGCAGAGGTGCCACCAAAGAAAGGTACTAAGAATCAGAAACCATTCTTGAAGATGTACATAATGCAACTTGACAACATAAAGATGACAGTCGGACTCCAGAAGTCAACAGGTGACAAAGTGCAATATTGCATCACAGCCTTATAAACAACACAGCCACTCCGAAGAGTGGCTGTTATACTTTGGGGCTCGAAACTGCCGAAGCAGAAAGGGTTGTCATCCCTTACGCGAATTCCCCTTGACTCTGCAAAAGTAGATATAATTTCCTGATTAACAAAATCTGTACTAAAATTTTACGTCTTTCCGGATACCTAATTGTAGATAGTAATTGAAAGCCGCCATTAGGCGGCCGCGACGGGTCGCCGTTGCGTAGCAAATCGGCGATAATAGTCGCGCTTCTCCCCAAGGGGAGGTGTCACGTAGTGACGGAGGGGGTTGGACTTATCTCCACAAGAAAGGGGTTCACAATTGTGAACCCCTTTCTCGTGGAGATGGGCGGACTCGAACCGCCGTCCAACCAAACCATCAATATGCTTTCTACATGCTTATTCTTTCTTTGGTTGTCGGGAAGAGGCTGCCGAAAGACAGGCCACCTCAAACTTATCCTTTGGGGCTTGGGGTGCTTTAAAGGAGTCCGCACCGGCATCCCGCTTGAGATGATACCCCATATGCCAGGCCCATAGCAGGACTAAAGGGCTGGCGGGATACTTGTCCACCCGGCACCTTGGCGGGGCGGATTAAGCGTAATAGCTTGGCTGATTACGCAGCAAGTGCATAGTTATTGTTGCCAGTTATAGGCGTGCAGTTGGAGATTAAAGAGCTTGGCTGCCAATGCTCTGCATGCTTACATACCAATTAATCTGATGTCAAAACCAAAACATCCCCATAAAGTATGTCCTGCAAAGGTAACAATTTAAAAGGAAAAAGGATGAATTTTTTTTCATCCCGACAGATTCTTGCCGGTTACTTTTTCACCGCCTCCATTATCAGTTCAAACGCTCCGTTGAACATTGAGATGAGGCCGAGCACAAAGATTATTATTCCGGAAATCTTGTTTATCATCATCAGCTGCTTGATGCGGAATTTCTTTCTGAAAACGTTGATTGTGGTGCTTAGGGTAAACCACCAGGCGGCTGAACCTGCAAATACACCCCAAAGGGTAGTGACAAGTGTCCCTTTTGATACGTTTTCATCCAAATCAATGCCTACTGCAGCAAAAAGTCCAAGTATAAGGAAGATGGCTCCGGGGTTAGTGATGGTCATGAACAGCGCCTCAAAGAAGTCCTCCACATGTCTCTTGTTCTTGTTTTTCTGCTGAATCTGCTTGATAGGGTTGGTAAGGTATATCTTTACACCTATATACATGATTATCAGACCACCAAACAGCATAACCCAATCCATATTCTTGTCTATGAGGTTCTGGATGAAGGCAAGTCCCATAAGAGAGATTGCAGCGTAGAAGGTGTCGGATACAGATGCTCCAAGGCCGGTGATGAAACCGGAGTTACGTCCGTTGCCCAAAGTCTTCTGTACGCACAAAACACCAAGCGGGCCAAGTGGAATTGATGCTCCAAGACCTACGATGAATCCTTTTATGAGTGTTGTAATCATAAATAATTGCAGATATCTGGCAAAAATACTATTTTTAAAATTCAAACAAAATAGTGATGGCTCAAAATAGTAAAATAAATCTGCAGATATGGCTGTTGGCGCTTTCGTCATCCATCCTGCTTTCAATCCCTTACATAATCCCGCACACAGGTCCGGTATCTCTATTTGCATTGGTACCCCTTTTCCTTGCGGAGCAGCTTGCCCACAACAGCGGCAAGAAGCGGTTTTTCCATATAGCGTATGTGACATTCCTTATCTGGAATCTCATCACCACCTTCTGGATCTGGTTTGCCACTCCGGGGGGCGCAGTTGCCGCCTTTATATTAAATACGCTCCAGATGGCACTTCTGTTCACCATGTTCCGATGGATGCGCAAGTTTACAAACGGATTCCTTCCGTATGTTTTCTTTATCATCATCTGGCTGGCGTGGGAGCATTCTTACCAGAACGGACAAATCAACTGGCCATGGCTTATCCTGGGTAACAGTTTTGCAACCTCCATCAAGCATATCCAGTGGTATGAGTTTACCGGAACCCTTGGAGGATCCCTATGGATTCTCCTGTCTAACATGCTCATCCACAGAATAATACTCCTAAAGAACAGACAGAAGCCCATCAGGGTATCAGTGGGAGCTTTGGCTGCTGTAATTCTCATCCCGACAATTTTTTCCCATATCCTCTACTATAACTGTCGGGAAGAAGAGAATCCTGCGGAGTTTGCAGTGTTGCAGCCCAATATTGATCCTTATACCGACAAATTTGGAGGCCAGTCACTTATGGAGCAGACTGCCAACCTTCTGGAACTGGCAGAACGGGCGGCAGGTCAGGTTGCTGATACCGTTCCGCAGGTTGTAGTGGCTCCTGAGACATTCATTTTTAATGAGAGGTGGAGCAGCAGGCTTCAGGAGAGTGCGCCGCAGCGCAATCCAAGCTATAAGGCAATTGCCGGTTGGGTGAGGGAAGAGAATCTTTCCGGCGAGGAACTTTCCATGATTGTGGGGGCAGTAACCTATAATGGCGACAAATACCACAACGCTTCTATTTTTATGGAGGCTTCCGATGATTCAACGGCTTCGGTTGTTCCGCAGTACTATCACAAATCCAAACTGGTGGTTCTTGCAGAAAGCAACCCGTTCCGCAGCGGTCCGTTCAAGTTTATGGACCAGCTGGTAAGGAATATGGCCGGAGGAATTGGCGATTACCAGCCGCAGGTTACCCGAGACGTGTTTGAGACTTCACACGGGGTAAAAGTTGGAACAGCCATTTGCTACGAATCTGTATTCCCGCACTTTTACCGTGAGTGGGCCCGGAACGGGGCCAATGTGATGGCCATAATTACCAACGACGGATGGTGGCGCGATACTCCCGGCCATAAGCAGCATCTCAATTATGCCCGCCTGCGTGCCATTGAGAACCGACGCAGCATAGCCCGCAGCGCCAATACCGGCATAAGCGCCTTCATCAACCAGCGTGGCGACATTGTTCAACAGACCGGCTGGTGGGAGCGTGGCTACCTCACCGGTACCCTTAACCTCAACGACGAAAAGACAATCTACACCATCCACGGCGATATCATAGGCCGCCTGAGCCGCTTCCTCACCTTCCTCTTCCTGCTGATGGGAGTGGCCCGCAAGATTGCCAAAAAATACATACTTAAGTAACGTTGTCTTTTTGTACAATATTTTGATATTCAGTAATTTGAAAAAACGGGTATATGAGTTTCTCTTATATACCCGTTTTTTTAATCAGTTGATTTATAGGTGATTGTACAAAAAGACGACGTAACGTTAAAATTAATTTGCATTTATAAAATTTGTGTATATCTTTGTGATATCAAAATGATATCAATCTAAAAACGCTGAGTTATGAAAAACGCTAATTACACTTACTCGGGATGGAAAATGAACGGTTTTCTTGCCCTTTTGATTAATCTGCTTATGTTGGGTGGTGCTGTGTGGAACTTTGTACTGCTTGGTAAAAGCGAGGAGTTTGTTCCTATGTTCCTTATTGTAGCCTTGGCTCTTGTTGTACTTTCAATCATCACGGCGTGCGGCTTTATGATGCTGGAGCCAAATGAGGCAAGGGTGCTTACATTCTTTGGAACATATAAAGGCACTTTCTACAATACCGGTTACTGGTGGATCAACCCTTTCATGAGCGCAAAGAAACTTTCACTCAGAGCCCGCAACCTTAACGTAAACCCAATCAAGGTAAATGACAAGGCGGGTAACCCAATCCTTATCGGTCTTGTACTGGTATGGAAAATTAAAGAGGATGGCGCATACAAGGCGGTATTTGAGATTGACTCTCCAGAGGTGGTAACAGGAGCTGCAACCAGTCGTATGAATGTACTGGAGAACTTTGTTGCAGTACAGAGTGACTCTGCTCTAAGACAGGTGGCCGGCATGTACGCTTATGATGAAAACTCAAACAACCAGGCTGGCGAAACAACTTTGCGTTCCGGTGGTGAGGAGATTAACGAGAGACTCAAAGACGAGCTCAACGAGCGCCTTTCAATGGCCGGCATTGAGGTGATGGAGGCACGTCTTAACTACTTGGCATACGCACCGGAGATTGCTGCAGCAATGTTGCGCCGCCAGCAGGCAGATGCAATCATCTCAGCACGCGAGAAGATTGTAGAGGGTGCAGTATCAATGGTAAAAATAGCTTTGGAGCGCCTTTCAACCGAGGAGGTTGTGGAGTTGGACGAGGAGCGCAAGGCAGCAATGGTAAGCAACCTTCTGGTAGTCCTTTGTGCAGATGAGGCAGCGCAGCCGGTAGTAAACACAGGTACACTTCACAATTAATCATCCCGACAATTTATGGCGGCAAAAGAGTCCAATACAAAAAGTTTTGTCCTGCGCATAGACGCAGAGACGATGGATGCCATTGAAAAATGGGCTGCCGATGAGTTCCGCAGTACCAACGGGCAGCTGCAATGGATAATAGCCGAGGCTTTGCGCCGCAGCGGGCGCAAGCCAAAGGCTAAAAGCAAAACCACAAAAGGGGAGGCAAACGATGAACTTCAGTAAATTCAGTTGGGCAAACTACAGGGCCAACTATGCATACGCAAACAAGGTGGCAAACAGAGTGGCAAACCGTAAAAACGGATTGGGAACCCGTGTAGGCAAATTCAGGTGGGGCGATGTAGTAACATTCATCTCATTTGCCATACTTACCCAGCAGAACAAGTTTCCCGAATCCTTTCCTGTAGAATATATTTATTTAATATCAGCTGCAATATTTGTCATAGCTGAGATTCTCTACTTCTGGAAACAGGCCCCACGCCCCAAATGGACAAAACTTTCATGGGGCTTAGGTATAGGTGCTTTCTGCTGGACATTGATCCCCTTTATAGTAACCCTATGTGAAGACCCTGCAACAAGAGAGTGGGACCAGGCCCTTATAGCCAGCAGCCTCTCCATTATAATGTGGCTGATGGTAGCCTTTGCCTCATTCAAACTAAGGCAGGTAAAGCGACGCTCTGCAGAGCAGATCTGGCTTCTCCGCAAGAATATCAACAGAGAAAGGATATATTATTAAAATGCACCACACTATGACAGACGTTTCATTATTTGTAACCATCATGTCTGTAATAATATTATGTTACGGACTGCTCATCCTCATGGGCAAATGTGACAAGATCATCTTGTCCAAAGAGAATACAATTATCCCTTTCAAAGCAGACAACTTCAACATATACAAACTTAGGGTACTTCAGGGAGGATTCCTTATACTTGCATCAATCCTGCTTTGGATGGCAGCCTTCTTTGACTTGTTCCTGTATTTTGCATGGGTTATGATAGGCCTGTTCATTATAGAAGAAATTCTAAAACACACCTGGGCAAAGAGAAAAGAATGATTTGTGCAATAAAAAGCCACTGCGATTGCAGTGGCTAAATTTTTGGGGCTCGAAACCGTAAAGACGATAAGGGTTGTCATCCCTTCTGCGAATTCCCCTATAACTCTGCAAAGATATGCAAATTTTATTTTCATAAAGACCTTGCCATGGAATGACTTATCATAAAGCTTATGAAAAGAAAATTTCCTCATATTACTAAAAAATTAGTAGAAATATTTGTTCTTCTAAAAATTTAGTAGTAAGTTTGCATCAAAATAAGATTCATATGGAGCAAAAAGATAAAAAAGTTGCCCTTACAAAAGGTGAGGAAGAGGTAATGCAGTTGTTGTGGGAGTTGGGTAAAGGTACTGTCAATGACATTCTGGAGAGGTATGGAGATGAGAAGCCAAAGTACACTACTGTGGCAACTTTCCTTAAATTGCTGGAGGATAAAGGTTATGCGGGCCATCTGCAGCAAGGGAAGAGCAATATGTATTATCCGTTGGTAGAGAAGGCAGAGTATGCAGGTTCTGTAGCCAGCAGCGTATTGGACAATTTCTTTGGAGGGTCGCTCATGCAAATGGTTTCTTACTTCAATAGGGAAAAGCAGCTTTCAAAAGAGGAAAAGCAGGAGTTGCTCCGTCTTGCCCAGCAAATCATAGACAAAGAGGATGAATAATAAAATAGAGTGGTAAACAATGGATGCAATACTGGAAATATTCATTTTGAGCGGAGTTTCATACCTCATATATGCAATGTTTATGGGGAGGAATGTCTCCTATGCCATAAGAAGGAGATATCTGCTCATTTCCATTTTGGCAGCTGGCCTTATCCCTTTTGTGGAGATTCCTGTAGAGGTTTCAGTTGCACAGGAGATATATCAGGTGTTGCATTACAACGCTGGCGGAGTTGAAAATTACAGTAATATCTATAGTTGGATCTATTGTGCAGGGGCACTGTTTATGGGCGGAGTGTTCTTCAGGCAATTGTATGCAATACGGAGAAAAATCAATGAAGGTGTTACCTCCAGATACAATTATAAAGGGGCGCAAGTGCTTGAGTGTGCAAGGAACAAAGGAGACGAGTTTTCTTTCTTTGGAAAAATAGCAATTTCCAACCGTTTGTCTGCCAGTGAGAAGAGTCTTATTTTGGAGCATGAGTTGAGCCATGTTAAGCATAATCATTCTTTGGAAAAGGTATTTATGGGATTCCTTAAGATTGTTATGTGGTTCAATCCGTTTGTATATATTGCCGCCATACATATTGAGGAGCTGCAGGAGTATGAGGCCGATTATGATGTGCTGGCAAGCGGTGCAGACAAAAAGGAGTATGTTGCCCTCATAGTGGAGCAGGTAATCACTTCTGCTTTGCCTGTAAGTTCAAAATTCTACAGCTATTTTACAAAAAGCCGGTTTAACTGGATGCTCAATCCTCCACGTAACAGAAAAGGAATTGCAGTTGTGCCGTTCGCTATTTGTGTAGCGGTAATGGTCTTCTCGGCCCTTCAGGCAAATTGCCTTGTCCCCCGCACGGAAATAACTATACCGCATGTGGGAACAGATACTGATTCCCTTGAACATGCAGGGATGATGCATCTTTATATTCCAGACAATGAAAAATTCAATACCAATAAGATACAGTCTGTTCCGGAACCAGATGAGCAAGTTCTTATAATAGTAAACTAATCCAAAAAAATTGTTTGTTATGAATGTAAGAAAGCATTTTGTGGCAAGGGCGGTTCTTGCTGCAGTGGTACTTTTTGCCACAAACTTTACGCTTCAGGGCCAATGGTTATGGCCTGTAGAAGGCGCCAAAGCAGGAGAGAATCTGCTGCTTGTCCCTCAGCAATATCTGGACAGTGAACTCAATTTTGATGATTTGGTTATTGCAGCTCCTGCAGGAACAAAAGTTTATGCCCCAGCGGATGGAGAGATAAAGTTTTTGTCTATAGGTATTTATTCGTCACTGGCTTCAACTTATACCACACATTTTACGCAAGGTTCATTTGATACTGCAATTAAAGACAACCTGGCCAAGTTCAGGAACATGCCAGTTAAAGCGCATTATCTTCAAGGATGTGTAGGTATAACTTTGGAAGATGGGAGGAAGATTTATATTTCAGGATTACGTGGAAATGTGGAACTTAAAACCGGTATGATGGTAAAAAGAGGTGATGTGCTGGGAGAAGTTTCCTATTGCTACCATAAAATCAGTGAACCGTCTATACTTATGTCGGTTTCTACTCCCGACGGAAAACCGGCTGATCCAATGACTCCGTTCGGCCTTAAAACCACATTCCGTGAGGCAGGAAAGCTTGAGATTCCCCAGCATCTTACCGCAGAGCAGGCTAATGAGGATTTTACCGTGCTGATGGATGCCTACAAGGAGTGTTATCCATCTTTGGATGAAATAGTAAGTGAGGAGCAGTTTGCCGCTTTCAACAGCAAACACAGGGAGGCAATGAAAAACGGCATTTCCTATGCAGATTTCTATAATGTCGTAAGGGCCTCAATGTCTGCGGAGCTGGTGCATGATTCCCATATAGGTCTTCTTTCCACCAATCCCGGATTGGGAAAAGGTAATGATATTTATGTCCCTCACCTTATGTTGGGAATCTTGGGTGACAGTGTGATGGTTACAAAGGCGGAGAGAAGTTGCGCAAGCTTTATCGGGAAGAAAATTGAGTCAATTGACGGTGAGAGTGCAGCAGAGATAGTGGCAAGGGTAGATAGGATGATGTTGGGCTATGACGGTGACAACAGAAGCCACAGGGATAATCTCAAACTTACTGCGTGGAACTATATTTACGGGAACAGTGTTGTTGGAGAGCGTACTACAAATGTGAAATTTGCTGATGGAACAGAGTATAAGGATGTGTGGATGAAATACAACAAAATACAGTATTTGCCGTTTACCACCCTTAAGGTAAGTTATATCAAGAACCAGTATATGAGCCGTACAAAGTCCTATGATTTCAGAAAACTGAACGATAGTACAGTGCTTTTCTCACTACATTCGTTTGTCCTTAACCAGGTGGAGATGGAGAGTATTGCAGATTCTTTGAAGAGGTTTTCAAATATCCCGTATATGGTTATTGATGTGAGGAATAATCCTGGAGGTGATGTAAGCACAATCAATCAGTTGGTATCATATTTCTTGGATAAGCCAACACAAAAGATGGAGTCCTATCTGAAGGTAAACAAGAACGGTAAGTATGAAAGTTTCAAATATGCCATGAATTATGTTCCCGATTACGAGATATTCTCAGACTACAAGGCAGTAGAAGGTAAAGATGGATTCTATGCTCCATCGGATTATTATGCTGCTCCTGTGCAACCGGATTCATTGGTACACTATGGCGGCAAACTGTATCTGCTTACAGATGAGACTTCAATTTCAGCTGCTACAATGTTCCCTGCGCTGCTTGTGAGGAACAGGAGAGCGGTGACTGTAGGAAGGGAGACTTTGTCGGGATACCACTATATGACAGCATACAAATTCCTTAATCTTATGCTCCCTAACTCAAAAATTCAGGTAAGGATTCCTCTCGTAAAGGATGTATTTGATGATTTGATTACTCCGAGGACTCCCAAAGGTAGAGGTCTGATGCCGGATTATGAAGTTCCGTTGAGTTATGAGGAGGTTTATACCTCAGAGAAGGACATTATCCTGGAGAAGGCTCTGGAACTGATATCTGAAGGAAGCTACTTGCGTGAAGATTGTTTCTCACAGGAGAATGGAGGTGAGGCAGATGAAAATCTGCTCACCTGGGTGGCAATAGGGACAGCTTTAGCCGGATGTGCCTGGCTGATTGCCATGAAATCACGCAGACATAGGTAGAAATTGATATTGATTTTCAGTGAATTGTACAAAAAGACGACGTAACATATAACGTAGCAGTTAACTTTTGGCACAAACTTTGGTCTAAAAAGGGAAAACAGTTTGACTATGAAGAGACTATTTCTGGCGGTAATGGCTATGGCCTTTGCTTTGGCTGCAAAGGGGCAGGTGATTGTAATTTCTGGGGATGCTTTCCGCAATCCCGAATCTCAGGTGAAGATAAAGTTGGTGGATTCCCTTACGCAGGAGCCGCTTCCTATGGCAACGGTGTATCTGCAGCCCAAGGGGGATACCACAATAATGTATTTCAACCTTTCGGATACAAGCGGAACGGCTGTGCTGGACGGGGTAGTGAGGGGAAACTACAAGCTTACTGCCGAGTTCCTTGGTTACAGGCCGTTTGTAAAGGAGTTCTATTTCCGCAAGAGCAAGGAGGATCTGGGAACTGTAAAGATGGTTGAGGATGCGGTACTGCTGGAGGCAGCAACGGTGTCTGCTGTGGGGAACCCAATAGAAATTTTAAAGGATACCATTGTGTATAATGCCACCATGTTCCGTACGGCAGACAATGCGGTGCTTGGAGAGCTGCTCAAGAAGATGCCCGGTTTTCAGGTAGCCAGTGACGGATCAGTTAAGGTGAACGGTGAGCCCATTTCAAAGATTACAGTCAACGGCAAGACGTTTTTCTTTGATGATCCGTCAATGGCGGTGAAGAATCTCCCTGCAAAGATTGTGGACAAGATTAAGATTACAGATTACAAGAGCGACCAGGAGAAGGCCACCGGTATAGCCAATATGGTAAGCAAGGCGAAGGAGATGGACATCTCCCTCAAGAAGGAGTATGAAAAGGGGTGGTTTGGAAATGCAAAAATTGCAGGCGGTTCCCCTCTCTCTTCCAGCGACAACAAGAACCAGCCGGTAATCATAGACAGGAAAGGGTTGTACAATGGAAGTGTAATGCTGTCGGGATACAATGATAAAGAACAGGTTACATTTATTGCCAATGCAAAGAATGTTGATGATGTGGGGGCAAATGACATGATTGTGGTTTCATATGGCGGGGGTGACCTTATTCCCGACAGTGGACTTACCACAAGCCGTCAGATGGGAGCAAACTACAATTCTTCAAGAATCAAGGGGTTTGATTTTACCACTTCTGTAAACTACAACGGTACAGAGACTGATGCCCAGACACTTACCATGCGTACAACTGTGCAGGACAATGCCCCTTCAATCTTAACAAACACAAGTTATCTTGGGGAGTCGGTTCAGGACAGGTTGAACCTCTCTTTTGAGCTCAATAAGACAGACAGGAAGAAATACACTATAAAAATCTCCCCTAAACTGGTTTATAGAAAAGGGTCAAGCGAGTCGTATAAAGATATTGCAACTTCCAGGGAGATGGCGGATTACAACAGTGCAAGCGGATTGCTGAATACCTCTACAGCCAAGGATTACTCTGAGTCTGATTATTTCAGCTATGGAACATCTGCCACTGTAGGACGTTCAAACTGGGGCAAGCAGAACAGGAGCCTTACCTTTACAGAATCGTTCAGCATAAATGGTGAGGACAAGCAGCGCAAGGAGTTTTCTGATATCATCTACAGCGGTTCAGCCGTTTCCAATACAAAGGACCTGTATTACAATATCAAATATGATGGGGTAAGTTATTCAACAACAATTTCCTACGTGGAGCCTGTTGGAAAGAACTGGAGAATCAGTACGGAGTTGGCCAGTTCGCTGCAGCAGAACAATATAACAACAGATGCATACAAATACACAGGAGGGGAACACTCTTTTATTGCAGGTTTTCCCGACAGAAACAAATATACCGTGTACGACGATTATTACTCTGCAGTTTCAGAAAACAGGTGTTTGACGAATGGTGGACAGTTGCTTGCCCAGTACAACAAGGGAAAAACCAGAGTACAGTTTGGAGGAACTGCCATTGTGGTAAACAACGAAACCTTCAGCAAGACTTACGGAATTTCCCAAACCACCGGTAAAGGGGAGTGGCTGTGGAACTGGTCTCCTTTTTTGAGAGTTGGATTTTCAGGCAAGAAAGGTGCCATGTACAACATCAATTACACCGGTTATGTGGATAATGTTACCGGTAGCCAGTTGTCTCCTGTTCCCGACATTTCCAACCCTACATACATAACCTTTGGAAACATTTATCTGGAGCCTGCTGCAACACACCGTTTCAGCGTTTATACAAATTACAACAACAAGAAGAATTTCAGTTTCCTCAGTGCAGTATTCAGCGGTTCACGTTCAACCAATGGAGTGGTTTACGCAAACTGGTTTGATACAGAGGGTGTACAGTACAATATTCCGGTGAATTCAAAGAAAGGGGTAACCAATCTCACAGCATACTGCTACATGAATGCCATACCTTTAAATAAGGAGAGAACTTTCAGATTGAATCTAAATGCGCAGGCAAGCATGTCAAAAAGTTACTCTTACCAGAATGTGGCCCAAAGTGAAAGTGTTGATATGGACAACTTCGATTACGGCCAGTTTATGGAGAAGTTCTGGGGCAATGACAATGGAGACAAGTTCTATGGCGGGCAAAGCGGATTTAAAGAGAGCGCCACCACTTCCGGATCGCTGAGCTTGGGTGGAAACCTCTATTATGAAACAGATTTTATTGAGGTTTCATTTGGAGGACATGCAGATCACGGAATAAGGAAATATTCCCTTAACAAAAAAGCCAATATGAATACCTGGGATTACGAAATTGACGGAATGCTGGAGATAAAGACTAAAAACAACTTCAATATTCTCAACAAGTTTGATTACAGATGGTATGAAGGGTATTCAGAAGGTTACGGCAAATCCCACATGTTGTGGAACTTTGAACTGCATAAGAACATAAAAGCGGTAACCCTCAGCCTCAAAGTGAATGATGTACTCAACCAGACAACCACATTCTCACGCATTAACAATGCAAACTATGTTGAGGACAGATATACCGGCATAATAGGAAGGAGATTCCTCCTTGGCGTTACCCTAAACTTTGGAAAGATGAATACAGCAAAGAACAGGGCCGCTACCCGAACCATGCTCCGAATGATGTAAGAAAGAGAGTAGAAAAGAAGAAATGAACCTGTTGAAAACCGTGGCCGCCCGTGGCCTCGTGAACGGGAGGGGCCCGAACCGGAGGTTTGGGAGGGATTCAGTTTTCAACAGGTTCATTTCTTCCTGCTTTATATCTTTATATCTTTATATCTTTATATCAATATCTCTGTATGAACTCCTTTACCATTTCAAAGATTCTCTTGTAACTCTCGCTTGTAAAGTGTTCAAGATTGTCGGCAGGGGAGTGGTAGTATTTGTAGAATTCCCCTTTTGATTCAAAGTACATTGCAGGGACACCGGCTTTGGCAAAGTAGTAGTGGTCTGAATTGTCAACCAGTTCACCGCGGTGAGGGTTAGGGAAATAGCCGTGGGCTTTGTTGATCTCCATAAACAGTTCCAATCCCTTGTCTGCCTCCGGGCCGCCTTCATGGTAAAGCATGTCGGGAGTATCACCAATCATATCAAGGTTAATGAGATATTTGATGTTCTCAAGCGGGAACAGCGGATTCTCCACATAGTATCTGGAACCTAGCAGGTTTGCCTCTTCGCCGCCTACCCAAAGGAATACCATGTCAAGTTCAGGACGGTTCTCTGGTTGTGAATAGTATTGGGCCAGTGTCAGTACTGCAGCAGTTCCTGAGGCATTGTCGTTTACGCCAAGGCATACATTGTCGCGTCCCATCATTCCAAGATGGTCGTAGTGGGCAATGAACATCCAGCAGCTGTCCGAGTCTGAAGTACCCTCAATTTTTGCAAATACATTCTGGGAAGTGTAATCCTCAATGAACTCATTCTGGAACTTTACAGTTGCCTCTTTTGCATCTGCAGGGAACTCAGGGCCAACGCATACTACAGGATATGGAGTGGTAAAGAACGCACGTGCCTTGAAGTAATTCGGTTTCTTGCTGAATTTGAAGATTACTCCTCCAAGATTCAAATCCTTAAGGTATTTGAAGTATCTGTCACCCTCGGAAGGGAGGGTGTGGAACTTGTCATAATCCAGTACCACAAAGGAATTCTCTGCCTTAAGGGAACCCAAGTGGGCTGCAAATTTGTCGGGAGTATAAATGCCTTCCTCCAATGCATAAATTATTGGCATTGTGCGGTCTGCTCCGGTTGAGAACTCTTTTACTACATAATCCTCAAATGCCTTGTACTCCTTGCCGTCAACTGCAAAGAACATATCTCCTCGGGTGGTGTTCAACGGGTAGTTGAAGTATTGGAAACATGGTTCCACTACAAAGTCTGATGTGCAGAATTCATTGAATTTCTCCAAAATGTAATTGGCAGCACGCAGCTCGCCATCCTGGTACAGGCTCCTTCCCGCATACTCAGGTGAAGCAAGATCGGCAACGATTTCCTCAAAGGCTTCAACGTTGTTGAAGTCTTTTTTTGAACAGGAGAGAAGTGCCACAAAGGCCATGGTAATCAGCAGTGTCTTTTTCATAATGTCAAGTATTTTTGCAAATGTACTTGTTTTTGGCTATTTTTCCTTAAATTTGAAAGTGTGTTATATTTGAAAAAACAATAATGGGAAAGAGATTGTCATTATCATTGGTTTTGCTGTTTGTTGCGGTAAGCTGTTCTTGGGGTCAAGAACAGTCTTCTGAATTTTATGAAAAGTGTATGGCAAAGTTAAACAGTTACAGGAGCTTTTCCGAGTTTGATGTTTTTTATACAGTAGGTTTTGGAGATTATCCGGCCGATAGGGGTGGAATTACTTTTTCATTGGGCAAGCAGATAAAGGATGAGTTTTCATGCGGTCTGCTGTTCGGTTTGGAGTGGTACGCCCAACATGATAAGGAGAGGTCTTTCATAGACAGCAATATGCTTGTACCTATTGGTATAAATATGAAAAGATATTTTGTTTCCAATCCGAGACTGATTCCGCATATATCTTTGGATGCCGGTTATTCCATACCATCCCAAAACGGAGGTTTCTTTGTTATTCCGGCAGTTGGATTGGGTATAGGCAACTTCAAATTCCAGGTAGGATATTCTGTACAGAATTTTATGGACAGAACTGTTACCGGCAGCGAAAGGGGGGTATTGACAGCTGTTCAGATTAAAGCAGGAATATTCTTTTAAAAGCACTTCCTTTTAAGATATATTCCAAGATGATTGTAGTGGGCAAAGGAAAGGTATCTTTTCTTAAATCTCTCAAAAATTTGTTTGTATTCTCCATCACATGCCTCAATCAGGGCGTCTGCAAACGCTTCAAGTGTGACTCCCTGTATTTTATCTTTTGCCTGTGGAAGCAATTCTTTCTGCAATGATTCAATTTCCCTTTTTGTAGAGGGATGATTTGCGGGGGCCAGAACTATTGAATTGGAGGCCATCCCTTCATAATTGCCATAGGCTTCGCTTAAAATGAAGTTTCTGTATAATTGTGTGAGTTTGCTTGGTTTATTTCGTATTTTATCTTCTATGTCGGGAAGAAACAAGTTCAGTTCTTTGATGGTCTTAAAATACTTTTGCTGTTTTTCTTCATATTTTTCTCCCGACAATTTCATGAATGATGCGGCGTTGCTCCCCAGGTTCTCTGAGTATTTGGTTTCAATGGCAATGAAGCACTCTTTCCCTTCAAAGTCCCTGTATTTTATAATGGCATCCATGGCACTTTTGTCACCAGTGAGGTCTTGGTAATTGCTGGGAATAAATTCCAGATCAACCTCTGTAACTATGGCAATGGAGTAGTGGGGGAGGGCTGCCTGGATTGCCTTTGTGGCTGCAATACGGTTTTCTTCAAGCAGCTTTCTCAATGGACAGAACAGGTTGAAGGCCATAGGCTGGCTAGAAAGCAGATTATTGAACATCCTGTCCTCATCAAATGTCTCGTAAGGTTTCCTGTTTAAGATTCTTTCTTTAGCATGTTCAAAAATATATCCGGCAAGAAAGTTCGCTCCGCTTTCCTCTCCCGAGAAAATATAATTCCCCAAATTATAAACCTTGCCAAAATCCTTGCTTCTGCGGTTCTGTACAGTGTAAGGCCTCAGCGGCAAACCTAGCTCCTCCCTATACCGGGACTGCATCTGTCTGCACTTCGCCACAAAAGGAGTATCATACGGATATGGCTCGGATTTTATCATAAATGATTGTATATTTTTATTGGATTACCTTTACATACAAATATACAGATGCAATATAGATTCTCCAAGTTATTTCTGTCTGCTGCGAGTAAATTTGATATGTTTATTCTATGGAAAATATAGCAATTTTAGAGCGGTTTCAGCTACTCGGTACAAAAAAAGACCCTCTATGAGGGCCTTTCATTTATTCACTCGCCTCATCCAGCAAGTACAGTATAGACTTGAATGTGATTCCGCTGTTGCGGCTCAGGCCAATCTCGCAGGTGCGGCTGGTTGCATAACCTTCCACGCAAGGTGAGGTTTTTGTCCCGTCAACAAGGGTACCTTCTACCTGTGAGCGGAGCATGCGCAAGCCGTGCGTGTTCAGTTGAGGGAAAGTGAAGCCCCTGTCGCCGGCAAAGCCACAGCAGTTGCTGTCAATTACAGTTACCTCTTTTGCGCACAGTCTTGCCACATCAAACAGCATGTTGTCTACGCCAAGCTTTTTGGTTGAGCATACTGCAAATACCGCTACACGTTTGTCAAGTTTCTTTATTTTGAGCTTGTCTGCAAGGAACTTGAGGATAAACTCAGCCGGCTCGTAAAGTTTCAGTGCGCCGCCGTCCATATTGTTGTGCATGGTGTAAAGGCAAGGGCTCATATCACATAGAACAGGATATTTGCCGTTTTCTGATGCCTTGAGCAATGCTGCCTCAAGCTCGTCGGAAGCCTTTTTGCCTGCCTCTACATATCCTTTGCTGCTGAATGCCATTCCACAGCAAAGTTTGTTAAGATTGTCGGGATAAATAACCTTGTATCCTGCTTTCAATAGCAGTTTCTCTGTAAGGCGGGTAATTTCCACTTCGTTGCAGTATGCCTTGCTTACTCCCATAGAGCGGGTAATACAAGATGGGAAGTATACCACTGTGCCAGCAGGCTTCACTTCAGGAGCCGGCTCCACGCTGGTATAGTTTATCTTGTGGGCAGCCTTAGGGAAGTGCTCGTTCCACATTGGAATTGCTCCGCAGGTAAGTTTGCGGGCCGCCATTGCCAATCCGCCAAACACCTTCTTGCCCATTGCCACACGCATTGCGTAGGTGATGTTCAATCCGGCACGCATTCCTGCTGTAACCTTGTCCATATTTGACGCAAGTTTCACGGCATTTGCCTCGGCCTTTGGCGAGTGCTCTGCATGGCGCAACTCCTTTATAAGTTTACCGGTATCCACTTTAACCGGACATTTTATTGCACAGAGGCTGTCTGTTGCGCAGGTTTCCATGCCCCAGTATTTGTACTGTTTCTGCATCTCGGCTGCAATGTGCGGAGCCTCTCCGGTAGCCTTGAGCCTCTCCATCTCGCGGAATGAGGCAACTCTCTGGCGTGGTGAAAGGGTAAGGCCCTCTGCAACGCATCCTCCCTCACAGAAACCGCACTCCATACATTTGTTCACGCTCTCCTTAACATCGGGGCAAGGTTTGAGGTTCTTTATATGGGCCTGGTGGTCGTTGTTGAGGATAACACCAGGATTCAAAATTCCTTTAGGGTCAAATATCTGTTTTACCTCTTTCATAAGGGCATAAGCCTGCTCTCCCCACTCTTTTTCCACATAAGGGGCCATATTGCGGCCGGTACCGTGCTCAGCCTTCAATGAACCGTCATATTTGTTTACAACAAGGTCTGCAATGTCGTCCATGAACTTGCTGTATTTCTCCACCTCGCTCTCTGTACCAAAATCCTGGTTGAACATGAAGTGGAGGTTACCCTCAAGGGCGTGACCAAAGATAACGGCATCTGCATAACCGTCCTCCTCAAAAATCTTTCTCAAATCCAGCACAGCATCTGCAAGCTGAGGTACAGGGAAGCAGATATCCTCAATAATTGCTGTAGTACCCGCCTTTCTCATACCTGCAACGGTAGGCAAAGTCTCTTTCCTTATCTTCCACAAAATTGCCTGCTCCTTGGCATCCTTTGTAAATGCGTATGGCAACTCAGTAGGGATATCCTTAATTGCATCGGCAATCTGAGCACATTTTGCATCCACTGCAGCATCATCCTCACCTCTAACCTCCACAAGCAATCCTGCTGCTCCTCCCGACAATGTCTTTATATATTCAGGCACCCCGGCAGCATTCTCCACAGACCTGATACTTGCCCTGTCCATCATCTCCACTGCAGAAACCGGCTGCTGCTTCAATATCTGCACAGCCTCGCAAGCCTCCTTTATGGTAGGGAAAATCATCAGTGCCAACCCTTTATGCCTGTGCTCTACCACAGTGTTATATGTAATTGACGATATGAACGCCAAAGTTCCCTCAGAACCAATGATAATATGCTTTAAAATATCAAAACCATCCTTATAGTCTACAAAAGCATTGAGGCTGTAACCGGTAGTGTTCTTTATCTTGTACTTGCGCTGGATTCTCTCCTTAAGGGTCTGGTCTGCATCAATCCTGCGGGCAATATCCTCCAGCTGCTCCAGCATCTTGCCGTGACTGGCTGCAAAAGCCTTGCGCGAGGCCTCGCTTGCGGTATCAAGCTCTGTACCGTCTGCCAGGATAACCTTAATGTCGGCAATTGTCTTGTAGGAGTTCTCGCTTGTACCGCAACACATTCCGCTGGCGTTGTTCGCAGCAATACCTCCAATCATGGCAGAATCAATTGATGCAGGATCCGGACCAATCTTGCGGCCATACTTAACAAGATATCTGTTTGCCGCCCCTCCGCAGATACCCGGCTGAAGCTCAATCTTCATACCCTCATCCAGAATCCTGTACTCCTTGAATCCATGGGTGGCAATAACCAGCACAGAATCTGAAATTCCTTGTCCCGACAGTGAAGTTCCCGCAGCCCTGTAGGTTACAGCAATACCCATCTCGTGCGCAGTGCGCATAATAAGTTTGATCTCATCTGTATTCTGGGCCCTCACCACCAGTTTGGGGATAAGGCGGTAGAATGAAGCGTCTGTTCCAAAAGCAAGGGTGCTCAAAGCATCATGCAAGAGTCTCTCTTTGGGTATTGCTGTGTTGAGTTTGTTGTAAAACTCCCTGTATTTGCCGGTTATCATGGTTTGATGCTGTTTAATATCTCTTTCAAGTCAATTTCATTTATCCCCTTTGCCACAACAATATTGTTGATTAAAAGGTATATTGCCGGAATATTTTCCAGATGGTATTCCGCATAGATGGGAGAGGAGTCCCCGTCCGAACCCCTGAGGTTCTCCCAATCGGCTCCAATCCCCTGTGTGTACTCTATCCACTCGCTGTATCCGCCTCCAAGGTTTATTGCAAGGAACTGTATGTCAAGCTTGTCCTTGAACTCATTGTACAGTTCTGCCATCTTTGGTGTTACCTGGGAGCACATTCCGCAGTTTGGTCTGTAAAAATACAAAACTTTGAGTTCAGATGAAATATCATGGATATTAATTGGAGATTTGTCCACCCTTTCCAGCTGAAGGTCGGCAGCCTTTTCCCCCAACTTGTTCTTGTTGAAGGCGTCAACGGTACGCTTCATCTTTTCAACATAGTTGCCGCTCCATTTGTCGGGAAGATTTACAATGTATTTTTCTGCCAGATATACAGCCCCTTCCTGAAGGGTATATTCTTCATCCACAGCCAGCCACTGGAACATCCCACCCATAATGTCGCGGAAGGTGCCTGTGTCATCCATAGATCTTTGTGCAATAAGGTCAATCACCCCAAAAACCTCCTCACGGTTCTCCTTAATTGGGTTGAATATTGATCCGAGGAACTGGTAAAGACTGTTCCTCTCCTCATTTTTCTTTTCAAGGAGTTCCTTGAGGGCTTCTGTGTCAAGTCCGCGCCCTATGATCCTCTTCTCTTTGTCCAAGAGGAACATCTGCGGGGTTTTTATTACGTTGTAAAGCATGTGGAACCCGCTGCTGAAATCCGGGTCATATACATTGTGCCAGAAGACAAACGGATTGTAGATGTGAAGGTTCTCATCAATATAACTTTTCCACTCGTTTTCATTTGAATCTGCATATACGGCATAAACAGCCAGCACCCCGTCTTCATATCCGTTCACAAAATCCACAAGTTGGGGAGTCTGTACCTTGCAGCTTGAGCATCCGCTGGAATAGAAATATACAATGGTGTATTCTGCAGCAATGGAATTGAGGGATATTTTTTCTCCCAGGGTATCCTGCAGTTCAAGCTCGGGAGCCTCCATCCCAATGAGGGAATGCCTGTTGAACTCCACAAAGGTGCGGAGAAGAAACTTTCCCTCTTTGTTGGGCCAAGGGAGCCTGTCATTGAGGAACCACTCCTGGGCAATCTTTACAGCAATCCCTTCCTGCCCCATAAGTTTGGAGTTGTAGAAGAAATTGTAGGCAGTATATGCCAGGAAACTTCTGGTCTGATCACCTTCTCCCTGCAGGATAAGGCTGTTCACTTTTGCCAGAATTGTGTCTGTATGGTTAAACTGAATTTGTTGCAGATATTGTTCCACCCTCTCTTTTGCAATCCCCATATCAAGCTTTACGGTGTCTTGAGCCGGTGCAGACAGATTGTTCCTGCGCCCCAAGGCGCCGGCGTCTGTTGCAAGCAGTGTCAACAGGGCAATTATCGGGAGGAGGATGGATTTTCTCATCTTGAGATTCCTGAGCGGTCTATGATTTTGTCAATGTCAACCCCTTTAGGGAGGAACTGTGCCGCATCCCCGTTATGGATGAGGATATCTCTTACAACTGTGGAGGAGATGAACGAGTACTCCTGGCATGCAGGAATGAAGACAGTGGAGATATCCGGTGCCATCTTCTTGTTGGCCTGGGCAATTACGCTCTCCATCTCAAAGTCTGTGGTGGTTCTGAGTCCCCTTATGATGTGGTGTACCCCAAGGGTGTGGCAAAGGTCTATTGTAAGGCCGCTGTAAGTGCACACCTCCACGTTAGGAAGGTGCGCTACAGCCTGTTGTATAATCTCCACTCTTGTTTCCGGGGTAAGGAACCCTTTTTTTGAACTGTTGTAGCCCACGGCTACAATTATTTTGTCAAACAACTGGAGTGCAGACTCCAGAACATCGTAGTGACCTACTGTAAAGGGATCAAATGATCCGGGAAATATTGCTGTACGCATCTGTGAAACTTTTCTTTTCACAAATGTAATCAATTTTCTACAGCTGTGGGTTCAATTTTCTTAAGAATGGCAATAATGTTTCCATCCTTGTCCTTTAGAGCCAGATTCTTGTCTGTGATGGTATATTGTGCTGTCTCATTTATGACATTCAGAAATGCATTCTCAAATGCTATATCGGGGCACATCATCCTTGTAGAACCCACATTTGTAAAGGTAAGGTTCCTCCCTTTTGCAGTATAGTCTCCAAAGAATCTGTTGCATCCTGTTTCTCCCGATATTTTCTTGTCGGCAAGGAATGCCAGATATGGGGAGTGCCCTTCAGGTACGGAAATCTCCTTGCCGTCTGCGCAGATGGTCTCCAATGCCCAGTTGCTCTCTACAGGAATCTCTTTTTTTGGTGCGCACATGGCAAATATGCCCGATATCAGTGCAATAACTAAAAGTGTAATCATTTTTCTCATTTTTATAAACTCCAGTCTATTGGGGATTTTCCCAGGTTTTTAAGTATTTCATTGCATTTTGAGAAATGTTTGCATCCAAAAAACGCGCCACGCGCTAATGGTGATGGGTGGGCTGCCTCAAGAATGTAGTGTTTTGTGCTGTCTATCAGCTCTTTCTTGCTCCTTGCAAAATTTCCCCATAGCATGAATACTATACCGGAAGTATTGTCTGAAATGGTCTTGATCACTGCATCAGTAAACTCTGTCCATCCTATTTTACTGTGCGAAGTTGGCTCTGAAGCCCTTACTGTGAGCACTGCATTCAGCAGGAATACCCCTTGCTTTGCCCAGTTCTCAAGATTACCGTTCTTGTTTATCTTTATGCCAAGGTCGCTCTCTATCTCCTTGTAGATGTTTTTCAGCGATGGTGGTGCAGGTATTCCGTCGGGAACAGAAAAGGAGAGGCCGTGGGCCTGGTTGGGACCGTGGTATGGGTCCTGGCCAAGGATAACAACCTTTACCTTGCTCAGCGGTGTGAGCTCAAATGCGTTGAATATGAGTTTCCCTGGAGGGTAGATGGTTTTCCCTGCACTCTTCTCTGCATGAAGAAAGCCGGCAAGGTTCCTGAAATACTCCTTGCCGAACTCCCCCTGCAGCTTGTCTTTCCATTCCTGCTGAATCTTTACGTCCATCTCTAGAAAATGAAACTTATTACATCCTCCATTGTCTTCACATAATGGAATTCAAGACCTTTTACATAAATCTCCTTGATATCCTTTATGTCTTTCTCATTCTCCTGGGAGAGGACAATGGTGTTGATTCCTGCTCTCTTGGCAGCCAATATTTTCTCCTTAATTCCCCCCACAGGAAGCACTTTGCCTCTCAAGGTCATCTCTCCTGTCATTGCAATTGCCTGTTTTACAGGTTGTCCCTTAAAGGCAGAAGCCATTGAACTCACCATTGTAATGCCGGCAGAAGGACCGTCTTTTGGGATTGCACCCTCCGGAACGTGGATATGTACATCCTTGTTCTGGATATCCTCCGCTTTAAGTCCAAGCAGTTGCGGATGGGCCTTTATATACTGGTATGCTATCATGGCAGACTCCTTCATTACGTCTCCAAGGTTACCGGTAGTGGTAAGCACTCCTTTACCTTCGCTCAAACTTGTCTCAACAAACAGAATCTCACCACCCATCTCGGTCCATGCAAGGCCGGTAACCACACCTGCCGCCTCGTTTCCTTTCTGTATGTCGTGGCTGTTGGTTGGAAGGCCAAGAATCTCCTGTACAAGTTTAGCATCAATGCTTGCAGGAAGTTCCTCTTCAAGGGCAATTCTCTTGGCAACGTTTCTGGCAATCTTGGCAATCTGCTTGTCGAGGCTTCTTACGCCCGACTCCCTTGTGTATTTGTCAATGATGGTTTCAATGCCGCCTTTGTTTATTTTCAGATGCGCAGCTTTAAGACCATGAGCCTCACGCTGTTTTGGGATAAGGTAATCCTTGGCAATGTGGTATTTCTCCTCTGCAAGGTATCCGCTTACCGGTATCATCTCCATCCTGTCTTTCAGTGCAGGGTGGATGGTGCTTATGTTGTTTGCAGTTGTTATGAACAGTACCTTTGAAAGGTCGTAGTCCATATCAAGGTAGTTGTCGTGGAATGTGGTGTTCTGCTCAGGATCCAATGCCTCCAGCAATGCTGATGCAGGGTCCCCCTTATAATCTGAACTTATCTTGTCAATCTCGTCCAGTACAATCACAGGGTTTGATGAACCTGTCTTTGCAATGGTTTGCATTATACGGCCGGCCATTGCCCCAATGTAGGTCTTGCGGTGGCCCCTGATTTCTGCCTCGTCATGAAGGCCGCCAAGGGCAATCCTGCCGTATTTCCTGCCAAGGGCCTTTGCAATTGATTTGCCCAATGAGGTTTTTCCCACACCCGGAGGGCCGTACAGGCAAAGGATAGGGGACTTCATGTCTCCTTTCAGCTTCAGTACAGCAAGGTACTCAATTATCCTCTCCTTTACGCTCTCAAGTCCAAAGTGGTCTTTGTCAAGCACTTTCTGTGCATGTTTCATATCCAGGTTATCCTGTGTCACATGGTTCCATGGAAGATCCAGGATAAACTCAAGGTAGTTGAGCTGTACATTGTACTCCGGAGAAGTGGTGTTGGTCCTCTCAAGGCGTGCAAGTTCTTTCTCAAATGTCTTTGCAACCCACTCCGGCCACTCTTTTTTCTTAGCCTTCTGGCGCATCTCGGCAGCATCCTTGCCGTTGCCGTCCATACCAAGCTCCTCCTGGATGGTTTTCAGCTGGTTGTTGAGGTAGTATTCCCTCTGCTGCTGGTCTATCTCGTTTTTTACCTTCTGCTGGATGTCATCCTTGATTTTGAGAATCTCCACCTGCTTGTTCAGCGCTCCAAGGAGTTTGTAGCCTCTGGTGATTATGTCATCTGCCTGCAAGATGTCAAGCTTGTCGGGAGTAAGGTCATTGTCGAGATTGGTGGAAATCATGTTCACAAGGAACTTGATGTCTCCAATCCCCTTTATTGCCATTGCAGTCTCCTGAGGCATGTGTGGGGTCATCTTTATGACATACAGTGCAGCATCCTTGATTGAACTCATCAGGGGCTCCACAACATTCTGTGTGTCATTCAGCAAATCTTCCCTATATGTAACTGTACCAATGAGATAAGGCTCCTCGGCTATAATGCTGTCGAGCGAGAATCTCTTTATTCCCTGCAGGATTACAGTGCAGGCTCCGTCGGGCATTTCCAGTACCCTTACAATCCTTGCACAGGTTCCTATATGAAAAAGGTCATCCTTTACAGGCTCCTCAACCACAGCATCTTTCTGGGTTACTGTACCTATTATGTTTGAAGATTTCTGCAGTGCCTTTACAAGCCTCAAGGATTTTTCCCTTCCCACTGTTATAGGAAGGATTGCTCCAGGAAACAGTACGGCATCCCTCAGTGCCAGGATTGGCAGTGTGTTTGGCATATCAACGTCATCCATATTGGCATTCCCGTTGATATCAAGTACGGGAATGATATTGATCTCTCCGCTATCCATCTGATTTATTGAAAATTTTGGAATCTTCATGTTGTGTATATTGTAAATATGTCAAAATGTCAGTTTTTAATCCCCCTAATTTGTACATTTAAGGGAGTCTTATATATGGTCAATATATATGCCAAACTTCAGATAACCGCAAAAATGCCCTCCAAACTGAAAAAAAATGACATTTGTCATTGCAAATCAGAAAAAATACCCTACTTTTGTTGTCCCAAAAAATAACTAACATTAAAATATTATAAAATATTATGACTAAAGCAGATATCGTTAACGAGGTTGCTAAAGCAACAGGTATTGAGAAGATAGCAGTGCAGAACGTAATTGAGTCTTTTATGGAGAGCGTTAAAGATTCATTGGCACAGGACAATAATGTGTATTTGCGTGGTTTTGGTAGCTTTATTGTAAAGAAACGTGCTAAAAAAACAGCAAGAAATATTTCTAAGAATACTACTTTGATCATCCCTGAGCACAATATCCCTTCATTCAAACCTGCAAAGGTTTTCATGAACAAGGTTAAGGGTTCATCAAAATAATACAGTTGTTGAAAGGACAAATTAATTAACAAATATTTTTAAACAATACGATTATGCCAAGCGGAAAGAAAAGAAAGAGACATAAGATGGCTACTCACAAACGTAAAAAACGTCTTCGTAAGAACAGACATAAGAAGCGTAAATAGTTTGTAGGCATTTGGTCTGAAGATTAACTGGGAGAGTGGCCATAGTCACTCTCCTAATTTTTTAATGAAGTGATGGAGAAGGATCTAATTATTGATGTCAGTCCGGCGGAGATATCAATTGCTCTTCTGGACAATCACAGGTTGGTGGAACTGAACAAGGAACAGAACAACGGATCCTATTCTGTGGGCGATGTGTATTTGGGCAAGGTGAAAAAAATAATGCCTGCCCTCAATGCCGCATTTGTAGACATAGGTGATGACAAGGATGCGTTCATCCATTATCTGGATCTTGGATTCAATTTCAGAGCCTTTGACTGTTTTACCAAACAGATTAATCCCAACAGGGATTTGAGAACCTTCTACTCCAACATTAAAATTGGAAGTATCCTCGAGAAAGAGGGTAAGATAGGGGATGTTCTACAGCCCGGACAGCCAATCATTGTACAGATAGTTAAAGAACCTATCTCTACAAAGGGCTCAAGGCTTACTGCAGAAATATCCATAGCGGGGAGAAACGTAGTTTTGCTCCCTTTTGCAGATAAGGTAAGTGTATCGCAGAAGATTTCCTCCAAGGAGGAAAAGCGTAGACTGGAGCGTCTGGTATACAGCATTTTGCCAAGAAATTACGGCATTATCATAAGAACCGCTGCCGAGGGCAAGAAAGCGGCCGTTCTTGATGCCGAGATAAAGATGCTGATTAGAAAATGGGAAGAGTGCTGGACAAAACTCATTAACTGCAAGCCTCCACAACTGTTGTTTACGGAGAACAGCAGAACCACAACAATCCTGAGGGATCTGCTGAACGATTCTTTCTCCAATATCTATGTAAACGACGAAGGGGTTTATGAAGAGGTGAAAGATTATATCTCTACAATCTCACCTGAGCAGGAAAAAATAGTGAAACTTTATAAAGGTGACACACCCATTTTTGACCAGTTTGATGTAACCAGACAGATTAAAGGGGCCTTTGGCAGGGTTGTTCCGCTCAAACAGGGTGCGTATATAGTAATTGAGCATACAGAAGCACTCCATGTTGTAGACGTGAACAGCGGAATCAGAGCCAAGCAGGGCGTAGACCAGGAACAGAATACGTTGGAGGTTAACCTTCATGCGGCAGAGGAGATTGCAAGGCAGTTGCGCCTGAGGGATATGGGAGGAATAATCATTGTTGACTTCATTGATATGGAGAGCAATGAGAACAAGCAGAAACTCCACAAGTACATGCAGGAGCTGCTTTCAACCGACAGGGCAAAACACAATGTGCTCCCTCTTACAAAGTTTGGCCTTATGCAGATAACAAGGCAGAGAGTAAGACCCGCTACTGAAATTAACGTTAACGAGAAGTGCCCGATGTGTAAGGGAACCGGTGAAATTGCATCAAGCATTCTTATTGATGAAACACTGGAGAGACAATTGGCCTACTACGTTAAAGAGAGAAATATCAACTCCTTTATCTTACAGGTAAATCCAATTTTGGGAGCCTACCTTACAAAAGGGTGGTTTACCAGTATAAGAAGAAGATGGTGCAGAAAATACGGTTGCAGCATCAAGGTAAAAGAAAATACTGAATATACCCTTTTGCAGGCGGAATGGTTCCATACCAATGGAGATAGAATAGATGAGTAAAGAAAAAAGCAGCTTAGTAAGCTGCTTTTTTCATTTTCTCCTTAATCTCTTCGGTGCAGAGATTTCCAAGACTTCCTTTGTGGGTGTGGTTCAGGCCGGTGTTTACATCAAACTCAAACTTGCCCTCGTTAACCTCAATTCCAACGCTCTTGTATGCGTCTCTGAAAGGCATTCCTTCAAGCACCCTGTTGTTTACAACCTCTACGGTGAACAGGTATTTGTATTTGGGGTCAGACAGGATGTCTTCGTTTACAGAGATGTTCTCAAGCATGTATTTTGCCATGAAAAGGCATTTGTGCATCTGCTCAAGCCCTGGGAAGAGTACATCTTTCAGAAGCTGGTAGTCTCTGTGGTAGCCGTGAGCCATGTTGGTGGTCATAAGGCTTATCTCATTTGGAAGGCTCTGGATTCTGTTGCAGATACCTCTGAGGATCTCCCATACATCGGGGTTTTTCTTGTGCGGCATGATGCTTGAACCTGTTGTGAGCTCGTCGGGAAACTTGATGAATCCAAAGTTAGGACACATGTACATGCAGCAGTCTGCTGCAAACTTGTTGAGGGTAAGGGCTAACTGTGATAGGGCAGATGCCACTGCCTTCTCGCTTTTGCCTCGGCTCAGCTGAGCCGCTACAACGTTGTAGTTCATGGTTGAGAATCCAAGAAGCCCTGTAGTCATGTCCCTGTCCAATGGGAATGAGCTGCCGTATCCTGCAGCTGATCCAAGAGGGTTCTGGTTCACTACATTGTAAGCGCCCTTAAGCATGTGCATGTCATCAACCAAAGCCTCTGCGTATGCGCCAAACCACAAGCCGAATGATGATGGCATTGCAATCTGTGCGTGGGTGTAGCCTGGAAGAAGCACATTCTTGTGTTTCTCGCTCAATGCCTGTAGGGTATCAAACAGGGCAACAACCTCGTCTCTGATAATCTCAAGCTCCTCACGCAGGAACAGTTTCAGGTCTACAAGAACCTGGTCGTTCCTTGATCTTCCCGAGTGGATCTTCTTTCCAATCTCCCCAAATCTTTGGGTAAGGAGGAATTCAACCTGGGAGTGGATATCCTCCACATCGTCACCAAGTACAAACTCGCCTCTTTCAATCTCTCCAAGAATAGCATCAAGGCCTGCTGTGAGTGTCTCAAGTTCCTCTTTCTCAAGAAGTCCTATTGATTCCAACATTTTAATATGGGCCTTTGATCCCATAACGTCATGTTTTGCAAGTCTGAGGTCCAGTACCCTGTCATTTCCAACTGTGAAGTCCTCCACAATCTGGGTGGCGCTGGTTCCTTTGCTCCATAAAGTTCCCATAAACTTATTTTATATGCTTTATAAAATTAATATATCCTTCTATTGCCCCCTGAATCTCCCCAATTTTTATGAACTCGTCTGCCTTATGGCTTCTGGCAGATTGTCCCGGGCCCATCTTTATTGCAGGGTAGGGGATTTTCATCCAGTCTGATGTGGTGGCAGAAATCTGTTTCACTATTCCAAGTTCCTCTACTGTCTGCATCAGGACATGCCCCTGAGGGGTTGCAGATGAACGGTTCTTCAGATTCCTTGCCTTCAGCTGGCTCTTTACCCGGTTTTGCAGCAGCTCCAGAATCTCAGGATTGCTGTACTGTTCTGTTGGGCGGATGTCCACAACAAAGGTTGCCTGGGCAGGCACAACATTGTGGGCTGTACCGCAGCTCATCTGGGTTACGGTAAGCTTCACATCACCCATCAGCGGTGATTTCTTCTCAAATTTATAGTTGCGCAGTGTATTGATGTCGTCCAATGCAATGTAAAGGGCATTTACCCCCTCATTGCGGGCTGCATGTCCGCTAACACCTGTTGATATGCCGTCGAGAACAAGAAGACCTCTCTCTGCTACGGCAGCCTCCATTCCTGTAGGCTCACCTATGATTGCAAAATCGGGCTGCAAAGGAAACTCCTCCACAAACTTTGCCATACCACAGGCCCCGCTTCTCTCTTCCTCTGCGCTCAGTACCAGCATAAGGTTTACCGCAATCTCTTCATCCTCTGCCAGATGGAAGAACGTCTCAATCTGGCTCACCACGCTGGCCCCGTCATCATTGGTCCCCAATCCATAAATGGCACCGTCCTTCTCAAAAGGGGCAAAAGGGTCAAAAGTATATGCGGCTGCCGGCGGTACGGTATCTATATGGGAATTGAGCATGAGTACAGGTTTGCTGCTGCAGAAATTCTCCTTATACAATATTATATTGTTGCAAAGTCTCTCCACAACAATCTTTCCGCACTGTGCCGATGCCTCCTCAGCCCTGCGCTGCAGCTCAGAAAAAAGGAATGCACTCCTTTCCTCCTCCTGGAAAGAGAGGGAAGGGATTGCAACCATCCTTTTAAGCAGTTCCACTGCGCTGGCGGTCATATGCCCAATCTTCTCCATATTACAACTGCAGCAGTGTCTCCTTATTGTTAAGCAAATTGTCTGCGTGCTTGATGAACACCTCAGCCACACCGTTCTCCAACGCGGCAAAAGCATTGTCAAGTTTAGGAATCATACCGCCAACAATCATCCCCTTCTCAAGAAGATCCCTGTAGCTCTCCCTTGTAATGAGAGGAATCACAGAAGAATCATCATCAGGGTTGGCAAGTACACCATCCTTCTCAAAACAGTATACCAAAGATGTCTGGAATCTTCCCGACAGTGCCCTGGCAAGGCTTGACGCCATAGTATCTGCATTGGTATTCAACAATGAACCGTTTGAATCGTGGGTAATTGCACAGAATACTGGAACATACCCACCCTCAAGCAGCAACTGAAGGAAATCTGCATTGATGTCAGCAGGGTTTACATCCCCCACAAACCCCCAATCTATAGGGTTTGCAGCCCTCTTTACTGCAGGAACGGAATTGCCGTCTGCTCCTGAAAGGCCTACAGCCTTGCAGCCTATCTGCTGGAGAGCAGCCACAATCTGCTTGTTTATAAGTCCGGCATAAACCATGGTTACAAGCTTGAGAGTCTCGTAATCGGTGATTCTTCTGCCGTTGTGCATCTTTACCTCAATCCCAAGTTCCTTTGAAAGCTGGCTGGCAATCTTGCCGCCACCGTGAATCAGCACCTTGGGACCTTCAAGTTTGTGGAAATTGCCCAGAAACTGTTCAAGTGCCTGCGGGTTGTCTACAATATTTCCCCCAATCTTTACAATCTTTACCTTTTCCATATTATTTCAAGCCCAATAGGATTTCCTTAATTACAGTCTGCGCAGAAACAACCCTGTTTGCCGCCTCCGGGATAACAAGGGAGTTGGGGCTCTCAATAACTCCGTCGGTAACAATCATGTTTCTTCTCACCGGAAGGCAGTGCATGAAGTAGCCGTTGTTGGTAAGGGCCATCTTTCTCTCGTCAATAGTCCAGCTCTTGTCTGTGCAAAGCACCTGGCCGTAATTAGGGTCTGCATATGCGCTCCAGTTCTTGCCGTAAACAAAATCTGCACCCTCAAACGCCTTGTCCTGGTCGTACTCAATGGTAGCACCCTGAGTAAACTGAGGATCAAGCTCATATCCTTTTGGATGTGTGATTACAAGATCATAACCTGCAGCAATCATCCACTCTGCAAAAGAGTTTGGAACCGCCTGCGGGAGAGCTTTTGGATGTGGAGCCCAACTCAACACAACCTTAGGTCTTGCAACCTTCTTGTACTCATTGATGGTAATGAGGTCGGCAAAACTCTGAAGAGGATGTCTTGTAGCCGCCTCAAGGCTGATTACAGGTTTTCCCGACAGCTGTATGAACTGGCTGATGATCTTCTCGCCATAGTCATCTGCCTTGCTGGCAAAATTTGCAAAACTCCTTACACCTATGATATCGCAGTAGCTTCCCATAACAGGGATAGCCTCAAGGATATGCTCAGGCTTGTCGCCGTCCATAACCACGCCGCGCTCTGTCTCAAGTTTCCACGCACCCTGGTTGATGTCAAGTACAATCACATTCATACCCAAGTTCAATGCAGCCTTCTGTGTGCTCAATCTGGTTCTGAGGCTTGAGTTGAAGAAGATAAGGAGCATGGTCTTGTTCTTTCCCAGCTCACAGTCTGCATAAGGGTTTTCCTTTACGTATTTTGCTTTTTCAAGGGCAAGTTCAAGGTTGCCCATATCTTTTACTGTAATGAAATTTCTCATACTATATATATTACATGTATAGTGTGCTCCGCTTGGGATTATTTTGTTTCAAGAAGCTCGTCAAGGGCTGCGAAGAACTTGTCTGCCTCAGCCTTGCCTACACATAGCGGCGGAAGAAGCCTCATTATTGTCTTTCCGGCACCGCCGGTAAAGATCTTCTTCTCAAACAGAAGCCTGTTTCTGGTCTCCTCAAAGCCCGGGTTAACCTCAATTCCAATCATAAGGCCCTCGCCCCTGAGTTCCTTGAACGGCTTACCCTCGCCGGTATATTTTGAAAGTCCCTCCATGAAGTATTTGCCCATTACGGCTGCATTCTCCACAAGGTTCTCTTCTCTTATTACTTTAAGTACTGCAAGTGCAGCGGCGCATGCAAGGTGGTTGCCTCCAAAAGTGGTGCCCAGCATTCCGTGCCAAGGCTCAATTTTTGGAGATACGATTATTGCTCCTACAGGGAATCCGTTTGCAATGCCTTTAGCCATGGATACAATGTCTGCCTCTATCCCCGCATGCTGGTGTGCAAAGAATTTTCCGCTGCGGCCGTATCCGCTCTGGATCTCGTCCATGATAAGTACGGTACCTGTCTCGTCACACAGCTGGCGTACCTGCTTGAGGTATGATGCCTCCGGTGTGAAGATACCTGCCACACCCTGGATTCCCTCAATGATGATGGCTGCGTACTCTTTTGTCTGCAGTTCTGCGGCTGCGGCAGCCACATCATTCATCGGGATGAAGGTGATGTTGCCGTTTCGGTTGAACTGTGCCTGGATTTTTGGGTTGTCGGTTGCCTCTACGGCACCGCTGGTTCTTCCGTGGAATGCTTTGCTCAAAGCAAGGACTTTCTTTCTGCCGGTGTGAAATGATGCCACTTTAAGGGCATTCTCGTTGGCCTCTGCACCGCTGTTGCACAAAAACAGTGCATGCTCAGGGTATCCGCAGATCTCGCCAAGTTCTTTTGCAAGCTGTTTCTGCAAAGGGTTCTGCACTGCGTTTGAGTAGAAACCCAGGTTGTTCACCTGCTCTGAAACCATTCTGGTATAGGTAGGGTGGGAGTGGCCTATGCTTATTACAGCGTGTCCGCCGTAAAGGTCGAGGTACTCAACGCCGTCCTTGTCCCAGATTTTGCAACCCTGGCCTTTTACCGGCTCAATGTTCCATAACGGATATACGTCAAATAAATTCATCTCTTTTCTTGTTAGAATGCGTTCGGTTTGAATCTCAGACCGGTGGTCTGCTCAAGGCCGAATATCATGTTCATGTTCTCCACTGCCTGTCCGCTGGCTCCTTTTACAAGGTTGTCAATGATGGAGGCAATGTGGATGTAGCCGTTGTGAAGTTCAATGTGCAGAAGCACCTTGTTGGTGTTCACAACCTCTTTAAGGCTCACGTCCTCCTTTGATACGTGGATGAACGGAGACTCCCTGTAGTATTGCTCAAAGTACTCAACTGCATCCTCCAATGTGGTGCCTACGGTGCCGTCTGCTTTCTTTATGCCGTTCCACTTGGTGTATACGCTTGCAAAGATTCCCCTTGCAAAGTCACCCCTCATTGGCACAAAGTTTATCTGTGGCTCTTTGCCGCAAAGCTCTTTCATTGTACGTCCAATCTCACCAAGGTGCTGGTGGGTGAAGTTCTTGTAGATTGAAAGGTTGTTGTTGCGGTAGCTGAAGTGGCTCTTCTCTCCAGGTTTCTTTCCTGCTCCGGTTGATCCGGTGATTGCAGTTACATGAACGTCGTCAGTTATAGCGTCAGCTTTTGCAAGTGGGGCTATTGCACTCTGTATTGCTGTTGCAAAGCATCCCGGGTTGGCAATGTTGTCTGCCTTAAGGATTTTTTCCTTAAAGGTGTCTGTGAGTCCGTAGATGAACTCCCTTCCCTTGTAGTGCGGATCCAGACGGAAGTCGTTGCCCAAATCAATGATCTTGCAACCGTCGGGAAGAGGGGTGTTGTCTATGAACTCCTTTGACAGGCCGTGGCCAAGGCAGAGGAATACAACGTCGGGAGTACCAATCTGGTCTGTGAAGCAAAGATCTGTCTCACCAAAAAGGTCCCTGTGTACAGAACTGATGCTCTGACCCACACTGGTAGTGCTGAGGACACTTGTTACCTCCACGTTGGGGTGGTAGATGAGGATTCTCAAAAGTTCACCGGCTGTGTAGCCGGTGCCTCCTGCAATTGCTGCTTTGATTTTCTTCATGCCTTGTGGGGATTAGTTTTTGCTTGCCTGCTCTTTCTCATCCTCGTGAAGGCTGTAGTAGATCTTCAATGGGTTTGAAAGTACTTTGGTAAATCCTACAACGTCTCTTCCGGTGTATGATTTGTTCATCTCGCCGTACTCGCCAAATTTAGAGCTCATAAGGTCGTACTGGCTCTTGCAGCCCAATACGAAGAAGTTGTAAGGTCTTAGAAGTACCTCTACTGTACCGTTTACGCTGCTCTGGGTGCTCTCAAGGAATTTCTCCATGTCTCTCATTACAGGGTTAAGGTACTGTGCCTCATGCATAAGCTGGCCGTAGTAGTTTGCGATAAGCTCTTTCCAGTACAGCTGCTCTTTAACAAGAGTGTGTTTCTCCAACAGGTGGTGCGCCTTGATGATGATTAGCGGAGCTGCAGCCTCAAAGCCTACGCGGCCCTTGATGCCAATGATGGTGTCACCCACGTGCATGTCCCTGCCGCAACCGTAGCCGTTTGCAATCTCTGCCAAAGCGTGGATAAGCTCTACCGGTTTCATCTGTGTTCCGTTAAGTGCTACTGGCTCACCATTCTTGAATTCAATGGTAACTTTCTCCTCGCCGGTTTTCACTACCGGATGCGGGTAAGCCTCCTCTGGAAGGTATCCGCTTGAGTTAAGTGTCTCAACACCTCCAATGCTGGTACCCCAGATACCCTGGTTGATTGAGTATTTGCTCTTCTCCCAGCTGAAGTTGAAGCCGTTCTTTACAAGATAGTCAATTTCCTCTTTTCTGCTCAACTGAAGCTCCCTGATAGGGGCGATGATATTCACCTCTGGGGCAAGAATCTCAAATACAATGTCAAATCTTACCTGGTCGTTGCCGGCACCTGTACTTCCGTGAGCTACGCTGGTTGCGCCAACCTTCTTCACGTGCCTCAATACCTCAAGTGCCTGGAAGATTCTCTCCGAGCTTACTGAAAGCGGGTATGTTGAGTTTTTAAGGATATTTCCAAAGATAAGGTATTTGATGCCGTTGTTGTAGTAGCTCTCTACTGCGTCTACAGTCACGTGGCTTGCAGCGCCAAGCTGAAGTGCCCTCTCCTCAATTCTCTTTACCTCCTCAGCTGAGAATCCACCGGTGTTCACCATAATTGTGTGAACCTCCAAACCTTTTTCATTTTTCAAATATGGCACGCAGAATGATGTATCCAATCCTCCGCTGAATGCCAAAACTACTTTCTCTTTCATGATTATATATTATTACGTTATTATTTTCCTCTTATGTTTGCCAATACTCAAGCCTCAGCTTAACCTTTCAGTTTCTTGCCCATTGCCTTGAACGGTTTTGCAATCCCTTTACCCACCTTGGCAATGATGCTGCTGCTCTCTTTCTGTTCAGGCTTTTTCTCACTCTCCCATTTAGGGTCATACAAAAGTCCGGTGCACAGGCAAAGCTTGCGGTCGTTCCTTTCAAGGATGTCAAAGTTCTTGCACCCCTCACATCCTGCCCAGAACTCCTTGTCGTCTGTAAGTTCAGAGAATGTAACGGGCTTGAATCCCATCTCTGTGTTGATCTTCATCACTGCAAGACCTGTGGTGATGCTGAAAATCTTTGCATACGGGAACATTTTTCTCGACAGTTCAAAAGTCATATGCTTGATTCTTCTGGCAAGACCTGTCTTTCTGTACTCATGAGCCACTATAAGTCCTGAGTTTGCCACAAACTTGGTGTGGCCCCATGTCTCAATGTATGAATAGCCGGCAAGAGTGCCGTCCTCTGCAATGGCAATCACTGCCTTGCCGTCCCTCATCTTCTCCTTTATGTACTCCGGAGTACGTTTTGCTATGCCCGTACCTCTCTCCTGAGCCGATATGTAAATAAGTTCACAAACTTTCTCTGCATAATCCAAGTGGGATTCATCTGCAACAATTACGTCAACTTTCATAATTTTCCTGAACAATTAAAATGAAATGCCCTATTTGGGCTGTTTAAACTGGAATCTGTCTTCCCGACAATTTATTAAGGATTTTGAAACCTTTTGAAACGGACCTGAGCGGTCCCTTCTCTGCCCCGGGTTGGGGTAAGAATATGCCACACACTAACAGCGTCGTCGGACGCCAATGCTGAATCGGAAATGCGATATGTGACCTGTTGTTTTCATATGAGGAAGCAAATATAGCACTTTTTTTTATTATATAATAGGTATGTTATAAGAAGAATAAAAATATTGGTTTTTTTGAAGAAAAAGTTTGCAGAATATGAAATAATGTCTACCTTTGCAGCCCGCAAATGAGAGAGGCGCAGGGGGCAAGTTCTTCGAAATTTTGGAACGAAAAATTTTTTCAAAAAAGTTGTGAAAAAATTTGGAGATAACAAAAAAGTCCGTATCTTTGCGGTCCCAAAACGGAAGGGCGGTTAGCCCGGAAGTGTGAAAGGGAAAAAGTTCATTGAAAATATTGAAAAGACAAGCAGTATAATAAATATTCACATTTATTATAAGAGCGTAAATTCCTTTATGAATAAATAATTGGAACAATAGAGCAGGAGCAAGCAATTTAAGTAAATATATACAATGAAGAGTTTGATCCTGGCTCAGGATGAACGCTAGCGGCAGGCTTAACACATGCAAGTCGAGGGGCAGCGGGATGTAGCAATACAT
>JAZRQU010000076.1:0-92364 GCA_045650045.1 Candidatus Egerieisoma sp. | reverse complement strand
GGTCCGGACAATGAGATTACCACTTGCCAGTTGCACATGCGTAAATTCAAAGATGGAGATACCATTACAATTGAGCCTTGGAGAAGTGCAGGTTTCCCAGTTATCAAAGACTTGGTAGTTGACAGAACTGCATTTGACAAGATTCTTCAGGCAGGCGGTTTCGTATCAGTAAACACAGGTGGAGTTCCAGACGGTAACGCTATTCCAATTCCTAAGAAAGATGCAGACGAGAGTATGGATGCTGCTTCTTGCGTAGGTTGCGGTGCTTGTGTAGCAACTTGTAAGAACGGTTCAGCAATGTTGTTCGTTTCTGCAAGAGTAAGTTCTTTGGCATTGCTTCCTCAGGGTAGAATTGAGGGCGCAAGACGTGCTAAAGCAATGGTTGCAAAAATGGACGAGCTAGGCTTTGGTGCATGTACCAACACCCGCGCATGCGAGATGGAGTGCCCTAAGAAAGTTTCTGTAGCTCACATTGCAAGATTGAACAGAGAGTTCCTTTGCGCTAAGCTTAAAGACTAATCTCTGATAATAGCAAAAGAAACAGGCATCACTTTTGGTGGTGCCTGTTTTTTTGTAACTGATATGTATGTCTTATTTATTTCTGTCCTTAAGCATTTCAAGCACTTTCTCCACCGGAAGGGCCTCTACCACTTTGCCTTTGTAGCCTTTGGTGGTCTCTGCCATGAACATTGAGTTCCATAGGGCCTCGGCTGTTGCCTCAATGGTTGCTGCAAAGATTGATGACATCTCTCCGTTGTCAAGAACAGTCTGGGTATGCATTTTTTTGCCGTCCTTCAAAAGGTTTTCTGGGGCAACTGAAAGTGCAATTACGTAGTCTCCACTGCCGTTTGAAGCAATACCGCCGGTTTTGGCCAAGCCCATCATGGCTCTTTTGGCTACCCTTTCAAGGTTGCGTGCGTCAATTGGGGCATCTGTGATGACAATCATCATGCAAGATCCGTCTGCGGTTTTTGCCTGAGGGATTACGTGGTTCTTGAAAGAGTATTCGTTAAGTTTCTGTCCAACCTGAACGCCGTCAATCTCAAGGATTCCGCCGTAGTTTGACTGTACAATAACACCAATTGTATAGCCGCCCAAAGATTTAGGAAGTACGCGAGAAGAGGTTCCAATACCGCCCTTAAAGTTGAATGCTACAGTTCCTGTACCTGCGCCCACACAACCCTGCTCTACCGGTCCCGGTTTAGCCTTTGCAAGGGCCTCAAGTACAATCTCAGGTGTTACATATCTCTGCTGGATCTTGTTCAATCCGCCGTCGTTGGTCTCTCCTACTACAGCATTTACCGAGCGTACATTCTCATTGCCAGGCTGTTGAAGGGTGTATGTGATAAGGCCGTCTATGCCGGCTGCCACGTTGAGGGTATTTGTAAGTACAATAGGGGTTTCAATGTTTCCAAGTTCCTGAACCTGGGTTACACCTGCAAGTTTTCCAAATCCGTTACCGGCATATATTGCTGCCGGAATCTTGTTTCTGAAGATATTTCCCTGGTGAGGTACAATGGCTGTTACACCTGTGCGGATGCTGTCACCCTCAATGCATGTTACCTGTCCTACGGTTACTCCGGGAACGTCGGTTATGGCGTTGTATTTTCCTGTCTCAAATATTCCAATAGGGAATCCGTGCTCCCTAAGAGTTTTTTTCTGGGCTGATGCCTCAGTGCTGCCGGCAGCAAGAGCAATGACAATTGCTGCAATTGCTAAATTTTTTAGTGTCATCGGGATAAAGATTAATATTTATACAAATATAGTTTATACTTTTGTAGTTTGTAAGTTTTGAGAGAATTAAATTTTATGGAGAGAGCAATTTTTGTAAGTGTAATTACCCCTAATAATACGGAGGAACAGGTTACTGAATATTTGGATGAGTTGGAGTTTCTTGCCGAAACTGCTGGTGCTGAGGGTGTCCGCAGATTTGTGCAGAAAGTTGACCGTCCAAATTCCAAGACCTATGTAGGTAGCGGTAAACTTGAGGAGATTAAGGCTTTTATTGTGGAGAATGAGATTCCTCTGGTTATTTTTGATGATGAGCTTTCTCCTTCGCAGTTGAGGAACCTTGAGAGGGAACTTGAGTGCAGAATCTTGGACAGAACCAACCTTATTCTCGACATTTTTGCCCAGAGGGCCAAGACTGCTTACGCAAAAACCCAGGTTGAACTGGCACAGTACCAGTATCTTCTCCCACGCCTTACCAGAATGTGGACACACTTGGAGAGGCAGCGTGGAGGTATTGGTATGAGGGGTCCCGGTGAGACACAGATTGAGACCGACCGCCGTATTATTCTCGACAAAATCAGCCGTCTTAAAGAGCAGCTCAAGAAGATTGACAAACAGATGGCCTCCCAGAGGGGAAATAGAGGCAATATGGTGAGGATTTCCCTTGTTGGATACACTAACGTAGGAAAGAGTACTTTGATGAATCTGCTGGCTAAAAGTGAGGTTTTTGCAGAGAACAAACTTTTTGCAACCCTGGATACTACAGTCCGAAAAGTTGTAATTGAGAATGTACCGTTCCTGTTGAGTGATACCGTAGGATTCATCCGCAAGTTGCCACACCAGCTGGTTGAATCTTTCAAGAGTACATTGGATGAGGTAAGGGAGGCGGATATACTGATGCATGTGGTGGATATCTCCCACCCCAACTTTGAGGAGCAGATTAAAGTTGTAAAGAATACTCTTCAGGAGATTGGTGCCGGCAAAAAACCTACCTTTATGGTTTTCAACAAGATAGATGCTTACAAGTATGTTGAGCAGGATGAGTTTGACCTTGGCCCTAAGAAAAGGGAGAACTACTCTTTGGAGGAGTTGAAAAACTCATGGATGTACAAGGAGAATACCCCTGCCATCTTTATCTCGGCTAAGGAGAAACTGCATATAGACAAACTTCGTAATGACCTGTATAAGATGGTTGCGGAGATACATGCAGGAAGATATCCATTTGACAATTTCTTGTGGTAATTTCTTCCCGACAGAAGAGGGACATAAATAAAACGGAGAAGGTAAGCCTTCTCCGTTTTATTTATACTTCAGCTGTCGGGATTACCCGATAAACTCCTCAATGGCTTTTAGGGTTGCTTCAGGGTTTTCAATGAAGGAGTTGTGTCCGGTTTCAGGAATTGTTACCGCTTTTACACCCGGGAACTCCCCTATCAGTTTTTCTCTTATCTCTACTGTGATGAATTTGTCATCTGTTCCAAAGATGAACATGGCTTTTGGGGCATTTTTCAGAACTTCTTTGGTATCAGTTCTTTCCATCATGCCTTTTATGCAGGCTACAATGCCTTTAGGATCATGTGTTTCAGTGATTTCAATGGTCTCCTCTATCTTTTCGTCAAACTTCCTCAGATTGGCTTGGGCATACATTTTAGGTATGCTCAATGTTGCAAGATGACCCAGTTTGGCAGAGAGAACAAGTTCAATTTCCCTCTCTCGGTCGCTCTTTTTCTCCGGAGAATCTGCGTTAGGTGTTGAATTGAGGAGTATTACTCCCTGGAACAGCTCAGGGAACATTTTTACGCAGTTCTGAGCAACGTAACCTCCCATGGAATGTCCTGCAACATATGCTTTCTCCACACCGCTTTTCTGCAGTACATCTGCTGCTACCTTGGCGCAGAATTCCATTGAGTTAACCTCCTTATCAGACCCTGTAAGACCATGTCCTGGAAGATCTATGGCTATCACCCTGTATTTCTTCTCCAGTTCTTCTATAAACTCGTTGAATATATAGAGAGTTTCAAGATAGCCGTGCAACAGCATGATAGTTTTATCACCCTTTTTAGTGTCAAGAATATGTACGGGAATTCCGTTTGATATTGCAAAATATTCCATAGTAACAGCGTTATATCTATACAAATATATAAATATTTATAACAAAAAAAAAGCTACCGTTTCCGGTAGCTCCTTATTATTTCTGTTTGTTATTATCTCAACTGGAATACAACTGGGAAAGTGTATTTTACTCTTACAGGTTTGTTTCTCTGCATACCTGGAGACCATTTTGGTGAGCTTGATACTACACGTACAGCCTCTTTATCCAATGATGAGTCTACACCTCTAAGTACTTTAACGTTTTTAACGCTACCGTCAGTCTCAATTGTAAACTGTAGGGTTACCCTACCCTGTACACCGTTCTCCTTAGCAATCTCAGGATAAACGATTTTTGAGAATACCCATTTGGTAAATGTGTTTGCATCACCACCCTGGAAAGTAGGTTTCTGCTCTACGATTGCGAAAGGAACCTCCTCCTCCTCTACAACCTCTTCCTCCTGCTCTACAACGTAATCTTTAATCTCTACTCCTAGTGAAGCATCATCCTCAGTTGACAATAGGAAGTTATCCTCAACTTTGATGTCATCGTCCACGATGTCAATGATGTCTGACATTACTGGCTCTTTTGGTACTTCTGGTGGAGGAAGCTGCTCCTCTTGAGTGATTGGAACCTGCTCTTCCTCAACTACAACTGCAGTCTCGTCTCCAAGGCTTGCCAAGTCTGTACCTTCTGTTGTTGACCATTCAAATGCGCCTAGGACCATCAATAGTGCTACTACTAGTCCAATTTCCATGAACAAGAACTTCTTGTTCTCCAAGTTGGCTTTAGGTGATTTCTTTATTTCCATTTTGTTACGTATTTCGTGTATAAAGCGGTTGTAAAATTAGTAAATTATTTACAAAAACACGCATTATTTGTTAATAAATTACCAGTTGGTAGTGTAACTATAAGAAACACAGCGATTTAAATTTGCACTATTTTTTATCTCCGTGTTGATAAAAATAGGGTTTTTATAGCAATTACTACAAAAACCCTACCATAATCCGATTGTTCAGGAACAAATTTGATTATTTCTGAAGAATGTTCATATCATAAAGGATGTTGTTGGTCTTTCTTGTAGCCTCTGCGCTCTTGTTGAACAACTCCATCTCCTGTGCGTTAAGTTTGTATTTTACAACTTTCTCGCAACCTTTCTTGCCGATAAGTGCAGGAACTCCAATACAAATATCCTCCTGACCATACTCGCCGTCCAAAGCTACGCAGCAAGGGTATACTTTTTTCTCATCCATAACAATTGCTTTAACAAGAACTGCTGCAGATGCACCTGGAGCATACCATGCAGATGTGCCAAGAAGTTTTGTAAGGGTTGCACCACCAACCATTGTATCGGCAACAACCTGCTCAGCTGCTTTTTTAGAAAGAAGCTCAGTTACAGGAATGCCTCTGTAGTTTGCAAATCTGATAAGAGGAATCATTGTTGTGTCACCGTGACCACCGATTACCATACCCTCAATATCACTTGCTGGAGCCTTAAGGGCTTTGCTTAGGAAATACTGGAAACGGCTGCTGTCAAGGATACCACCCATACCGATAACTCTGTTTTTAGGAAGACCTGATTTCTTAAGAGTAAGGTATGTCATAGGGTCCATAGGGTTTGACACGATGATAAGGATAGCTTTAGGAGAATATTTAAGAACGTTCTCAACTACGCTGCTTACGATGCCTGCGTTAACACCGATAAGCTCCTCTCTGGTCATACCAGGTTTTCTTGGAAGACCTGAAGTTACTACTACAACGTCTGAGTTTGCAGTTGCTTTATAGTCATTGGTTACGCCTGTTACTTTTGTATCAAATTTGTAAAGGTTGGCAGTCTGCATCATATCCATTGCCTTACCCTCAGATACACCCTCTTTGATGTCCAACAGAACAATCTCAGAGCAGAACTTCATGTGCAACATAGCGTTCGCACAAGTAGCACCTACGTTACCGGCGCCAATAACACTTACTTTAGCCATAATAAAAGTATTTTAAAGGTTTTATATTTAATTTCTAAGTTCTAACTTTGTCGCTAAAACATAGCAAAGTTATTAAACTTTGTTCACATTAGCATATTTTATGATTAGATTTTTCAATAAAGACCTCAAATTTGATTTAAAGGATAAACTCCCTTTAAAGAGATGGATGAAAGCAGTTGTTCAGCAGCATGGTTATAGGGTAGGGGACATCAATATTATATTGTGTAATGATCCTTCAATACTTGAGATAAACCAGCAGTTCCTCGGTCATGACTATTATACAGATATCATAACATTTGATTATTCAGAAGAAGATACAATCAATGGGGAATTATATATAAGTGTAAACACAGTAAGGGAGAATGCCTTTGAGTATGGAGAGGATTTTCTCCGTGAACTGCATCGCGTCATAATTCATGGTATGCTGCATCTTTGTGGTCTCGATGACCATTGCGATGAAGACATTAAGGAGATGAGGGCTGCTGAAGATTCGGCTTTGGATATTTTGAAGAATTTTATCGGGAATAAATAAATGAATAGGGATTTTGATGTTATTGTAGTAGGAGCGGGGCATGCAGGGTGTGAGGCGGCTGCAGCTGCGGCCAAAATGGGCAAGAAGACACTTCTTGTAACCATGGATATGAACAAAATTGCCCAGATGTCTTGTAATCCTGCCATTGGAGGTATAGCTAAAGGTCAGATAGTTAGAGAGATAGATGCGCTTGGAGGTTGTTCTGGGCTTGTAACTGATGCCAGTACAATACAGTTCAGGATGCTTAACCGTTCAAAAGGACCTGCAATGTGGAGCCCAAGGGCACAGTGTGACAGGGTCTATTATTCCTTCAACTGGAGGTATATTCTTGAAAATACCCAAAATCTTTCTATTTGGCAGGATGTGGTAAATTCGTTAATCGTTGAGGGTGAGGAGGTTAAAGGTGTTTCAACGGTTTTGGGTGCAAAATTTGGAGCTTCCAAGGTAGTTATTACTGCAGGAACGTTTCTAAACGGCAAATTATTTATAGGAAAAGAGACTACAGAAGGTGGTAGAGTAGGGGAGTTGTCTTCTTACGGAGTAACGGAGCAGTTGGAGTCTTTGGGTATAGAGAGCGGAAGAATGAAAACCGGTACCCCTCCAAGAATTGATGCCCGTTCAATTGATTTCTCAAAATTGGAAAGGCAGCCTGGAGATTCATCTCCTGCAAGGTTCACTTTCCTGAATGTTCCTTCTCCAATCCAGAATGGTGTTGAGCAGATGAGTTGTTATATGGTTCATACCAATTCAACAGTTCACGATATTCTCAAGAGTGGTTTTAAAGATTCTCCTCTTTTCTCAGGTAAGATACATGGTATTGGACCTAGGTATTGTCCAAGCATAGAAGACAAGTTGAAGACATTTGAGGGTAAGGATTCACATCAGCTATTCCTTGAGCCTGAAGGGTGGAATACCTATGAGTACTATCTTCAGGGTTTCTCTTCATCGCTCCCTTTTGCTGTGCAGATGGAAGCTTTGAGAAATATCAAAGGTATGGAGAGTGTTGAGATCTACAGGCCGGCTTATGCAGTGGAGTACGATTATTTCCCACCTACACAATTGAGACATACTTTGGAGTGCAAGGCTCTTAAAGGACTTTACATGGCGGGACAGGTGAATGGTACTACCGGTTATGAGGAGGCTGCTGCGCAAGGGTTGATGGCAGGCATAAATGCAGCACTTGCATGTGATGGCAGAGATCCTTTTGTCCTAAAGAGAGATCAGGCTTACATAGGAGTGTTGATAGATGATCTTGTTACAAAAGGTGTGGATGAGCCGTACAGAATGTTTACCTCACGTGCGGAGTATAGAATTCTCTTAAGACAAGACAACGCAGATTTGCGCCTTACCAAACTTGGCTATGAGATTGGGCTTGTGTCTGAAGACAGGATGCGTTTGGTTGACAACAAATATTCAACTGTAACTGAACTTACCGAATTCTTTGATAACACCTCGGCCGAGCCGCAGATGGTTAATCAGTTCTTGGAAGAGAATAATTCTGCACCTCTTTCTCAGAAGAGGAGAATGAGCGAGTTGTTGTCTCGTCCGCAGATTTCCATTAAGTCTCTTCTAAATAATATAAGACAAAAAGATGAGGTTTATTCAAGGATAGGGCAGGTATCTGCAGAGACTCCAATCAGTAGAGGTTTCAACAATTCTGGCCGTAATGGAGAGGATAAATTTATGGATCTTCCATATCAAACCCCTACTTCTGAGTTTACTCCAGAGGCTCTTTCAATTCTTCCCGACGAATTATTGGAGAGTGTTGAGATTGCTGTGAAATATAGGGGGTATATCCAGAGGGAGCAGAGGATTGCCGACAAGATCCTTAAACTGGAGAATATTGCAATTCCAGCTGATTTCGATTTCTTGAAAGTAACCTCTTTGTCTATTGAGAGTAGGCAAAAGTTGATGAAGCATAGACCAATAACCATAGCACAGGCCTCCAGAATTCCTGGAGTTTCCCCTGCAGATGTGTCTGTTTTGTTGATTTATTTTGGCAGATAGAAGAATGTTCCACGTGGAACAATTATTATTTTTATAATGTTAATAAAAAGGCTCTAACTTGTGAATAACAACAAGTTAGAGCCTTTTATCTTTATTTATTCTTTCTTGTTATTCCATAGGAAAACAGAAGAATGAGTTATTGAATGTTTCTGGTGATATATAGTTCAAAGTTCTGATTGAAATAAATATCCCTTGAGGTGGTGTTTTACAGTAAGTTGTATTGAGAAAATCCAGTTCACCAAGTTTTATTAAAGATTCCAGAATTTCTATATTTTCCCATTCGAAGCGTCTGTTGTGCCATTTTTGGATCTCCATTAATGTGGTTTGGGCTATAGTGGCTGTGTTGGTTGCGGCATGTTTTTCCATTGGATTGTTCCCCGTGGAACCATGGAAAAGTGGTAAATCAAATGTGTGTGGGGTGTATTCCAGGTGCTTTGTAAACCCTAAATTGTAATAATATGGGTTTAATTTTGGGGTGGCAGGGCGCTCAAATATAAAGCTGTAGCCAGCCTTTTCCATGCATGAACATGCGTATTCTATAGTTTGTGCTGCTATTCTTTTTCCCCAGAATTCCTTTAAGGTTGCAACGCCGAACATATACCAGCCCCTAAGTTTTATCCCTTTGATTTCATCAACGAAATACATTGGCATAAGGCTTAGGGCTGATACAATTTTGTTGTTTATCTTGCAAACATAGCTTGTGCATTTGGGCATTATTTCCCCAAACATGATGTTGAGATACCCGTTGTCTATGGTAAATTGCTCTTCCCAAATTGCGCGGATTCCTGCAAAATCTGCTGTTTCTGCTTGTGATATCTGCATAGCTATGTTGCGATTTTGTTATTTGTGGCTGGCTATTATTGCTTTGATGTCCGCTACAAATTCGTCTATATCCTCTTTTGTGGTATTGAAAGAACACATCCATCTCACTTCGTTTGTGTTCTCATCCCATACGTAGAAGTAGTGTTTTTTGTTAAGATCTTCGCTTAGCCAGGTAGGGCAGATGGCAAATACGGCGTTGCTGTCTACGCTTTTTGAAATGGTAATCTCCGGAATCTGTTCAAGAGCCTGTGCGAGATATCTGGCCATTTTGTTGGATTGGCCTGCCATTTTCAGATACAATCCGTCTTTAAGATACTCTTCAAATTGTGCTGCTATGAACCTGCTTTTTGAGTATAGTTGGGTTGTCTGTTTCCTCAAGTACTGGAGATTTTTGGCAGCTTCAAGGTTTTGGATATTCATAGGGATTCCATTGCTGTCGGGAAGAGTATTCTCCGGCCGGTGGAAAATTACCACAGCTTCGCCCATAAGAAGTCCGTTTTTGGTGCCGCCAAAGGATAGGGCATCCACTCCGCAATCTTGGGTGAATGCTTTTATTGGAAGGCCAAGAGATTCTGCAGCGTTGGAGATTCTTGAACCGTCTACGTGAAGGTAGCAGCCGTGGCTGTGCATAAGGTCTGCCAGTTCCCTTATCTCCTCAGGGGTGTATGTGGTACCAAGTTCTGTAGGTTGCGAGATTGAAAGGATTTTTGGCTGGGCGTTGTGCTGGTGTCCAAAGCCTGTAAGCGCCGGTATGACCTCTTTAGGGGAAACCTTGCCATTTGGAGCCTCTAGCGGCACTATGCGTGTGGATGATACCTTTTCTACTGCTCCGCATTCATCTACGTTTATATGGGCTGTAATAGGGGCTAAAACGGAATTGTAGCTCCTTAAGAAACCCTGCAGTGCAACGATGTTTGCACCTGTGCCGTTGAATACAAAGAATGCAGTGCAGTCTCCTCCAAGAAGATCCTCAAGTTGTTTTAATACCTGTTTGGTATATTGGTCTTCTCCGTATGCAGTTTCAAAGTTGTTGTTGGTACGGATGATTGCATCCATTATTTGCGGGTGTACTCCCGAGTGGTTGTCGCTTCCAAAACTGTGCTTCATAGTGTTGTTTTTTTCTGTTTGTTACAAATTTACAGAGTTTTGTGTATAATTGATAAATTTTATTTAATTTTGGAACCGCACACTTATAAACAGAAACCGCTTCCCGTGTGGCAGTTGCCTATGGAAAGCGGTTTTCGTATACGGCTGTGTTTTTATATTCTAGTAAAGTTTCTTGCTGGCAAGGTTGAGCCTTTTCTTAAGGGAGCTTTTTCCCTTGTAGTAGTATAGAGCAAGAATATTTCCTTTTTCTCCATAGAAAGTGTTGAGTTCCAAATCGTTAGGAGTTTTAGGGGTTGCCTGGCACATTGCAAGGGCAAGCTCTTTAGTCTGGTTGTTGCGAACAACAATAATTGTGTTGCCAAATACGTTTTCAATTAGCGCAACTGTGTAATTTCCAACCTTTTCCTTGTCTTTACTGTTGTTGAACAGGTCTATTAGAGGGGAATTCTGTGGGATGATGCCAAAGGCCACATCCTTGCTGTTGGCATGGTTGTTCTTGTACCACCACTGGATAAGGTCCTGGGCCATGAAGCGCTCGGCCTCGTAAGGCTTAAGGAAATCAATATTGTTGAGCTGGCTGATCAGGTATGCCTGCTGCTCGGTTGCTCCGGCTCCTGCCTGCTCGGCGTCCATTGAGTTTCCGTAAAGGATGCCATCCTGAGTCTTGCCGCTGTAGAGGATGTTGTACATTGCCTTGTCATCCAATGAGTAAAGGTTAAGTACAAGTTCACAATCGTTGTTGGCAATGTTGCTTCTGCGGTCTACATGGTTGCTGCTGTTTGTGTAGCCAAAGTATATGTATTGCAATCCTTTGATTGTTATAGGTTTAAGGCTCTCCTTGAGTTCGAACTCGTTGAGATTGTAATCATTGGTGTATACATTTTCTGAAATCTCATCCAATATGTTCCAGGTGCCGTTGCTGTTTGAAAGCATTACAAGCCTGAAACTTGTAGCGCCCGGTGCCGGTGCAATAATTGCAGCCACGTACTCGTTGTTACGGTTCTTTATGCCGGTTGCTGCGGCTATTGTTTCCTTCTGTAAGCCAGCTTCAATGGCTGCCTCAAGAGCCTGCTCTGCAGAAATGGAGCTTATGTTCAATTCCGCTATGCGGGAGTTGGCTGCGCCGGCGTAGAATGATTTGGGATTATCTGAAAGGAAGGTGATATATGCGGTTGCATCATTCTGGTTCAGGCCAAAGAATGCAATGGAGTCCTTTACTTTCAGCACGGCTGGAGCGTATTGTGAAGAAGGGAATTTCTTAAGGAACTTGTTGGCGTTCTTAAGGTCCCTTTTAGCCATTACGGTATTGTAGAGTTTGGTTTCAGCCTTACTTTGGGCGTTGAGTTGTTCTGAAACGGGAGATACTGCAAACAGCGCAGTAACTGCTGTCAGAAATATGGTTTTTCCTATTTTCATATATTTTTAAGTTAGATGCAGCAAATATACAGCATAAATGGTGCCAAACAAAAAAGAGCCGGTGTAAAGCCGGCCCTTTGTAAGTGATTGTCTATTGATTATTTGCACTCAGCCTCGTATGCAGCTGCGTCAAGCAATGCATCGTACTCGGCTGGGTTGCTCATCTCAACTTTGATCATCCAGCCTGCGCCGTAAGGATCAGAGTTTACAGACTCAGGAGCACCCTCAAGCTCTGCGTTAACCTCAATTACTTTACCTGAAACTGGCATAAGACCGTCAGCTACAGTTTTTACTGCCTCGATTGCACCAAAAACCTCACCTGCTGCAAGCTCCTCACCCTCTGTCTGGATGTCAACGAAAACGATGTCACCTAGCTGGCTCTGTGCGAAGTCTGTAATACCAATTGTTGCAATGTTGCCCTCTACTTTTACCCACTCGTGGTCTGCAGAGTACTTTAGATTTGTAGGAGTATTCATAGTGTTATTAATTTTTAAATATGATTTTGCACAAAAGTATTAAAATATTTTCAATTACAGTCTTTTTAGGGAGAATTTTATAAGTTCCTCAAGGGTGTATTGAGGATTCTCCTTGTATACTGCCTTAAGCACCTTGTCTGCGGCCGCTTTGGCAAAGCCAAGCATAACCAGGGCAGAGAGGGCTTCCTGCAGATGAGTGGAACTGCTGTCGGGAAGAAGGACGGTGGTGGGTGTGCTGTCTTCGGTTTTGGCAATCTTGTCCTTGAGGTCAATGATTACCCTCTGGGCTGTCTTTATTCCAATTCCCTTGATGCTCTTTATCCTGTTCACGTCACCGGTAAGTATGGCTGTCCTTATTTCAGCGCTGCTCATGGATGAGAGCATCATTCGGGCAGTGTTGGGGCCTATGCCGTTCACCTCAATGAGCATCCTGAAGATGTTCCTCTCATCCTTTGTGGCAAATCCGTACCATAGCTCAACATCTTCCCTCAAATGGTGGTGGATGTACAGCATAACGTCTCTCAATGACTGTATTTCGGTAAAGGTCTGGAGTGAAATCTGCAGCTCGTAGCCAATGCCGTTGTTCTCAATAACCGCCTGTGTTGGGGTGATTTCTACCAGTTCTCCCTTAATATAAGTATGCATACCTGATTTTTTTATACAAAAATAATGATAAGTTTTGTAATTTTGCGTGTTTAATATGTATAGTATGAAATCAATAGAGGATATAAGGGGAAACTTTCCTGCGTTGCAGCAGAGCGTGTGGGGCAAGCCGCTGGTCTATTTGGATAACGGAGCCACCTCGCAGAAGCCGCAATGTGTCATAGATCTTGTAGATAAGATGCACTGCGGGTCAAATGCCAACGTGCACCGTGCTATGCATAAGCTCAGCGATGAGGCAACTGCCCTTTATGAAGGTGCCAGGGAGAAGGTAAGGGAGTTCATAAATGCTCCTGCAAGGGAGAATGTAATCTTCACCAGCGGAACTACAGCTTCAATCAACCTGGTTGCAAGCAGCTTCTGCAGGAAGTTCCTTAAGGAAGGGGACAAGGTGATGATATCGGGAGACTCACACCACTCCAATATTGTCCCTTGGCAGATGGCATGTGAGATGGCCGGCGCCTCAATTGTGGTGATTCCAGTGAAGGATAATGGGGAGCTGGATATGGAGGAGTTCCACAGGCTGCTGGATGATAAAGTGAAGATTGTTGCGGTTGAGCACATTTCCAATGTGCTTGGCCTTGTGAATCCTGTAAAGGAGATAATTGAGGCGGCCCACAGCAAGGGGGCGGCAGTTTTGGTAGACGGAGCGCAGGGAATAGTCCACTGCAAAGTTGACGTGCAGGAGCTGGACTGTGATTTCTACGTCTTCTCCGGCCACAAGATCTACGCAACCACAGGTTCAGGCGCAGTTTACGGCAAAAAAGAGCTTTTGGAGGCCATGCCGCCGTATATGGGCGGCGGAGATATGGTAGACACCGTAACTTTTGAGAAGACCACATACGCACCGCTTCCGTTGAAGTTTGAGGCGGGTACCCCAAATTTCATTGCCCAGGCATCGCTTGCTCCGGCACTGGAGTTTGCGCAGAGCTTGAGAGAGGGGGAGATAGCGCAGGTTATTGAGGCAGAAGAGAGAAAGATAATAGCATATTTGAAGGATGAGCTGCAGAAAATTGAGGGCTGTACAGTATACGGCCTTGGATGGATGCAGCAGGAGGGGGCGGTAGAACCGCAGTGGGGAGCCCCGGGAAGCAAGATTCCGCTGTTCTCGTTCAACATTGAGGGGTGCTTCCCTTCAGACCTCGCACAGCTTCTCGACAAAATGGGAGTTGCAGTCCGCACAGGCCTGATGTGCTGCGAACCCCTTATGACCCGATTTGGGGTAACCAGCATGGTAAGGGTATCATTCCTTCCATACAATACCCTTCAGGAGGCGGAACATTTTATAGCAAGTTTGCACAGGGCAGTAAGGATGTTGAGGTAATCTTCCCGACAAGGGGGGCCGCTGATGGGGCAGCTGATGGTGGTGCTGGTGCAGCTGTCACAGAATGGCCCGGAAACATGACAATTGCCTGTTGGGAAGGCGGTATTGTCACGGAATGAGGAGAAATTGTGACAATGCGGAGGTAAAATGTGTGAATTGTCACAGAAATGCTGAAAATTGTGACAATTACCCACCCGGAAGGGGCATTTGTCACAGAATGACCCAAAAACATGACAATCGGCCGCTAAAAGGGAGCTATTGTCACAAAATAGTGCCAAAATATGACAATTCCCTGTCGGGAAGGCGGTATTGTCACAGGATAGCAGAGAAATGTGACATCCGAAGCAAAGGAAGCAAAGAGGATGCACAAATACAGTCTCGTAGCTCAGTTGGTTAGAGCACCACACTGATAATGTGGGGGTCCGCGGTTCAAATCCGCGCGGGACTACAAAATTTTGAAGATTATGACAATTAAGGAGATTGAAAACGAGATTGTAGAGGAGTTTGCAATCTTTACCGACTGGATGGACAAATACGAGTACATCATTGAGTTGGGCAAGAATGTGCCGGTGATTGATGAGAAGGATAAGACAGAGGAGAACCTTATCAAGGGTTGCCAGAGCAGGGTATGGTTGAGCTGCAAGGTTGAGGACGGCAGGCTTTGGTTTGCTGCAGACAGCGATGCAATCATTACAAAGGGAATCATTTCATTGCTTATCAGAGTATACAACGGACAGGCTCCGGCTGATATTCTTGCAAATGAGCTTGATTTCATTGGCAAGATAGGGCTTCAGGAGAACCTTTCGCCAACAAGGGCAAACGGCCTGGTTTCTATGATTAAGCAGATAAAAATCTACGCTATGGCGTACAACGGATAGAGTATGAAGAGTAAAGAGAGCATTTTGAGGGATGTGGTAAGAGCCTTGAGAATGGTGCACGACCCGGAGATCCCTGTAAATATCTACGATTTGGGACTTATCTATGACCTTAAAATAGATGACGACCACAAGGTGTTTGTTGAGATGACCCTTACTGCCCCTAACTGCCCTATGGCAGACCAGCTGGTTGAGGATGTCAACGATGCCGTTAAGGATACCCCAGGTGTTACCGATGTGGCAGTGAAGCTGGTTTTTGAGCCGGAGTGGGACAAAAGCCGCATGAGCGAGGAGGCAATGCTGGAGCTTGGACTTTTATAAATCAACACAATGAACAGAGTATATCTTCTTTTGGGAAGCAATATGGGTGACCGTGAGGCAACCCTCAACGAGGCCAATCTGGAACTGATTGACTCACTTCTTCCCGACTATCTTGAGGTGTCTTCGCTGGATGAAGCTGTGGACACATCGGAGATGATGGAAACAGAGCCGTGGGGATTCAGTACCCCGGTTGACCCTTTCCTCAACCAGAGTTTCCGCTGCCTTACAGAGCTTGAGCCCCATGAGGTGCTTCAGGTTTGCCAGAGGATTGAGACGGAGCTTGGCCGTGAGAGGAAAGAGCCGCAGTTTGATGCAGATGGAAAGAGGATATATGAGAGCCGTCCTATAGATATAGACATCCTTGCATTTGAGCGCCAGGAGGGGGAGGAGTGGAAAGAGGTTGCAGTAGATACTCCAGATCTTGTAATCCCTCATCCGCAGCTTCAGAGCAGGGATTTTGCGGCAAAGCTCTACAAAGAGATAAAAGAGAAGAAGAAAACAGAGAAAACAAGAAATAAGAAAAAATAATTGAAAGATCATGACACAGGAAGACCTATTTAAAAATCTGATTGCCCACACCAAAGAGTACGGGTACATTTTCCCTTCTAGTGAGATTTATGACGGCTTGGGAGCTGTTTACGATTACGGACAGTTGGGAAGTGAGCTTAAGAACAATATCAAGAGATATTGGTGGGAGGCTATGGTGAGACTCAACGAGAATATCGTGGGAATTGATTCGGCAATCTTTATGCACCCAAGAATTTGGGAGGCTTCAGGACACGTTGGAGCATTCAACGATCCGCTAATTGACAACAAGGATTCAAAGAAAAGATATAGGGCTGACGTTCTTCTTGAGGAGTACATTGCAAAACTTGAGGAGAAGATCAATAAGGATGTAGAGAAAGGCCGCAAGAAATTCGGTGAGGCGTTTGACGAGGAGCAGTTCAAGGCTACCAACCCTAACGTATTGAGAAATGCAAAGAAAATTGAGGAGTGCAGAGAGAGAATGGTTGCAGCTCTGAATGCAAATGACTTGGATGCATTGAAACAGCTTATCTTGGATTGCGAGATTGCATGTCCTATTTCAGGTACAAAGAACTGGACTGACGTAAGACAGTTCAACCTGATGTTCAGCACACAGCTTGGCAGCGTATCTGGAGAGAGCGGCACTATCTATTTGAGACCGGAGACTGCACAGGGCATCTTTGTAAACTACCTTAACGTACAGAAAACTGGCCGTATGAAGCTTCCATTCGGTATCGCACAGATTGGAAAGGCTTTCAGAAACGAGATTGTAGCAAGACAGTTCATCTTTAGAATGAGGGAGTTTGAGCAGATGGAGATGCAGTTCTTCGTACAGCCGGGTGCAGAGCTTGAGTGGTTTGCAAAATGGAAAGAGATCCGCTTGAAATGGCACAAGGCTCTTGGAATGGGTGAGGAGAACTACCGTTACCACGACCACGACAAGCTTGCACACTACGCAAATGCAGCAACTGACATTGAGTTCAACTTCCCATTCGGCTTCAAGGAACTTGAGGGTATCCACTCACGTACAGACTTTGACTTGGGACGCCACCAGGAGTTCTCCGGCAAAAAGCTTCAGTACTTCGATCCGGAGAAAGGCGAGAGCTACGTTCCTTACGTAATTGAGACCTCAATCGGTTTGGACAGAACAGTACTTGCAGTGCTTTCAGGCGCATACAAAGAGGAGACTTTGGAGAACGGCGAGGAGAGAACCGTACTTAAGATTCATCCTGCACTGGCTCCAGTTAAATTGGCAGTTCTTCCATTGGTTAAGAAAGACGGCCTTCCAGAGCTTGCAAGAGAGATTATGGCAGAGCTTAAGCTAGACTTCAACTGCCAGTACGATGAGAAAGACTCAATTGGAAAACGTTACCGCCGCCAGGACGCAATCGGTACTCCATTGTGTATCACAGTAGACCACCAGTCTCTTGAGGACAAATGCGTTACCCTACGTGACCGCGACACCATGCAGCAGGAGAGAATTCCAATTGCAGAACTTTACAAGAGAGTTGACGAGAAGGTTAGCATGAGAAACTTGTTGAAACAGCTCATGTAATCTTCTTCCCGACAGATATATTGAGAGGAGGCTAGCCCAAAAGTCCTCTGTTCAAGCAAATACCCCCGTTAGAATGTACTCTAGCGGGGGTTGCTCATTCATAAAGGTTAATTTTGGTGAGGGCTGTAACGGAGGCAATGTAGCAATATTCAAGTTTGATGTCACAAAATCAAATATGAGAAATCATATGGAGGGTTATATTTGTAAATAGAAATATTATGCTTCCTATGAAACGGTTCCTTATTATCTCTATTCTCCTTTCAATGATATTTTTGTCATGCAGGCATGAGACAGTGCATGGATTGTCGGATGAAGAGCGCGGAAAGGTTGATTCCATTGTGTATTCCAGCCGTGGCATTGATACATTGGGCCGGCTGTATGACAGGTTTGTGGCAGAAGGGAATTCATATGGAAAGGTGGTTGTATGCCGTGAGCTTGGAAGGGCATACAGGAATGCCAGCAACTATCGGAAAGCATTAGAAATCCATACTGAAGGACTTGAGGTGGCAAGAGAGATCTGTGATACTTTGAACATTATTCAGGCTCTGAATAATATTGGCACGGTTTATCGTCGTATGGGCTCTCTTGAGGAGGCTGTTTCTTGGCATTATCAGGGACTTCTGATGTGTGAAAGATGGAGTGAGAGAGGCTCTGCTGCAGGGTTGAAGAACAGGGTTGTTTCGTTGAATGGCTTGGGGAATGTACAGCTCTCGCTTGGAAAAGATTCATTGGCAATGGAGTCGTTCAAGGAGGCGCTCAAAGGAGAAACCCGGTTGGAGAGCCATAATGGTATGGCAATAAACTATGCCAATATAGGTTCCATTTTTGAAAAGGCAGGGCAGACTGATTCTGCTGCATTTTATTATGGGCGTTCTCTGGAGTCAAATATGAAGGCAGGATCTGATTTTGGTGTGGCTTTGTGCCACAATCATTTTGGAAGGCTGGCTGAAAAGAGGGCCGAATATGACAAGGCGTACAAGGAATATAAGATTGCGTATGATATCCTGTCTGAAGGTTCAGACAGATGGTATTGGCTTGAGTCCGGCATTTCCCTCTCACGCATATTGTTGAGAAAAGATGATTATGCAGGGGCCTCTTCATATTTGGGCAGATTGCTGGATGTGGCAAAAGAGCTCTCTTATGATGCCCATCTGGCTGATATTTATAGCTTGAATTATGAGATAAACAGGGATGCGGGCAGATATGGTGAGGCTCTGGAATGGCTGGAGCGGTATGTCAAGTGCGTAGAACGTGTTTATCAGGAGAAGAGCAAAGATGCCATATATGAGATAAGGGCAGAGTATGAGAGGGAGAAGAACCTGGTAGAGATAAGTATATTGCAGCAGGAGCACGCTGCAAAGCTGAATAAGGAGAAGCAGATTGTTGTAAGTGTTGTGATCTTCCTGGTTCTGGCAATTCTGGCTATAGCGTTTCTGGTGTATTCGCTCCGTTTGCGCTCCTATAACAACAGGATTCTCAAAGAGCTTGACCAGACAAAGAACAATTATTTTACCAATCTGGCGCATGAATTCCGCACTCCTCTCACAATTATCCTGTCAGCAGCAAATGCATTGAAGGGGAAAGCGGAAAATGAGACAGACAAGGCAGATGCCGCCGATATCATAATCCAGTCACAATCCCTATTGAATCTTGTAAATCAAGTTCTTGGTGTAGCTAAAATGACTTCATCAGCGGTTCCTGATCCGGTTTGGAGCCATGGCAATCTGTCTGCATTTGTATACGGAATATACGAGAAGCACATCAGGCTGTCAAACGATTATGGAGTTGAGTTGAAATGCGTGATAGACAATGATCTTGAAATGGATTTTGTTCCCGACTATATCACTCATGTTGTCCAGAACCTGTTGTCCAATGCCATAAAGTATTCAGGGAGAGGGTCGGTAGTATCTTTGGAACTGGATAAGGTAATATCAGACAAAGGAGAATGTGCCAGAATAAGGGTAAAGGATAATGGAAAGGGTATTTCAGAGGAAGATATGAAGCACATATTTGAACCGTTTTACCAGGTTGGCAGTTCTTCCGGTGCCGAGATAGGGACAGGTGTAGGATTGGCTCTGGTAAAGCTTTCTGTGGAGGCCATGAACGGTTCTGTGTCTGTAAATAGCAATATTGGAGATGGGGCGGAGTTTATAGTGGAGATTCCTGTTCCGGAGCCGAATTCAGACACCGGCATTGATTCGGATTCGGATTCTGAATCCGATGAATTCTGCATAATGATTGTAGAAGACAACTATGATGTTGCAAAATGGCAGATACGTCAGCTGGAGGGCAATTACCGTATTGTATATGCCACTAATGGAGAGGAAGGGCTGCGGATGGCAGAGATGGCAATACCGGATCTGATCATTACTGATGTGATGATGCCTGTAATGGATGGTATTGATATGTGTGCACGGCTGCGGAAGTCTGAACTGTTATGCCATATTCCAGTTATAATGGTTACTGCAAAAGCCTCTCTTGAGGATAGGATAAAGGGACTTGAAGCGGGTGCGGATGTATATTTGGAAAAACCTTATGACCAGAGGGAACTGCTGTTGAGGATAAATGCCCTGCTTGAAAGGAGGGAGATATTGAGAAAGCATTTCTCCAGTTCTGCTGTGCAGGAGTCTGCAGAAACAGTTTCAGAACATCTTTCAGCAGCGGATTCTGCTTTTCTTGAGAGGTTTGAGGTTGCCTTGGAGTCTGCTTTTGAATCAGGAAAGGTAGACTGTGAAGATATAGCGGCGCAGCTATGCATCGGGCGTGTACAGCTGAACAGGAAGATGAAGGCAATTACAGGCCTAAAGACAACAGAATATATCCTCCAGGCCAGAATGGCCAAGGCCAAGCAGCTTTTATCCTCTACGGACCTTCCTATTGGAGAAATAGCCTTGCGTTGTGGTGTTGAGGATATAGGGTATTTCAGCACTATCTTTAAGAAGCATACAGGGGAGACTCCGTCGGCTTACCGCATCAAATGTCACATTATCTCAATTTGAAGTTATTTTATTACAAGCCGGCAGAGCCCTGACCGGCTAAATTTGTGCCCATAAACAATTTGAAAAACTTAATTTTATGGACGTACAAATGAAAAACTATGAGTCTCCGCAACTGGAAGTGGTGGAGATTGAGATTGAGCAGACTATTCTGCAGTCAAGTATTCCTGATTTTGGAGAAGGAGGTGAGTGGTAATTTTTAATAGCGGAGAAAAAGTATGAAAAAGTATATTAGTGCATTTGCAGCTGTACTGATGGTAATTACAGCTTGCAGTAAAACAGAAATTCCAGTAGAGACCCCTAAACCTGTAAAGATGACCCTTACTGCTTCTATAGGGGCTGATACAAAGGTTTCTTATGCAGAAGAGAATAATGCTTTAAAGACCTCTTGGGATATATATGACAAAGTATCTTTGCTTGCAGTGGATGTATCAGGCAATCTTATTTCCAATAATATTTTTACAGCCCAATCATCTGGAAAAACAGTAGAGTTTGAAGGAGAGTTTTTAGATGATGCTGCAATTAAGGAGGTATATGTGTATTATCCGGCCTTGACGGAAGGTGACGGCAGCAATGCGGCTCCTTATTCTGTTATTGCTCCAGATTCATATAATGACTACGGTGTCCTTTATAATGTTAAGAAAGGAGGATGTTACTTGTCTTTCTTTACGGATTATCAGCTGCAGAATACAAATGCCAGCACATCGCATTTGGAGCAGTATGCTGTTATGAGCGGCAAGGCAGATCTTGAAGCTTTGTCTGAAGATAAAATGTCAGTAACCCTTGAGCACAGGTCTTATGTTGTAAAAGCAACTTTGAAATTGCCTGCATCAGGATTGACAGTATATTCTGCAAGAATGGATTTCAATCTTCAGAGCCCGGCTGTAGGTATTGGAGGATTTGGTTGGACCTATATTAACAAGACAAAGGAGTTTCCGGGTAATTCTCAAGATAATTCTCTAAACATGCTTTTTGGCGAAGATATCAATAGTGGAAATGGAACAGGAATCACTTTGGAGTCTGATGAGCTTGTAGTCTATTACCCTGCATATGCAGCTGAATTCTGGAATTCAGATGCAGAGATATATATGTGGAATACAATCAAGGCAGGAGATAAGGTATCTGTTACAGTAAAGGCTGAAGATGGAAATTATGTGTGCAATGATAAAGAATTCACAAAAGAAACCGTTCTTGAGAACGGAAAGATGTACAGAGTGAGTGCTGTATTGGAGCTTGAGGTGCCGGAAGATTAATTTTTACATGAAGGGAGAGGGTTGTTTGAAGTTCCCTCATTTGACAATGAACCCTCGCCAGAGTATATGCTGACGGGGGTTTGAAATTTAAGGATATTTGTCGGGAATATGAAGTTTAAGGTTGCCGGACATATTTTTAGGATTAGGGGCATTGGAAGCTGCAGGTCTGTATTTGAGAGGTATGAGGCTTCTTATGGCCCGTTTGTGTTTGACAGCAATGGGCACACTGGTGAGGGGTTGCTGTTTGATCTGGAGCTGACATGTGATGCTGTGGAATGGGAGGCTGCGGAAAAGGTTTACAGCAATGACCGGGATGTGGAGGCCGGCAATATCAGGATAGTTGTGTACAGGGGCGCTAAAGGGCATTTTTTTGAGTTTTCAAATCCGCAAGGTCCGCAGGTGAATGCAAGGCTTGCGGTAAGCGATGATTTGATGCAGGCAAGGCTCTCTTTGCATGGCAGTGATACAGATCAGTGGGCTGTGTTCAATACTGCTGTGAATTTCTGCTATCTTCTTTCTTCGGCTGAACATCAGACTTTGCTTGTGCATGCCTCGTGTGTGGGTTATAGGGGAAAGGCGTATTTGTTCTTGGGGAAGAGCGGTACCGGTAAAAGTACCCACAGCCGGATGTGGCTGAATGCTTTGAAGGGGGCAGAGCTTATGAATGACGATCACCCTATAATACGGATTAATGGAGATGGGGTTCCTGTTGCCTATGGTTCTCCGTGGAGCGGAAAGACAAGCTGCTATAAGAATGTTGAGGCTCCTGTAGGGGGTGTGGTGAGGATTTCCAGGGCTCCATTCAACAGGGCCCGCAGGCTTTCTGTAATTGAATCTTATGGGTCGCTGGTTGCCGGCTGTTCGGGTATGACTTGGGAGAAAAATCTGGCTGATGGCAGGGACCGTTCAATTCAAGGGGTGATAAAGAGTGTCCCATGTTGGGTTATGGAGTGTCTTCCCGATGAGGATGCAGCGATGGTTTGTGCAAGAACCGTAGTGGAGGAACAGTTATGCAGAAAAAGATAGTTTCCAATGATATTCTTATCCCCGAGCTTGTGAGATTGGTTGAGGGGGGCTCTCAAGTGACTTTTGTGCCAAAGGGTAGCAGTATGGTGCCGTTTATACGGGGAGAGAGGGACTGTGTGGTTCTGGCAAGGCCTGATGAGGTTGATGTTTTGGATATAGTGCTTGCCAGGATTAATGCAACTTATGTTATCCATAGGATAATTTCAATGGATGGTGAAGCGGTGACACTGATGGGGGACGGGAACATTTCAGGGGTTGAATATTGCCGCAGAAGCGATATCCTGGCCAAGGTTATAGTAATTGTAAGGGGAGACAAGAGAATAGAATGCACGGGATGGGGGCACCGTGCAAAGGCAAGGGCATGGATGGCCCTGCTTCCATTAAGAAGGTATATATTGGCAATTTACAGACGTTTGACAAGATAGTTATGAAAATTATAGATGGTTTCAGGCTGCGCGATGTAATGGGGCAGGCAACAGTGGTTGGCGAGGGTGTCAATCAGGTTAATTTCAGCAAATTGGTTGTATTGAATTCATCTGCTGCATTTTTGTGGAAAATGGTTGAGGGGAAGGAGTTTGATGTGGAAATGCTTGCCGATATGCTTGTGGGGGAGTATGGCATAGATAAGGAAAGGGCGCTTGATGATGCAAAGGCCATTTCTGATAAATGGGTTGAAACAGGTTTGGCAAGATAATGGAAAAGGCTCAAGCAACACTTTTGCAGCTTCTCCGCATTGCTTTGTGGGGTGCAGGCAGCGGGATGGTTACCTCTGCTCCAGAGTGGGGGAAGGTGCTGCATCTGGCAAATAAGCAGACTGTGCTGGGGCTTGTGGCCCAGGCTGTCCCTTTTTTGCCAAATGAATGCCAGCCGGATAAGCAGACATGCATGAAGCTTCATGCTTTTGCGCTTAAGGTTGTCAACAGTCATGCCCTGCTTAACAGGAAAGTGGTAGAACTCAAGGGGCGCCTTGATGCTATTGGCGTCCATTCTGTACTGTTCAAGGGGCAGGGGGTGGCACTGAATTATCCAAATCCAGCCAGCCGACAATGTGGTGATATAGATATGTGGGTTGGGGAAAAGAGCTTCTCAAAGGTGCATGAGGCCTTGAAGCCATGTTCTGATGAAGATCCAGCCAAGTTTAAACATGTTAAGCACTTCAATGTTGAGGAGGACGGAGTTGAAATGGAGATTCACAGGATAGCGGAGATTCTTCCCGGAGTCCGTAAGGACAGGCTCTTTCAGGAATGGACAGTACGGCATCTTGAAGAGGGTGATGTTTGCAAGGTAGAAATTGGGGGAGCGAGTATAAACCTTCCTCCCGTACAGTTCAATGCCCTGTATATAATGAACCATGCCTGGCATCACTTTATTGTTGGAGGCATAGGGTTGAGGCAGCTTTGTGACTGGGCCATGTTCCTGCATCGCCATTATGCAGATGTGGATTGTGATGTGCTGCGTGAAGATCTGCAAAGGTTCGGATTGGAGCGGGCGTGGCAGATCCTTGCAGGAATTGCTGTAAGGCATCTGGGGCTTCCGCAAGGTGAATGTCCTTTGTACACAGGAAAATACGGCAAGGAGTCTGACCTCATGCTGGATGTGGTTTGGAGTGAAGGGAATTTTGGCCATCATCCCGACAGGAAAAAGAGTCCAAGGCCTCCTGGTCATTTTGCCGGTAAGTTCCACTCGTTCCGCAACCATACATCCAGAGTTGCCCGTATCTTCAGGATTTCGCCTGCTGATGTGGCTCTTTCATGGATTTCTTATCTGGTGACGGGGATGAGGAATCTTTTTGTAAGGATAAAATAAGAGGGTGACTAGTCACCCTCTTTGTATTTTTGGACCCGGGTTGGGAATAAAAAAAGAACCTGAAAGAGATTTCAGGTTCTTTCCCAGATTTGTCGGGATACTCCGACTCGAACGGAGGACCCCCTGCTCCCAAAGCAGGTGCGCTAACCAACTGCGCCACATCCCGATTCATCATTTCAATTGCTTTCGGTGTGAAAGCGGATGCAAAGGTACGGATATTTTTTAATTATCCAAATTTTTTCAACAAAATTTCACGAAAGTTAAGGTTTTTCAAGAAATTCTTACCTGTTTCCAAATCCCAATTACCCCAAAATAGGGAGTGTTTATAGTTTAATTTATTATTTACTTTGTAATAATAATTCTAATCTGGTACAAAATCACGACATGATTATAAACCAAAGTGCGGGATTCAGGGTTATAAAACGGTGATATAAACTTTAAAATGCAATAATTATGGTAGATATTTCTGTAAAGTATTTGGGACTGGAGCTTAAGTCTCCTTTTATTGCTGCAAGCAGCGGATATACGTATGACCTGGAGAAAATTGTGGCATTGGCACGAAGCGGGGTAGGGGCTGTGGTGCTCAAATCGCTATTTGAAGAACAGATCAGCAATGAGATCAATTATCTTGAGGATGTAAGTGCTGATTATACCGAGAATCAGGATTTTCTTCAGCATTATGTGAAGGAGCATTCTCTTGGCAAGTATGTGCAGCTTATTAAGGATGCCAAACGTGAGGCAGGCATTCCAATTATTGCCAGCATAAACTGCTATTCATTGAATAATTGGACAGAGTTTGCAAAGGAGATTGAGAAGGCGGGAGCGGATGCTCTGGAGGTGAATATTTATAATATACCTCTGAACGGATGCAAGTCCAGCACGGATATTGAGGTAGAGTATTATAAAATTGTAAAAAGTGTGTCTGAAGGGATAAATATCCCTGTGGCAGTTAAGATTGCCGACAGCTTTACCAATCTGGGCAACTTTATCAGCGGCCTGCAGGGGCACGGAGCAAAGGGGGCGGTGCTGTTCAACCGTTTCTATACTCCCGACATATCTCTGAAAAATCTGAAGATAGTGCCGGCAACCCCATTCTCGTGCAAGGCAGAGTATCTTAAGGAGCTGCGGTGGATTGCCCTTCTTTCACCGGCGGTGCGCAATTTCAGCTTGAGTGCTTCTACTGGAGTATATGACCCTTCGTCGGGAATAAAGCTCATTTTGGCTGGAGCTGATACGGTGCAGCTTTGCAGTGTGCTGTACAAGCAGGGGCCGTTTGTGGTGCAGGATTTCAACCGCGAGCTGAAGGAGTTCATGAAATCAAAGGGTTTCAAGAAGATATCGGATTTCCGCAGAATGCTCAACTACGCAAACATCAGCAACCCTCAGGCATTTGAGAGGGTACAGTTCCTAAAGACTGCGGAGCAGTACTCCAAGGAGGTGAAGTAAAAAAGTGCCCATTGGGACGACGTCCCAGTGGGCACTTTTAAAAAAAACAGCGCTCTCCTATAGTCCAAGATCCTTCAAGGTCCTAGGGGCTGGAGTTTTAGGAAGCGGCTTGCGCTCCTTGAGCTGCTCCATAGCTACCTCAATGGCTTTGTTGAGCTGCTCGTCAATGCCCTGCTGCTCTTTTATAGGGTTGTTGTCAATAAGGATATCAGGGTCTACGCCGTGGTTCTCTACAATCCACTGGCCGGTTTTGGCGTCGTAGTTTGTGAAGAACGGAACGCGTACATCAGTGCCGTCCATGTATGGAAGCGATCCGCTGATACCTACAATACCTCCCCAAGTGCGGGTTCCAATTACGGTACCTGCCTTGTTGGCTTTGAAGCTCCAAGGGAACAGGTCTCCGTCTGAAGCGGAGTATTTGTTGATAAGCAGCACTTTAGGTCCGTAGTGGGTTGCATCAGGGATGGTTCCATTGCGCTCCGAGTTGCGGTACATTGTCATTCTGTAAGGCTGTCTCAACAGACGCTCAAGAATCATTGGAGAGACGTTTCCGCCACCGTTTGCGCGGTCGTCAATGATAAGGGCCTCTTTATCCAGCTGAGGGTAGAAGTAGCGTGCAAACTCGTTAAGGCCGTCAGGACCCATATCAGGGATATAGATGTATCCAACTCTGCCGCCGGTTGCCTGCTCAACTTTCTTAATGTTGTTCTGTACCCAGTTGTAGTGCTCCAAAGGATACTCGTCTGCAATTGGTTTTACAACAATGTTATGTGCACCCTCCTCAGAAGGTTTGCTGTTTACTGTAAGCTCAGTAAGGACATTTGCCTTGCCAATAAGGAGCTTGTAGATGTTGTCTACAGATGAGGTTGGGATACCGTCAATTGCAACGATGTAGTCGCCCTCTTTTACTTCAAGACCCTGCTCTGCAAGAGGTGACCTCAACTTCTCGCTGTAAGGTGCACCTGGAAGGATCTTGCCTATCCTGTAGTATCCGCTCTTGTGGGCTTTAATCTCTGCACCAAGCATACCCATATTGGTTCTTGGAGGGGTTGGCATCTCGCCAGGGTTAACGTAAGCGTGTCCGCAGGCAACCTCGCCAATCATCTCGCCAAGGATGTAGTTCAAATCAAGTCTGGTCTTTGCGTAAGGGAGCAATACGGCATATTTCTCCTTAACTGCGTTCCAGTCTATTCCGTGCATGTTTTCAAGATAGAAGCCGTCTCTGTAGGCTCTCCACACCTCGTCAAAAATCTGTGCCCACTCGGCCTGTTTGTCTATAGGGGCAACAAGGTTCCTGAAGGTAATTTTCTCTCTTGGGGCAATCCTTGGGGCAGGGAAATCGCATACAAACAGATCCCTTCCTTTAGAAACCAGAGCCTTCTTGGCACCAGGGGTATAGCTAACCAATGAAACACCTTCGCCAGCCTTATCTTCCTTGCCTGCAGCAAAATCAAATACCTTGGTCTCTCTTCCCGACGAATACCAGAGTTTCTTGCCGTCGCAAACGAAACTTCCGAATCTGCCTGTTCCTACAGGGATTCTGATGATTCTGCCAAAGATACCCTCTGCATCAATAACGGTTGCTCCTGCAGTAGGTTTTGCATCACCCTTCTTGGCAGCAGGACCTGCAGGTTTTGCAGGGGATTTCTTTCCGTCCTCAGGCAAAAGAGGAGAAGGTGTGTCCTTGGCCAACATAACCATATAAAGGCCGTTCATGTTGTTGTAGGTGTGGTTCCACTCCAACTGGCCGTATGTAGGGTTGAAATCGCGTGCAGAGGTAAAGATTATGTATTTTCCGTCTGTACTGAATACAGGAGAAGATGAGTCATACCACTGCTCGGTAACGGCAATCTCCTTGCCGTTTGTGAGGTTGTATGCATACACAACGCTCATACCGTTCTCTGCTGATTTGGTATATGTAATCCAGTTGTTGCAAGGTGAGAAGCTGATGCTTCTGAACTCTTCGTTAGGATTGGTCATTATGGTCTTTTTGGCCTTGGTGGCAACATCAACCTCCACAAGGCGGTTCTTGCGGTCGGTGTAGTAAAGTTTTTTGCTGTCAGGACCCCAGATAATGCGGCGGATATAGGTGTCATTGCCGGTGGTAAGCTGTATAGGGGCACCTGTTGCTCCCTGAAGGTATACCTCTGTCTCACCTGTGCCGTCACCAATGTAGGCGATGTATTTGCCGTCGGGGCTCCATACTGCGCCGCGGTCGTTTGAACCTGGTGTGCGGGTGATGTTCCTTACAACACCTTCACCTACAGGTACATTGAATACCTCTCCGCGTACGGTTACAACTGCTCTGGTGCCGTCGGGATTAAGGGATGCGCCCCTGCCGTTGGCTCTTGCAGAGACATCCTTCATCTCGTTGCGGCCGTAGATGTTGTCTGCGGCAAGGGTGATGGAAATCTTTTTGCTCTGGCGTGTTTTTGGGTCAAAGCTGAAAAGGTATCCACCCTGCTCGTAAACGATTATCTCGCCGTTGGTAGAAGGGAATTTGATGTCGTAATCTGTGTAGTTGGTAACTTTTTCGGTTTTCTTTGTTTTGGTGTTGTAGACAAACAGGTTCATGGTCATGTCCCTGTCGGAGATGAAGAAGATCTCCTCGCCAATCCACATTGGGAAGATGTCCTGCGATACGTTGTTGGTTACATTCTCAACTTTCTTTGCAGCCGGATCATATACCCATACATCGTCTGCCATACCGCCCCTGTAGTATTTCCAGGTACGGAACTCGCGCATTACGCGGTTGTAGGCAAGTTTTTTGCCGTCCGGTGAATAACTGCAGAATCCTCCTTCAGGAAGTGGAACCTGCTCCGGCATGCCGCCGTTAGGGGATACGGTCCAGAGTTTGCCAGGGAAGCCGTCGCCTGTGCGGTTACGGTATACAATCTTCTTGCCGTCCTTGCTCCATGCCATAACAATGTTGTTGGGACCCATACGGTCGCCCAAATCGTCGCGGCCGTTGGTTGCGGTATAGGTTAGCCTTACAGGCTCGCCACCTTTGGCCGGTATAAGGTAAACCTCGCGGTTGCCGTCATACTCTCCGGTAAAGGCTATTGATTTTCCGTCGGGAGAAAAACGGGCAAACATTTCATATCCCATGTGTGATGTGAGGCGTGTTGCCTCTCCGCCTGCAAGAGGTGCCGTATACAGGTCTCCTGCGTATGAGAATACCACCTGGTTGCCGTTGGTTGCCGGGAACCTCAAAAGGCGGGCCTCATCGGCCTGTACTCCTGTTGCAGCAGCTGCAAACAACAGGGTAAATAATAATCGTTTCATATTTTATAGTTTTGGTTTTCTTTATTCTGGAGCAAGTTACAAAAAAATGCTAACTTTACTCCAATGAGACAATATATTGTCACAAAATGATGCCTTGGTGTAAAATGACTTTTTAATGAAAAGGGATATTTTGATTGCGCGTCTCGGGAGTGAGGCTGAGGAGCAGTACAGGATTTTTAACCAGAAGTTTGTCCTCACAAACAGGAATGTTATGCTTGGGGTTAAAGTGCCAAAAATGAGGGCCATTGCCCGGGAGATTGCCTGTGGAGAGTGGAAAGGATTTTTGGAAGGGTATGGATTCTGTGGGGCAGGAGAGCAGTGCCGCAATATCTTTTTTGAGGAGGTGATGATCATTGGTATGGTGATTGACCTGGTGAATGTCGGGCCGGAACAAAGGCTGCAGCTGGTGGGGCAGTTTGTGCCGCTGATAGACAATTGGGCGGTGTGTGACGTGTTCTGCGGAGGAGCAAAATGGGTTGGGGAGCCAGGCAGGGGACCAAAATCCTGCAACAGGGTTCCGCTTAAGACAGTATGGGAATTCCTTCAGCAGTATCTTGGCAGCAACAAGGAGTTTGAAATACGTTTTGGGGTGGTGATGCTCATGTCGTACTTCCTCTGCGGGGAGTATATTGGAAAGGTGTTTGAGGCGCTGGAAAAGGTGCAAAAAGGGGATTATTACGTGGATATGGCTGTTGCCTGGTGTCTTGCCACGGCAAAGGTGAATTTTGATGCCCAAACGGAGGAGTTTGTGGACAGGGGAACTCTTCCGCCCGGTGTGGTGAAGAAATTCCGGCAGAAAGTGAGGGACTCCTTGAGGTTGAGGAGCCCCCTTGTGCAGCAGCAGAAGGGCAACTCCTTAAAATGAACTTATTTTCCGTAGAGCATCCCCATTATGTCCTTCATGCTTATATTGCCGGTGATATCGCAGACAAGGCATGCGTCGTCTTTTGATATAAGTACCAGATACTCACTCTTTAGGGTGCCGTATGGCGCTTTGAATACCTGGATTTTCTGCCCGTCCTCATTTATTTGCGACATCTGCTCATATGTCCCTTCCTGTGCCTTAGCCATAAGCTCAAACTTTTCAAAAAGTGCCTTGTCTGCCTGGGGGGCAAATTTCACCTGACGGATGTGGTCAATCCTGTTTATCACATTGAACTTTTCATTGGCCTTTACAGGCATTACTTCCTGCAGCATTTTTCCCGACAGCTGGGTAGTTGTTATCCCCACCTGACCCTCACTGAGGGCCTGTCCGGCCTCTGCATACAGTTTCAAAAAACCTTCGCTCTGTGCTGCCGCACTCCCGCACAGCAGGAACATTATTGCTGTCAATAACTGAAATCTTTTCATGGTTCCCGGTTTTAAATGCCAATACCTATTGTCCAAGTCTCAATGCGCGGACCTTTGCCGTTCTTGAACAGTCCGGTTGGGGTGTAGTTGCAGAATATTGAGGTGTTCTTGATTGTGAATTTGGCTGTATATCCTATCTGAAGGAAATTTACAGGATAGTTCCACACTTTGTCCTTGCTCCCGCCGTGGTATTTTATCTTGGTGTGTGAGCTGTATGTAAGGTCTGCACAGCATCCTAATGAGAGGGCTATCTTTCTTGGTTTGCCAAAGGTGAGTTCCATAGGGATGTGCAATGCGGCAGTGGTGAACTTGCTTTTTTTGATGTTTTCCGTAATAGGAGCGTATACGGCCATGCCATCCTGTTTGGCCACGGTGAACGGACTGTCAAACATGTAGTTGTTGAATTTCAGTCCAAATGCCAGGGAGAGTCCCAAATTTCCCTCGTTGGTGGTTGCGCTGAAGATGAAAGGGTTTATTGTAACCTGGTTGGATCTCCAGTTCCTTAAACTGAACCATTCCCCTTGAGGGTCTGTGTCTACCATATTCCATCCGAACTCAAAGAGCCTGATAGAAGACCTGCTGGATCCGCCAATTCTGATTGCACTGCTTTTTTCAGTTTTTTTCACAGAGATGGCAGTATGGGCAATTATATTTTCGTTTGTTGTTATAGTGTCTTCCTGATATGTGATGCCCTGAATATCCAGTTTGAGGGCCTGTGCATTAAGTTTTTCTGTTGTAAAGGCCGCTGCAACCAGCAGGCATGCCACAATGATTCTTTTCATATTTTTCTTTAAGTTTTACAATTTGAATAAATCGGTTAAAATGTCTTCTGCAGCTTTTCCGTCCGCTACAGCAAGCTCGTCAAACATCTGCTGGGTAAGGTCTATTGCCTGCTGCTTGTCGGTTACCGGTTTGTGGTTGATGTATCCGTACACTTTTGTTTCCTGGTTGTAGAGCAGCATTGCTCCAAGTATTACCGGGATTGCAACTGCTGCGGCAAAGCTTGCTGCTTTTGCCGGATTAAAGCGCAATGTGCGTGGTTTTGGACGGTTCAGGGTCTCTTCTGCTCCCCGCAGCTGCACGTTCACTTTCCTGCCCCTCTCCCTTGCCACATACTCCTGCAGCATCTGTTCAGCCTTATTTTCTCTCAAGTCCATAATCCATTATCTTTAAAAGTTCTTCCTTTACTTTGTTTCTCCCTCTTGAGCAGGCCATTCTGGCTGCACTTTCGGCTATTCCCATAATCTCTGCAATTACCGGGTAATCCAGCCCTTCCACCACCCTCAGGTGAAATGCCTCCCGTTCCTTCTGGGGCAGCCGTTCCACCAGTTTCTCCACAATTGCGGCTGTGTCCTCCTTTTCCTTTTCTTCTTCCCACATTACGGCCTCTTCTTCCCATTCTCCTGCTCTCATATCCTCTGCATTCCGTTTTACATCCCCTCCATAATTTTGCGGTGTGTTTTCACGCCCTTTCTGCCGGGCCCTCAATATATCCATGCACATATTGCGGGCACTGGTCATAACCAGTTGAACAAATCCCTTATGTCTTACCAGCAGTCGCCTCCGCCAGAGTTTCTCGTACAGGTCCTGTACCAGATCCTCAGCCTCCTCCCTGTTATGGAGCAGACTGCAGGCATACCTGTATGCGGCATCCTTCACCTCTACAAACTCTGTGTTCAGTTCCTGTGCTGTCATTTTTAATGCTTGTTCACTTGTAATACGGAAAGGCTGGTGTTTTGTAACATCCGGATTTGAAAATTATTCAATCCACTCTGCACAGACTCTTATTTTTTCTCCGTTTGAAGGGGTGTTTTTATATATGAAGATTTCTTCTCCGGCGTTCCAGGTGCAGCGCAATTCTACATAGCAGCCATCATTGAGGATGTCTATGCTCCCAATGTGTGGCATTGATTCAAAAAGCCAATATCCTCCCCAGTGGCCGTATTCTGCAGGTATGAATTCACGCAGATTGGCAATATGGGCGTGGTTCATCTTTATGTCATAAACTCTTCTGCCTCTGGCTATGTTGGTTCTGGAAGGTGTCATGGACTTTTCGTTTTCCAGCCAGATGCCGCCGGCATATTTTTGCAACAGATCTTTTATCTCATCTGTAAGGTATAGAGTTTTTCTGTTGTCCGGCAGTGCAGGCGTTACGGCAAATGCTTCCTTCCATGAGCCGTCCAAGAAGCGTCCGTTGCTTCCCTTGCCCCTATCTTTAACCTCAGAGTACACGTTGTCATACACGTTAATCCATATGCAATGTGGCAGGACGGTGAAAGTGTTGCTGTCCTGGGCGTAATATTCTGCATAATGGTCAAATATTTCTCCAATCAAGGTGTCTATGTAAGGTGATCTGTTGGTTTCCTGATGTTGTATTGACCATTTGTGCCACTCTTCCATGAACTTGCTGAGATTCTTGTCTGTAATCTCATGGCATTTTCTCAGAAATTTCTGTGGTTCCGGTTTGGTTATTGAAGCCATGGCTGTTAGTGTGGCCAGAACAATGATTGCGGTAACTGTAAATTTTCTCATAGGGATACTTTTTGTTTGCTATTCAAGGGCAAATAGCGTGCCGTCAGATAAAGTTAATGGAATTTTCCTAACTTTACCAGACAGTAAAAGGAAGTGTATGAAATCAACAATAAATACAGACGGCAGATGGGAGATTCTCAGTAGTGAGTATCTGTTCAAGCGCCCGTGGCTTACAGTGAGGAAGGATTGTGTGCAGCTCCCATCGGGACAAGTGAATGATGAGTTCTATGTGCTGGAATATCCCGATTGGGTGAATGTGATTGCAATTACCAAAGACGGCCAGTATGTTATGGAGAGGCAGTACAGGCACGGCTTGGGTGTAACCTGTTACGAGGTGTGTGCCGGAGTGGTTGAGGTTGGTGAGCCCCCTCTTGAGGCTGCAAAAAGGGAACTCCTTGAGGAGACCGGTTATGCAGGCGGCGAATGGGAGGAGATCATAACTCTGTGCGGCAATTCTTCCACCACCAATAACTATACGCATTGTTTTGTAGCCCGCGGCGTTGAGAAAGTGGCCGAGCAGAACCTTGAACGTACAGAGGACATTTCCGTAGAACTCCTTTCCCGTGAGCAGGTTAAAGGGCTCCTTGAGCGCAACGAACTTACCCAGGCGCTTATGGTGGCTCCGCTGTGGAAACATTTTGCAAATGAATAATAGACAAATACTAAATTTATATGAACACTGACAACACTTGCTGGTCTATGCCGCGCATTGGCGACCAGGCCCCTGAATTCAGGGCTATGACAACACATGGCAAATTGAATTTTCCTGGAGATTATGCAGGAAAATGGAAGATACTTTTCAGCCACCCTGCAGATTTTACTCCGGTTTGTACAACCGAGTTCATTGCATTTGCAAAGATGCAGCAGGAGTTTGAGGCGTTGAATACCCAATTGGTAGGATTGTCTGTAGACAGCCTCAGCAGCCACATTGCATGGGTGAGGAACATTCAGGAGAAAATAGAGTGGGAGGGAAACAAAAATGTTGAGATTGGCTTCCCGATAATTGTAGATTTGAGCAAGAGCGTCTCAAAACTTTACGGCATGATTATGCCGGGCGAGGCGAACAATGCTTGCGTGAGGGCTGTGTTCTTCATTGATCCTTCAGACAAGATCCGTGCAATCATCTATTATCCCCTTGTTCTTGGACGTAATTTTGACGAGATAAAACGTGTGATTATTGGACTCCAGACTGCCGATGCCCACGATGTTGCACTCCCTGCAAATTGGGAGCCGGGCAAGGATGTTGTGGTGCATTATCCGGTTACAACTGCAGATGCTCATGAGCGTGTGAAAGAGGAGGGGCTTACTTGTCACGAGTGGTACCTCTGCTCAAAGAAACTGTAAGGTTTTTTGGAAATTTTGTAGTGTAAAAAACATTTACACTGCCCCAGGTTTGCAATAAGTTGGTAAAATTGTTGTAAGCTAATGGAATAAAATATGGTAGTGTAAATATATTTTACATAGTTATAACGGCGTTTTATAATAGGTTCCCGTAGTTATGAAAAGACTTGTATTGATTTTGGTTTTTGTAAGATTCTGTTTTGTGGCCCAGGCTCAGGACCCGGAAAAATCCTGGCGCAAGGCGGTGGAAAATTACAATTTTCAGGAGGCTGTTGAACTCTTGGATATGGAGATTGCGCAACTGCAGGACAGCTCAAAATTGAGGGATCTGCTCCTTCAGAAGGCAGCTTGCCAAAAGAGTCTTTACAAGTTCCAGGATGCAATAGAAACCCTCACGGATGCCTTGAGAATTTCAGGTGATGACCCTGCTGCTTTTGCCTCTTTGGCGGAGTGCCACCGCGCTAATGGAAATAATATGGCAGCTATGATCTTCTATTCTCTGGCGGTAGAGAAGGCTCCAGAAAACATATATTTCAGAATGCAGAAAGCGATGCTCCATTACAGGATGGAGGATTATCATGGCACAATTTCGGAGTGCCGCAGTGTGCTGGAAAAAGATTCCATCCATTCAATAATGACATTGGTTGGAGACTGTTTCAACAAACTGCAGATTGCAGATTCGGCCCTATGTTATTATGGCCGCGCTTACGGGAAAAATCCTGCCGATTACAGGACGCTTGAGAAGCTGTCGGGAATATATTTGGGGAGGAAAGATTTTGACAAGGTGGCCCGGATGACTTCGGCCTATTTGAAGGTTGATTCGGCCAATGTGACCATTGCTCCCATACTGGGTGTGGCGCTGCATGGGCAGGCCAGGTATGATGAGTCTTCAAAGGTGTTCAAGTGGGCGTTGCGGCAAGGTGCCGACAAATTGTCGGGATACTATTATTTGGGGTTGAATGATATGATGAAGGAGGATTGGCTCACTGCGTACGGTTGGTTCAGAAGGGCATCCAGGTTGGACAGTACTGATGTTAATCTGGTGTATTATATGGGGTATTGCTGCACCAAGGCGATGTATGAGTATGATGCGGATTCTTTGCTTAACAGGGCTGAGCAGATGCTTCAGCCGGATTCGGCAATGATGTTCAAGATAAACCTTACCAGAGCAGAGATGTATACGCAGGATGGCCAGTACAGCAAAGGGGTAAAATATTATGTAAAGGCTGAATCGTATGGGGAGCTTATGCCTGCCCAGATTGCTAAAGTGGGGTATGCCTACAGGCTCGCCAAGAATTACAGGAAGGCTTTGGAGTATTACAACAGATATCTGACAGTTGGTAAGGAGGGCTCCACTACCTGGAAGTTTGTGCAGGCGGAAATGGAATTCATCCGGGAGGAGGAGTTTATGGCTGGTGAGTAAAATGTTTTAATTTAGTGGATTGTTTTAATTTGGAGGACAGGTTATGCAGGATTTTATTCTTAGGGAAATTGACCGTTTGGGTGAGATGCTTGCCCATATTGCCCGGAAACTGGGGCTGATGGGTGGTGGCACTGTGGATTATACCGTTGCAGATGTTAAGGAGGAGTTTTCGCAGGAGGGCTTCCCTGTTGCTCTTGATGAGATTCTCCGCCATGAGAATCCTGTGTGGTTCCTGGTTGAGGAGTTGAAACTTTCAGATTCAGCCCTTGAGAGTTTTGTAGAAATACTCTTTCATTCAGATGCTGATGAATCGGTGAAGCAGGGTATGCTTGATGCCGCTCTGGCTTATTTTGCCGGTAAGGGGTATTTTTCTTTCAGGCTTTATGGGTTGAAGGGGTGAGGAATGGCCATTGGATATGTTTTTGTTAGTATGCCATTTATTTGCAATCTTTGTGGTGGTATCTTTGGGATTGTTCAAGGGTAAATCGTCTTTATATAAAATTATATAAAAGGAAATTCTATGAAAAGATTTGTATGGATGCTTTTGGTTTGCACGGCTTTGTTTGCCGCCTCGTGCAGTACTTCAAAAAGTGATTCACCGGATGTTCCTGCTCCGGAGCCGGGGGTGGCAGAGGAGCTTGATGCCATAATGAAACGTTACAGTGCCGTAGGTTTGGCGGTGGCTGTTGTGGAAAACGGTTCAATAGTGTATGAGAACACATTGGGGTACAAGAGTCTTGAAAGCAAGGCCCCTTGGGAAAAGGGTGATGTTTTGCGTATAGCCTCCATTTCAAAATCATTTGTGGCAACCTCAATACTGCAGCTGGTAGAGCAGGGGAAATTGAGCCTGGATGCAGATGTTTCGGATATTGTGGGGTTTGTTGTAAGTAATCCCAAGTTTCCGCAGAAACCGGTAACGGTAAGGATGCTTCTATCGCATACCTCCAGCATGAGTGACGCAAACGGGTACTTTACTCTCGACAATCTCAACAGGGAGACCTCCCGCAGCTGGGAGAAGGCGTGGAACAGCTATGAGCCAGGCAGCAGATACCAGTATTGCAATCTTGGCTATAATACCCTTGGTGCCATTGTGGAAAAGGTGAGCGGGGAGAGGTTTGACAAATATGTGCAGAGGCATATCCTGGAGCCTCTTGGAGTTTATGCCGGCCACAATGTGCATGAGCTGGATTCTGCAAAATTTGTGAATATCTATACATTCAACAATACTACAAGTTCATATACCAGGTCTGATGCTTATCCTTCTATAGAGGAGGGTTTGGCTGCTTACAGGATGGGGTATTCAACACCATTGTTCTCTCCTACCGGAGGACTTAAAATTTCAGTGGGAGGCCTGGCCAATGTTATGCAGATGCATATGAATATGGGTACTCTCAACGGGGTAAGGATACTCAGCCCCGAGAGCTGTGAGCTTATGCAGAGTGAGATTACCTCTACAAATTATGAGGGTGAGCGTTATGGTATGGCATTGTTGCGCACCAACGATCTTCTTGCCGGCCACAGGCTTATTGGCCACGATGGCCTGGCCCTGGGCGCCCATACGGCAATGTTCTGGGACAAGGAACAGAAATGGGGCTTTGTGGTTATGACCAACGGGTGCAACGCCAAAACGGACAAGGTTTTTGCAAACATACTTTGTGAGAGCGTTGAGTGCCTGTATGAGAAACTCCTTGAGTCAAAATACTCCGGAAATTAAAGGACAACAGATGGGAAAGGGAGTACCGGTGGCTGGAGATATTGGGAAATTGAGGAAGGAGTGGGGTGAAAAACTCCATCTGTTTGCCTATTCTTATGTGCATTCTTTTGAGGTGGCCGAAGATCTTGTGCAGGATGTGTTCCTTAAAATTCTGGAACAGAACATAGATCTGTCGGGATACAGGAATGCAGGGTCGTTGTTGTATACCATTCTCAGGAACAAATGCCTGGATTATATAAAGCACAAGAGGGTTGAGGAGAGCCATATTGGAGATGTTGCTGAATCCAATTACCTTAAGGCCAGCAAATATGCGCTTGAAGATGAATCCATAAAAATCATTACCGACAATGAGATACGGAAGATTCTCAGAAGTGCCATTGATTCACTTCCGGGCCAGACCAGGGAGGTTTTTATATTGAGCAAATTCAAGGATAAAAAGTACCAGGAGATAGCCGATATGCTGGGGATAAGCTCCCGTCAGGTTGAGTACCACATAGCCAAGGCGATGTCTTTGCTCAAAGAGAGGATGGGGGAGTATTATATTTTGGTGTTTTTCTTTGCGGGGTTGTTCTAACCCCGTTTTTTTTGATGTTTTTTGGGATTTTCACGGACTGAATCGTCTTATTGTTATGATGATGAAGGAAACTATATTAAAATTTATAGAAAGGAAAGCCTCTCTGCAGGAGCAGGAGGAGGTTCTTGCATGGATAGAGTCATGCGAGGAGAACAGGAAAGAGTTTGCACGGCTCAAGAATCTGAGTGTGGCAATGGATATTCTGGCAATAGAGAACAGGGTGCGCAACCCTCTTGTAAGGAGGACATTGTCCTGGACCGCAAGGGTTGCTGTTGCTGTGGTTGCCGCTATATGCATATTCCTGTCGGGAAAATATGTACAGCAGTACAGATGGGAGCAGGCTGCAGACAAGCAGTTTACCCAAATAACCGCCCCATATGGTGAGGTGTTGCATTTTACCCTTCCCGACAGCACAAAGGTGATACTCAACAGCGGTTCAACACTCAAGTTCTCCAACCTTTTCAACTACAGGGAGAGGAACATCTATCTTGAGGGAGAGGGGTATTTTGAGGTGCAGAAGGGTGACAAGCTCTTTAATGTGGTGTACCCTATAGCGGATCCTATGTTCAAGTTGAGTGTGTTGGGAACAACTTTCAACATATCTTCTTATCCCGACAACAAAAGTGTGGTTACCACCCTCTATGACGGTTCCATAGAGATTGAGGACATAAAGACAAAGGAAAATTTCAGGCTGCAGCCCCATTACCAGCATATATATGAAAAAAGTTCGGGAGTCTCACTTGTGGAGCCTTTTGAGGAGACTTACAGCTGGACAGACAAATATGTGGTTGCCAAAGGTGAGGACATATCAACATTTACCCGGAGGCTGGAGAAGATATTCAATGTGAATATAATCATAGACAACGACCTGGTTGGCAACTGCAGTTACAGCGGAGCATTGTACGGAGGGTCGTTGCAGCAGATTCTGGACAATATGACCTATGTTTCTCCTATAAAGTACTCAATAAAGGACAGCGGCAAGACCATAATTATTGAGAGCAAATAAGCACATTACACAATAAAACAAAAATAACTATGAAGTTCAACCTATTAAAAACAATTGGAGTTATAGTTTTAACTCTAGGCTTGTCTTTCTTGTGGACAGATTCCTATGCACAGGATACAGGCAAAATGAAAATAACACTTGATGCACAAGGTATGAGTGTTAAGCAGATTCTTAATAAGGTAGAAAAAGATTACGGAGTGAGATTTTTCTATGATGAAAAGAATCTGAATGACAATGATGTAAAGACACTGAATCTTAAAGGTGTCTCTTTTGATGAGTTCATTAAGGTGCTCTTTAACGGAAAGGCGGAGTATTCTACATCAACCGGCGGTGTGGTTTCCTTGCGTAAGGTTTCTGAGGGCAAAAGTGTTGAGAGATCAGTAGCCGGTACTGTTACCGACAAAGCTGGAGAGCCTGTTATTGGTGCCTATGTGCTTATTCAGGGTACAACCAACGGTACTGCAACAGATGAAGATGGCAAATACCAGCTTGCAGCCCCTTCAAATGCAACTCTTGTATTCTCATTGATGGGAATGAAGGATGTTGTTGTGCCTGTTAACGGCAAGGCGGTAATCAATGTTGTAATGGAGGAGGATTCAGAGCTGTTGGATGACGTTGTTGTAACTGCAATGGGTATTAAAAAGGAGAGAAAAGCCCTTGGTTACTCAGTTACAGAGATGAAGTCTGAGGAGCTTTTGAAAAACAAGCAGACAAACGTTATCAACTCATTGGCAGGTAAGATTGCCGGTGTAAATGTTACACAGGGTTCAGGTGCTGCCGGTGCAGGTTCTGCCATCATTATCCGTGGTGGTAACTCGGCAGATGAAAGCCGTGACAACCAGCCTTTGTTTGTAGTGGACGGTATCATTTACGACAACTCATCACCTAACGGTGGAAACTCAGGTTCTGACGGTGTTACAGCAAGTGCCACAACATTCTCCAACCGTGTTATGGATATCAACCCTGAGGATATTGAGAGCATGTCGGTTTTGAAAGGTGCTGCTGCAGCTGCCCTTTATGGTTCACGTGCTGCCGACGGTGTTGTTCTCATTACAACAAAACGAGGCTCGGAAGACGGTACAGTAAAGGTTAACTTTACCTCAAAATACTCGTATTCACACGCTGCTGCACTTCCTGAGATACAGAGCAAATACGGCAGGGGAAAATATAACATGAACGGACTTTTGCTTCTTGAGGGTGAGACCGAGTCATGGGGTGCAGAGAACAACGGCATTGTATATGACAACGTAAAGAACTTTTTCCAGGGAAGTTCTGTTTTTGACAACAGTTTCAGTGTTGCTGGAGGCCACAAGAACGGCACTTACTATTTGTCGGCTTCACGTTATGATCAGGAGGGATTAATTCCGGGCACAGGTTATGACAAGACAACATTCCGTTTTAATGGTGACCAGAAATACGGCAAACTTACAGTTGGTGCCAATGTATCGTACTCTGTAGCAAATACAGACAAGACCCTTACTTCAGCCGGACTTTATGGCGGTGGCGGTAACGGTACCATGAATGCAATGTACGGCTGGTCACGCAGCGAGGATATGTCGCATTACTTGAACGAGGACGGTACCAAATACTATATGTTCCCTTCTCTTCTTCCTGAGAACCAGATGGAGAACCCTTACTGGATTATCAACAAGAACAAGATGACAGACAAGAACGAGCGTACCACAGGAGCTGTAACTGCAAGCTACAAGTTTACAGACTGGCTTGACATGTCTTACAGGATGGGTGTTGATACATATGTAAATGACGCATATACTTATATGGCTCCGGAGGGTAATGTAAGCAAGGTTTACCAGAACGGGCGTTTGAGCAAGTCTACAATCAAATACAACTACTTGAATACAAACTTCATGTTGAACTTCCACAAGACATGGGGCGATTTTGATGTGGCAGCTTTGGTAGGTACCGCAACTGAGAACACAGAGTACCAGACAAAGGCAATGTGGGGTCATGATTTCAATGTTCCGGGAACCATCTCGTTTGAGAATATCCTTAAAGAGAACAGGGAGTTCAGTGAAAGGGTAAGCCAGAAACGCCTTGTAGGAGCTTATGGAGAGATCAGGGCTTCGTGGAAGAATATGGTTTATCTTACTGTAACAGGACGTAACGACTGGACATCTACCCTTCCTGTAGACAACCGTTCTTATTTCTACCCTTCTGTTTCAGGTTCATTTGTGTTTACAGAGATTCTTCCTAAGAATGACATCCTTACATTCGGAAAAGTGAGAGCTTCCTGGGCTGAGGTAGGTAAGGATACTGATCCGTACGCAACCAACACTTCAATGTGGGGTACACAGATTGTCAACGGCAACTTCATTGGTATAGGAAACTACTGGGAGGCAGGTCACAGATTCCTTAAACCTGAGAAACAGAGAGCATGGGAGGTTGGTGCCGAGCTTAAGTTCTTCAACGGAAGATTGGGAATTGACTATACCTACTACCAGTCTGAGACCCATAACCAGATTGCCGCACCTCGTCTTGCACAGTCTACAGGTTATATCATGTTTGCAATGAACTCGGGTTCTGTAAAGAACAAGGGTATGGAGCTTATGGTTACCGCTACCCCTATTGAGAGGAAAAACTTCACTTGGGATATGACATTGAACATGGCGGGCAACCGTGGTACTTTGGGTGATTTCATTGATGGTATCAACTTCATGAAAGTTACCGATGCCCAGCTTGGTGGCGTGATGGCGGCTTCAATTGCCAATGGTGGTGCTTTCCTTGGTTTGATTGGTGAGAAGTGGGTTTCAAAGACAGATGATAACGGAGTTGAGAAATATTTGGTTGATCCTGCTACAGGTTTGTACAAATTGTCGGGACAAGACAATGTGGTTGCAAACCGTGAGGCCAAATTTACCGGTGGTTTGACAAATACTTTCCGCTGGAAGGACCTTTCTTTCTCATTCTTGTTGGATTTCCGTGTTGGTGGAGACATTTATAACGGTACACAGTACTATTTGACATCAAGAGGACAGTCTATGAGAACCCTTCAGAGGGATGCTGTAACTGTTGAGGGTATTGATGCTGTTACAGGTGAGCCTTTCATGCAGACTTACAGAAGAGGTGAGACCTATATGATTGGCGGTCTTAACCGTTCAGGTGAGTATATGATTCAGGAGTACTGGAACAACTATACCCAGAATGCATACAACTTCATCCAGGATGTTAACTGGTTGAAATTGCGTTCAGTCAACTTCACCTATAACTTCAAGAATCTGATCAAGGGTCAGGATATAGTTAAAGGCCTTACAGCAAGCCTTACTATAAACAACCTGTTCACCTGGACAAATTATGAGGGCGGTATGGATCCGGAGGTTGCTGCAGTTGGCGCAGCCGGCGGTTCGGGCTCTGTAGGCATTGACTATTGCGGTGTGCCTGTACAGAGATCATACTCATTTGGTGTAAATCTTACTTTCTAAAAATTTAAAGGATTATAGTAATGAAAAAGATATTATCAATAGCGTTGTCGCTAATTCTGATTTTGGGAGTATCTTCTTGCGAGAGCTGGCTGGATGTGAATACCAATCCCAACAGCCCTAACAGTGAGAGTGCTACCGTTGAACTTAGGTTGCCTTGGATCCAGTACTACTATGCTTATGCATGGGGTGTTGCAAGTGTGAGGACCAATGCCCTTACACAGATTATTACTGAGACTACAAACAACCTCGGCCAGTTTGATTACAACAACCATATCTCCAAACTTGCAAAGTGGGATCCGCATCAGGATGTGAACCTTACACCATACCAGCACTGGTTTGTGGGTGCGGCATGTAATATTCCGGATCTTGTAAATAAAGCTAAAGAGATTAATGCACCTCATTATGAGGCAGCTGCATTGGTTATAAAGTCTATGGGATTCATCCTTATGACAGATATGTTCAGTGAGATCCCTTATACCCATGCCCTTACAGCAGACGTTTCTCCAACTCCCGATAAAGGCGAGGTTGTATATGAGGGCTGTCTTGCAGATCTTGACAGGGCAATTGAGTTGTTCTCTAAGCCTCAGCCTGCAGGTGTAACTCCTCTTTCACAGGGTGATACATGGTGTGGCGGCGATGCAGCCAAATGGTTGAAACTGTGCTATGGCCTTAAGGCCCGTTGGTTGGGTAACCTTTCAAAAACAGACCAATATGATCCTGAGGCTATTCTTGAGGCCATCAACAAATCCTTGCAGTCAGTTTCCGACAATGTGAAGATGACTCATGCCAATGTTGACAAAGGTTCAGACCAGAATGTACTGTCGGGACACACATATGGAACAAGCATTATTTGGAGAAATGCCGCTTATAGTGCAAATGAGAGGCTTAACAGATGGTATGTGAATCTTCTTACCAACTTTAAGGGTTCCGGTGTTGAGGATCCCCGCGCTGACAAACTTTTGCCTCATATGATGACAAAAGTTACCCTTACTCCCGACGAGTACTGGATTGCAGACTGCCAGTGGAGAAGAGATGAGGGTGTGAACATTCAGGGTGTGGATGAAGGATGGAAAGAGAACAGATTGGCAGGAGGTGCTCCTGATATCAGAAACCTGTTTACATATGCAAGCTCAGACGTTACTCTAAGCTACAAGAAGGCTGATATTGAGATTTACTATGTTTCTGTAGATGCATTTGTGGCTGCAGTGAAGAAATATTATGGCGGTTTTGACAATCCTGAGAAGGATGCAAAAGTTGTAGTTACAGACCAGACTGTTGATGTTACATACCGTACAGGTATGATGTATTGCGAGGAGGCCAACCCTATTTATGTTGAGGATATCAAATATGTGAACCATGCAGCAGACAACGTGGCTGATGCGTTTGGACTTTCAGCAACTGACATGAGCTGCTACTACTCAAAATCAGATGCATGGACACGCGATATGGGTTATGTTCAGGGAACAGGTACTTTCTATGCAAGACCTGATTCAGATACTTATATCCTTACTTATCCTGAGTTGTGCTTCCTTAAGGCTGAGGTACTGTTCAGAAAAGGTGACAAGGGCGGTGCATACGATGCTTACATAAATGGTATCAGAGCCCACTTTGAGATGATGAACATCAAATTAAACCAGTGGATGGGTACAGGATGTGGTACTACAGAGAAAGGTTTTGATGTATCTATGTCCTACGCTCCTATGGCTCAGGCTGATATTGAGGCATATATGAGCAGTGCAGCTGTAAAACAGTCTGCAGGTGAGCTTACAATGTCAGATATTATGATGCAGAAGCTTATTGCCATGGGTTACGATTACCAGAACTGGAATGATATGCGCCGTTTCAACTATTATGCAGGCAACATCAATGACTATGGAGTAGTTTATACAGAGATGAATGCCCCAGTTTACAGAACCGGAACAAACGCTACATTCTCTACAGATGATAAAGATGACAGATTCTATGTAAGACGTTTCATGCAGTGCTATTATGAGACCGATTTCAATACAGTGGAAACAGAGAAACTTTGTCTTGATATGTACGGCCAGTACGGAATTACCGGATTGTACGATCCAAACATTTTCTCAATCCCTGTTTGGTGGGACTGGACAAAATAATTTAGGTTAACAAGTGTTGCTGGATGAGGCCGGACCGGAAATTTTCCGGTCTGGCTTTCTGTTTTTTGAGATGTGTGAACCAATGCTGTACAGTCATTGTTATAAGCAGAAAAACACTATGAATACACAAGAGATTACTCCAAAGACCAGCCACAAAAAACAGTAGAAAATCTTGATATTGTGCGTTATATGGGAAGGTGGCATGAGATTGCCAGATATGAGAACATTTTTGAAAAGGGGCTGATGGGGGTCAAGACCAACTACACCCTTCTTCCCGACGGTACCGTAAAAATAGAGAACCGCGGCATAACCCATTCGGGAAAGACAAAGCGGATATACGGTACAGCCTACCGCCCGTACTCCCAGTTGCCGGCACATTTCAGAGTGAGTTTCTTCTGGTGGTTTTCTTCCGATTACAATGTAATTATGCTGGATGATGATTACCAGTTTTCAGTGGTGAGCGGCAATAACGGCAAATATTTGTGGATTCTTTCACGTACAGCAACCTTGAAAACAGAAGTGCTTGATAAGATCTTCGCTTTTTTGCGTTCCAGAGGCCACAACCCCAGCAGACTGATATTTACATGAATGGAGAAGAACCGAACTTTTGGGGAAGGAAAAATGAAATTTAAACTTAGGTTAAGTCGGACAAGTCCTGCAGTCTCGGGATGAGGTTGCGGGGCTTGTTTTTTAGTTTTGCGGCAAGACGGTGGCACGGTGTGGATGGCCTGGTGTGGTGTGTGGAGGGGATTTGGTGTGCCGTTGTCTTGGGGAGGGGGATTGATTGAGGCTCCGCCATTCCCTCCTTGAGGGATTGGGCCTCATTGCATTCGGCATTCTCCACTCCGCTGCCGCGGGGGCCCTTGCACAACAACAGAAAAAAGCTCAAGAGGGCCCCAGCGAGGCCCTCTTGTTTTTTTGCACCCTTCCCTCGCTTACAAAAGCAAGCTTTTGACGCTCGGTACGGGCACAAAAAAAGCCCTCAAGCGTTGCTTGAGAGCTTTTTTCCGTTGTTGTGCGGTGAGAGGGGGATTCGAACCCCCGGTACGGTTACCCGTACGTCAGTTTAGCAAACTGGTGGTTTCAGCCACTCACCCATCTCACCTTTCCGCCCAATGGGTTATTTGTTTGCACAAACGTTTTGGGACTGCAAAGATATGTTAATTCTTTGTATTTCCAAATTTTATTTTGAGAAATGGTTATTTTGCAATCTCTTCACGCATTTGGGTGTCGGCCTGGATGTTTTTCATTTTGTAGTAGTCCATAACGCCAAGATTTCCGTTGCGGAATGCTTCTGCCATGGCTAGAGGAATCTCGGTCTCGGCCTCAATCACTTTGGCGCGGGCTTCCTGTGCTTTGGCTTTCATCTCCTGCTCAAGGGCTACAGCCATTGCACGGCGCTCCTCGGCGCGGGCCTGTGCGATGTTCTTGTCGGCGTTTGCCTGGTCTATCTGAAGGACTGCTCCAATGTTCTTTCCAATGTCTATGTCTGCGATGTCAATTGAGAGGATCTCAAATGCGGTGCCGGCGTCAAGGCCTTTGGTAAGCACTAATTTTGAGATTGAGTCGGGGTTCTCAAGTACCGATTTGTGGCTCTCTGCAGAACCGATGGAAGAAACGATACCTTCACCTACGCGGGCAAGCACAGTCTCCTCGCCGGCTCCTCCTACAAGCTGTTTGATGTTGGCTCTTACGGTTACCCTGGCTTTGGCAATCAGCTGGATACCGTCTTTTGCAACTGCTGTTACAGGAGGGGTGTTGATTACTTTAGGGTTTACGCTCATCTGAACTGCCTGGAAAACGTCGCGGCCTGCAAGGTCAATTGCAGCGGCCATGTTGAAGTTGAGGTCTATGTTGGCCTTATCTGCAGAGATGAGGGCGTTCACTACGTTTGGAACGTTTCCTTTTGCAAGGTAGTGGGCCTCAAGTTCGTTGGCTTCAAGTTTCAGGCCGGCTTTTGTTCCGGTGATCATTGCCATTACAATTGTTCCCGGAGGAACTTTTCTCCATCTCATAAGTACAAGTTGGATAAGGGAGATCTTTACTCCCGATATCAGTGCCTGAAACCATAGGGTTACAGGGAAAAACCATAGGAAAATCATCAGTGCCACCAATGAGATTCCAATCCAAATCAATAAAGCGATTGTTTGTTCCATATAGTGTGTGTTTTAAATTTCTTTTACAAATATTCTGTTCCCTTCAATGCTGCATACTTCAATGGCCACTCCGGGCTCAATTACGGTGTCTCTTGAGAATGCCTCAACCATCTCGGTTCCAACCAGAATCTTGCCTCCTGGAGCCAGTCTGGTAACGGTTGCGCCCTCATCTCCAACGGAGATGCCTTTCTGCACTGGGGTTGTATCCACTTTAGCATCTATATTGGTGCCAAGGCTCAGTTTTTTCCAGGTTTTTGATCTGAGCACTACAATTGTGGAGATGATTGCCAGTACGATGTTGGCAACCAGTGTGATGATGCCGGCAGCAGTGCTGACCTGAGTGAATGCAACCCAGCAAGATCCTACCAGTGAGGCTATTCCAAGAATGCCTGCCACCCCAAATCCGGGGATGAGTACAAGTTCCGCTGCCAGAAGCAGCAATCCTGCAATTATGAGTGTGATGATAAGCAGTGTCATTTGTTTTCCAATTTTTCTATTTCTACTCCTATTACATTCTGCGCCATGAGTGCGGTTGCAAGGACCTCTGCCTGGCTCTTGTTGGTAAACGGACCTATTACAAACTTCATTATGCCGTTTATGTTCGCTTTGGCAATGTCTCTGTTGGTGTTTGCCCTGATGACGGTTATTGCATCCGAAGGGAGTGCGTCATAGCCCGCAATGGTAACCCTGTAAATGGAGTTGTCCTGCTGTTCAATGGTGCGGGCCTGCTTGGTGCTTACAGACTTGCCGTTGTTGTAGGCGGTGATGAGTGCTGTCGGGAAGCCCTTCTTCTTCACTGTAGCAAGGTTTTTCTGGGCCTCCGCATAGGTGTGGAAAATTCCTACGGAATAGGTGTATTTTCCCGACGGCAATTTCCTTTCAAATACCGGACTGAACCCTTTCAGGGCCTTGAGGGATGCCTTTTTTGTGGTGGTCATTACCTGTATGTGGTATATCAGGCCGCTAGGGAGTTCGCTCAAGTCTGCAATGAAGGCCTCCTTTTCAATTTTGAATGAGAGGTCTACAGCGGGCTCTATTTTTTCAAATACTACATGTGGCGCTGCTCCTTTCTGCGCTGAAGCAAATGCAAATGCAGGGATTTCCCTCTGCTGCTGAGGCTGGGCCTGTGGAGTCTGCTCCAGGATTGCAGGGATGTCGATACCTTTTGCAATCATGTCAAGTTCCAGTTGCTGCATTGCTGTAACTGAGGTGGTTATACTTTCTCCTAGGAGCATTATGTCCATTTCCTGATCAAGCATCTGCTTCTCTATTGAAAGCCTTTTTAGGGAGTCTGCAGTAGCTGTATATTCTTTTCTTCTGTTCTGAAGCTGGCCCAATGCCTTCTGCAGTTTTTCCTGTTTGAACTTCAGCTCATCTGCAGCTTTTAGGTAAGTGCTTTGCTCCGGAAGGTATGTTGCGGTGCTCTCCTTTTTTGCTGAAGAAGGCTGGTGCCGGTTACCTTTATCATGGGTGTAGGTGAAGAGTGCTCTGGCAGGGGCCTCTTTCTGGGGAATTTCCTGTTTGAGAGCCATTACTTCTGTAAGTGTTACGTATGTTGTAACCTGGTCCCCGGATGTTTCCCTGTCCGATGAGAAAATGGTAAAGTTGCCGCAAGGGGTTTCGTAATAGAAATAATCGTTGGCTGTGGAGCTGTAGGGGAAGCCCAGGTTCTGGGCTGTGTCCCAATCTGAGGTTTCTTCATTCCACAGGCTTACATAAAGGTCGTATCCGCCCATTCCCGAGTGGCCGTTGGAGGCAAAGTACAACTTTTTTCCGCATGGTGAGAGATGCGGGAATATCTCGTTTCCTGAGGTGGTGATGTTTTCGTTTACAATTTCCGGTGCAGACCAGATGGTGTCATTTAGCCTTACCGAGTACATGATGTTCCACCTGCCGCTCTCGTCCTGTGCACTGAATACCATGGCTTTTGCATCGGGGGTGAAGTTCATTGTGCCATAAGGTTTTTCTTCCGCGCCTTTAGCATATTCAGCCGGCGGCAATACCCATGAATTTTCCTCAAAACCGGGGATGTTGAGGTAGAAAGTATTTGTCGGGAATACCTTCTTTGTTACAAGTTGCGGGGTGCTTCCAAATTTGAGGAGGTTGCTGCCGTTTTCGCTGGCTGTGAGCTTCATGCGTACCTCTGCGTTGAGAGTGGAGTCTGCCTGTGTGGTGAGGGTGGAGTCCGGTCTGCTCTCAAGGAAGGTGCGGAATATCCGGGCCGCCTCTGTGAAACGGTAGTTTTTGTGGTGCTCTTCTGCGGTTTTGAGCTTTGCGGCGGCATTCTGTGAATATAGAGCCTGGAGCCCCGCCAGAGCTATAAATATGAAAGATAAACAGATATGTTTTTTCATCCGAATTCAGTTAAAAAGCATTAACAAAGGTATGAAATACTTTATATATTAGGAAAAAATACTACATTTGCACGTTAATTTTGGAAGTAGACCCTATTTCAACAAGATTCAATTATTTAAAACTTAATAAACTATGCAAAGTAAAGGAGCCATAAAATTTGTGGCAATTCTAATTGCGGTAGCCTGTTTGTATTCATTATCATTCACTTGGGTTACCAGCCATCAGGAGAAGAAGGCGGCTGAGTATGCTGCAGCGGCTGTTGCTGCCGAGCAGTTGAGTGCGTCTTTCGCAAATGTAGCGGATGTTGACAAGGCATTCTACCTTGATTCAATTGCTAAGGAGAAAAACAGATTCTACATTGATTCTATCTCTTCTGAGAAAGTATTTTTGGGATTCACCTACAAAGAGGTGAAGGAGAAGGAGATCAACCTTGGTCTAGACCTTAAGGGTGGTATGAACGTAATGTTGCAGGTGCAGTTGAGAGACCTTATCGTTGCCCTTGCAGACGGAAATCAGTCTCCAGAGTTCGTTGAGGCTTTGGCTTTGGCTCAGAAAAAGGAGCTTGAGAGCAGATCTGATTTCATCACTCTATTTGAGGAGAGCTGGAATGAGGTAGCTCCAGGCAAGAGACTTTCTACCATCTTCGGTACTTTTGAGATGAGAGAGAAAATCAAACCTGAGACTTCAAACGAGGATGTAATCAAAGTTATCCGCGAGGAGTCTGAGAGTGCAATCGCAAACTCATTCAACGTTCTTAGAAACCGTATCGACCGTTTTGGTGTAACCCAGCCAAATATCCAGAAACTTGGCAACAGCGGCAGAATTCTTGTTGAGCTTCCAGGTGTTAAAGAGCCTGAGCGTGTAAGAAAACTGCTTCAGGGAACTGCTTCATTGGAGTTCTGGCCTACTTTCGACAATGCTGAGGTTTACGGTTATCTTGCTGAGGCTAACGCTGTTTTGGCAGACGTGCTTGCAGTAGAGGAGGTTGCAGCTGAGGGTGAGAATGCTGATAATGCAGTTGAGTCTTTGCTTGCTGCTGATTCACTTTCTGCAGATGCTCAGGCTTTTGCAAAACAGAACCCATTGTTCTTCCTGCTTAGCCCTAGCGTATACAACGGACAGTTGATGCCGGGTGCTACTATCGGTAGAGCACACTACAGAGATACTGCCAAGATTAACTCATACTTGAACATGCCTCAGGTTAAGGCTGTTCTTCCAGTTGATTTGGTTCCTATGTGGACTGTTAAAGCTGATCCGAGCGACGCTTCAGGTACTATCTTTGATCTTGTAGCCATCAAGTCTACTTCAAGAGACGGTAAAGCTCCTCTAGATGGTGGTGCTGTTACTGATGCTTCAGTTTCATACGGCAATACAGGTGGTGCTCCAGGCGTTAGCATGACCATGAACGCAGAGGGTGCAAGAACTTGGGCAAGACTTACTGCCGACAATATTGGCAAATCTGTAGCTATCGTTCTTGACGGTATGGTTTATTCATACCCTACAGTTCAGAGTGAGATCACCGGCGGTCAGTCTTCAATTACCGGTAACTTCACAATTACTGAGGCTGAGGACTTGGCTAACGTTCTAAAATCAGGTAAACTTCCAGCTCCGGCAACTATCGTTCAGGAGCAGGTTGTAGGTCCTACTCTAGGTAGCGCTTCTATCAAGGCAGGTATGATTTCATTTGCAATTGCATTCGTACTTGTACTTGTTTATATGATGGTATTCTACGCTGGTGCAGGTGTTGCTGCTTGTGTGGCTCTTATCTGCAACGTATTGTTCCTGTTTGGTGCTCTTGTATCATTCGGTGCAGTACTTACATTGCCAGGTATTGCAGGTTTGGTTCTTACTCTAGGTATGGCTGTGGATGCAAACGTAATCATCTACGAGCGTATCCGTGAGGAGTTGAGAGCAGGCAAAGCCCTTAGAGCTGCAATCAAAGACGGTTACAGCAATGCTTACTCTGCAATCATTGACGGTAACCTTACCACTATCATTACCGGTATCGTATTGTTCGCATTCGGTTCAGGTCCTGTACAGGGTTTTGCTACTACTTTGGTAATTGGTATCATCACTTCATTCCTTACTTCTGTATTCATTACAAGACTTGTATTTGAGGCTCGTCTTGCAAAGAATAAGGAGATTACTTTTGAGAGCGGCGTTTCAAAGAACTTCTTGCAGAACACCAACTTCAACTTCCTTAAGGCAAGCAAGGCTACCCTTACAGCTTCAGCAATCGTTTGCGTAGTTTGTCTTGGTTTCATGTTTACTAAAGGCTTTACTTACGGTGTAGATTTTACAGGTGGTAGAACTTTCGTATTGCGTTTCGACAAAGAGGTTGTTGCAGAGGATGTACGTCAGGCAGCAAATGCTGAGTTCGGTGAGACAGTTGAGGTAAAACAGTTCGGTGGTGCAAGCCAGATGAAGGTTACAACCAAATACAAGATTACCGACAACTCAACAGAGGTTGATGCAGAGGTAGAGGCTAAACTTTACAACGCATTGAAAGGTTTCTTTGCAGATGACATGACTCTAGAGGAGTTTACTTCAACTCAGGACAATCCTAACGGTATCATCTCTTCTGATAAAGTTGGACCTACAATTGCAAACGATATCAAGAGGGATGCAGTTATCGCAGTTATCCTTTCATTGATCGCAATCTTCCTATACATTGCTGCACGTTTCCGCAACTGGACTTGGGGTGCAGGTTCTGTACTAGGTTTGGCACACAACACAATCATTGTTATCGGTTTCTTCTCAATCTTCTCAGGAATCCTTCCTTTCAGCTTGGATGTAGACCAGACATTTATTGCTGCAGTGCTTACCATTATCGGTTACTCTATCAATGATACAGTGGTTATCTTCGACCGTATCCGTGAGAACAAGACATTGTTCCCTAAACGTGATCTTGGCGAGACTATCAACTCTTCATTGAACAGCACATTGGTTAGAACAATCAATACTTCAGTAACCACTTTGGTGGTAATGTTGGCAATTGCATTGTTCGGCGGTGAGGTTATCAGAGGATTTGCAGTGGCAATTATCGTAGGTATCCTTGTAGGTACTTACTCTTCAATGTTCGTTGCAACTCCATTGATGTACAGATTCAGCGAGAAAGCTGCTAAAAAAGCTGATAAATAATAAACAGCCCATATAAACAGAGAAAGGTGCTTCCATTGCGGAGGCACCTTTTTTTATTCCCGACAGGGGCTGCCGGAACCAAAAGTGCCCATTAGGACGTCGTCCCAATGGGCGCATAACAAAAAAAGGCCGCAATTGCGGCCTGTATCTTTGGGGAAGAGATTACTTTCTTTTGCAGGATACCCCTTTTCTGGAAGCCTTTTTGTTCCATTCAGGATCCCATATAAGAGTGTAGTCGATGAGCTTCTGTTCAAGGTTGGTCTTGGATACCTTTATGCGCACTTTGTCGCCAAGGGTGAAGCGCTTGCGGGTTGATTTTCCAATCAGGCAGTAGTTCTTCTCGTCATAGATGAAGAAGTCCTCCTTAATCTCGCGGAGCATTACCATTCCCTCCACTTTAGAAGGCTCAATCTCCACATACATTCCCCATTCTGTAATGCCGGAAACGCTGCCTTCAAATTCTTGGCCCACCTTGTCCTGCATATACTCTGCAAGCTTGTATTTGGTGCTGCTGCGCTCGGCTTCGGTTGCCAGATGCTCGCGCTGGGAAGAATGTTTGCACATCTCCTCGTAGCGGTTCTTGTCCTCATTCTTGCCCTTGTCAAGGTAGTGGGTAAGGAGACGGTGTGCCATCATGTCGGGATAACGGCGGATAGGGGATGTGAAGTGGGTGTAGTAGTCAAATCCAAGGCCGTAGTGCCCTACGTTGTCTGTAGAGTATTTTGCGCGGGACATTGAGCGCAGGGCAATGATTTCAATTGCGCCGCACTCGGGCTTCCCTTTGGCCTTTTCAAGGAGGGCATTTATCTCGCAAGCCACCTCGCGGCCGTTGTTCACCGAGCCCATCTGGTATCCGAAATGCTTCACAAAGTCCTTGAGGTTGCGCACTTTGTCGTAATCAGGTTCGTCGTGGATACGGTAAACGAAGGTTGGCTCCTTAAGGCGCAGCCCTTTGGTAACGCAGGTTGCCACCTCCTTGTTTGCAAGGAGCATGAACTCCTCAATCAGCCAGTTGGCCTCGCGGCTTATCTTCTGCACCACATCTACAGGCTTGCCTGCAGAATCCACTATAACCTTCATCTCCGGGCGCTCAAAACTGATTGATCCGCTCTGGAAACGGGCCTCGCGGAGTTTTGATGCAATGGTATGCAGTGTGAGCACAGCCTGTGCCACATCCTTGTCGGAGAAGGATTCCCCTTTTCTCCGTCGGGAAGAGACCTTTACGCTCTTTGTTTCAACTCCACTGCCCATCTCCCCCATATATTTGAGGGTGTAATCTCCTTGTGTTTCAATGATTTCCTGAGCCTGCTCGTAAGAGTATCTGCGGTCGGAGTTGATTACGGTGCGACCGAACCATCTCTTTACAATCTTGGCAGATGGGGTTACCTCAAAAATGGCCGAATAGGTGAGTTTATCCTCATTTGGCCTCAGTGAACAGAGGTTGTTGGAGAGGGCCTCCGGCAGCATCGGTACAGTGCGGTCTACCAGGTAAACTGATGTGCCGCGGTCGTAGGCCTCCTTGTCTATAGTGTCGTGCGGGCGTACATAGTGTGTGACGTCTGCAATGTGCACTCCAATCTCATAATTGCCGTTCTCCAGCACTTCAAACGATACGGCATCGTCAAAGTCCTTGGCGTCTGCCGGGTCTATTGTAAATGTCAGCACCCCTCTCATGTCCCTGCGGCGGCGGATCTCCTTGGCATCAATTTCCACAGGAATCTTCTTTGCAGCCTCCTCAACCTCAGGGGCAAACTTGTACGGCAGCCCAAACTCGGCAAGGATGGCATGCATCTCGGTATCATTCTCCCCCGGCTCTCCAAGTACATCAATTATCTTCCCGACAGGTGCTTCAGACCTCATAGGCCAGTCTGTTACCAGTACGGCAACCTTCTTCCATTGGGCATCCTCTTCAACGCCATCCATTGGAACCCGGATATCGTATGGCATCACGCGGCTCTCCACAATCACCCAGCCATGGTCTCCGATAACCTGCAGTATACCGATGAAAGGTTTTTTGCTCCTCTCAATGATCTCCACTATCTCACCCTCGCTGCGGTGTTTAAGGTCTTTCTTGCGGGTTACAGCAACCCTTACGGTGTCTCCGTTGAGGGCGTGCAGCATGCGGTTTTGCGGGATGTAGATGTCGTCTTCCCTATCGGGAATAATTACAAATCCATACCCTTCCCTGGTCATCTGTACTGTACCTTCCACTACCTCAAGCACTTTGCGGCTTGTGCTCCTTCTTCCTATGCTGCTGTGTTTTCCGGTATTTTTTTTGCCTGCTTCTTTTTTACCTTTTCTCTTTTCTCTCATATTTGATTAACTTTGCGGCCGTTGAAATGAATAACAAAACTAATAAATAAAATGGATAAAAAAGTACTTTTGATGATTCTGGACGGTTGGGGAATTGGAAAAAACGATTCTACCAATGCCATATATACTGCCGGCCAGCCTAATATTGATGCCCTTATGGCAAAATATCCAACTTCCCAGCTTTCTGCAAGCGGTGAGGATGTGGGTCTTCCTGAGGGTCAGATGGGTAACTCGGAGGTAGGTCACCTTAACATTGGTGCCGGCCGCGTTGTTTACCAGGATCTTGTAAAGATCAACAAAGCATGCCAGAACAGGACTTTGCTTGAGAATAAAGAGGTTAAAGCGGTTTACGATTACGCTAAAGAGAGCGGTAAGGCACTTCATTTTATGGGTCTTCTTTCAAACGGTGGCGTACACAGCTCTATTGAGCAGCTTTTTGCATTCCTTGATGTGGCTGCAGAGTATGGTTTGGATAAAGTGTATGTACATTGTTTCATGGATGGCCGTGATACCGATCCTAAGAGCGGTAAGGGCTTCATTGAGCAGTTGCAGGCGCATATGGCAAAATCTACAGGCAAGATTGCTTCTGTGGTCGGCCGTTTCTACGCTATGGACCGCGACAAGAGATGGGACCGTGTAAAAGTTGCATATGACCTTCTTGTAAACGGTGAAGGTGAGGTGGTTGCAAACCCTGCAGAGGCTGTTGAGGCTTCATATGCTGCAGGTATTACAGATGAGTTCATCAAACCTGTTAAGGTAGAGGGAACTGCTACAATTGCTGCAGACGACGCAGTTGTGTTCTTCAACTTCCGTAACGACCGTGCACGTGAGATTACCAGCGTACTTACCCAGGAGGATATGCCTGATATGGGTATGAAGACAATGCCTTTGTACTATTGCTGTCTTACTCCATATGATGACAAATTTACCGGCCTTCACATCCTTTTTGACAAGGAGAATGTACAGCTTACCCTTGGTGAGGTAGTTGCCGCTGCCGGCAAGAACCAGTTGAGAATTGCTGAGACTGAGAAATATGCTCACGTTACATTCTTCTTCTCTGGCGGACGCGAGGCTGCATTTGAGAACGAGGACCGCGTTCTAGTAAACTCTCCAAAAGTGGCTACGTATGACCTTAAACCTGAGATGAGTGCTCCAGAGGTTGCTTCTGAGCTTATCAAGGTTCTTGATACAAAGAAAGAGGATCTTGTAATCCTTAACTTTGCAAACGGCGATATGGTTGGCCACACCGGTATCTACGAAGCAATTACAAAGGCTGTAACCACAATCGACGGCCTTGTTAAGGAGGTAGTTGATTCAGCTGTTGCAAACGGCTACACAGTGCTTATCACTGCAGACCACGGAAACGCAGACAACGCTGTAAACGCAGACGGTACACCTAACACTGCACACTCTCTTAACCCGGTTCCTTTCATTGTTGTAGACAACGATGTTAAAGAGGTTAAGAACGGTATCCTTGCAGACATTGCCCCTACAGTGCTTAAACTAATGGGTATTGCGCAGCCTGAGTGCATGACCGGTACTCCGCTTGTATAATTGACAGAATCTGATTTTTAAGGCCGCAAATCTGCGGCCTTTTTTTGTGTATATCTGTCTCCATCCCCTATTTATCCGTTTTATACGGATAATATGAGCCTTGTAAGGTGTAAATTTACGCTGGTTACACCAGTTTTGGGACCCATTTCATACTTTGGGCTAAAAACTCAAGTATGAATAAGTCATTTATTGAAATCTACCGTTCTCCAGATGGGAATGTGGAGCTTAATGTAAAATTGGAGAATGACACTGTATGGCTTTCTCAAGGTCAGATGGCAATGTTGTTTGATAGGGATCAGTCTGTAATTGCCCGTCACATTTCCAATATTTACAAGGAAGGCGAATTGAATAAAGAAAGTACGTATGCAAAAATTGCATATATACCTGCAACAAGAGAGAGAAGTTATGAAACAGTAATGTATAATCTTGATGTAATTATCTCTGTTGGTTATAGAGTAAAATCGGTAAATGGAACACGATTCAGACAATGGGCCAATAAAATCCTCAAAGAGTATCTTATAAAGGGATATGCAATAAACAAGGAGATAAAGGAGGAGCGTTATAATGAGCTCAAGGAAGTAGTCCGCTTGATGTCAAGGACAATATCACTGCAAAGCGCAGTTACCAATGACGAATATAATGGGCTATTCAATGTTATTGGTGACTATGTCTATGCTCTGGATATTTTAGACAGTTATGACTACCAAACACTTACGTTGGATAAAACGACGGAAGATGAGCCTTTCCGGATAACATATGAAAATGCAATTCTAGCCATAAATGCTTTAAAAGTAAAATTTGGCGGGAGCAAATGGTTTGCCAATGAAAAAGACGGATCTTTCAAAAGTAGTATAGGTCAGATTTATCAGACATTTGATGGTATAGAGCTTTATCCTTCAGTGGAGGAGAAAGCTGCCATGTTGCTCTATCTAGTTGTAAAAAATCACTCTTTCAGCGATGGAAATAAACGTATTGCGGCGATGCTTTTCTTGTGGTTTATGGAAAAGAATGGGATTTTGTATGGTCCCGACAGACAAAAACGTATTGCTGACAACACTTTAGTAGCACTTACTCTTTTGATAGCAGAAAGCCGAATGGATGAGATGGATACAATAATAAAAGTTGTGGTAAATCTTATAAATAGAGAGAATCAGTAGTTGGGGAAATGTTATTATCTTTGTAGTTCACGTAACCCTCAAAAATACCAGCAGACTATGGCATTCGCTCATTTACACGTACATACATACTATTCAATCCTGGATGGACAGGCAAGCATCAAGGCCCACTTCAAGAAGGCGGCGGCAGATAACCAGCCGGCACTTGCCATAACAGACCATGGCAATATGTTCGGTGTAAAGGAGTTCCTTAAAGTGGCAAAAGACTTCCCTGATGTAAAGCCTATCATAGGTTGTGAGGTGTATGTGAACCCCGAGGGTCGATTCAACAAGAGGGGCAGGGAGGATCAGGGAGCGTACCACCTTATTCTGCTGGCCAAGAACCTGGCAGGTTACTACAATCTTGTGAAGATAGTCTCAACCGGCTGGACAGAGGGCTTTTACTACAAGCCAAAGATTGACCGCGAGATCCTTGAAAAATACCACGAGAACCTTATCTGCTGCTCTGCCTGCCTGGGTGGAGAGATACCAAAATATATAAATACCGGTCAGCTGGAAAAGGCTGAGGAGACTGCCCTGTGGTACAAGAACCTCTTTGGAGAGGACTATTACCTTGAGGTGCAGCTGCACCGTACCGAGGTTCCGGGAATGACAACTGAGGTGGCAGACCTGCAGGAGGTTGCCAATGCCGAGATATTCCGTATGGCAGAGCGCCTTGGCATAAAGGTAGTTGCAACCAATGATGCCCACTTTGCAACCAAAGAGGATGCCCCTGCCCACGACCGCCTCATCTGTCTTACCACCAACGCCAACTATGATGATCCCAACCGTATGAGATACACCCAGCAGGAGTATCTCAAGACCGAGGAGGAGATGAGGGCGCTCTTCCCGGATCATCCGGAGGTTATTGACAACACCATGGAGATTGTGGAGAAGGTTGAGAAATACAAGATTGACAGAGACCACGTCCTTCCGGTATTCCCAATCCCTGAGGAGTTTCCCGACAGCAACGAATACCTCCGCCATCTGGTATACAAAGGTGCGGAAAAGAAATACAAGACCATCACCGACGAGTGCCGTGAGCGAATAGACTTTGAGCTGGGCACCATAAAGAAGATGGGATTCCCGGATTACTTCCTCATTGTGCAGGACTTCATTGCCGCTGCCCGCAGCATAGGTGTATGGGTAGGTCCGGGCCGTGGTTCTGCTGCCGGTTCTGTAGTGGCATACTGCTTGGGAATCACCAACTTGGACCCAATCAAATATGATTTGCTATTTGAGCGTTTCCTTAACCCCGACCGTATCTCAATGCCCGATATAGACGTTGACTTTGATGACGACGGCCGCGGCAAGGTGCTCCAGTATGTGGAGGAGAAATACGGCAAGGACCATGTGTCGCACGTGGTAACCTTTGGCACAATGGCTACCAAGAGTGCCATCAAGGACGTAGCCCGCATCCAGCAGGTGCCTCTGCCTGAGAGTGACCGCCTTGCAAAGCTTGTTCCCGACAGTTTCCCTGAAGAGGTGGAGAAATACACCGATGAAAACGGTGAGGTGAAGGTGAAGACCAAGAAAGTTAAGGTGACTGTAGAGAACTGCGTAAAACTGGTTCCGGAGATGAAAGAGGCTTACGAGAACTCAGACATTCCTGGAGTGCGTGACACTTTGGAGTATGCCCAGAAACTTGAGGGAACCGTAAGGAATACCGGTGTGCACGCCTGTGCAATCATTATTGGCAGGGATAACCTTACCGAGCACATTCCAATCTGTATTGCCAGGGACAAGGAGACAGGAGAGGATATGTGGGTATCCCAGTATGAGGGATCATTCATTGAGGATGTGGGAATGCTTAAGATGGACTTCCTGGGTCTGAGAACTCTATCAATACTTAAGGAGGCGGTTAACAACGTTAAGAAATCCAAGGGAATAGAGATAGATATTGAAGCTATTCCTATAGATGATAAGAAGACCTTTGAACTCTTTGGACGCGGTGATACAGTAGCGGTGTTCCAGTTTGAGTCGCCAGGTATGCAGAAATGGTTGAGGGAGCTCCAGCCAAGCCGTTTTGAAGACCTTATTGCAATGAACGCCCTCTACAGGCCGGGTCCTATGGATTATATTCCGGACTTTGTAGCCCGTAAAAAAGGTGAACAGCCTATCGTATACGACCTTCCGGAAATGGAGAGCATCCTGCAGGATACATACGGCGTAACCGTATACCAGGAGCAGGTGATGCTTCTTTCGCAGAAACTCGCAAACTTTACCAAAGGTCAGGCCGACGGTTTGCGTAAGGCTATGGGTAAAAAACTCATAGACAAGATGATGGAGCTGAAGGTGAAATTCATGGAGGGCGGTGCGGCCAATGGCCATCCGCAGGAGATACTGGAGAAAATCTGGAAAGACTGGACAGCATTTGCCCAGTATGCCTTCAACAAATCGCATGCAACATGCTATGCCTGGGTGGCATACCAGACCGGCTATATGAAAGCCCATTACCCTGCAGAGTTCATGGCTGCCAACATGAGCAAGAATCTCAACAATATAGAGGAGATTACCAAACTTATGGACGAGTGCCGAAGGATTGGAAGCAATGTCCTTGGTCCGGATGTGAACGAGAGTGAGCGTACTTTCTCGGTAAACAAGGCGGGAGATATCCGCTTTGGAATGGCCGGAGTAAAAGGTGTGGGAGGAGCAGTTGTAGACCAGATTGTGGCCTGCAGGGGCGACAAGCCGTTTACCGGAATTTTCGATTTCATAGAAAGGGCATCCGCAAATGCAACAATGAACAGGAAAACAGTAGAGTCATTGGTTTATGCCGGTGCATTCGATTCCTTTCCTGAGATAAGGAGAGAGCAGTTCTTCTCGGAGAACAGCAAGGGGGAGATTTTCCTTGAAGCATTGTGCAGATATGGCCAGAAACTGCAGACCGATACATTGTCGGGAGGAAACTCCTTGTTCGGCGATTTGGATGAAGGGTTCAAACCGGTCCCTCCCGATATCCCTGCGCCGAGGGATTACAGCAAGATGGAGTTCCTGAAGAAGGAGAAGGAGCTGGTGGGAATGTATCTTTCGTCCCATCCGCTTGATATCTACAAGTTTGAGATGGACCATTTTGCAAAGGTCAAACTGAAGGATGCCATGGCCATGAGTGCAGCAGCAGCAACAGATGCCGGCCTGAGGAAGAGGGAAATTTATCTGGTTGGCCTGATTACCTCCGTGAGCAGGATGGTATCCAAGAAGAGCGGCAAACCGTGGGTAAAATTCTCAATAGAAGACTACGAAAGCAGTGCGGAATTTGCCCTGTTTGGGAAAGACTTTGAGAACTTCATGCCATTCCTTGAGGAGAGCCAGGCCATAATGTTCAAATGCCAGATTATGCCAAAATTCGGTTTTGGCAAAGAGGAGGAGAAGGGTCCCGACGGCAAACCTCTCCCAGTAGAGTGCGAACTGAAGATCCGCAAGATGACCATGCTGGCCAACACCAAGGAGCAGTTCATAAAGAGGCTCACTATCAGTATCCCTATCCGGAAGATTACTCCCCAGTTCCGCAGTGAACTGATAAAGGTCCTCAAAGCCAACAAGGGCAAGAAAGGTCTCTCAATCAACCTGCTCGATTTTGAGCACGGCTACTCCGTAGAGCACATCTCCCGCAAATTCAAGGTGGACGTGAATCCGGAGCTGCTCGAATACCTTACAGCCCACAACCTTGAGTACAAGGTTGATGCGGAGGTGAGTTTGTAGGGGGCTTCTGCGAACGGAATAAGTGATAAAAGAAACGGATTGACTTCAAACCAGTGTCAATCCGTTAATTTTTTAATACCCCTGTGCCCTAAGAGTAATCTCCGCGCCCTCAGGTGTTACCAGCATTGCGCCGGCTTCAGGCTTGCACAGGTGGCCTATGATGTCCACATTAGGGAATTCCTTGTGGAAGCGCTCGTGTTCCTGTACAGGTACGGCAAAAAGGAACTTGTAGTCGTCTCCGCCGTTGAGGGCTGCGGTTATGGCGTCCATGTTGAGCTCGTCTGCCATTGAGAAGGTTTGTGAGGCAATTGGAATTTTTGCCAAATAGATTTTTGCACCCACGTTGTGCTCTTCACAAAGTTCCTTAACCGCTGCGGCAAGGCCGTTTGTTATGAAGTAGCCGCAGGCAGGGAAAAGTTTGGCTTCGCGGAACTGCTCTGTGGTTTTTGGGTTGATCTCCGGGCTCAAGTACTGGCTCAAGATGTATTTGTAGCGGCTCAAATCCGGCTGTACGTATTCTGCTGCGCGCTCGGCAGGGATGCGGTTGAAGGCAATCTTCTCCCTTTCTAGTACGTGAAGTCCCATGTAAGCCGCACCTACATTGCCGGTAAGGCATAGAAGGCAGGTGTTGTCTACTGCTGGCACGGTTGCTGCAACTTTTGCGCTCTGTACTCCGCATGCTGTTATTGCAATGTTAAAGCCTGTCATTGAGGCTCCCAAATCCAATGACAGCTGCTCTATTCCATGCTCTTTGCAGGCGCCAAGTACGCCGCTCCAGAATTCTGCCACGTCCTCTACGCAGAATCTTGCCGAAATTCCCAATGAGAATGACAATCCCACAGGGGTGTGGCATTTTGCGTATATGCCGCCTAGTGCAAGTAGGGAAGCCTTGTAGCCCAGGTGTTTGAGCGGTGTATAGGTAAGGTCGAAATCTATTCCTTCCAGCATGGTTTTCTGCACTGTAATGAAGTTGTTCACATCTTTGGTGCGGCCTGCCTTGTCGGGAATACGGCCAACGAATGACTGGGTAGTGGAATTTTTGTATGGTGTACCTTCAAAAAGTCTTTTCAGGAGTGCAACTTTGCCAATTTCGCTGATTTGTGTCCTTTTTGGAGCATTATTGTTCTCTTGAGTACCTTTTTCTAGTGATTCTGTGTTCATAAGGATGTATTTTTTACAAAAATACTCCAAAATGGTTTAACTTTGCGCTGCGATGAGTAAAAATAACGAAATTATTGAAAATATAGCCAATGCTGAGTATCAGTACGGCTTTGAGTCAAATATTTCCCAGGAGTTCATTCCCAAGGGATTGAATGAGGATATTATCAGACTTATCTCTTCCAAGAAGGGTGAGCCTGAGTGGCTGTTGGAGTTCCGCCTCAAGGCTTTTGAGAGGTGGCAGAAGATGGAGATGCCTGCGTGGGCACATCTTGATATTCCTGAGATTGATTATCAGGATATCATCTATTATGCTGCACCCCAGCCAAAGAAGGAGGTTACTGAGATAGATCCGGAGCTTGCAGAGACTTTTGAGAAGTTGGGTATTCCGCTTCATGAAAGGAATGTCCTTGCGGGAATGGCCGTTGATGCGGTGTTTGATTCGGTATCTGTAAAGACTACATTCAGGGAGACCCTGGCTGAGAAGGGTGTGATTTTCTGCTCGTTCTCAGAGGCTGTAAGGGATTATCCCGATTTGGTGAAGAAATATCTTGCTTCGGTTGTGCCGGTAGGTGACAACTATTTCTCTGCGCTCAACTCTGCGGTGTTCAGCGACGGTTCGTTCTGCTATATTCCAAAGAATACCCGCTGTCCTATGGAGCTGAGCAGCTACTTCCGTATCAATGCAAAGGGTACAGGCCAGTTTGAGAGGACCCTGATTGTTGCGGACGAGGGGTCTTATGTGAGCTACCTTGAGGGTTGTACCGCTCCGCAGCGCGATGAGAACCAGTTGCATGCTGCGGTTGTGGAGATTGTGGTAATGCAGGATGCGGAGGTGAAGTATTCCACTGTACAGAACTGGTATCCGGGAGACAAGGAGGGTAAAGGCGGTATCTACAACTTTGTTACCAAGCGCGGTATCTGCAAAGGGGCAAACAGCAAGCTTTTCTGGGCGCAGGTTGAGACAGGATCTGCAATTACATGGAAATATCCGAGCACAATCCTTATGGGAGACAACTCTATAAGCGAGTTCTATTCTGTGGCGGTTACCAACAATTACCAGCAGGCTGATACAGGTACCAAGATGATCCATATTGGAAAGAATACCAGCAGCCGTATTGTGAGCAAGGGTATTTCTGCAGGCAAGAGCCAGAACAGCTACAGGGGCTTGGTGAAGATCCTTCCGGGTGCTGAGAACGCCCGTAACCACTCGCAGTGCGACAGCCTTCTTCTGGGAGACAAGTGCGGTGCGCACACATTTCCTTATGTGGAGAGTGAGAACCCTACAGCGGTAGTGGAGCATGAAGCTACTACTTCAAAGATTGGTGAGGACCAGTTGTTCTATTGCCAGCAGAGGGGTATCAAGGCAGAGGATGCCGTGGGCCTTATTGTGAACGGATATGCCAAGGAGGTTATAAACCAGCTTCCTATGGAGTTTGCGGTTGAGGCGCAGAAACTGCTGCAGGTGTCGCTTGAGGGAAGCGTGGGCTAACAGGTTGCATGAACAGAAAAAGAAACTAAAATCTACACAATATGTTCAGTATAGAAAACGTACTTTTTACAATGGGCGGACAAGGGGTGAGCCTGCTTGAGTTGCTTGCCGTAATGGCAGGATTGGGCTGTGTATTCCTGGCTACAAGGGGAAAGGTGCTCAATTTCTGGATAGGGTATCTTTACAATATACTCCTTTTCTTCATGTTCCTTCAGAAGCATTTGTATTCGAGTATGTTGGTACAGCCCATTTCGTTTGTAATAAACTTTTTCGGACATTACAGATGGACCCATCCTGCACAGAATGAGAAGGACCGCAAGAACCAGCTGAAAATAAGTATCCTTACCCATAAGGAGAGGTTGGGGCTGATGGCAATTGTAGCTGCATTTACAGTTACATGGGGCTTCCTTCTGAGCCGGCTGAATATCTGGTGGCCTGATGTGTTCCCAATGGCAAGGGCTCCGTTCCTGGATGCTTTTGTTACGGCTTTCATCCTTTTGGCGCAGTATCTCTCTGCACAGAAGAAACTGGATTGCTGGGGAGCGTGGCTTGTAGTGAACATTACAAATATAATCCTATATGTTAAGGCTGGACTTGTGTTCATGCCGCTGGTTAGTGCCGGTTATCTTATCCTTGCATTCTTTGGGTTTGCAATGTGGAGAAAGCAGATGAGGGCACAATAGATATAATAGTACAGATTATGGAGAATTTGATAGAAATAAAAAATTTGCATGCCAACATCAATGGCAAGGAGATTCTTAAAGGTATTGATCTTGTGGTAAAACCTGGTGAGGTTCATGCAATTATGGGCCCTAACGGCTCTGGAAAGAGTACTCTTTCTGCAGTTCTTGCAGGTAAGGAGCATTATGAGGTTACTGAGGGAACCGTAAAGTTTATGGGACAGGATCTTTTGGCCATGTCTCCGGAGGAGCGCTCTTGGGCAGGTCTTTTCCTTGGTTTTCAGTATCCTATTGAGATTCCGGGAGTTACCAACGTGAACTTTATGAAGACCGCAGTGAACGAGCACCGCAAACAGAAAGGTCTTGCACCTCTTACAGCTGCAGAGTATCTTAAGCTTATGCGTGAGAAGCTTGCAATTGTGGAGATGGATCCCGCTTTCTCTTCAAGAGGTGTGAACGTAGGTTTCTCGGGCGGTGAGAAGAAGAGGAACGAGATTTTTCAGATGGCTATGCTTGATCCAAAACTTGCTATTTTGGATGAGACCGACAGCGGACTTGATGTTGATGCCCTACGTATTGTTGCTACAGGTGTCAACAAGCTCAAGACCCCTGAGAATGCTACAATTGTAATTACCCACTACCAGAGACTTTTGGACTACATAGTTCCTGATATCGTACATGTATTGTATAAGGGAAAGATCATCAAGACTTCAGGCAAGGAGCTTGCCCTTGAGGTGGAGACCAGAGGTTATGATTGGCTGATTAAGGGAGAATAATTTATCGGGAAGAAATTTATGGAGAACAATTATATTTATATTCCCGACAAATCCCAGCACGAGGAGTTCAGATGCCGCGTGCCTCTGAAGGATACCGAGCAGGTGTTTGTAGTTGACGGCAAAGGGGAGAAGATGGGTTTGAACCTTGGTAGGGGGGAGGTGCTTGGGCAGATGCTGCAGGTTATTGCAGTGAGGAGCAGTCAGGCGCAGGAAGACCTTTCATATTCAACTGATTATATTTTGGCAGAGAGGGCGCAGGCAAGGGTTCTGCTTTGCTCGCATACCCTTTCTATGGAGGATTTTACAACCCATGAGAGCGTGAATGTGGAGCTTGGAAAAGGAGCAATCCTTGATATGGTTGTTATGCAGAATGAGCATAACAAATCCAAACACAGCACATCATTCAAGGTGCAGATGGCAGAGGGTGCGGTGTTCAATCTTAACGTGGTAACCCTTCACGGAGGAGAAATCTCAAACGAAATAGAGGTGCACCTCAACGGCAAGGGGGGAGAGTGCTGTGTGAACGGACTTTACCTTGCAAGCGGCCAGCAGAGGGTTTCTACCAAGGTGAACATTTTCCACAATGTGCCTGAGTGTCACAGTTCACAGCTTTTCAAAGGTATTCTCGACGGGGAGTCGAGAACTTCCTTCAGCGGAAAAATATACGTTGCAAAAGATGCGCAGAAGACAGAGGCATACCAGGCAAACAACAACCTTCTTGCTTCAAAGACAGCAAAGGCATATACCCAGCCGCATCTTGAGATTTATGCGGATGATGTGAAATGTTCTCACGGAGCAACTGTCGGGAGCCTGAATGAGGATGAACTCTTCTATATGCGTTCGCGCGGTATTGCCAAGGATGAGGCCAAGCTGTTGCAGCAGCAGGCTTTTGCCTATGCGGTACTTGAGAAGGTGGCAAATGAGAGCTTGAGGGAAAGATTACACTCTTTGTTGGAGAGCCGCCTGAGAGGAGAATTTTCTGAGTGTGCCAATTGCAGTAAACACTGCTGCTAAGCACTCTGGAGAGGGTGTTGATTCTTTTGTTGAAAAGTAATATCTACACTCTCCGGAAATAGGACCAAAATGAAGTAAATTGCAGTCAATTACCTTGGGTAATTGGCTGTTTTTTATGCAGCCGCTCCAGAAAAGACAAACGATAATAATACATAAATCAATGAGTATCAAGACCTACACTTATGAGGAAGCCTTACAGGCAAGCATTATCTTCTTTAAAGGGGATGAACTTGCAGCGTCTGTATGGATCAACAAGTACGCCATGAAGGATTCTTATGGCAACTTGTACGAGAAATCACCTGAAGACATGCACCGCAGACTTGCAAGAGAGTTTGCGAGAATAGAGAACAAGTATCCTAACCCTATGGGCGAGGATGAGATCTATGAGCTTTTGAGAGATTTCAGATACATCATTCCTCAAGGCGGTCCAATGACGGGTATCGGAAACTCTTACCAGATAGCGTCATTGTCAAACTGCTTTGTTGTAGGACACGACACCCCAGCAGATTCATATGGTGGAATCTTGAAGATTGATGAGGAGCAGGTACAGCTTATGAAGCGCCGTGGCGGTGTAGGACACGACCTTTCACATATCCGTCCTCAAGGAAGTGCGGTGCTTAACAGCGCGCTTACTTCTACAGGTGTGGTTCCTTTTATGGAGAGATACTCTAACTCAACCCGAGAGGTTGCACAGGATGGCCGCAGAGGTGCCCTTATGCTTTCAATCTCTATCAAGCATCCCGACAGTGAGAAATTCATTGATGCAAAAATGGAACAGGGCAAGGTTACCGGTGCAAACGTTTCTGTGAAGATTGACGACGAGTTCATGAAGTCTGCCCTTTCTGGTGAGCAGTATGAGCAGAAATACCCTATTGATGCTGTGGAGCCAAAGGTTTCCAAAATGGTGAATGCGCAGAATATCTGGAAGAAGATTGTGCACAATGCATGGAAATCTGCAGAGCCTGGCGTCCTTTTCTGGGATACAGTGTTGAGGGAGTCTGTGGCTGACTGCTATGCAGACCTTGGCTACAGGACAGTAAGTACAAATCCATGCGGAGAGATTCCTCTTTGCCCTTATGATTCTTGCCGTCTTATAGCCCTTAACCTTTACTCATATGTTGAGAATCCGTTTACCCCAGAGGCAAAATTCAACAAGGAGCTGTTCAAGGAGCATTCAGGCAAGGCCATGAGGCTTATGGATGACCTTATCGACCTTGAGATGGAGAAGATTGAGGCAATCCTTGCAAAGATTGATGCAGATCCTGAGACAGAGGATGTGAAGAGGACAGAGCGTGAACTTTGGGAGAAAATTAAGGCAAAATCATTAGGTGGAAGGCGTACAGGCCTAGGTATCACTGCTGAGGGCGATATGTTGGCAGCCCTAGGCATGAGATACGGTTCCGACAAGGCTATCGAGTTCTCTGTTGAGGTTCAGAAGACACTTGCCGTTGAGGCATACAGGTCATCTGTAAATATGGCGGCAGAGAGGGGCGCCTTCCCTATCTATGATACAAAGAGGGAGGAGAACAACCCTATGATTGACAGGATCCGTACTGCAGATCCTGCCCTTTATGAGCAGATGGCAAAAGTGGGAAGAAGAAATATCTCGCTTCTTACAATTGCCCCTACAGGTACAACTTCTCTGATGACCCAGACCACGTCGGGAATAGAGCCGGTATTCCTTCCATTCTACATCAGAAGAAGGAAGGTGAACCCTAACGACAAGAATGTGGTTATCACCTTCAAGGATGATGTAGGAGACTGCTGGGAGGAGTATTATGTATTCCACCACAAATTCCTTACATGGTGTGAGGTCAATGGCATTCCTGCAGAGGATGTGAAGAAGATGTCTGTGCCGGAGGTTGAGGCTTTGGTTGAAAAGTCTCCTTACCATAGGGCTACATCAGCAGACATTGACTGGGTGGCAAAGGTCAAGATGCAGGGAAGCATCCAGAAATGGGTTGACCACTCAATCAGCGTTACTGTAAACTTGCCTAACTCTGTAACCGAGGAGCTTGTTGCAAATGTGTACAAGACTGCCTGGGAGGTAGGATGTAAAGGTGTTACAGTTTACAGGGACGGCTCAAGGGCAGGTGTGCTTGTATCTGCAAAGGAGGAGAAGAAGGAGAGCGTGGCAATCAAGCCTAAAGAGAGGCCAAAGTCACTAGAGGCAGACGTTATCCGTTTCAATAACGGCAAGGAGAAATGGATTGCCCTTGTAGGTAAGCTAAACGGCGCTCCATATGAGATCTTTACCGGTCTTGTAGATGAGGACAGCCGCAACATCCCTAAATCTGTTGAGACAGGCTTCATTGTTAAGGAGAAGGATGTTAAGACAGGCCTTACCCGCTATGACTTCCATTTTGTAGACAAATATGGCTATACAAATATTGTAGGAGGTATCTCGCATATGTTCAACAAGGAGTACTGGAACTATGCAAAACTCATTTCAGGAGTATTGCGTCACGGTATGCAGATTGTGGATGTGCTTAACCTCATCAACGGACTTTCTTTGGACAGCGAGGCTATCAATACCTGGAAGAATGGCGTTGAGCGCAGCTTGAAACGCTATATCCCGGACGGTACCAAAGACGATACCGGAAAGAAATGTTCTAAATGTAATTCAAACAACCTTGTATATCAGGAAGGATGTCTGGTTTGTATGAATTGCGGTTACTCAAAATGCGGTTGATATGATTCTATATCCGAATGCAAAAATAAATTTAGGTTTAAGTGTTTTAACAAAGAGGGAGGATGGGTTTCACAACCTTGAAACCCTCTTTTATCCTGTAGAGGCCAGGGATGTTCTTGAAATTGTAGAGAGTAACGGTCTCACAATGCACCAGTATGGTATAGAATATCCCGGGGACCCTATGGATAACTTGTGTGTAAAGGCTTATAAGGCACTGAAAGAGGATTTTGACATTCCTTCGGTAGATATCCACCTGTACAAGAAAATCCCTGTAGGGGCTGGTCTGGGAGGAGGATCGGCAGATGCTGCCTTCACCCTCCGTGGCCTTAATGATATGTTTTCCCTTAATCTTCCCGACGGGAAACTGGCGGAGTATGCAGCCTCCCTTGGCAGTGACTGTGCGTTCTTTGTCTACAACCGCCCGATGCTGGGAACAGGAAGGGGAGAGGTGCTGGAGCCTGTTGAGGTCCCAGCTCTGGATGGGTATGAGATAAGGCTCGTATATCCACCATATTTCGTGTCAACAGCTGCAGCGTACGGTGGAATAGTTCCACGCAGCAGATGGGCAGAGATGGGTTGGGAGGAGGATCCCAGAGGTATAATGGAGATTCTTGCGCAGCCTGTTGAGTGCTGGAAGGATTCTCTTGTAAACGATTTTGAGAGGACTGTATTTGCAAAGATACCGGAGCTTGCAGCTTATAAGGAAGAGCTTTATGCTCAGGGAGCTGTATATGCCTCAATGAGTGGCAGCGGTTCTGCATTCTTTGGAATATTCAGGAAATAGCGCAAGAAATTGCGGAATGAAAAAGGGGCTCCGCTACTACATACGGGACCCCTTTTTGGACTAAAACCTAAACCTACACTATATAGATGCATCTAGGGTAAAAAACGTTGCATCAATTTTTAAAAATTTTTTTGCAAGGTATCCTGGAAATGAGGAACCCTATGAGGCTTACCCCTATAAATGTAAGAAGGATATCTGTAATGCGTATTTCAACAGGGAATGCAGACAATACATAATTGCCTGGTATAGTGATGATACCGAATATCTGCTGGGCCAAAGCTGCTGCCGTTCCAATAACAGTTCCCACAAGACATCCCAAGAGAGAAATTAATGTCCCGTGCAGTAAAAAGATACTTTTTACAAACTCTTTTGTGGCTCCAAGTCCGAGGAAAGTTTCAATATCCTCCCTCTTTTCAGATATCATCATGCTCAGACAGCTGAAGATGTTTATTGATATTATGGCTGTAATGAAGAAGAGGATAAGGTAGATTGCCCCCCTTTCGGCATTCATCATCCTGTAGAGGGTTGCATTCTGCTCCAGCTTGTCCTTTACGGTGCATTCCGGGAATATTTCTGCAATTTTTTCCTTTGTGCTTCCAGCAGCTGTCCCATCTGCAAGGAAAACCTCTATTGAGGTGCATTCGTCAGGCTGTTTTCCGGTAAGCTCCATTGCTATCTGTCGGGAAACATATAATAATGAGCTTTCTTCTGAACTTTGCCCTCTTAGGGTTCCTCCATGGAAAAGTCTGCCGGTGTTTACGGATTCAAGCGGGTTTGTGATGGAGATGTTTCCATCTGTTTTTGGGAAATAGATCTCCATTGGGGTGGAGAACCTGGTACGGGCACCAAGGTTGTAGGCCAGAACCTCGCCAAGGACTGCAAAGTTTATTTCGTTGAGACTCAGCCTTGCAGATCCTTCTATGAGATTGCTGCCCAGCGGGTTTGCCTCAAAGTATGTGGTGTCAACTCCCTTCAGGTGAGCGATTGTCTCCTTTGCCCCGTACTGGAGAAATACGTTCTCCTCAATTACAGGATGGACAGATTTTATCTGGGCAAGCTCTCCAATGCTGTTGAGGGCCTCCGGTGTTAAGGTTATGGTCTTTCCGCTCTGTGGGGTTATAACAAAATCGGCTTTGTAACTCTCATAGATTTCTCTAATGGAGTTATCAAAGCCGTTGTATACGGAAAGTATTATTACAAGGGCCATGCTGCCTATGGCAATACCAGCTGCGCTAATGCCCGAAATAATGTTTATTACATTGTGCTTCTTCTTGGCAAACAGGTATTTGAGGGCTATATGGATCCTTGTCCTCATCTGCTATTTCTTCAACAGGTCATCTATGTGTTCTACATAGTCGAGGGTGTTGTCGCGGTAGAAGGCAATCTCAGGAACAATTCTGAACTGCTTTCCAACCAGTCTTCCAAGCTCTCCCCTTATCTGCTTTACAGAGTTCTGCAACAGTTCCATTGCCTCGTCTCCTTTTGCAGAAGGGAATATGCTTACAAACACCTTTGCAAAGGAAAGATCAGGACTAACCCTCACCTCGCTTACTGTTACCATAGCTCCTCCAAAAACAGCCATACCTTTGCTTCTGATAATCTCAGCAAGGTCTTTCTGCAGCTGTTTTCCAATTTTCTGCTGTCTTGTGCTCTCTCCTTCCATTGTTTTAGTTTTTATGGATTGTTATTGTCTGTTATCTGTAGGAATACTAGTTGAACTTGAGGATGAAGTAGTTCTTCTTTCCTTTCTGTACAAGGATGTATTTGCCGTTGATAAGGTTTTCCTCTGTAAGGGTGCCGTCTACAGCGGTGAATTTCTCCTTGTTTATGCTCAAACCGTTTGCCTGGATCATCTTGCGGCACTCACCCTTAGAAGGGAAGATGCTTGACTCTACAGCCAGCATGTCAATGATGTTGCTGCCAAGTTTCTCTTTTGAAACCTCAAACTGTGGAACACCGTCAAATACTGAAAGGAATGTCTGCTCGTCAAGTTTCTTCAAAGCCTCCTGAGTGGAGTTTCCGAACAGCATATTTGAAGCCTCTACAGCCTTGTTGAACTCCTCCTCGCCGTGAACCATCACTGTAATCTCCTTTGCAAGAAGTTTCTGAAGGGTTCTCATATGAGGAGCCTCCTTGTGCTCTGCAATTGCCTTCTCAATGGTCTCCCTGTCCAACATTGTAAAGATTTTGATGTATTTCTCTGCATCCTCATCACCCACATTCATCCAGAACTGGTAGAAAGTATACGGAGAAGTGTAGTTAGGGTCAAGCCAGATGTTTCCTTTCTCGGTCTTTCCAAATTTTCCGCCATCAGCTTTGGTGATAAGAGGGCAAGTAAGTGCAAATGCCTCATTGCCGGTCTTTCTTCTGATAAGCTCAGTACCTGTAGTGATGTTGCCCCACTGGTCGCTTCCACCCATCTGAAGCTTGCAGTTCATATGCTCGTTAAGGTATAGGAAATCGTAACCCTGAACAAGCTGGTAAGAGAACTCTGTAAATGACATGCCCTCTCTGGCCTCACCGGAAAGACGTTTTTTCACAGAATCCTTGCTCATCATGTAGTTTACGGTGATGTGTTTTCCAATATCCCTGATGAATGAAAGGAACGAGAAGTCCTTCATCCAGTCATAGTTGTTTACAAGTACAGCCGCATTCTCCTTGTCTGAGTCAAAATCAAGGAAGATTGAAAGCTGTTTCTTGATAGCTGCAATATTGTGGTTAAGGGTTGCCTCATCCAAAAGGTTTCTCTCAGCGCTTTTCATTGAAGGGTCTCCAATCATTCCGGTAGCACCGCCAATAAGTGCATATGGCTTGTGACCGCAATTTTGGAAATGTTTGAGCATCATGATGCTCACCAAGTGTCCGATGTGCAACGAATCTGCAGTAGGGTCAATACCTACATATGCAGCTGTGCACTCTTTCATAAGCTGCTCCTCAGTACCTGGCATCATTGTGTGGATCATTCCCCTCCAGGTAAGCTCTTCTACAAAATTCTTCATTTTCAGTTTATATTTTTACGTTCTATTTCCGTTTGGTGTATAATAACTTGCAAAGTTAACATTTTTACTCAAATAGCTTGTATTTCTTCCCCTTGTTATATAGAGTTTGCCTTGTAATGCCCAGCTCCTGGGCAGCATTGGAGATATTTCCCCTGTTTCTTTTTATGGCCGCCTTCATCATTCTCTTCTCCATCTGCTCCAGAGTGGCCGCCCTTCCAGTATCAGATCCCCCTTCTTCACCCTCTCCTCTTCCCGACAGTTTATCCTGTGCCACCTTCTCTACAGCATTGAGCAATTGTCTGGTCCTGCATGCATTTCTCAATGTAACAAGCAACTTCTCGTTATTCCAAGGTTTGGGTACAAAATCAAAAGCCCCAGCCTCCGCAAGCTCAAGGGCAAACTGGCTCTGCCCGAAATTTGTGAGCGCTACCACCTGTACATTACTGCTGTTGCCTGTAATCCTTTTTACCAGCTCCACGTATCTCATCCTCTCCGCTCCGCTGTTTGCACCGGCGTCAATGATTATCACATCAACGCTGCCGCTCCCGGCAATCTCCATAACTTTATCAATGCCGGACTCGGTCATTACCTGGCTGAAATGTTTCTGTAGAAGCAGGATAAGGGCGGTCAGGAGTCCCTTGTTGGTATCTGAAATGAGTATTGTACCTTCAATTTTATCCATAATATTGTGTTTTTATGCCGGTTGAAAACGGTTTTGTAAATATCTGAAACAACTGTATAACTTCCTGAAAGAGTTAATATTGCCGCAAATGTAAAAATATTTTACATAACTGCAAAATGTGTAAATATAATTTACAAAACAGTGGTGTAAAATGCAGATATACAGTAGGAATATATAATGTGGGTCTATACTGCAAATATACAGTACAGGTGTGTAGTGCAAGTGTACAGTGCAGATATACAAGCTATGCGTGGTAGCGTGTATTTGTGCAGAGGCAGAATCATTATGTATGAGGATTTCAGAATGTATTTGCGATATGTCCGGGATGTTTCGGCAGGTATCCGGGTGCTGAGGGGGTTCCTGCAATTCGTTGTCCACTGTACCCCCGCTCCCAGAGCTGGGGAACGGAGAGATTTTCTTGTCAGTTAAAGGGAATTTTGGGATAAAATTGTATTTTTGTTTCCAGTCTGCCTGTCGTAGCCGCAAAGGCTGCTGTCGGGAAGTTTGAGAAAAATAAAAAACAGTACAAATATGAGAAACAGAATTTTCAGATCATTGTCAATTGCGGTATTGCTTTTTGCCGTAATTCCAGCATTTGCACAGTTGCCGGAAAAACTTGCACAGTTCGGCAATATCAGTGGAATTAAGAAACTCGAAGTGTCGCAAAGAATGGAGAACCCGTTCAAGGAGAAATATGTGATGTTCTTTGAACAGCCTATAGACCACAGCAACCCTTCAAAGGGAACTTTCAAGCAGAGGGTTGTTGTTGCTGTAGCTGATTACAATGCCCCTACAGTAATCATTACTGAGGGTTATGGTGGAGCATATGGCCTTAATCCAAGATATAGGGAGGAGGTTTCAAAGCTTTTCAATACCAATATGGTGCTTGTAGAGCACAGGTATTTCCTTGAGTCTGTCCCTTTCATGCAGGATGATACAACCATAACACCCGAGACTTTGAACTGGGATTATATGACAGCCAAGAATGAGGCTGCAGACCTTCATAACGTGAACCAAACTCTCAGGAAGGTGTTTAATGGCAAATGGATTGCAACCGGTATAAGCAAAGGCGGTCAGACAACAATGTTCTATACTGCATACTATCCTGAGGATCTTGATGTTTCTGTCCCTTATGTAGGTCCTCTTTGCAAAGGTGTTGAGGACGGACGTCACGAGCCGTTCCTTGCAGAGTATGCGGGTACACCTGAGGACAGGGAGATATTGAAAGCTTTCCAGGTTGAGTTCCTTAAGAGAAGGGAGACCATCAGGCCTATGTTTGAGAAACTTTCTTCAGAAAAGAACTATACTTACAAGATAAGCATGGATGCCGTTTATGATTACTGTGTTTTGGAGTTCCCGTTTGCTTTCTGGCAGTGGGGAATGAAGACCTCTACCGTACCTGATCCAAAGACCGCAACAGACGAGCAGATGTTCAACTATCTTGTGCGTACCAGCGGCCCTGACTATTTTGCGGAGGGTGGCGATTCTGCTCCATTCTTTGTACAGGCAGCAAAGGAGCTTGGATATTACGGCTATGACACAAAACCTTTCAAAGGTCTTCTTACAATCAAGGATGCGGAGGGTTATCTGAACAAACTTTTTGTACCGCAGAGCCAGACATTCAAGTTTGACAAGTATCTTTACAAAAAAATAAAGAAGTTCCTTGCCAAGACAAACTCAAAGATGATGTTCATCTATGGACAGTTTGATCCTTGGAGTGCAGTTATGCCTGTTGCTCCGGTAAAGAATGAGGAGCTTAAGAAGAAAGGCAAGGGGCGCCAGACAATGAAGCTTTATATTGAGCCGAACGGAAGCCACAGGGCAAGGATTTCAACATTGCCGGAGCCTATGAAGCAGGAGGCGATAGCAACCCTTAAAGAGTGGCTGGAACTATAGTTTTATGGAATTCAAGGAGATAACTTTACAGGATAAAGAATGGATACGTCAGTTGCTTGGTTACTCGGATAGCCAGGCAACTGAATTCAATTTTACAGTGATGTACATCTGGCGTGACATCATGCGCTCACGGGTGTGCAGGGTGGGAGATTACCTGGTGGTGAGGTTCTTCCCTAATGGTGCCCTTGCGCCAATGTATCTTTTCCCTCAGGGAAGAGGAACTGCAGAGGAACTGAAAGGGGTGCTGGAATCCTGTATGGAGGATGCCCGCCAGAATGGGAATCCGTTCCTTATGGCATCAGTGCTGAACGGGCAGAAGGAGATCCTGGAAAATCTTTTTCCCGACAGGTTCACTTTTGAACCCAACAGGGATTACTTTGATTATATCTACTCTGCAGAGGACCTGACATTCCTCAGGGGAAAGAAGTTCCAAAGCAAGAGAAACTTTGTTTCACGTTTCAAAAGGCAGGAGGGGTGGAGCTATGAACCTCTTGGAAAGGACAACCTTAAGGAGTGTGCTGTAATGAGCATCAGCTGGTGTGCCAAATATGGTTGCGGAAAGGACCCTTCAATGGCAAGCGAGTCATGTTCGGTAAAGAATGCGCTGCAGAATTTTGAGGAGCTGGGGCTTATTGGCGGCCTTTTGAGGCTGGACGGCAATGTTGTGGCCTTTACCATTGCAGAGAAAACCAATTCGGACACTCTCCTTGTGCATGTTGAGAAGGCATATGGGGATATTGTAGGGGCTTATCCGGCAATAGCCAACGAGTTCTTGAGAAATTCCATAATTGTGGACCAGCAGACAGGAGAGCTCTCTGTAAAATACATAAACAGGGAGGATGATGCAGGGGACCTTGGACTTCGCGAGGCCAAAATGCAATATCATCCACTCTTTTTGCTTGAAAAATATTCAGTTAAAGAAAAATAATTATCTTTGCATCCGAAACCAATACATTTAAAAATTTGGAACCTCCCAGTAGCATTACTATAGAACTTCTAGTTCTCTCTTTTTCAATACTAGGCCTGATTATCTGTTCAGCCCTTATATCTGGAAGTGAAGCGGCATTCTTTTCACTTACACCAGGGCAGAGGGATGCGCTTAAACAGGAGGGCGATTCCAAGGGTGAAAGGGTGCTGTGGCTCCTTTCCAACCCAGATTATCTTTTGGGTACAATCCTGCAGGCAAACAATATTGTAAATATCCTCATAGTGCTTCTGTCCACTATGTTGCTGGGCAAGCTGTTTGATTTTTCAAGCTATCCTGTAGTGGAGTTCCTGGTAAATACAATACTTGTAACATTCTTCCTCCTTATTTTTGGAGAGGTGCTCCCAAAGATCATTGCAACCAATTTCCCGGTACAGTTTGCCAAGGCTATGGCATTTCCTCTCTCTGCGCTTTACCCTATAACAAGACCGTTCAACAAAATGATGTCAAAATTCACATCAAGGTTGTCGGAGAATATGGGGGGCAAGGGCGATGTTACCCTTGAGGAACTTTCGGAGGCAGTGGACATTGCCACCGAAACAGCCAGCCAGGAGAAGAAAATGCTCAAAAGTATAGTAAAGTTGCCTACAATCAGCGTTGAGAAGATAATGAAGCCGCGTGTTGATGTTGTGGCAATTGACATTGATTCAACCAACGAGGATGTGGTAAAGATTGCCCGCGAGTGCGGTTTCTCCCGTCTCCCTGTATATCAGGAAGATCTTGATGACATAAAAGGTTTCCTTTACATTAAGGACATGCTCCCTTACATAGCCGGAATGACAGATGACTTCAACTGGAAGGACCATATCAGGGATGCATATTATGTTCCCGAGAGCAAAAAGATAAATGACCTTCTTGAGGAGTTCCGCAACAAGAAGATGCATCTGGCTGTGGTGGTGGATGAATATGGCGGAACAGACGGAATTGTAACGCTTGAGGATATCCTTGAGGAGATTGTGGGTGAGATTGTGGATGAGAGCGACTTTGAGGAACTTGAAGAACTGAATAGAAAATAAGAAAAATATAATATGGGTCTGTATTTAAGAAAAGAACTTAAGAACGGAGCAGAGATATCCGTTTGGGAAGTCACGGAAAGCGAAGAAGAATTGCTGAAAATCATTTCAATTCCCAATGAGGAACTTGAAGAGCTTTACTACACCAAGAGCGTTGCAAGACGACGCGAGAAACTGGCAGTGAGAGCATTGCTCAATACAATTTTTGAGGATAAGGTATACTTGGGCCATCACGATAATGGTGCTCCATTTATCCAGAATGAGCTGACCAAAATCAGTATTACCCATACAAACCGCTTTGTGGCAATCATCACGCACCCTACAGAGGAGGTTGGAATTGATATAGAGAACATTGAGAGAGACTTCTCTGCAGTGGAGAAGAAAGCCCTTTCGGAGGATGAAAAGGATGATCTTAAAGAGAAGAACCGCAACCTTCAGCTAGCAATCTACTGGTGTGCAAAAGAGGCCATCTACAAACGTATGAGCCAGCACGGTGTAGACTTTGCAAAACAGATGGAGGTAGACAAGTTCAATCCTAAGGAGGAGGGAGAGATTGAGGCAACGTTTATCAATAAGGACGGATCTGAGGAGGAGTTTGAACTGGAGTACGAGGTTTTTGACAATCATGTAATGGTGTGGCTGGTAGGTTAGCACCACCTTTTAAAAAACGGAATAATGATGAAAAGAATCCTTTTGGCCATAGCATTTGTGGCCCTTACACTTGGGGCAAATGCCCAGATCAATGACATTCCACGTTCTACCCCAGAGGAGCAGGGCGTACCATCAAAGGCCCTTATAGAGCTTTTTGACGCCATGCACAACATGGAGCAGACAGATATCCACAGCATGATAGTGATGCGTCACGGCAAAGTGGTGGGAGAGTTCTACCCTGCACCGTTCGCGCCTGAGTACCAGCACACCCAGTATTCAAGCTCCAAGACCCTTGTGAGCCTTGCTGCAGGAATTGCAATTGACGAGAACAGGCTCCGCCTTACAGACAGGGTTGCATTATTCTTTCCTGAGTATCTTCCCGACAGCATCTGCACCAACCTTGCAGATATGACCGTGCGCGATCTTCTTACCATGCAGAGCGGAATCAAGCCCGATTGGGGAATGAGGGCAAAGACCACAGAGTGGATAAAGACCTTCCTTGGCAAACCGGTTCCCAACAAGCCAGGAGAAGTATTCGCATATGATTCAATGGTAACCTACATGATCTCTGCAATTGTACAGAAAGTTACCGGCAAAACCGTACTTGAGTACCTTAAAGAGAAGATGTTCAGCCATATGGGCGTTACTGTTGTAAACTGGGAGGAGAGCCCCGAGGGAATCAATACCGGCGGCTGGGGCCTTCACATACAGAGTGAGTCATTGGCTAAAGTTGGCCAGATGTGGCTTGATGGCGGCGTTTGGAACGGCAAGCAGATTGTTTCTAAAGAGTGGATTGAGCAGATGAGTGCCAAACAGGCAAATGGCGGCGATTACGGCTACGGTTACCAGGTTTGGATGTGCAAATACCCAAGTGCAGTAAGGGCAGACGGCGCCCTTGGCCAGTATGTGATTGTAGTACCTGAGAAAGACGTTGTAATTGTCCTTACAGAGGCATCATTCACCAACGGCAAGCCTCAGAGAAACCTTATCTGGGACAATTTCCTTCCAAAGCTTGTGGATGAGCCGCTTCCTGCAAGCAAAGACTATCAGACACTCCTTGCAAAACAGGCTGCATACACCCTTGAGATCCCTGCCGGAAAAGAGAAGTCTTCTGTAATGAAGAAACTTGCGGGCAAGAAGATCCTGGTTCCAAAGAACAAATACGGCTGGAAAGAGGTGGTGTTTGAGCAGGGTGCAGACAAACAGCTCCTTATGCACCTTACCAAAACCGACGGTACAACCTATACACAGAACATGGGCTACAAGAAGTGGGTAACCGTTAACATTGCCGGCCTCCCTCCTTACTCAATCAATCCAATTGACTGGCACCGTGGCCTTGAGGGCCCATTCTACGGCGCAGCATGCTACGGCTGGGAGAAAAATGTATTGAACGCCAACATTCACTACGTAAACTGGGTAACTTCCCTATACACCACCTGGGAGGTTAAAGACGGCGAGATAATCCTTTCAATCTCAAACAACTACGCAAAGAACAAAGTTGAGAAGTTCACTTGTAAGGTTGAGTAGCAGAAAAACAAAAAAGGGCAGCTGATCAGCTGCCCTTTATGTTGAGATACAAGGATTCGAACCTTGACAGACAGAACCAAAATCTGTAGTGCTACCATTACACCATATCTCAGTGGAAGTGCAAAGGTATGTAAAAATTTCTTATAACCCAAAAAAATCCAAAAAGGCCTGGCCGTAAAGGATATACAGAACAGTCCATACGCCAAATCTGAGAGCTTTACCCAAGAAGATGAATACTACGCACTTGGGGAAATTTATTCTGTAGAATCCAAGGCCAATTGCAAAGACATCCCCTATGAACGGGAGCCAGCAGAGCATTGCCATAAAGGCCCCGTACTTGTTTATCTTTCCCCTCTGCTTCTCCAGCTTCTCCCTTGATACGTGGAAGTATTTCTCTATCCATTCCCATTTGCCAAGGTAGCCCATGCCGTATGAGGTGAGGCTGCCAAGGCTGTTGCCGAGGGTGGCAACGCAGAATGTTGTTACAGGGTCGCACCCTGCAAGCATTGCCCCAACCAGCAGGATCTCTGCGCTGAACGGTATTACGGTTGCTGCCAGAAAGCAGCCTATGAACAGGCCAATGAGGCCCAAGCCCAACAACCCTTCCATTACCTTTTTGCCCTGAAGAAATCTGTCACTATTTTTCCGCACTCCTCTGCCATGATTCCTCCAACAACCTCAGTTTTCGGATGCATGAGGGATGGGGTGAAGCGAGAGAATCCACGCTTTTCGTCGGGAGCACCATAAACCACTCTCTTTACCTGTGACCATGCGAGAGCTGCGGCACACATTGGACATGGCTCCACGGTTACATATAATGTGCACTTGTCCAGATACTTGCCCCCTATTGTTGAGGTTGCCATTGTTATTGCCTGCATCTCGGCATGGGCAGTTGCATCATTGAGGGTTTCGGTGAGGTTGTAGGCTCTGGCAATCACTTTGCCGGCGCATACCACCACAGCCCCAATTGGCACTTCGTCCTTTTCAAGGGCTTTGTGGGCCTCTTTAAGGGCCTCCTTCATGAACAAAATATCGGGATGATTGTTTTCCATAAACAGATTTTGCGCAAATGTAGTTATTTTTTTGTGTCAATTTGGCAGAAATGGGATTTGGCACTCATTTTGCCCATATAAACGGCATAACCACGAAAAATATTTGAAAAACATAACAACTATGAACATTAAACCATTAGCAGACAGAGTATTGGTAGAGCCAAAAGAGGCTGAGACCAAAACAGCAAGCGGATTGTTTATTCCCGACAACGCAAAAGAGAAACCACAAGAGGGTACAGTATTGGCAGTAGGTCCCGGCAAAAAGGACGAGCCTATGGAGGTAAAAGTTGGCGATACAGTACTTTATGGCAAATATGCCGGTACCGAGGTTCATGCTGACGGCAAATCTTATATTATCATGCGCCAGAGCGATATTTTGGCAACTATCTAATCATTTTAACAGTAAATTATCATGGCAAAAGAGATAAAATTCAATATGGATGCCCGCAACCTTATGAGAGAGGGCGCAGATGCATTGGCAAACGCAGTGAAGGTAACTTTGGGACCTAAGGGCAGAAACGTAGTGATTGACAAGAAGTTTGGTGCTCCTCACATTACCAAGGACGGTGTAACTGTTGCTAAAGAGATTGAGCTTGAGGACAGATTCCAGAATATGGGTGCACAGATGGTTAAGGAGGTTGCTTCAAAGACCAACGACCAGGCTGGTGACGGTACAACTACCGCTACTGTTCTTGCACAGGCTATCATTAACGTAGGTTTGAAGAACGTTACTGCAGGTGCAAACCCTATGGACCTTAAACGCGGTATTGACAAGGCAGTTGCAGCAGTTGTTGCAAACCTTAAGATGCAGAGCACAGAGGTTGGCGAGGACTACTCAAAAGTTGAGCAGGTTGGTACCATCTCTGCAAACAACGATGCTTTCATTGGTAAACTTATTGCTGATGCAATGAGCAAAGTGAAGAAAGAGGGTGTGATTACCGTTGAGGAGGCAAAAGGTACTGCAACTGAGGTGAAAGTTGTTGAGGGTATGCAGTTTGACAGAGGTTATATCTCTCCTTACTTCATGACCAACCCAGACAAGATGGAGGCAGTTCTTGAGCAGCCATACATTCTTGTTACAGACAAGAAGATCTCTTCTATGAAAGACCTTCTTCCAGTTCTTGAGCCAATTGCAAGAGAGGGCAAATCATTGCTTATCATTGCAGAGGATGTAGACGGAGAGGCTCTTACAACCCTTGTAGTCAACAGACTTCGCGGTACTATCAAAGTTGCTGCTGTTAAGGCTCCAGGCTTTGGCGACAGAAGAAAAGAGATGCTTCAGGATATTGCAACCCTTACAGGTGCAACTGTAGTTTCTGAGGAGAGAGGTTTCACACTTGAGAGCTGCAATATTGCAATGCTTGGTACTGCAGAGAAAGTTTCTGTAGACAAGGAGAACACTACAATTGTAAACGGTGCAGGCAATAAGGATGCGATTGCAGACAGAGTGGCTCAGATAAAGAAACAGATTGAGACAACTACCAGCGATTACGACCGCGAGAAACTTAAAGAGCGTCTTGCTAAAATGGCAGGCGGTGTTGCAGTCCTTTATGTTGGTGCTGCTTCTGAGGTTGAGCTTAAAGAGAAGAAAGACAGAGTTGAGGATGCCCTTAATGCAACCAGAGCTGCTGTTGAGGAGGGTATCGTAGCCGGTGGCGGTGTTGCATATATCAGAGCAATCGACTGCCTAAAGGCTGTTAAAGCTGAGAACGATGACGAGCAGACTGGTATCAACATCATCGCTCACGCTATTGAGGCTCCACTTAGAACTATCTGCGACAATGCAGGCGTAGAGGGCAGCGTAGTTATCCAGAAGATCAAAGAGAGCGAGGGCAACTTCGGTTACAACGCACGCACAGAGGTTTACGAGGACCTTCTTGCTGCAGGTGTAATTGACCCTACCAAAGTTAGCCGCGTAGCTCTTGAGAACGCTGCTTCAGTAGCCGGCATGTTCCTTACAACCGAGTGTGTAATTGCAGACAAAGTGGAGGAGAATCCAATGCCAATGGCTCCAATGGGTGGCGGAATGGGTGGAATGATGTAATATTTCCACGTAAGTATAAAGCAAAAGAAAGAGGCTTCCGGAAACGGAGGCCTTTTTTTTGCACACAAAAAATACCTAACTTAGCGGTAAACAAATAATTGTCGGGAATATGAATAAGATGAAGGTTCAGATTTTGGCTGCAGCAGTTGCGGCTGCAGTGCTTGCTGCTTGTGGTGGCGGAAATGGTGCCGGGGGTAACAGGAGTTTCAACAAGAATTGGATTAGAGGATCTTTTCCTATGGCTTCAATTCCTGGATATTTAAATGACCAGGAGGAAGCTATGAAATATATGGCACAAAATTTTTGGGACAATTTCTTCAGGATAGAGATTGATGGGAGTGAGAAGGAGGATGCTGTGCATGGTGTTTATAAAAATTCTTTTGAGGGTGCGTTTGGAACTTATGCTAAATTGGCATCCATGACAGGTGCCCGGGAGATGGAGGCCTCTATTGCGGAGCTATTCCATAATTTGGATTCTTTGGCGCTGAATGGTGAGAGGAAGCCGCTCCTTGCATTTATGGAACTGATGGAGCATTATTTTTATAATCCCAATTCTCCGGTGCTTGATGAGGAGATGTATTTGAGGGCCCTCAATGGTATTCTGGCGTGCAAATCATTGCAGGATACAGACAAGATGCAGTATGAGTACCAGCACAGGATATGTTCGCTCAATAGAACCGGTACACAGGCAGCGGATTTTTCCTTTAGTGAACTGCAAGGAAGAAAGGGGAGCCTCTATGGAATTAAAGGGGATTATACCCTTATTTTCTTCAATAATCCGGGATGCCATGCGTGTGGGGAGATTTTGGAGGTAATTGTAAATTCACCGGTGAAGGATATGGTTTCCGGCGGCAAGGTAAAGGTGCTGGCAATGTATATTGATGAGGATCTGAAGGGCTGGAAGGAGAACCGCAACAAGTTCCCCAAAGAGTGGATTTATGCCCATGACCACAATATGATCCTTAGGGACAACAATATTTATGGACTCAGGGCAATTCCAAGTCTTTATCTTCTCGACAAAGAAAAACGGGTGATCCTGAAGGATGCACCCGTTGGTAAGGTTATTTCTTATCTGCAGCAGCAGACTATTTGATCTCCATAATTGCCTCTGAGATGTTGATCATGAAGTCACCCACGTGCTCGCACTCATTTACAAGATCCATATAGTAAACACCGGTAAGGTAGTTGTAGCTCTTGTTCTCAAGGTTAAGAAGGTGCTCCTCCTTAAGGTTGTTGCGGTACTCGTTGATGTCCTGCTCAATATCCTGGGCATTTGCAATGTCATTGATCTGGGTGTAACCCTTCTCAAGGTTGTAGATCATTGCCTCAAAGCCCTGGGTAAGAAGGTCCATCATGTAGTTGAGCTTCTTAACCATACCCTCATCAAATTTCATGCTGTGGATATTGCGGCGCTGAAGTATGCGTGCTACGTTGAATCCTGAATCTCCAATGCTCTCAAGCTCGCTGATGATCTTGTACATAGCCTGGATTCTGCGTGCAGACTCCTCACTGATTACACCGTCTTTAACCTGGTCGAGGAATTTTGCAATCTCAAGCTCAATGCGGTCTGTTACCTGCTCATAGTGCTCAAGTTTCTTGTACAAAGCATCAAATTTCTCGGGGTCAGTCTCATTGATTGCATTTTTTGCGTATACATACTGTCTGCGGCAGATGTCTGCATAGTGTACAATCTCCTCTTTAGCCTGGTTAAGTGAAAGCTCTGCAGTGCTAAGCATACCGCCCTGGATGTACTGCAAACGGAATACCTCTTCCTCTTTCTTTCCTTTGATAAGTTTGGTAACCAAAGTTGCAATCTGGTTGGTGAACCATACCAGGATAAGGGTGTTGCAGATGTTGAACAATGTATGTACCATTGAAATTGCGTATAGCACCGAGTTTGATGAAGCACCTGCTACAAGAGGGTTGTCCAAGCCCATTGCCATGATGATTTTTGATACAAGACCAAGGAACGGATGGAACAGGATAAGGCACCATAGAACTCCAAATACGTTGAATACAGAGTGTCCCATAGCTGCTCTTCTTGCAGAAACGTTTGCTACCGAAGCGGCAATGTTCGCAGTGATGGTGGTACCAATGTTCTCTCCAAGTACCATTGCAGCACCCATCTCAAACGGAATCCAGCCGTTGTTGCACATTACAAGGGTAAGGGCCATGGTTGCACTTGAAGACTGCAGTACAATGGTAAGGATTGTACCTATAAGGACAAATATTAGGGTTGAGCCAAAACCGTAGCTGGTCCACTGCTGAAGGAATGCAAGAACCTCAGGTGAGTTCTGAAGGTCAGGAACAGACGCCTTAAGGGAACTCAAGCCCAAGAACAGCAATGAGAAGCCGATGATAAGCTCACCAATTGATTTTTTCTTCTTGGCCTTGCACATCATGAATGCAAAACCGAATGCTATAAGCGGAATGGCAAGGACTGCAATATCAGCCTTGAATCCTACAAGCGAAATCAGCCATGCTGTAAAGGTTGTACCAATATTGGCACCCATAATTACACCTATTGACTGAACTAAAGAGAGCAATCCGGCGTTTACAAAGCTCACAACCATAACGGTGGTGGCACTTGAAGACTGGATTACAGCGGTAATGAATAGTCCTGTGAGAATTCTTGATACAGAATTTGAGGTCATGGCTGCAAGGATGTTTCTCAACTTGTCTCCGGCAACCTTCTGAAGAGCCTCACTCATGAGGGTCATACCGTAAAGGAACAGACCCAACGATCCCAAAAGGGTTAAAATCTTAAAGACTGCGTCCATTTTAATGAAAAGTATTTGTTTTATGAATACAAATATAAATCTAAAAATTGAGGAGTTAAAGAAAGAGGTGAATATTTGTTATATTCGCAACAATAACTTAACAATTCCAATATAAATTATCCCCATGAGATTCTCCAGTGTAAAAATTCTGCTGTTTTTAGCCGTTGTATTGTTGTTTCCATCTATGGCACATGCCCAGTTTGTGGTTGGTGGAGGTGTTTCTCCCAAGACAAAATGGATGCAGGTACAGGGGGAAACCTACAATGTGATTTATCCGCAAGGGACAGATTCCCTTGCCATGAGATACCTTTGGCTCTTGGAGCAGAACAGCGGTGCAGTGATGTTGGGCTTGGGAGGAATAGAACCTGCCAAAATTCCTGTTGTGCTCTACAACAGATCGGTAAACAGTAATGGAATGGTGGTATGGGCACCAAAAAGGATGGAATTGTTCACCCTCCCTATGCAGAGCGGAGTATATACGGTGAAATGGGAAGACCAGCTGGTTGTGCATGAATCCCGCCATGTAGGGCAGATAACCCACTTTACCAAAGGAATATTCAAGGTGGGGTCATATATTTTTGGAGAGCAGTCGCCATCTGTTGGACTAGGTATATATCCTTCCCGATGGTTTCTTGAGGGTGATGCAGTAGTGGCAGAGACTGAGCTTACAAATTCAGGAAGGGGTAGAAGCGCAGAGTTCATGGAGTACTACAGGGCGTCTTTCCTGGAGGGGGAGAAAAGGCAATGGGAAAGATGGAAACTCGATTCATACAAATATTATACGCCAAACAGGTATGCTTTCGGATATATGATAGGGAGCACTGTCAGGTATAAAAGCGGGAAATATGATTATGCAGGGGAGATGCTCAACAATCTTGTGCATAACTTCTATACTCCGTATGCCAGAAGCAAAAGCTATCGGGAGGCAGTTGGGGGAACTCCGAGAGAGTTTTTCAGACAGGGTGTGGACATGATGACTGAGCAATGGCAGAAGGAGATGCAGCAAAGGGGGCACCTCACCTCACCTGAGCAGCTTCTTGCAAAGAAGGGGAAATCTTTCAGTGAATATCTTTCGCCGGTTAAGGTGGGCAATGACAGTATTGTCTATATCAGAAATTCATATGATGCACCGTCATGCCTGGTTCTGGTTACCGGGGGCAGGGAGAAGGTGCTTAAGGTTATCCCTTCTTATGTGACATCCATTAAGGGATGCGGCAATAAACTGTGGTTTACACAGATGGTTCCTGATTTGAGATGGCAGAACCAGGTGTATGGCGATGTGTTCTGTTACGATTTGGATAAGGGTAATTTTGAGCGGCTTACACGAAAAGGGTATTATGCACATGTAGTTCCGCAAGAAAATGGGGAAGTGCTGCAGGCTGTGGCTTATAATCCGCATGGGGGGACATCGGTGGAGCTTTTGAATGCGGCTGATGGGGAGGTGATTGGAAGATTCCCGGCTCCATTTGATGGAGAGCTGAGGAGTACGGCTGTCCTCAACGGGAAAATTTATGCATTGTGCGTGACCGGACGCGGTTTGGGACTTTTCTCTTTGGAAGGAGGTGAGTGGATACCGCAGATAAATGAGCAGTCTGCAGATATGGCGGAGCTTGGAAGCAATGGGGAGCAGTTGTATTTCCTTTCAGATATGGATGGCGTGAGGAATGTGTATACATATTCGCCGCAGAACGGTACAATGATCCGTGTTACCAATGCAAAGTATGGTGCCAGCGCCCCTATTGTCTCTGAAGGTAAAGTGTACTATTCAGATTTGCAGACAAATGGCAGATGGCCTGTTGTTGCAGATGCCACAGGTGCCGCAGGTTGCGGTTCTGAATTTTCTCCAAGGCTCGTGAACGGGAAAATAGAGGGTGCTTACAGATATGCCGTTGCAGATGAGCTTACCCGTCAGGCGAGTGAGGCTCTTGAGGAAAAGGGGCTCCTCGCAGACAGTGGGGAGATACAGGAGCGCAATGGTACCAGTATAGTGAAGTACAAAGTGCCATATGCTGAGTTTGCCGGTGGAATCCGGCCAAAGAGATACGGCAAGATGAGGCATCTGGCCGGCATACATTCTTGGGCTCCGTTCTACTATAATGTAGACAAGATAATGAGTTCTGATTACGATGACCTTTATGAAGTGCTGTCTCCTGGAGCAACAGTGTATTCACAGAATACCCTGGGAACGGCAGTGGCCATGTTGGGGTATGCTTATAGGGATGGAAGGAATGAGGGGCATTTTAAAGTGACATATAGCGGCTGGTACCCTGTGCTGGAGTTTGTGGCAGATATAAACGAAGGTGGCAGGTCACTTTATAGGCTGGGGCTGGATGACAATGGAGAATTTGCAATGTTGCATCAGGAACTCAACCGTCCGTCTGTCAGTTTGAAGGCAAAGGCTTATCTGCCAATAAATCTTACCAAAAATGGTTGGAGCAGAGCATTGGTGCCAATGTTGCAGTGGGAGCATTCAAATATCTCATTTTACAGCTTTAAAACAGATGAATATCACAAGTTGAATGCAGTAACTGCTGCAGTGAGATATTACAGGGAGCGCGCCATAGCCCATTCTGGGGTGTATCCAAAATTCGGATACGGAGGTCTGGTAACGTGGCGCGGCATGATTGATATGCAGGAGAATTACGGATCTCAGGCCGGTATAGACATTTATGGCTATTTGCCGGGTTTTGCCCCTACGCATGGAATCAAACTCTCTTTTGAGGCGCAGCGCCAGTTTAATGATGGCAAGCTGATGAATATCTCAAATCTTGTAAATATGCCAAGGGGGTATACCGATGAAGTTTTTGGAGACAAGTATGTGAAAGGAGGTATAGATTATGCGTTCCCTGTGTATTTGGGCGACAAGAATCTGTTCAAATTGGCATATCTGAAGAGAATGAGGGTGATTCCGTTTGCAGATTATGCTGTAAATACGGTGGCCGGCTCTTCTTCGGTAAAAAGAATGGGAATGTATTCGTATGGTTCTGATATACTTGTAGATTTTGCTCCACTCACTATAGATATGGAGGTAAGCTGGGGTGTGAGATATTCGAGAAACGGCAATGACGGTGGAGTAAAAGTGCCTGCAGATACCTGGCAGGTGTTCTTCTCTATAAACCGTTTTTAATTTTTCGGGCCATACTTTTCCCTACAACCGCCTCAATCTCTTCCAATGTGGCGGCCTTGAGCCTTTTCACGCTCTTGAAGTGCTGGAGAAGTTTCTGTTGTGTGGCCTCCCCAACCCCTTTTATCTGGAGCAGGGTTGATGTAATCTGGTTTTTGGTGCGCTTTTCCCTGTGATGTGTTATTCCAAAACGGTGAGCCTCATCCCTCAGGTGCATGAGCAGTTTGAGGGCAGGGGAGTTCTTGTCGAGAAAAAGAGGTGTGGGATCATCTGGAATCATGATCTCCTCAAGTCTCTCGGCAATGCTTATTACCTCTATGTGCCCGTATTTCTGGAAGTTGGGATGGGGAGGGTTGCCGGGGCGGTCGCTCAGGAGCCCGAGATTGCTCAAGGCGTCATAGGCAAAATGGAGCTGTCCGCGTCCTCCGTCTATAAGGATGAGTTGCGGCATTTCGCCACTCTCTTCTATAATTCTGCTGTAGCGGCGGTGTACAACTTCGTACATTGAGGCGTAGTCGTTGGCTCCTACTACGGTCTTTATATTGAAGTGGCGGTAATCGCGCTTGCTGGGTTTGCCGTTCTTGAATACCACGCATGCGGCTACAGGGTTGGTTCCCTGGGTGTTGGAGTTGTCGAAGCACTCTATGTGCATAGGGAGCCTTTCCATCTGAAGAGCCTCCTTCAGTGCCATCAGGGCGCGGTTCTTTCCCTCTTCAGGGTCCTTTATCTCTTCCTGTTTCATCTGCTGGAACATGAATGCCTTGGCATTTTTGGTGCACAGCTCCAGAAGGTTCAGCTTGTCACCTTTAAGGGGTACGTGGATGAACTTTCCAAATGAGAGATTGTCGGGAAGAAAAGGTACAAGTATCTCTTCTACAGGGGTGTTGCGCTCTTTTTGGATGATGTTGTATATCTCCTGCATAAAGCGGGTGAGCACAGCCTCCTTCTCTTCCTCAATGTTGAGCTTGAAGTGGAGGTTGAGGGCCTGGATGATGCATCCCCCGCTGAGTCTGAAGAAGTTGCCGAATGCGTTCCCTTTCTCAAAGACAATTGAGAATACATCTGTATTGGTAATGCTGGGGTGTACAATGAGCGATTTGCTGTAGTGGTTCTGCAGCATGTCTATCTTCTCCTTGTATTCCTGGGCCTTCTCAAACTCAAGTTCTGCAGCAAGCTCCTGCATCCTCTTGCGGTATTCCCTTATGAGTTCCCCGGTGTTTCCGCGCAGAATCTCCCTGATTCCCTGTATCTGTGCATTGTATTCCTGCTCCGAAATTTCCCCCACGCACGGGCCGAAACATTTTTTTATGTGAATGTTCAGGCATGGCTTGAACTTGCCGCTCTCTATAGCCTGGGGGTTGAGGGCCAGCTTGCAGTTGCGGAGCTTGAAGAGGGAGCCGATCAGGTCCATAAGGTTGTGGGCGTGCTGCACCGAGCTGTATGGCCCAAAGTACTGTGATCCGTCACGCACAAAGCGTCTGGTGAGGAAAATCCTTGGAAACGGCTCGTTCTTTATGCATATCCACGGGTAGCTCTTGCCGTCCTTGAGGAGGATATTGTATTTTGGCTGGTACTGCTTTATGAGATTGTTCTCCAGCAGCAGGGCATCCTGTTCGCTCTCCACAACGGTGTGCTGTACGTCTGCAATCTTGGAAACCAGTACTCTGGTTTTTGCTGTAAGGTTCTCTTCCTTTGCAAAATACTGCTGTACCCTCTTGCGCAGGCTTTTGGCCTTTCCAATGTAGATGACGGCCCCTGAAGCATCCAGAAAACGGTATACCCCTGGCTCCAGCGGCAGTATTGATATTTTCTCCTTAAGCGTCATCTTCACTATGGTTTTTTTTCCTATCTTTGTATTTAATGTGACTATACGATGAGTACAAAATTAATCAATAAATCTGAAGTAAAGAACGCAATTAAGGTAAAAGGGTTTGCAGGAGATATCCTGGCATCTGCCCTTATGCGTATATTGGGGCTGGAGAAGGTGAATGAAATCTATAGCCACATAAAACCTTATTGGGGAATTGAGTTTGCCGACAAGCTCATTGAGCATATGAATGTAACGGTTGATTATATTCCCGACGAATTGGAGTATCTGCCCGTAGACCAGCCGTTCATTATTGTTTCCAATCACCCTTTTGGGGCAATTGACGGCATTATAATGTTGAGTATTCTGGGTAAGAAAAGACCTGATTTGAAAATTCTTACAAACTTTATCCTGTCATATATCCCCAATTTGGAAGACCATTTCTTCCCTGTGAATCCGTTCACGGACCGTCCCGGAATGAAGAGTTCCCTCAGGGGGCTGAAGCTGGCCAAGGAGCATCTGGCTGCTGGAGGCGCATTGGGACTGTTTCCGTCGGGAGAAGTGTCATCTGATGCAAATAAGGAGAGGGTGGTGAAGGATATTGACTGGCAGAATTCCATCATCAAGCTGATCAAGGGTGCCAAGGTGCCGGTTGTGCCGTTGTATTTCGATGGCGGCAATTCAAGGTTGTTCCATCTTATGGGTAGGGTGAATCCTTATCTGAGAACGGCCAGGTTGCCTTACGAACTGTTCAACAAGGAGGGCAAGACCATTTCGTTCAGGATTGGAAAGCCTATTATGCCTGCTGAGTTTGAGGAGTTTATAGATCTTACAAAAATGGGCAAGCACCTGTGGAACAGGACTTATGCCCTTGAGGCCAATTTTGCCCACAACAGTGTTGACATTGGAGACGGCAAGCATGTGAAGCAGGAGATTGTAGCTCCGCATGTTGAAGTGGACAAACTGGAGAAGGAGATTGGGACCATTGCGTCTGACAAACTTTTTGAGGTTGGTGATTATGAGTGTTATCTTTCTGATGCCAAGGATATTCCTTTTATGATGCACGAGATAGGCGTATGCAGGGAGGAGACGTTCAGGGCAGTGGGAGAAGGTACCAACAACAGTATTGATATAGACAAGTATGATTCTTATTACAAGCATCTTGTATTGTGGGACAAGGAGAGGAAAAAGCTTGTTGGAGCATACAGGTTTGGTATGGGTGACCGGATAATGGAGAAGTACGGTGTTGAAGGATTCTATTCAAACACCCTGTTCAGATATAAAAAGGATTTTTCTGATTATCTGTCGCAGGCGATGGAGCTTGGACGATCTTTTGTGGTTCCTGATTGTCAGAAGGATCCGTTGGCGCTTATGCTTCTTATAAAAGGTATCATGTATACCCTCATAAAGAACCCTAATATAAGGTACCTGATTGGTCCGGTAAGCATAAGTGCTTGGTATCCATATTTCTACAGAAGTCTTATGGTGCACTATCTTGAGGCAAGGCAGTCTTTGCCGCATTTGAAGAAGTATGTTTCTCCAAAAACACCGTTTGAGCCGGATTATCATAGGGTAAATGTTGACGAACTTATGGAGGGCAGAATGGATTCGCTGGAGAGGTTCGACCGTTTCATGTTCAAACTGAGCAATGGAAGTTACAGGCTCCCAACTCTTCTTAAGAAGTATATAAAGCTAAATGCCAGGATATTGGCCTTTAATGTGGATCCGGATTTCAACTATTGTGTAGACGGTCTCATTATGGTTGATGCCCTTGAGATTCCTAAGGCTGAGATTGATTCCCTATCAAAGGAGTTTGAGGATAAGCAACAGCTTTACAAAAGGTTCGGTATCAAATAATTCATGCAGATTTACGGAACAGGATCATATCCGCTTCCGCCCCAAGGATTGCATCGAAGGATTCTCCATGCGGTCAGAATGAAACCTTTGATGGGGCCATGCTTGCGGAATGCCTGCAACCCGTATTGTGAACATGTTGGAGTGAACCGGCAGCATGCCGGCTTCAGCGGAGATATGCATACCTGATAGAACCGTATCAGCATGACGAACGGCCAGTTCAAGGCTTTCCGGATTATCCTTGATACCTT
>JAZRQU010000075.1:0-104228 GCA_045650045.1 Candidatus Egerieisoma sp. | reverse complement strand
TGAATCCATCTGCATCCACCTTCAAGAGCGATGCGTACCGAATCAAGATAGGTGTATTGGTCGGTATAATGGGTAATGAATTGTACCATACGCTTATCCTCCGCAAACCGCTTTAATGATAATGATGGAATCGTTTTCACTCAGGGTAAAGGATTCCCACTCCGCACGAGGAATCATACGGTTGTTCACGGCAATGGCTATGCCGTTTGATGCAAGTTCTAATTCTTGGGAAAATTCTTGGAGGGTTTGTACTTCCGTTTCCACTTCCTGGCTGTTTACTCTTAATTTCATAGTCACTTGTTTTTTATGAGCGAACTACAAAGAAGCGTCTTCGGGCAACAAAAAAACGCATGTCTGAATGGACATACGTTAACTTCAAATTTGATATCCACAATTCCTACGACAGTACTAACTGTTTCAGGTTCGAGGGTATAATCTCAGCCTTTTTAAGGCACCCCTTTGTTTCTATTTATGTTACAAATGTATTATTTTTTTCTAATAGTATAAAATTTGATGGAATTCTTTTTAGTTATTATCTCGTGTGGGAAAAGAATTCTTTCAATAATTCCGGAGTACATTCTATTGCGTCACCGCCGTGTTTTTGGTCTGGGCAGTATTTATATTTGATATTTATACCCTGTTGCACAAGCTCGTCCACTTTTGCGGTGCAGTCTCCCTCGCTTGCGGTACTGAAGAAATATACTGGAATGCTCACCGGTCTAGGGCTCGAACACGACATTGATATTGCCGCTGCAAATACATCCGGGTGCATTTCGGCATAATCCCAGGCACCACGGCCACCGTCAGATGATCCTGTTACATAAATTCTGGTGGTGTCAATGAGTCCCTTATTTGCATAATCATCTATTATGTGCTTCACATCATTATAGCAATCTGTCCATTTGATGGTTTCTGTGAGGTTTGCTTTATAGCACACAGGGAACAGGGCAACAGCTTTAGTTCCGCTCTCTTTCAAGTATTGCAGAATATATTCGTCGGCATCGCAACAATCAAAATGATTCGGGTGATAGAACATATCGTGTTTTGGACGGTCATGCACCCCGCCATGAAGCCAAAGCCACAAGATGGCTTTACCAGGTTTGTCGGCATTGACATACACTACTTTGCAAGGGACATTATAAGTAAATTCTCCCTCGGGCAAAATCACTTCACTCTGTTTCTCTTTGCATTTGTTGTTGCCACACGCCACCAATAGCAACGCTACGGCTATCAAATAAAGATATCTCATAATATTTGCGTAAGTTTGTTAATAATTCAATTAAAGATTAATAGTCTCTACAAAATTATAGAATTATTATAAAAACTGCACCCTTCTGTGCGGGATTTGGGGTGATTTTCCGCCCAGAATCCTTCTGGGGCACAATCTGCGCGGAATTTAATAATTTCAACAAGAGGATAACCATCTGCGTTTCTAAGTTTCTTATCATTATAGAAATACTCTACAATATGAGCGTTACCATCGTTGGTTATACCTTCGTTTTCTTTACGGGAAATCACAAGGCTTTTACAGTTATTGCGAATAAATGAGACACACTATTGGCGCACTACCATTTGAAATGCAACAGGGAAGGGTACAGTAAGGCATTCAGCAGTTACGGGATATTGATACGTAAATGAAGCGGGAACTGGTGAGTATTTTGAAGTAATAAACAAAACTGCTTTGCCGGTGTTGTTTTACAATAAAATCATTAACTTTGTGAATAAAATGTGATATTTCTAACATGAATCTTGCAATACTCATAAAACAATATTTCCTATCATATGGTGATGATATTACAATTGATGTATTTGATGAGAAGAATATTTATGATGTTTATCAACGTGTAGTAGGTGTCTTAACACAGCATATTGAGATAGAAACTACAGTGTTGCAGGCTATGAGTTATTGTTTTTATGAAATATTGGACAATGTGCTTACTCATTCCAATAAAGAACTAGGAACAGTCATTACCCATTATGATCCGTTAAATCACATTTTAAGTTTTTTAGTAGCTGATGATGGTATTGGAGTTAAAGCTTCAATGATTTAGAGGAATTATGGTAACATTTAATTTTAGGGAATACGGAGAGAATTTAGGTACACGTCCTCTAGGTAAACGTGTTCGTGAAAATTTATTGCCTGTGATAGAGCAGAATGAGTGTGTAGTATTGGATTTTACAGGAGTTAATGTTGTGAGCAATTCTTTCGCGGATGAGTGTATTGCCAAATTGTTATTGGTTATGTCACTATCTGAATTGAAGAGTAAGACAACTTTTAGGGGTCTTAACCCAGTTGCTTCTGAAAGTGTTCTCACTGCATTGCGACGCAGGCATCTTACTACTGTATAGCCTCTTAGATGATCTTCTTTTCAAAAAATCGAAAAAACCATAAAAGAAAAAATCGCAAGAACTTAATTTTCAAGTGCTTGCGATTCCGTTCAGTGACCCGCCAGGGGAATTTTAGAGTTATTTAACGTACACCTATATACACCTATATCACCTATTTTCAAATTGTTAGGTTTCATTAAATGTAACATTGGTGTACATAGGTATACGAGAAAATATGAAGTTTCGGAAAGATTTTCGGAAAAGGTTAACCTTATTCACATAAATTTATTTCTTATTTTACCCATAACAATTTGTTATTTTGTTTATAAGGTTGTTATGTAGTCTAATGTAATATTAAAGATTTGGTGGATAATGACAAAACGGTATTATTAAATTTGGTGGATAATGACATTTTGGGTGTAAAACATTTTTCTCTGTTTTCGCCTGTCTAATTCCGAACGGCCCGATTAATAGGGAAGGGGACATCATCACTTATGATGAGCAGCAAACCATTGAGGACGAATACGGAAAGATTGAAGTAATCCCTTGCTGGAAATGGCTGCTTGGAATTGAATTGGAGTGGTGACAAGTTGTCACCAGTTGAAAATGAGGGTGAAACATATAGAATAATCTTTTGTTATATGTTGTACATATTGTGCAATGATATATTTTTACTAAATTTGCAATTGATTTATAAACAGTTACTATTATGGCAAAACCAATAGCACCAACTCCACCTTTAACCGGGCAAGCTGCAGTTGACTTTTTCGCTGAAATGGAACAGCAGAAGAAGGCAACATCGGCAGAGAGGTCGCGTGTTAAGGATGGAGCCGAGCGCATCAAAAAGATGCTTACATTTAACTTCTAATAGGAAACTATGACAGACAATATAAGAGTTGTTCGTCTTACTCAAGATTATCAGTTCAAGTCTTTTGATTGTGGCAATCAAGACTTGAACGATTTTTTATTGTCTGACTCAAAGCCCTATTTGAATAAACTCCTTTCTGTAACATACATTCTTGAAAATGACGATGATATAGTTGCATACTTTTCTGTCTCTAATGATAAAATATCTATTCCCGACAGTGATAGAGCAACCTGGCGCAGAATAAAAGCATTATTTCCTCATAGCAAGCATAGAAGTGATTATCCTGCTGTTAAGGTAGGCCGTCTTGCTGTAAACATCAAATACAGGAATAATGGTATAGGTTCTGATATCTTGAACTTTGTAAAACAATTCTTTATCTCAAACAACAGGACTGGATGTTCCTTTATAACAGTTGATGCATTACGTGAAGCAATCCATTTTTATCTAAAAAATGACTTTAAGTACCTTGATAAAGCATCTGCTAATTCAAACTCAGATACATGTTTGATGTATTATGATTTAACCAAACTTGTGGACTGATAATTAAATATGGTGAGGGAGGACATTTTGTACCCTTTGTCATTTTAGTCTAAATTTTTAGTTACTTTTTATCCCTTTTGACATTAATGTATAAAGATTGGGAATATCATTGGTTTAATCCACTAATGATTTTAATACCCCACTCTAAGAGTGTCATAAAGTTTTACAATATTTGTGTTGTCAAGCGTAGGTGGCAAAATTACTGTTCCAACTGCCAGCAGTTATATCAGCTACAGTGAAGATGCATGGTTGCTCCTCAGACTGCATAACATATTATCATCCTTCTCTGAAAAGGAAACCAACTGCAAATACTACTTTGTAGATAACGGCATCCTGAGCATACTCCTTGTTGACCCTGTAACCACACTTCTGGAAAATCTTGTTGCACTGTAACTGTTTCGCATATACGGACACGATCCTGACAATGAAAGGGTATATTTTTATAATAGCAACGTGGAAGTTGACTTCTACATTCCCGACGATGAACTGGCAATCCAGGTAAGCTATTCAATCTCCAACGACCATGATACCTGGGAAAGAGAAGTAGGAGCATTCTGCAGGTACAGGGAAATTGATACAGAGATGAAGAGGGAGTTAATGGGGTTGCTGGATTGATGCACAAGCTGGTAATGAATGAAATTTAACAAAAATATTGTATCTTTGTTGAGTTATGGTGGGTATTGCCATATATCGGCAATATTAAAAAGTAATTCTTATGGGTAACAAGTATCAAATTCCATATATCAATGCATGTATCAGGGCATTTGCAAAGCGGTTCCAGCTCTCTGTAAAGACCGCCTTTGAGTACTTGTATAACTTCAAAGGGATTGACTTTCTTGTAGAGTTTTACGAGATTGAACATCTTCAGTCTCTGGATGATGCCGTAGATGATCTTATTGTATGCTGTCTTAATAATGGAGGAACTTTAAGATGATACTTTACCATGGTACAAATGTAGATTTTAAGGATATCAACCTTTCAAAGTCTCACAAGTATAAAGATTTTGGACAGGGCTTTTATCTTACAGACATACGTTCTCAGGCTGAACAGATGGCTGCAAAGAAATCTAAGCTATTTGGAGGTTATCCAATTATCCAGGAGTATGAATTCAGTGAGGAATTCCTGCACAATGGTGAACTTAATGTGTTAAAATTTGATAGGCCAAGCAGAGAATGGACTGAGTTTATATTTAACAACCGCAGCAGAGACCTGAACTTACCTATAAAGAATTGAACAGCCAGTTCTTCTTTGGAACTGAGAAGGCGCTTAAATACTTAAGAAGGTTATGATAGCACAAAATCAGAAAGAGTTTCTTATAAACAGGATAGTTGATAAACTAACAGAGTTTTTGGTTATTGACTCCAATGTGAATCTTACGGATGCTTTAAAGGTTGTGTATGATTCTAGAGTTTACCAACAATTACAGGACTCTGATTGTGGTTTATATACTCAAAGTCCTTCTTATATTTATGAACTTTTAAAGCAGGAGATTGATTAAAATCAAATAGTGAGGGGTACAATTTGTACCCCTCATCCTTAATATACATCACCCCATCTTTCTTGTTAAATATGATTTGATCTGCTCTAAATTTAAATTGATAAAGCAATAAGAGGATATAAGAAATTTTTGTACTGTATAACTCACTGTTCAGAGATTATGGATAGGGTTGTTTACTAAAGAAATCACATCCTTTTGTTATATTTCCTATGATATATGACGCTTTTAGAAAGATGTATAACTATAAAAACAGTTTGATATGAGCTTATTGGATAAAGAAGAAGTCTTATTGGATAAAATAGATAAGATGGTAGAAGACAAAGTTTTATGGGATAAATTTCATAAGGAGGCAATAGAACCGCTCCTTGGGAAACTTTTGAAAAGAAAACCCAAGAAGATGTTTGCAGTTGGTGTTTATATTCCCGATGATTACCCATTTAGTGTGGCTCAATCAGTCAGTTCGCTTTGTGCTAATTGCAATATAAAGTGCTATTATATTGACTGCTCCAGAATTAATGTCCTATCTCCAATCCTGGGGCGCATATCTACCATTGCTGCATCGCCAGACTCCTTAATAGTACTGGATAAATTTGATGAGATACCAGATTCGGATGATAAGAAGTATATTGAGCATACTTTAATAAAACTTTGGGAAAAAGAAACAATTCTGCTCGTAGCTTTTACGGAGTAGTATTTGTGACAAACAAAGATTATGGAACCAATGTGCCTGAGCAACTTAAGAATATTAAGAGAATGCTTTGGTATGGCAACATCCGTAAATAAACAAAAATAATGAGCTTAAAATATCATTCGGATTACTCAAGTTTCTATAATGAAGCAGGAGCCCTTTTTCCTGAGCCAATGGAAACTCTAGAAGATCTTGAAGTTAAACTCACATATGCCCGTAATCAACTGCTGGCTTTGCCTAAACCAAAGCCAGCAAGTGATTATGCTGCTAATGAGGATGATGACCTGACTGTTGATCTTGGCATAGCTAGGTTCAATCTGTGCAGTTTTATTGAAAATCTGGAATGGAAGATTGATCTTAAACTACTGCACGGCATTCATCGTTAAAGTACTCCCAAATAAATACCATTGCAAGCGTATCAAGTTCGCAATAAGTAAGAAGGGCCTTTTCTAGTGCTTCAGACATTGTTTCATCGGAGAACTGCATCTTTGCATATGCTGCAAGAGCTGCTCCTCCATTTGCAACAGATTCTGTATCCTTAAGTTCCAGTTCATTCAGATCCGCATCAATTCCAAGATAGGAAGCAATAGGAGGCAGCAACTTATAAGGATTCTTCACCTTGCCATCCTCTCCATAGTCAATCCACACCTTTGGCTCCAATAGGTTCTGACTAAACATATCAGGAGTTCCATAGATTGGCTGAGAATATTTGCCCTTAATGAAATCAGATGAATTCAGCACAGCCGGAAGCACTACCTTTATTGAATAACTTCCTCCCATAATTGGATGGAAGTAGTATTTCAATACTACATCTGCAAGATCCACCATGTCCCTTTCTCCAGCATGTTTTACCTTATCTTTCTCATAATGAGTTATGGAATCAATGAAATCCTGCAGTTCCTTTTTATCCGGTTCATTGCGTTCAGCAAGCTGTCTATGAATCTCACGTAGGATTGTATTCTCATGGTTAGAATAACGGAAAATAGTTCCGTTGTCTTTATCAAGTTCAGCCTTAAGTGACCTTATGAAATCAAAGTTAGGGAAATGGCCAGGTTTGGTGTTGATGAACTGTCCGGCATGAGTTACCTTATAAGTGCCATCTTCATTCAAATCCACTCTGTGATGAGAAAACTGGAAAGCAATCTGCTCATAAGGCCTCATATTCTCATAAAATGGCAGAGCTACAGCGCTGGTCTCAAAGTCAATGAAATGAAGAGGGAATTCCCAGTTTTTCATCTCCTCTTTCAACCCTTCAATATCCAAATATGTATCACCAGTCATATTTGACCGGTAATTTTTCAGAACCTTTTCATTCTTTGTAGCCACACCAATCTGAAGCCATTTTCTCTCATAGTGGTCCAAGCCGGCATGAGGCTTGTCTGAGTGTATCTTAAGGTCAGAATCCTGCAACTGATCCATAAAGAACTTCCTGTCCTTCACCAACTCGTCCCTTTTCCTGCCAATATATTGCCCGGACATGTCCTTAATTGAAGGTCTTACTATTCCCGATGGATCAAAGCCTGCCTTCTCTTTCCAGCACTCACAATAGCCGTCTTTTAATCCCGATGAATCTTCACCTTTTATATGGAACGGGCAACTGAAGCATTTGGAGCCAATTATACAATCTGTTCTCTTATGATTGCAATAATCAGCTGAAACTCTTTCTACAAAACTTTGGAAACCAAGACCCATCATAAACTCCGGGTCATTATGCTGTTCAGCAAATTCACCATTTATGATTCTATCACATATTTCATCCACATGAAACGGACGTACAACTCTTTTTGCCTCAGGAATAGTTTCTATCATATCTTTTGCAGTTGCAGATACCTCCACAGTTGATCTTCCAGACGAGCCGCTCTTAATTTTGAACAGCTGGTTTAAACCATTGATTGTGGCAGTTCTGGATTTGTCGGCAAGCATGAGGAATGCATTTACCTTGAAAATTCTGTCGGGAAAAAGATCTTTAAGAGCCTTAACAATTACATATTTCTGGAAGGCTACATCATAAAGATATGGCCTTATTCCAGTATTGGTTGATTTGCCATTTTTTGATATGAAAGAATCTTTTATACCATCCCAAGATTTTGCCTTAACCTCAATAAGATTGATGAGATTTCCCTTTTTCTCAATAATATCTGCCCTTACAAACAAATTCCCTGTTTGAAAAGCCGCCTCAGCAATATTCACTTCATCCTTCTCCAGCAATTCTTTTGTCTGTTCAATTGCTTCCCGATAGTCCAAAGAATTTATCATATTTTCCTTGCCAATTCCAAAACACAGCTTGGCAAACTCCCCAACCTGGAAACCTCCTTCAGCCAGCGACTTAAGAAACTCATCATCCAAGTTCTGATTAGCATACTCATTCTTGTCATATGCATAATAAAGCCTCCTCGGACATTCCAAGGCCATGCTGAATGCGGATTTGGTGAAGAATTTAGGCATTGTTGAAGTTATTTGGTTGATGGTGATGTATGATTAAGTTCTTTTATTCGAGTAAAGAAGGTGCTCTTCATCTCTTCGTATAACATTGAACTTTCAAACTCGTATGTATGTCTTTTAATTACATTATAGAATGCTTTAAAGTTGGCATCTTTTTCTATTAAACACTTAGCATCCTCATTTTTGGTAAGCCATTCATATATTGTTTTATATGATAACCATTTAAAGCAAAAATCATTATTTACTTCAAGTAGATTGAGTTTTGGAGGATTATAGTTTGGCGTTAAAACAAATCCTTCAATTTTTCTATTTTCAACATCTTGCAACTCTTGCTCTACATTTTTAAACTTTAGGGTTAATTCATTAATTTTTTGCTCCCACTTGCTCCTATTTTTCCAATGTTTTTTATTAGGGTCTTCGTAATATTTCTTATACTTTTCTAAGTCGTTATTTAGTTGTGTTTTTTCTTTATCTAATCTGTCACTCTCCTGTGTTTTGAGAATACTAACATAATTATAATAGCGTTGTAACTGAGTAACGTTATTTTCAATAATTATTTCAGAATCAATCTTGTTTTCAATAATGATATAGCAATTTTTAGTACGAATCAGCAAATCAATACGGCCTCCTGTAGAATTATTTTCTTTTATTTTTGTATTTTCTTCTCTCGTTACTGATTCGATTTCTCCAAGTTCAAAGGGTGATAATTGTTCAGAAAAAAACGTGTGCCACAACTTTGGATATTTGTCAATAAAATAACTTAAGGCATTAGAAATCCTGTTTTCATCTTTCTGAATCTGGCAAATATCGAATAAAGATATCTCTCTCTTATCCACTGCTGAATTATCTTTAAGCTTATCAACTTTAGTGTTATCTTGCTCCCACAAACTTATACCATTCTCATTGCACAGAGTAGATAGATTTTTAAAATCTTCCCCCTCAAAAATAAATTGATGCAAGGATGTAGAAGAAAAATTATGTTCTTTCATCCTTACAATAGTAGTTGTAATTTTTTGCTTCTCTTCTGAACATACTGTTATTTCTTCTTTCAGTGCTTTTTTCTTATAATCGTCCAATTTATTTTCATCTGATGGAGGAAATTCAATTCTTATATTTATATTCTTAGCCGGTATAAAAAAATCATTTTTTTCCACCCAATACGATACATACACACTTTGCTGTCCCTTATCTCCAAAAATCTTTATAATAGGGACTTCACCATATTCAACCTTATGATCCGTTGATTTGAGAAAAGCCTCTTGTTCATTTCGCACCTTTTGATTAATTCTGCCTATATCTCTTGGGAGCGTGCAGCATGCGCTATCTATCGGCTTAAGATTCTTTGCCATGCCAACAGCCTCTACTGTGCTTCCTCCAATATGTCGCACGAGAAGCATAGTATTAACTTGCTTACCCTCTTTGCTAAAATTTCCTCTCGCATTTAAATACAAATAATGCTTTCCATTATCAGCCTGAAACATATTGATAACCTCATGACCAAGATTTGTAGACAGGTAACTGCCTGTATACATTCTATTGAGAACTATTCCTTTAGGTTCCACCTCTTGTCCCGTAGCTGCTTGTTGAAGCTGACTTTGATTTGAAGATATATTCGTTTCCATATTGTAATATCATAAATTCCACTTGTAAATTTAGTAATACATTTCCATTTTGTGAATAATTCAGAAAAACGAAGGCGCATCAGAAATTCAATACCAAAAAATTATTCTAATATTTTGGTATGTGACCTGTATAGAGTCACTAAATTTTCCAATAATAGAACTTGTTGATTAGTGTAATCCACAGAAACATAATATATTATAGACAATTGTATTACAATCGTTTATGAATAAATTAGTTAACAGATTGATATATAGAAAGTTAAGAAGGAATTAGTGGAAAAATTGCGGAATTTTTCCGAAAAACAAAAATCGCAACCGCTTGATTAACAAGTGATTGCGATATCCTAGTGACCCGCCAGGGGATCGAACCCTGGACCCCAACATTAAGAGTGTCGTGCTCTACCAGCTGAGCTAGCGAGTCGGACTGGTTAAGTGATCCAGAAGGGATTCGAACCCCTGACCCACAGATTAGAAATCTGTTGCTCTATCCAGCTGAGCTACTGGACCAGTCCCGCATTAGCTGTTTGCCTTTGCGGATGCAAATATAGGAGGTTTTTTTGGTTCTGCAAAATTTTTTTGCATAAAAGTTGTTATCTTTACAATAAAATCAATGTTTGGAGATGAATTGGAGGATGTGCATATTTTTTTTGACAGCTTTTATGGGTATGTTATGCCCGGAGGTTCTCGTATGTGACACCCACACCCACATCCATGCCCTCACCCAGGACCATACCAGGCATCAGCCAGCCACACAATACAGCCTTCCTCAAATTCTCGACAGTCTCCGGCATTATGCGCAGCAAAGGACGGCTGAAAAACAGGATTACGAGGCAAATCTGCAGATATTTTCACAGGTAGATGTTCTCCATAAAGGGCTTTTTCCGGCGCTAGTGCCATACCTTAACAGGGCAAAGCTCAGTGAGGGAAGTTTTACACAGCAATATACAGGTACACTCAAGCACACTGCACAGGATAGCACCACTACCACACTTACTTCAATTGGCAAGGATAACAGTCTGATTGTTAAGGAATTCACAGAGCATATTACTTCCCTGGCACAGAATATAAATGTCTATTCGCAGTATATATACGGGAACATATACTCGCCGTTGGCATATTTGTCGGGAAAATATTATGATTTCTCATTGGATTCTACTTGGGTAGAAAGGGGAAGTCTCCATTACAAGATTGCTTTTATTCCCAAAATCACCAATTACAAGTTTGTGGAGGGGTATATCACAGTTACCCAGGACAATTTGTCTGTAAAGGATATGCATATTGCCGGAAATATGGAGTTTGGACAGTATTGCAATATTGTGCAGATGGGGGAGCAGGGGAGCCTTCAGGAGCATCTGCCAATCCAGTTGCAGGTGAATTTCAAAGGTAACTTCCTGGGTACCAAAATTAATGCCGAATGCACACAGGAGTTCGCCTATACACGTATTGGGGACCATAATTTTTATCCCGACAGTACATTTGCAGAGCAGCCCCAACAAGATACTGTCACCACCGGGCAAAAGAAGACGCAAAGAGGATATTTCCTTGTGAAAAGCCGTTCCATGAATCTCAATGACAAGGGATCACTCTACATGGCACCGCTGGTGAGCCCGCTTCTGTTCCATTATAGCACAAATAGCGGCTTGTCGTATACCCAGAAGCTGAAATATACACGTCAACTCCCAAAAGAGAAGATGTTCAGCGTTGCGCCGCTTGTTGGCTATAACTTCAAATACAAGGAGTTTTACTGGGCTGTAAAAGGCAACTGGCTCTATTCTCCATCCACCAGCGGCAGATTCTTCATAGAGGCGGGGAACGGGGTGCCGCAGGAATTGAGGACATCTTATGCCAAATTGGGCCACTCCATTAATATAATGGACAATATATCCATTACGGCTACTGCAGCCCAGCTGCGTTACACCTGGCACAACAAGGAGGCGCATTCTCAGGACAAGACTTCATTTACCACTTTTGCCCCTGAAGTTGAGCTCCAGTACAGCAAAAAAGGCTACCCAACCTTTACCCTGAGGTATGCCCACTCAATTAAAGGGATCATTGGCAGTGATGTGGAGTTTGGCAGATTGGAGGTTGATATGCAGCACCAGATAGAAGTGGGGCCAATGCACTCGCTCACCTACAGGGCGGGCTTTGGCATTGCCATGGATTATAACTATCTCTACTTTGTACAGTTCAAGAACCTTAAGGACAATCACTTGCCTCATGGCTGGGATGATGATATAGGTGGTACATTCAACCTCCTCTCATCAGTAAAATACCATGAGATAGATAAATATTTAAGGGCCAATGTGCAATATGATGCCCCTTTACTGCTGGTACCAACGCTCTTGAGAAAGGTTAAATTCATAACAAAGGAGCGCCTTTACTGCAACCTGCTTCTTGTAGATACAATGAGCCCATATGTGGAGATGGGATACGGCATAGGTACCAATATCTTCAATATGGGTGTATTCTGGGGAGGAGAAGTTGACAAATGGGACAGGATAGGGGTGAAATTTACATTTGAGATTTTCAATTAACATATTAAATTTGTATAAACTCTATTACAATGAAAAATATAACAAAGATTCTAGTTGTGGCACTTGTAATGTGTATGATTACATTTGCCGGCCAGTTGAGTGCACAGACAGCAATGGATGCACAGAGCAAGGCCAAATACGCTGAAATTTCAAAAGTGCTTTTGGAGAACAACCACAAGACCGTACCGGAACTGATGGTGATTGCTGCAAAGCAGATGCTTGGAACAGAGTATGTTGCAGGCTCGCTTGAACTCGTTCCCGAGCAGCTTAAAGTATCCCTTGTAGAGACAGACTGCATCCTTTTTGTGGAGACCTGCATGGCAATGGCCATGAATGCAAAAAAAGGTTATGATTCTCCCGACAGCCTATGTGCATACATCCAGCGCACCCGCTACCGCAACGGCATAGTTGATGGTTACGCAAGCCGTATCCACTACACCAGCGAGTGGATCAGACAAGGAGAGGGGAGAGGCATCTTTGAGGAGATTACCGATGTGTTGAGTGCCGATAATCTGTCGGGACAAAGATTCTCATACATGAGCAAGCACTCCTCTGCGTACAAACAGTTGAAAGATAACCCTGCAGAGGTTGCCAGAATCTCCAAAATGGAGGACTATTTGAACTCATTCTCAGATTATTACGTTATCCCTAAAGCGGTTGTGAACAAGATGGACCACCTTTTGAAAGATGGCGATATCCTATGCTTCAACTCATCTGTAGAGGGGTTGGATATTGCTCATGTGGCAATTGTTTACCATAAGGAGAACGGTGAGGTAGGCTTTATCCATGCATCGCAAGGAGACGGTAAAGTGGTTATTGATGAGAAAAGCATTCACAATTATGTGAACTCGCGCAAAAGCAACGATGGAATTAGAATTGTAAGGGTAAAATAATGGAAAAATCTAAAGTTTATTACAGTAATCTCCGCTGCAAGCCGGGGGTAAATCTATTGAAGAAGCTCCGCAACCTTGTTAAGGCTGCCGGTATAGAGCAGATAAATTTTGAAGGCCAGTATACAGCCGTAAAGCTTCACTTTGGTGAGCCGGGCAATATGGCCTACATCAGACCAAACTATGTGGCAACAGTTGTTGACCTGCTTAATTCTCTTGGCGCCAAGACTTTCCTTACCGATGCAAACACACTGTACAAGGGTAGGAGAGACAACGCCGTAGACCACCTTAAAAGTGCTATGGTTAACGGATTCAATCCAATAGCTGTAAATGCCAATGTAATTATTGCCGACGGCCTTAAAGGTACCAACTACGCTGCCATTCCAATTGAAGGGGCAAAATACTGCCCTGCACCAAAAATTGGACAGGCGGTGGCAGATGCAGACATAGTAATCTCAATCAGCCACTTTAAGGGGCATGAGCAGGCAGGCTTTGGCGGTGCATTGAAAAACCTTGGAATGGGTTGCGCCTCAATTGCGGGCAAGCTTGAGCTTCACTCATCATCACAGCCAAAAGTGAATGAAAAGAACTGCATAGGCTGCCGTATCTGTGAGAAAAACTGCAACCACGGAGCAATCTCTGTTAATCCCGACAGAAAAGCTGTAATAGACTACAGCAAATGTGTAGGCTGTGGCCAATGCGTAGCCCTTTGCCAATACGCAGCAGCAGTCCTTGCCGAGTGGGACACCTCAGAGGTGCTCAACTGCAAGATAGCTGAGTACACCAAAGCAGTACTGAAAGACAAACCTAACTTCCACATAAGCCTGATCATGAACGTCTCACCCGAGTGCGACTGCTGGGGCCACAACGACGTTCCACTAGTACCAGACCTTGGCATGATGGCCTCATTTGATCCCGTAGCCCTGGACCAGGCTTGTGCAGACCTTGTAAACAAAGCCCCAGTAATCAACGGCTGGAGAAAAGAAGAGCACTGCAGTTGTGGCTGCGAAGACGTCCATCAGCATGATGAGCTCTTCAAGCACATCCACCCCGATACCGATTGGGAGAGCGGACTTCAGTACGCACAGGAAATTGGGCTTGGTTGTAGGGAGTATGAACTTGTAGAGGTGTAAAAATTATTTATATAAAATGAGAGAAGCCGGATTATTATCCGGCTTCCTTGTGTTATTGATATGTTCCTGAATTACGTATGCAGCGGATACGGTTGACATTTGATCGTGGCATGTATCCTTCGTCTATAAGATCATTTGATACTTCGATTTCATGGGAATTATTTTTATCGTACGTTCCCAAAAAATAAACTAATTGATGATGGTATGACTCTCCTCTTATACCATTTTTCTTAAATGTCCATCCATCGTTATAAACAGCACTTGTTGCTCTTGCATATTCATTATTCTCTTGTAACATATATCCTTTCAGTGTATTTTCCCTCCCCCATAAATCTGAGTACTGATAAACAGATGCTATTTCATAAGCTGGTTGTGATGACCAGTAAAATTTGTTTTGAAATACTTCAAAATCCTGATATCCGGCAACAACAATTTCTTGAATTTCATCTATAGATGGTAAATACCAATGCACATAGTCTGAAGCGTAATTTGGTGTATTATCATTATTAATTGGAATCTCTCCGTTACTATTTCTTTTATTTTTATTTAAGCAATACTGTATTGCAGTCTCTGCACTCACATTTAGGGTCATGTCCTTCATTTTACTACTTATTTCGCCTATGTATGCTATTTGTTTTGTGAAATTTAACCCTGCAAATTCATGAGTTGTTGCTATATCAATATCCTTAAACTTATCTATTTGTTCTAGATAATTCCTATCAGTATCCAAACTGTAATCATAATAAGGAGATAATGATGCTCCAAAAATATCTAGTATATAATCCCACCAGCCTGTGCCGGTATTTCCCAAATCTGTTGCTTCATAGTGTTTTGACAATGATAATCCATTCAAACCCCATGGTAATCCATCTGTGGTTTGTCCAAATGGTTGGTCTGATGCATAGTTATTCAGGTATTCTTCATGGTATTCTATATCATAGAATCTTTTTTTAGTAGTCTTTGTTTCATCAGTATATGACCATAGCCTCCATAAATTCATTTGACGGAATGTTATGTTCCTGGTTTGCGAGTCATCCTTTGTTCCGTTAGGATTATAGTACTCCAGTCTTATAGTGATATCCCTATATTGTTTATTTAATTCATCATTATTTGGTTCGGTTCTGTCAAATACATTTGGGTTTTCATCAAAGTAAAGCCATATTCTTTCTTGTAACGTACTATTGGCGTCGTTAGAATTGATTTCTATAGTTGTATTATTCTTAAGAGTGTTAGTTACAAGATCAGTTGTAAAATATTTTCTAACACCTTTTGTGCCTATATAGTCATCCCCGGTTCCTCCGTTTTCCATTCTTAACCATATTCTGTATTTATCAGTAGCATCTGTGCTGGAGGCATCTACTACAGATATTTTTACAGTACCGCCACCGTTTATGTACACATCCAAAGGGCGAACTTCAAAATGAGAATCAAGAAGGGCATCACGCTCTACTTTTACTACATAGTTGCCATTAGATTCTACTTCTACTCTATAGTCTGCTGAAATATTGAAAATAGGCTTACCATCTTCGTCAAATCCAGGATTGTTGTTTGTAACACCTTTTATTGTTACAATATTATTTAATTGTTGGTTTCTGTTTACACAGAAATCAGAATAACTGTCTTGTCCAAGATATATTGTATATGTAACTGTATGCATCTGATTTTGATGGTCAGTATAAATACCATTAATTGTAACATATAATGGATTTTTTCCATCAGAGCACAATAAAGGTTTGTACCTTTGCTTTATAGTATGTTCAGTATCTGTACTAATATTAATTTCATCCGGATAAATGATTTCATTGTCTGCAATAACTCTATGTTCAGGAATATAGAATGTAAATTGCATCTTATCTGGATTGTCCAGTGATATTGAGTTGCTTATATTAAGACTTCCCGATGATAAAACTTTAGATTCGTAAGATTCGAACAACTTGGATTTATCACCATTAGCATATATTGTTTCTTCATTATTTGCCGGCTCTCCCAGTTTTACTACTGTAGGGACATTGCTTACCTTCCAGCCTGTAAGTGTAAATTTAGGATTTGTAATAACGTTTTCCGCATTAATTTGTATGCTTACATTAATTTTAGCATACAATTTGAGCATAGTTATGTCCTCCATTTGGGTAGCACCAGATCTATCTGCGCTTAAGTCTATGTTCCCAGATTTTCCAATCATAGGAAATCCATTGAAGCCATTATCGGGAATAGTAAGATTACTTGCATTTACAGGAATCTGTATTTGCAATAATTCAGACTCTTTAGTAATTGTTGGGATACCTTCATTGTTTTTTGGAATATATTCCCAGCTATTGGCAATCATATAAATATTGCAGGAGTTCAGTAAAGTCTGATCATTAGTTATATAGATTGTCTCATCACCAGCTAGTATATATGGTTTCAGATTGCCGTTATTATCCCTGAATTTTGTGTCAATAACAAATACAGGGTTAGTTTCTGAAGCATGAATGTTAACTATACGGCCTACAACATTACCATCTGAATCAAAGATAGCCATTGTAATCTCACTAACTTTCTTTTCATCTTCTTCAACGGCTTTAGTGCTAACAGTTATTCCTTTAAACTCTGCAGCTGTACCCATTACAGTAACAATACCAGAACCGGTTTTAAGCTCCATATCGGTTAAAGTACAACCTGCTAAAACAGCAAAAGTAATTGCCAATAATGAAATATATATATACGTTTTCTTCATAATCTAGTCAAAATCATGTTTTACAGGTACTACTTCCCAAGCTCCAGATTCTACCATAAGCACAATAATGTCATCACCTGTGAAATTTATAATTATACTGTATTTCTTACCCTCTTCCAGTTCGAATTCTGAATTAAAGGTCATACTCTTGGTCTCACCATTATTTTTAAAATGTGCAGTTCCTGAAATATGGTTATCTTGAGGTATGATTATTATATTCTTTTCTTCATTTTCATTTCCAGTTAATCCTATAACCTGGTTCTTGCTTATTTCTACAATTTCGTCTGAAGATATATTGAATCGTACTGTTGCAGGAATAGTAGTGCCTGTTTTTATGCTGCGTTCAACATCAAATTGGCTGTCTCCTTTCTGCATAGGAATTTTTATCCTATTGTATTGTATCCCATTCAATTCAATAGATAAATTTGAAATTTGTTGGGTATTATCATTGAAGTTTCTGGCAATAACATCAATACAGGTCAATCGGTGCTGGAATTTGAATCCAACTTCGCCACTTCGTACGGTCTGGTCCACTGCATATCCCGTCATTATATCCAGAAGATTGTCGGGATCAACAGCATTTTCTCCATTGCCTAATGGAATATCATAAATTATGTATGGTGTGTTCAGATTATTGCTGCCACTTATTGTTATACCATTGTTATTTGTCCTTAAAGGATAATATGCAAAAAATGTGTGGTTATTTAACAAATCCCATAACATATATTGCTTGCCTGAATTGTTTGGATCTGTGTCGTATGAACATGAGCCATATTCATCACACTCTACTGCCAGCTCATGGCAAAGATTTGGCGTTGCCAATGATCGTGCAGATGACCAGCTTTGATAATTGGGATACTCAAATCCTATAACGCCAAATGCGTCCCCCCGTAAACTCGTTATTATTGGAGCCTTGGTTGAAACGCTGGAAGAGAACTTTATATAACCAGCCTTTTGAGACAAGTCAATTTCCTCACTATCGCTGCCAATCTTTTCACAAGATATGAAAGCCATTGCAAAAATTATCAGCAAATATGTAAACTTACTCCTCATCTTATCTAATAATTATGGTTCCCGACATTTTTGAATCTTCCCAGTCTTCAATTTCCGGTTCTTCAATATTTATAGAGAAACTTTGTGTTATAGTTACTATGTATGTGTATTGCTTTGCTTTTTCCCATGTTATAGCCGGAATGTTACAAACTAAAGGCTGATCCTGCATCAAAATTTCATATTCATATTCTCCTTCTGCATTTTTGACAGGGGGAGTAATGATATCAACATACATTCTCAATGCTGCTACTTTATCATTTAACTTTTGGGGTATAACTAAAAAAGAATCCTCATCTTCAAATAGTTTCTCACCTTCTGGATAATCTAGATTGATTTCATACTGGTCACCTTTTTCTACAATTTTAGATTCACCAATCAGCCAGGTTGCATTATGTCCAATATCTGCTGAACCATAGAAATCAGTCCATTGCCCATTTGTAAATCTTGCATTATCTGCAATATCGCTTAATCCTACTCCTTTTACAATTGCTCCCAATTTTGGAACATTACCGGTAGCATCAACTTTTACTTTAATGTTTATTCTGGAGAGAATATGATTAAAATTAAGTGATACAGCTGCATAGCTGTCTTGTTTTGCTTGTGCTGTTGATTTTGTTGCACTGGCAAAAAGCAAATCTACCTGGTCACTTTTGTCTGCAATATTTGTGTAGAACATTTCATATTCATTGTAACCAGTTTCATTTATTGTAACTGCATCAGCGGGAAAGTAGCCTCTGAAATTAAAAGTTGCATCTGGAATCCAAAGCATTGTATTCTCGTATGTCCATTTCTGACCATCATGATAAACTTCTCTTTGAAATGAAGATGCTGTAGTGGGAGTTGAGCTTTGCGGTTCAAATGTAGTGTGCGCATAAATTTTGAACCCGCTCTTCAAATCCTCAACAGTTGCATCAGTTGCTGATTTTACTCCAATTTCATTACAATTGAAATTTATTTCATAACTATTGCTGTCATTTCCAAGTTCCTCTTTTGAACAAGAAACAACAGTCATTGAAGCAAGCAATGCTATAAGTGAAAAATATATTATGCGCACGTTAGTCATATTTTATTTTAATTTAGTAGCTATAAGGGGACATTCAACCCCTTATAACCTGCATATCCAGTCATTGATGCTGGATGGTATTAATCCTACAGGACTAAATTAGTCCTGTAGGATTGGATATTTATTATTGAATTGTTATACCATTGTCAGGTGTTGGAGTATCAGTCCAATCTGTTATTACTGGTGCGATTTCAATACCCTGAAGACTCATGGTTATGTTATATATATATTTCTTACCTTGAATCCATTCATCAGGATTATATGTATAATTATATACATGAACATCATTACCGTTTGTTACTGTATAATTGATAACAAAACTTGTAGCATCACATGGTCTTACAAGCAATCCGTCGGTTGGGACGGTTATGTTATCCATAGTTTCACCATCAGTCCAAGTAAAATCAGCTGTTAGCTCTTTGTCATTTGTCGATTCCGTCCAATTTGTAGTAGTAACAGTTAGTGTGCCATTGTATTTTGCTCCATTAACTGTAATTTTGTTAATGGTTATTTCATTTGTACCTGTAATTTTAAATTTTACCCATGCAAGAGCATGTTCAAATGTCATTCCTACTACTGGAGTTACTTTGTTATATTTTGAAGCTCTTGCTACTGCGTACATAACGTCATATTGATTTGATTGATTATCTGTCAATGTAACAGTTGCTACACCTGTTTCTGCATTAATTTCAGTTGAAATACCATCCTCTACAGGAGCTGTTGCAAGGAAGTTAAGTGTAGAATTCTGAATAGGCCAATATTTTCCACCAGTGAAATTACTATTCCCTTTTTCGAATGTGGTTCCTGAAAAATATGCACCTGGTGTTACACCGTCTCCTGCAGCTAGGTATGCTGCTACCATCATATTAGTATAACTGAATTCTGTACCATCAATTGCTGCTTTGGTCTGTTTTTTAGCAACTGGGAACAATCCAATCTCTTGTGGGGTTTCATCTTGATAGATAATGTCTGTTTTACTGCAACTAGCAAATACCATCATTGCTGAAGCTGCCAACAAAAATAATTTTTTCATGAGAGTTGATTTTAAATGGTTTGTATATTAGTTTTAATTGTTTCTAAGATAGTGGGATATCTATTTCTTCCTTATCCCATTCATCTACTGATGGATCAAGTCCGCCACCACCCTGTATTCCCGGCAAGATGTTGATAGAGTCTCTTATAATCAATCTGTTGTTAATGTTTTCAATATCTTCAAACTGGTCTGTTACATCATATACGTATCTGTACTGGCCTCCGCCGGTATTTGTGACTGTTATATCCAAATATATTTTGTTATCTGCCCCTGGAAGTTTTCCAAAGGTGCCAAATACTGTATATAGTCTGTTGTTGTTTCCGTCTGGTTTTAGCGTAATATATACTGTTGCAGGATCAGATCCTCTCAACTCTGAACCAAAGTAGTTCTCTTTTATTTGCCCTGTGATAAATGCTTCTACTTTTTCAATGTTTTCACATCCTGTTACACCCAAAACTTCCAGACTATATATGTCTATAATGGTGTTGGCTGTTGCATGTATTGTAATATCTTCATTCTGGTGTGTTACAGAAGGAATATTTATCATCCTTTCATTAGCAACATATAGGTGGTCAGGTTCATGGATAATTGGATCATCTTCATATCCTTTTGTACTTTGGGTACTTTCGCTTTCAGGTTTGGCATTAGTAATTGCTGCTTTGAATTTGGATGCCATTGCTTTGGTGATATTGGTTGTGAATGCTTTTGCTCTATTCAAATTTCCCAATTCACCTACTTGTGTTGATTCTGTTCCAAAGCTATATGCAACTATGTTATAGTCTCCCGGTTCAATATTTATTATGCCACCTTCAACCGGCAATATGAATGAAGCTCTTCTCGAATTGTTTTCGGCATCGTAGAACAATACTTCCATATATTTTGGCATAATGCCGTTAATCTTGTTTTTGAACTCAACGTCCAGTTCTGGATCTATCTTTAAGTCAATATTGCTGTTGATCTGCAGATTCATATTGAGCTTAAGATTCACTTTTGTTGACAGTTCATACAATTCCATTCTTGTACACCCCTGCAGTGAAGCAATCAGCAGAAGTGCATATATTGTATATTTGAACACTTTCTTCATTATTTGCTCCTCCCTTTTATGTTAATTGGAACTACAATAGATACTCCTAGCTTGTTTGGTCCAACCCAATGGATATTTTCCTTGTAGCTTTTTTTATAGCCTTTGCCACCTTCTTCTAAAACATTATATTTCTCTGCTTTAGAGAATAAGTATCCAAGTCCAATTGTAAATTCCAAATGTAATTTATCCTTGAATATTGGCATGCCGTATGTGTAGTCTACGCTAAAGTTTACAAATTCTCCCTGATGTCCGGTATAATCTTTCTCAAGATCGTATAACCCAAACATTGTGTTCAATCCAATAGAGTGACCCTCAAGTAAGTAATCTTTTGTCCTGTCCTTTCCAAACCAGTATCTTCCTTCCAGATTCCACATTAGGACTTGAGTACAGTTTTTGTTGCTTTTATCGCGCTTTTGCCATGGGAAGTAATAATCAGCACCTACAGACCATTTTGTTCCAATAGGAACTTCAATTCCAAAGTTCAAAAGAGGCAGAAGCAGGTTACTCCTTATGAAAAATGCCTCATTTTTGGATATTTCAGAAACTGTAAATGTTTCTTCTTTTTCTACAGTTGTAACAGTAGTCTTATCCGGTTCAACTTTAACTTCTTCAATTGCTTCCTGTTGTTTTATAGGCTCAACCTCTTCTACCACTTTCTCTACTTGCACTTGTTCTTTTACTTCCTGTTGTTTTATATAGAAAAGGCAATAATTTGAATTGCGAAGTTCTTTATAGTGGGTAATACGCAAATATCTATAGATAGGAAGTTGCTCCAGTCTCCATTTTTTAGTACCGGTATTTATATTGGCATCAATGACGGCTATTACGCTATTTCTGCTTTTATCTGATATTTTATTATCTGAAAGTACCAGTTCTCTCAATTCATCCCATGCTTCTCCACGACTATCTGTTTTGATAAGATTTGACGTTTCTGGGCGTTGTGATACCAGATATTTCTTTAATGCTGATGCACGTTTATTTGATAGGAGTATGTTGTGTTCGTAAACTCCGTCGGGAGAAGTTTGTGAAACAATTACAATGGAGTCGAGAGAATTTACCCCAATACTGTCAATTTTGTGCAACAGCATATTGAGTGAGTGTTTGTTTGCCATATAGTCTACAAGCATGTCTGAACCGTCAAATTTAAAGTATACCTTTACTTTTTCCTGTGCTGATAAGTTAAAGATAGTTAGCAGGAAAAGGGTAGCAGACAGCAGTATCCTCACTTTTATCCAGTTGTTGCGCATTTTTATTTTAGATCATTAAGCTTGTGTCCTGATTAAATTCACCCTGTAAAGTTAAATATATAATTTTAATTTTAGTATAATTTTTCTGAAATTGATTGATAATTTTAATTAATTCATACCTTTGTGATACGCTAGAAGCATATTTTACGATAATTTGTATTTGTGATGATTTATAAAATAACAAGATATTCAGTTATATTTTTTGTTTTCATGTTTGTATGTTCCGCATGCAATATTCTTATGGCTCAAGAGACTGAAGTGATTTTAAAATCCTACACTCTTTACTTTAAGATAAATGAAACAAAAGTAAATAAGGAATTCAAAAATAATGAAGAAACCATCATTCAGTTGATTGATGATATGTCACGCTCTTCTTCTAGTGACAGTCTAGAAGTAAAATCCATATCAATTATGGCCTCTGCTTCTCCTGATGGTACTTTATCTGTGAACAGATATATTGCCAGATTACGTGCGCTGAATACAATACAGCTGCTTGAAAATTTGTTTCCACATCTTGATCACAATATTGTTGTAGCTGACAGCAAAACAAATATGTGGGAGAATTTACTTTATCTTATTGCTGATGATCCATCTGTCAAATATAAAGATGAGATGTGTGCTATATTAAATAATACGAGCCTTTCATATTCAGAGAAGTATAATGCTTTTAGAAGTAATCCCGATCTTTACAGATATGTAAAGTCTAATTTCCTTGATAGGTTAAGGATAGCACAGATTGAAATTATTTTGTCTGTAATACCAGTTTCAGCAACCGAAAAGGTTGCTGAAAAAGAACATGTTCTGTTAAAAAATGAAGTTGGGCATGTAAATGTTCATTTTGTACAGAAATTAGAGAGTAATTTTAATAAAGTTGAGATACCACTACCATATCAAAGGCAGACTGTTTTATCTAAATGCGGTTATAAGCCTGTTTTAGCAATTAAGACTAATATGCTATATGATATTTCTCTGGTACCTAATTTGGGTGTTGAATTTTATTTGTCTGACGAAGTCAGTTTTGCCGGTAATTGGATGTATTCATGGTGGAATAAGGATTCCAAGAACTATACTTGGAGAATTTATGGAGGAGATGTCGCTTTAAGAAGATGGTTTGGCAATAACTTTTCAGATAAACGTTTTACTGGTCATCATCTTGGTATTTATGGCCAGATGATGACATTTGACTTTAATCTTGGGAAAAGAGGTTTTATGGGGGAGAAATGGACTTTTGGAGCTGGTGTAGAATATGGGTATTCATTTCCGGTTTCTAATAAGCTTAATATAGACCTTAATTTAGGCTTAGGATATCTTAAGGGTGAGGTTAAGGAATACCTTCCGGAAGATGATCATTATGTATGGCAGAGGACTGCAGACAGACAATTGATAGGTCCTACTAAAGCTGAGGTTTCTCTTGTTTGGTTGTTAGGGTATAAAAAGTAAAGAGACCGGATCAAAATTCTTTGTCCGGCCTCTCTTGTGTTAATTGTTCTGTACCTCCATATTATTCATATTATTCCATGAGTAATAACTCGTTTTGAATTGGATTTTGCCTCCAAGAACATCATCTCCAGGTTTTGGATGGTCTGGATTAGGGTTATCTGGATCTTCTGGGATATTTGGAGAGTCTGGTGCCACGTAACCGCCAGTGCTCAAATCCAATTTATATACGTACTTGTATCCTTTAGCCCATGCTCCGTTAAGTGGAGTAGCTATCCATTCATAGTTGCCGTTGCCTGGAAATACATCGGCACCAGATGCGGTTGTAATGTTGACCAATACTGCAAGGTATGCTCCAGGTACATCCTCTTCACCTGTTTTCTCAACATCCCATGGGGTTAGACCCTGTGGAATAAGCATTGCATTGGCTTTTGTCTTGTCTTCATCTGTGGCATTAGGTGAGTACATAATTGAAATGGCATCTGAAGTAAGTGTATATACATCTTCAGTCTCATCATTATTGTCAGCTGCATATTCCACTTGATAGTTTTCCATGTTTTTTGCCGATTTATATTTGTCCACCTCCCATGATTGGCCTTGTGCGTATGAAAAATCACCAGTGTTACATGCTTTGCCGATACGGACGCCTTTCACTTTGATTACATAGCCAGGATTGGAATTGTATGCCTGTATTTCTATTTGTGACAGGATATGGTCGAATGTAAGTTCTACACCATCGCTTGATTCAGATTTGCTTCCTCTGGCGTATGCCATAATGATGTCTTTCTGATCTGCAATTGTTGTTGCTGGTGTAAATCCAACGAAGTTGTTTCTGGTTATTTCATCAACGCCCATGTTTTCTTTACTAGGTGCGTAAGCATAAAAATCAACAAAAGAATTGCTTGCAGTAGGCCAATAGTACTTTTCCTCTGATTCGTAGTAGTTGCCTTTTCTGCTGAATTCAATATCTGTAAAATAGTCATTGTCGTTTACAGAAGTCCCAGTTTCTCCAACAGTACCAATAGCAGATGAAACATAAAAACTTTCAAGATTATCCAATGTGGTTTCTGTAGCACGTGTAACTGACGTGTAGAAATCAATCTCGTTTCCTTTATTGATGTCTTGAATATCCTCTTTAGTGCATGATACAATTGCTAAAGTGGCCATTAATGTATATATTGTCTTTTTCATTTCAGCTCCTCCTGTATATCTTGTTAATTGCTTGATAATAGTTCGTAGTGCATATATTGGTGCCTGTCTTCTCCTGCATACCAGTTCTCATTAAGTAAGTAAATAATACATGTGTTGTTTTGTCTGTCCAAACTGTATACCTCAGGCACTATCTGATAACTATTGCCGTATTTGAATGCCTCAAGATAAATCTTCATATGCGTTTTTTGATTCTCATCAACTTCCTCTTTAACATAGAAAGAAGATTTGCTTGTTGCTCCCGAAGGAGTTGTAGTGAAAATGTTGTAGTTGTGGTCTACAGTGAACTGGTAGAAACCATTGTTATTGTACCATTCTTTTAACTCTGATTCTGTTTCTTTTATGAATGGTGCATGTTCGTATTGGCCATCACTAAAATTACTGTTTGGAGTGAATGTTACTTCAACTTTTTTTGCAAGCCATCTTCCTTCAAGATCTTTCTGCATATTCGCTTCATTCTCTGAATTTTCATCAAAAGGATTTACTTTAACCTTCACAAATTTGATTCCATCACCCAGCACTGGATTGCTGACATTACCACCCTCAGGCTCTTTATAACCTGCACCATTTGTGAAATTAAGAGAAAATGTGTATTTATTTCCTTCTACAAATGTAAATTTACCCTCATTGTCAGCTGGTAGAGGTATAGCAACCCAACCGAACCCGCCTGAGGTTTCAGGATAAATCTGGTCACCACTCTCTGATTTTATTTGAATTAAAGCTGCAATATAAGCACCATTATTGTTAGTTTCTGCTGGATTCCAAACTGTAACTGTCTGTGGAATAATCATTGCGTCGTTATAGTTGTCGCTATCTACATATTCTTCAACATCTTTAAGAGTCAGATATTGGGTTATACCATTAGATAAAGTTACTGTTTTGTTCATTTCCAGCTGGTATGAGGTTTTGGGTTGATCCGACAAATTCCAAGCAGAATTTCCAGCTGTTACATATTTGTTTTGATTTTCATCTGTATTGATAGATGATGATAGTGTAAAAGTTCCTTTTCCATATACATTCGCAATTTTTACAGCTTTTATTTCGTACGAATATTGATTGTTCTCAAAAGCTGTAAATGCTATTCTAGATAATCTGTGCCTGAAGCTTAAGGTTACACTCTCATCAGTGTCATTGCCAATTGCTTCAGATGTTATGAAATCAATGTGGTTGTTGATGTTTTCATCAGGGGTAAAGTCTGTAACGGTAAGCTGGTGTCCAGTTATATTTGACTCTGTAATTATTGCTGTTGTTTTTGCGTTGTTTACTTGTGGAGCATATGCTACAAATGAGAGGTTACTTCCGTTTGAAGGCCAGTAATAGTCTGTTGCAGAGAACAGATAATCACCATTTCTTCCAAAGTGGCTGTTCTCAAACCAGTATGCACCATTCTCATCAAATGCTGTTACAAAAATGTCTGTAATGTCATAATTCTCACTTACTGGTTTACCTTTGGTTTCCACTATTGAAAAATCAATTGGACGGCCTTTGTTTTCTGTTGTGACCAGTTCTTTGGTACACGATGAAATAGCCATTGATCCGGCTATTCCTGCTAGGATTAACAGTTTTTTCATAAGGATGTTTTTTATTGATATTTTGTTTACATTTTTATGTCGTAAATTACTTCGTTCCATTCGTCAACTCCTGCTGAGAAGCCTCCGTTGCCAAGGTCAGGTTCTGGTATAGGAAGTTTGTTTATGTTTATGATTATATTGTATGGATCTTTTCTGTCATGTACCTGGTCTGTTACATCAATTTGGTAGTACCATTTTGTATCATCTGCCAATATTGTGTATATAGTAAGTATGTGTTGCTTTTTTATAGATGGACAACAGCCGAATGTGGTTAGTTTTCCTGTTATTTGTTTTTTGTCGGGATTGGTTGAACATTCAAATACTAATGTTACCTCCTCTTCTGTAAGTTTTTTGTGTTGCGGAAGATAACCGCCAGCCATTGATGATATTGTAGCACTTACACTTTTTACCCATCTTAAATTTTCAGCATTGTTTATAGTTACACTACTTTTTATTACATTGCATTCTGGATGCAGTCTAATTGTGGTGTTGGACATATTTACCACATTGTCTGTGGAAGTGTTGCTCCAGACTATTTCGGGTGATGTTGCAATTCTTTCCTCTTCGGCTCCTTTTGCACGTGGAATGGATTTGGTTGAGAGGCTTACCATTCCAGTAATCACATCCTGGTCTTTTGTGTTTATTTCAAATGAATTGAAATCATTAATATTCAATGTGGCAATGTTCCTGGTGTTATCATTAATGCATATGGCATGGTATATGTCATTTTTCAACCTCACCTTGCCTCCTCGGTGGTTTCCAAAAGAGAATCGCAGCAGTTTTTTTGTTTCTTGCGGATATAAGAATAATCCCATAGATTCCGGTTCGGCATCTGGTGCATTGCTCCAGTCGAAATACACATCAACCTCATTTACATGGCTATGGTCATAGCATAGAGTTTTGTGGGTACATCCACACAAAAACAACAATGCTGATGCCATTATTGCAATACATATATGAGATGCCGTTTTCATACAAAAAGTAATATCAGCCAAAGTTATAAAATTTTATTTATTATAAAAGTTGCTGATATGAAATAATAACCCCGTCAGAACAATGTTTATTCTGGCGGGGGGGGCATTTCTTTTACCACTCAAACTGCTCGCTTACAGGGAACAGGCCGAACATTCCGCCGGTGTGGATGAAGAGGATGTTTTTGCTGCCAACCAGTGCGCCACCCTCTTTAAGCTCGTTGTATACGCCGTACATTGCTTTTCCGGTGTATACAGGGTCGAGGATAACAGCCTCAGTACGTGCAACATGTTTGATGAACTCAAGTTCCTCTGGACGGCTGATAGCGTAGCCAAGTCCAACATATTTGTCAATTACCTCAATGTTCTCCTTATTCAACTGTGCATCCTTGTACTCAGGAAGGTATGCTTTTGCTCCGTTTGATATACGGTCAATGATTTCTGTAAAGTATGCAACGTCATCACATACAGCCATGCTCACAACGCGTTTGCCGTAGCCGTGAAGCTCGTTTGCAAGGTATAGACCGGCTGCTGTTCCACCTGAACCGGTTGCAACAACTACAGTGTCAAAAGTGATGCCCATCTCTTTCTCCTGAGCAACAATCTCGTTCATACAGTTGTAGTATCCAAGGGTTCCAATCTCGTTTGATGCACCCTCTGGAATCACATATGGTTTGTAGCCCTGCGTACGGTATTCCTCAGCCATTGCCTCCATAATCTCTGCGCGGCTGTTGCTGTACTCAGGTCTGGTACAGAATTTTACGTCTGCGCCCATAAGTTTGTCGAGGAAGTAGTTTCCAACTACTGGTGGCTGTGCGTCAATTCTTAGAAGCACGGCGCTCTTCATGCCAAGTTTGGTTGCTACTGCAACGGTTGCACGGCAGTGGTTACTCTGTATGCCGCCGCAGGTAATAAGCAGGTTATATCCGTTGTCCTGTGCATCTTTTGCAAGGTACTCCAGCTTTCTCACTTTATTGCCTGAAATCTCAGATCCGGTATGGTCGTCTCTTTTAATAAAAAGGTTAGTTCCCCACTCATCAGAAAGTCTCTCAAGTTTCTCAATCTTGGTAGGGAGGTTAGCCAATGCCAATTTTTCCATAGTGTGTGTATTTTTTTGTTACATTTGCACAAATTTAATAGTAAAAAATGATGTTTCTAAAAAAATTATCCCTATTTGCGGCCGCAATGCTCACTTTTTTTGGAGCAGCGCAGGCACAGACAGTTGTAAAGGATAAGGAAGCCTTTGCAAAACTTTCTGATTCACTGGATGCCTATCTGGCACCGGTTGCATCTATTGTTGTAAATGTTGCAGTAGACTCTGCAGTAATCAACGGCAACAATATTGATATCCACCTTACATCAAGAACCAGTGACTACTTCTTCAGGGATAACACCGTTAAAGATATGTACAGCATTGCAGCTGCACTTCTTCCCGACAGCTATAAAGGAAAGAAAGTTACCCTGCATGCAAACGGATCAACCCTAGAGGAGCTTGCATCCAAATTCTACTCTGATTCTTACAAGATGCCTGCAAAACCAAAGAAAGTGAAGAAGTCAAAGGCTGCTCCACAGATCTTGGTTCAGAACATGTCTCTTCCATACGAAGTTACTTACGGCCTTAACGGACGCCACCTTGCCTTGTGGCAGAGCCACGGCTGGTACTATGAGCAGTCTTTGGAGAGATGGGAGTGGCAGAGGGCACGTATCCTTCAGACTGTAGAGGACCTTTATACCCAGAGCTACGTTGTTCCTTTCTTGGTTCCAATGTTGGAGAATGCAGGTGCAAATGTGCTTCTTCCAAGGGAGAGGGATATCAATACCTTTGAGTATATTGTAGACAATGACAAATTGATGGGAGGTTTTGAGGAACTGTCGGGAAGCAAACAGTGGGAGAGAGGTGAAGTTGGTTTTGCAAATCCTAAAAAGAGCTATGAGCATGGTGAGAACCCTTTCACAATGGGTACTTACAGAGTTGTAGAGGGAGTTGTTGCCAAAGGCAAAAAACAGCCGGTTGAGAGTGTTGCAAAATGGATCCCAAAAAAATATTTCAATGGCAAGGAGTGTGCTGTTTATGTTTCTTACAAATCTTTGCCTAACAGTACTGAAGCTGCTCTTTATACTGTTAAACATAAAGGTGGTGAGACCCAGTTCAAGGTTAACCAGAAAATGGGTGGCGGCACCTGGATTTATCTTGGTACTTTTGAGTTCTCCAACAATAATACTGAAGAGGGAGTTTACCTTACCAACTTGAGCACCAAAGAAGGTGTTGCTGTTACTGCAGACGCTGTTAAGTTTGGCGGCGGCATGGGTAACATTGCCAGAAAACCTACCCAGGAGAGACCTTATAATGTGGAGGCAGTTACCAGCGGTTACCCAAGATTTACTGAGGGTGCAAGATACTGGTTGCAGTGGGCCGGTTTTGCTGATTCAATCTACTCATACACAAATCTTAAGAACGATTATACAGACGACTATATGAGCCGTGGCCGTTGGGTGAATGCCCTTATTGGCGGCAGCAAAGTTAAACCGGATGCAGAGGGTTACAACATTCCTGTAGACATGTCGTTTGCATTCCATACAGATGCAGGTACATTCCCTAACGATTCCATTGTAGGTACACTTGCAATCTATACACGTTACTCAAACGGTTCGGACAAATACCCTAATGGCAAGAGCAGAATGGGTGCACGTGAGATGACTGATATCATCCAGACAGAGATTGTTAATGATGTAAGGGCAACCTTTGAGCCTAAATGGAGCCGCAGAGGCCTATGGGACCGTTCTTATGCAGAGTCACGTACTCCCGACGTCCCTTCAATGCTCCTTGAGCACCTTTCTCACCAGAACTTTGCTGATATGACATATGGTCTTGATCCAGCATACCGTTTTGTAGTGAGCCGTGCAATCTATAAAGGTATCCTTAAATACTTAAGCATGGACAGCGGCCTTCCTTACACTGTACAGCCACTTCCAGTTAAGAACTTTGCTGCAGAGCTTGAGGGCAATAATTCAGTTAAGCTTTCTTGGAGTCCGGTTTCTGATCCTTCAGAGCCTACAGCAGAGCCAACTGCATATGTTGTGTACACTATGAAGAATAATACTGCATTTGATAATGGTGTTCTTGTTAAAGATACAACAGCAGTATTCCCAATTTCTCCAGACTGCATCTACAGCTATAAGGTTGTAGCTGTGAACGACGGTGGTGCTTCATTCCCTTCAGAGGAGCTTTCAGTTGGAGTTTCTTCAGTAGCAGTTACCGCAGGCAAACTTCCGGTTATGGTTGTGAACGGTTTTGAGAGAGTTGCAGGTCCTGCAGTATTTGAGAAGAACGATTCTACTTTTGCAGGTTTCAACAATATCAAGGACAGAGGAGTTCCATATAAAGCAGACTGGTCTTATATTGGTGATATGCACGAGTTCCGCCGTGAGGTTCCATGGATGGATGACGATGCTCCAGGATTTGGTGCTTCTTATTCAGATTTTGAGGATAATGTTATAGCAGGAAATACTTTCAATTATCCATACGACCATGGTAAAGCAATTATGGAGAACGGTTACAGCTTTGTTTCTTCTTCAGTAGGTGCTGTAAAAGCCGGAAAAGTTGATATGAACAACTACAAGATTGTTGATATGATTATGGGTAAACAGGGCAAGACTGTTGTTGGCCGAGGCGTTTACGGTTACAAGTATGAGGTATTCCCTGTTGCACTTCAGAAAGAGATCAGGGAGTTCTGTGAGGCTGGAGGAAACCTTCTTGTTTCAGGTGCCAACATTGCTACAGACTTGTTTGATGCTCCAGGTGTAACAGAGGAGGGTATGAATTTTGCCAAAGATGTACTTAAATACAAATGGATGACAGAATATGCTTCAAAATCCGGATTAGTGTATCCTGCTCCAAATCCATACATAAAAGCAAAAGGTACTGCTTTCTGTCAGATACTTAACGAAAATTTTTACTGCGTTGAGTCACCGGATGCACTTGTTCCTGCTTGCAAAGAGGCATTTACAATCTTCAGATATAAAGACAATAATATTTCTGCTGGTGTTGCCTACAAAGGCGACTATAAGACAGTTTGTCTTGGCTTCCCAATTGAAGCTGTGAGATCTTTCAATCATAAGGATTTGTTTGGTGCTATTTTGAAATTCTTTGAGCAAGAGTAATATAAATGTTTTCCCGACAGATTTTTTCAGATTTCTGTCGGGAATATTATTTTTTTGAATTATGGATTTACAGAGAGAACTTGAAATAATTGAACTGATTAAGAAAGAGGTTAAACCTGCTTTGGGCTGTACCGAGCCAATTGCCGTTTCCTTGGCCGTTGCCCGTTCTTGTGAAGCTTTGAAGGAAATTGGTTCAGAGGTTGGCAATGTGGTTGTGGAGGTTTCAGCAAACATCCTTAAAAACGGTATGGGAGTGGGTATTCCCGGCACCGGAATGGTTGGCTTGCATATTGCTGCTGCATTGGCGGTTACTTGTGGCCGTAGCTCTTATGGTCTGGAGGTTTTGAAGGATCTTACTCCAGAGGCAATTGATGCTGCAAAAGCAATGGTTGACGCTGGTGCCATTAAAGTGGTATTGGCTGATACTCAATTGAAACTTTATATTAAGGCTACTGCTTATTCTGGATTGCCTGCTGGTGCTGCTGGTGCTCAGAATTGTCTTATTGAACCTGCCCATTATGCAATGACAGAGATTGCCAACAATCACGATTCAATCATTTCTGTAGTTCGTGACGGTGTTTCTTTGCTTGACCATTCACATATCAACCCACTCAATTGTGCCGGTTCTGCATGCACTGCAGTAGGAGGGGAGGTTGCTCCTGTGGAGAAGACCACATTGGATTATAAATTGTCGGTGAAGGAGATTCTTCAGTTTGCACAGGAGGCTTCTTTTGAGAATATTGAGTTCATCCTGGATTCTGTTAAACTTAACAAAGCGTTAGCCGAGGCTGGTTTGAGTAATGATTACGGTTTGAAGGTTGGCAAGACTATTCTTGCTTCTGAACATGCTTCTGTTTTTGGCTCATCTATAATGACTTACGCAATGGCTGCTACAGCGGCTGCTTCAGATGCCAGAATGGCCGGTTGTACCCTTCCTGCAATGAGTAACTCTGGCAGCGGTAACCAGGGAATTACAGTTACAATGCCTGTTATAGCAGTTGCCGAGAAGATGGGGGTTTCCCAGGAGAAACTGGCCCGCGCTCTTGTGTTGAGCCACCTGATTGCCATCCACATTAAAGGCTATCTTGGCAAGCTCTCCGCTTTGTGCGGCTGTGTTATTGCTTCTACCGGCTCGTCTTGTGGTATTGTTTACCTTCACGGAGGTGGTTATGAGCAAGTTTGCTCTGCTATCAAGAACATGGTAGGAAACATCACCGGTATGGTTTGTGACGGCGCAAAAGTAGGCTGCGCCCTTAAAGTTGCTTCCGGTGTTTCTTCTTCAATCCAGGCTGCCGTCCTTGCAATGGACAACATCTGCATCTCTTCCAATGACGGTATCATTGAAGACTGCATTGAGAAGACCATCTGCAACCTCGGCCGCATCGGTGCCGAAGGTATGCAAACCACCGACAAGATGATTCTTGATATAATGGTTTGCAAATAGTATATGTGACGCCTCAAGTGATGAGGTTTCCTACTTGAAGATATTTGTCCTGGATTTGCATTGCTGTCCAGGACATTTTTTGTGTGGCAGCGTTTTCTCCCGGATTTACCCCCAAAACCAGGATGTTTCCCCACCGCCGAACCATTTTCTCCCGGAATTATGGTATTTTTCAGGATATTTCACCACAATGTATCCAGAAATTTTTCTTTTTTCAAAAATTGCTGTTTTTAAAAAGAGTGCAACACTGAAAGTTTTTCTTTTTCCTAAAAAAGATTTTACTCATTTACTTTAATATTCGGAAATATGGAGTTAGTATTGCGGAAACTTAAATTTAATTGTTATGACACCGCAGGAGTATGAATTTTATGAGTTGGGACCTGTATGGCATTTGTGTTCGTCGGGAGTACATCAAAGTGCCATTTTCAGGACAAAAGATGAATTGGTTTATGGGATGAATATGGTTGCTTTGTCTGCTGTAAATTTAATTGATGAAATGAAAATGCTCACCTTTGAAGTAATGAGCAATCATTTTCATTTTGTTGTTGCGTGTGAGGAGGAGGTGATGGATAGGTTTGTCAATTTTCTCACTAAAAAACTTCATAGATATTTGTCGTTGCAGGAAAGGGTTTCAGATATGAAAGGATTATCGTTCAAGCACTTTAGAATTACTGATTTAAGACATTTGCAAGCTGTTATTTGTTATGTAAATAGAAACGGATATCTAGTTGATAAAAACAGCACCCCGTTTTCTTATCCATGGGGTGCCAATAGTTACTTTTTCAATCCAATCCGTGAACTGGAAACTTCTATTGATATATCTGAACTCAGTATTTCAAAGATCAGATCAATTTTCAGATGCAGGGAATACCGGTTGAATGGAAATTTGAAATTTCTGCCAGCGCAGGGATACTTCTCGCCAGCATCTTTCTGTCATATTAAATTGGCAGAAAACCTTTTTAGAGACGCCAGACACTATTTCAGTTCAATTTCCCGACAGATAGAGTCTTATTCGCAGATCGCCAGAGAGTTGGGTGATTCAATATTTTACACGGATGAAGAGATATATGCCGCAATCTTCAGCCATTGTGCAAAAAAGTATGATATGAAAAATCCTTCATTGCTGGGTAAAAATGACAAATTGGATGTAGCTAAGCTAATGAAGTATGATTACAATGCCAGCAATGCTCAGATTATGAGGATACTAAAAATAGATGAACGTATTTTGGATGAATTGTTCCCCATTACCACAACACGGAAAAAGAAATAGTTTTGCGCTATTTACTCCTGCGCTTATTCATTGTAGCGGTTTACGAATTTTATGTATCTTTGCACCGGCGGGTCGTCCTATCGCTCAAGAAATTGGGAGGAAAGTCCGGGCAGGGTAGAGCACTGCACTGTGGAAAGCACAGATAGGCGATGAGTTTATGCAAGGGTAACAGAAAATTACCGCCGCAGAAGCGTCAGGTCACGTACCTGTTACAAGACTTCATAGTCTTTGCGCGCAGCAGAAGACCTTCGGGTTGCTTGACTGCATTACTGCGGTAAGGGTGAAAATGTGGGGTAAGAGCCCACGGGTTATGATGGCGACATTATAGCGGTATCCTACTGCATCCTGCAAGGCCATGTATACCAGCAGTTAAGGGTTGCTCGTCCGTTGCTGGGGGGTAGGCTGCGACAGATAAATGATAGGAACTTCTTAGGGTGCCTCCTGGTACCAGTCTGAAGTACAGAACTCGGCTTATAGATCCGCCCACAATTTAGCGTCCTTCGCGTGAAGCGAAGGACGTTTTTTGTTGCTGTGTAGAGATTTGTCCTGGAAAGCGCCACAAAACCGGGAGAAAATTGTGTACAGGAGGGGAAATATCCTGATTCTGTGGGGATTTTCGGGAGAAACTGTTGCGGAGGAATGAAAATGTCCCGGAAAGCGCCACAAAACCGGGAGGAAATTGTGTATAGGAGGGGAAACATCCTGATTCTGGGGGGATTTCCGGGAGAAACTGTTGCCAAGGAATGGAAATGTCCTGGAAAGCGCCACAAAACCGGGAGAAACTGCAGCCGCCGAGAGAAAATGTCCCGGAAATCACCACAAAACCGGGAGAAAACCACTCCTCCAGCAACAAAAAAGCCCCCGGAGCAACTCCGAGGGCCTGATATCAGAATGTTATGACGTGTTCTATGAGTATCTTCATGCCTATGATAATCAGAATCACACCGCCCCAGATTTCGGCTTTCTTGCCGGCTTTGTGGCCGAGTTTGCTGCCGCCTTGCAAACCAATATAGGCTGCAACCGCTGTAGCAACAAAAGTGTAGAATGTAGTGAAACCAATATTCTGCAGATCTATATCCAGCATTGCTAATGAAGCACCAACTGCAATTGCATCTATGCTGGTGGCTGTGGCCAGTACCGCAAGACGCTTGATGCAAAGGAAATCGCGTTTGCTGGCACCGCCGTCACCGGATTCAGAGGAATCATCTCCTTTCAAAGCTCCAAGGAACATATTGCCGCCAAGATAAGTGAGGATTACGAATGCTACCCAGTGGTCCCATTCAACAATGAATGAGGCTGCCTGGTATCCAAGAAACCAGCCGGCAAACAGATATGCTGCCTGAAAAACACCAAAGAAGGCTATAACCATAGCCTTCCTTGAGAGTTTCATATTTGGCATTGAGATTCCGCCACCAACTGATACGGCAAAAGTATCAAATGTAAGACTGATGGCAAGAACCAGAAGCTCAATTTGTGTCATAAATTATTTCTTTCTGAATAGAAGAAGACCACCCATTGTGATTCCTGCACAAACTGCGATCAATGAGAAACCGAAGCTGAATACGTAGTTCTCAATGAAGAAACAGATAACTGGTGCAAGCACGCAAACGTAAGGTACAACTTTATCCTGAATCTTAACCTTGGTAAGGATACCCAACATGAACAGACCAAGAAGCGGACCATAAGTGTATGATGCAATCTGGTAAACCATGTTGATTACGGCGTCGTTCTTAAGGATGTTGAATACACAAATCATCAATACGAACAAAGCAGCCATAATGTAGGTAACGTTCATTCTTACTTTCTTCTTCTTGTCATCATCCCAACCGTGTTTCTCAATGCCTACCAAGTCGATACAAGTTGAAGTTGTAAGTGAGGTAAGGGCATTTGCACAAGTAGGATATGCAGCTGAAATAAGACCTACAAAGAAGATAACACCTACAACTGGGCCAAGTGTAAGGGCAACTGTAGGGAAGATCTTGTCTGCCTCAAGTTTGCCGGCTGCAGTTGTAACCTGCTCAATAAGCTCCGGATGACCCTGCATAAAGATTGCAAGAACAGCACCAAGAGTTACAAATAGCAAGTTGATAGGGATCATCATAAGGATTGAGGTCATAACGTTCTTCTGAGCCTCTTTGATGTTCTTGCAGCTCAAGCTCTTCTGCATCATTGCCTGGTCGAGACCGGTCATTGCTATCGGGATAAGGACACCACTAAGGAATCTCTTTATCCAGTTGGTTGCTGCTGCTGAATCATGGTTGAACATGTTTGAGAAGTGGCTCTCGTGAACATTCTTCAGCATATCGCCAAGGTTCCAGTCCAACTGTCCGCAGATTGCAACGCAAGAAGCAACAATTGCAAGGATCATAAATGTTGTCTGAATTGTATCTGTGTAGATGATGGTCTTGACACCACCCTTCATTGTGTAAAGGATAGCCAAACCTACAAATACAATTGCTGCTACAATGAATGGAACGCCAAGTGGCTGAAGCACAAAGTTGTAAAGCACAAAGATTACAAGGAATGTCCTTACGGTAGCACCCAAAAGTCTAGAAATGAGGAAGAAAGATGCACCGGTCTTGTAGCTGAAAGTTCCAAAACGCTGCTCAAGGTAAGTGTAAATTGAAGTAAGGTTCAATTTGAAGTACAATGGCAACAGAAGTCCTGCAATGATAGCGTAACCGAAGAACATACCAAATACCATTGGCATATAGTAGAAGTTCTCGTTGATAACGTTACCCGGCAATGACATGAAAGATACACCACTCATTGATGAACCGATCATACCAAAAGCAACAAGGAACCAGTTTGAGCTTTTGTTACCTGTAAAGTAAGTCTTGCTGTCGGCGTTGCGGCTGGTCAACCAAGCAATACCAAAAAGAAGCAAGGTATACAGTACAAAAGTGATTAACAGAATAGTTGAATTCATAAAAAGTTAGTTAAAGTTTAAACAGGTGTCTGTTCTGGATAGATTTTCCAAGGGTAAGCTCATCTGTATACTCAAGGTCGTCGCCAAAACCCACACCACGTGCTATAGTACTGATTTTAATATTCAATGCACTCAGTTTCTTGTACAGGAAGAAGGATGTAGTCTCACCCTCCATACTTGTACTCAGAGCAAGGATTACCTCCTTCACATCCCCTTCCTGCACCCTCTCTATCAGCTTCCCGATAGGTAGGTCTGCCGGTCCGATGCCGTCCATTGGGGAAATGATTCCACCCAGGACATGGTAGAGGCCGTTGAACTGCTCTGTATTTTCAATGCTCAATACATCCCTGATGCTCTCCACCACGCAAATCACAGATTTGTCCCTTCGGGTGTCTGCACAAACGGAGCAAAGGTTGGAATCTGCAATCATGTTGCAGGTGTTGCAATATTTAACCCCTCTGCGCAAGGCAATGAATGAATTGCCGAACCGTTCAATATTCTCTACAGGCTGCTTGAGAAGATGCAGGGCAAGTCTCAATGCGCTTTTTCTTCCAATGCCGGGAAGCGACGCAAACTCATCAACTGCCTTCTCCAATAACTGTGAGGAATATTTCTGTTTGAACATTGTATTTTTTACGAATAAAACTCAAAAAGGAGAATCCGTTATAGAATCTCCTTAATGAGTCTTTTTGGTTTTAATTATTTCTGTGAGTTATAGAAATCAACTGCATTTCTTACAGAACCGTGCTCAAGAAGCAATGATTTTGCGTACTCGTAATCTGTAATGTCAGTCTCACCCATAATCATTCTGGTACCGCGGTCTACAAGTTTAGCGTTTGAAAGCTGCATGTCAACCATCTTGTTGCCTTTAACGTGACCCATCTTAATCATGGTTGAAGTTGAGATCATGTTAAGGATAAGTTTCTGTGCAGTACCTGATTTCATACGTGTAGAACCTGTTACAAACTCAGGACCTACAACAGCCACGATTGGAACGTCTACCTCAGCAGCAACTGCAGCACCTGGGTTACAAGTGATACAACCTGTAAGGATACCACGTTTTCTAGCCTCTTTAACAGCACCGATAACGTAAGGAGTACTACCGCTGGCAGCAATACCTACAACTACGTCGTTCTCGTTAACGTTGTAAGGCTGCATGTCTCTCCAACCGCCATCCCAGTCATCCTCAGCGTTCTCAACTGCTTTACGGATAGCTGTGTCACCACCTGCAATAAGACCGATGATAAGATCAAATGGAGCACCGTATGTAGGAGGGATCTCAGAAGCGTCAAGGATACCAAGTCTTCCGCTGGTACCTGCACCAAGGTAGAAAAGTCTACCACCTTTCTTCATTCTCTCAACGATACCGTCTACAAGTTTCTCAATTTCTGGAATACATTTCTCAACTGCAACAGGAACTGTCTTGTCCTCTTTGTTCATGTTCTGCAACAACTCTGCAGTTGTCATCTGATCCAAATTAGCGTAATTTGAAGATTGCTCTGTAACTTTTGTCATGATTGTATGTTTTATTTGTATTTTTCTATTTTAATCCCGACAGATAATCCACGGCCTCACCGGAAATCCCTGTCGGGAAGAATAATCTCAATTAGATAGCGTTGGTGTGGTACTCAACAAGACCGTCGATAGGTGACTTGATGATCTTTCCGATGGTTGCACCGTTCTGTGCAGCCACATCCTTAAGGATATCCTCGTAGTAGTGTGCAATTGAACCAACAAGGTTTACAGGGTAGTTCTTGTAATCGTAGTGTACGATGTTGCGTTTGAAGAACTCGTCAAAGCTGGTTCTGATAAGGTTGTTGATGTGAGGGTTGTCCCTGAACTCAGAGATGAACGGAGAGAATGAAGCCAACCATTTGCTTGGAAGCGGCTCGCGGTAAACCTTCTGTACAATCTTCATGTAGTCAAGGTCATATCTCTTTACAAACTCCTCCTCAATCTCCTTTGGAAGAAGGCCTTTGATGAAATCGGCCATAAGTTTCTTTCCAAGTACTCCGCCAGAAGCCTCATCACCAAGGATGAATCCGCCGGCTCTTACATTGTTCACAATCTCCTCGCCATCGTAGAAACAGGTGTTTGCACCTGTACCCATGATGCATGCGATACCTGCGCTGTGACCGCAAAGTGCTCTCGCTGCTGCAAGAAGGTCTGAAGCCACAAATGATTTGTTGCCAGGGAACACTTTGTCAAAAGCATCACTTAGAACCTTTGCAAGCTCTGGAGCAAGGATACCTGCACCGTAGAAATAAATCTCTTTAACGTCAGTTCCAATAGCTGGAACAACTTTCTCCTCAAGGATTTTTGAAATGTCCTCCGAAGAAAGGAACACAGGGTTGATACCCTCAGTATTTACTGATTTGACAGTGCCATCAGCTGCAATGGCGCGCCAATCAACTTTTGTAGAACCGCAGTCGGCAATAAGTAACATAATTTAAGCGTATTTTGGTTAAAATCATGCAAAAATACAAAAAATAATAACACAAATTGCACTTTGTTACAAGTATTTTCAGTGGGGTGCATTTTTCTCCCGAAATTACCCCCAAAACCAGGATGTTTCTCCATCTCCGTGGCCATTTCTCCCGGAATTGTGCCGTTTCCCGGGACATTCTTCTTCTGCGGAGGCAGTTTCTCCCGGAATTGTGGCGTTTTACGGGACATTCTTCTTCTGCGGAGGGATTTCCTCCACGTCTCGCAGGGTATTCATGGATGTTTTGCTCATGGTACTCATTTCCTCCTCGTTCTGATGTCCATTCATGGATATTTTGCGCTCGGAGAACATTTCCTCCACGTTTCGCAGGCTGTTCCTGGATGTTTTGTCGGGATGAGGGATTTCATTTACGTGGAAAATCTTTTAAAAATGTGTATTTTTGAGAAAATTCCAATTCTTTGTTTATGCGCCTGAAACAAACTCTTATACTTATTCTCATCTGCTGTTCCTGCACCTCATATAAGTTAACATTGGAGGAACGTAAATTATTGAAAATTCATACACTTGAGGATTACAGACAATTGGATTCCAATAGGTGGATTAAAGATCAGATGTGGATTTATATGTTCAACAGTGCTACCGGTGATTATTTTACTGATATTGATGTCCTGCTGAAGAATAAAAAGGAGTTGAAAAAAGAAGATAAGTTCACATCTTATTTCTACTATTTCATGAAGTTGAACAAAAAGAATCTGAAGCTGTATATGGATCCTGCGGACAGTTCTATTGTTTGCACATTCAAAGATTCAATAATTTTTGGGAAGTGGCTTAGTGAAGATCTTCAAAGACAACTGGAAATCAGTACATATAGCAATTTGAGAAGGATGTTTTCAGTTGTAGATAAACATTATAGGGTTATAACGTTTTATAAAGACGACGAAGATTCCAAAGATGTATTGAAGAATCTGAGAGTTCCTTTGTATGATATATTTGACAAGTATGCTAAAGATCCTGATTGGCAGATTGATACATGTTATTCAAGTTGGCAGCGCCGCACTATAAGGAATGACATTATTTTGAAATATGATCCTGTTTATGGTATGGGTATCCACAAGTATTGCAGGCTGGATAATGTAACATTCCGGGATGAGTACTTCAGGGAGATTGCAGATCTTTTTGAAAAGTTATGCAAGAGGTATAAGCTCAGAACTATATATGCTTGGGCACCTGTATATATAAAAAAAGCAGATTCCCGATGATTTTTTCTATTTTTGCCTGATAGATCAATGATGTCATGAAAAGGCTTTTATTATTAGTTGTATTCTCGATGGTGTGCATGGGGCTGTTTGCCCAGGCAAAGCAGATTGCGCAGAATGCAAAGGCGGTGTATGAATTTGACAGTGCCCATAAGGTGCATATTGTTTCGTTTGATCAGGCGTTTGAGCATGATTTTTATCAGCAGAAAGCAATTTATGACATTCAGTTTCAGATGAATGCCCTCAAGAAACCGTATATGTCAATCAATATTGCGCAGTATGGTGCCTCTTCTGATGTGATGAAGCTTGTTGAGATGTTCTGTGAGCCAAAGACTTCGTATGTTGGCGTTGCTTTGAAGAATCATGAGAGCTTGTCCAACAATAAGGCGGTACTGCAGGGGGAAACTCTTCTGACAGATAATGGAGATACTGTTGCACTTCTTAATATTGTGCTGCCGCTGGAATCTTTCATAACTTCAAACCCTGCTCTTGAAGGAAAGTCTCCCGACGAGATAAAGACTTATGTCGTTGGTCGTCTTGCAGTTACCGATATGGCAACGGTTCAGGTGGCTAAGAAGAATTTCCTGATGAATTATCTTTATACTTCGTTTCTGGTCAAACCGGCATTGGAATTGCTGCAGGAGAAGACTGGTGAGCAGTTGCTTCCTGTGGAGCCGGTTGCAGAATTTATCGGGAAGAGAGTACAGCAGAAGATTCAGTCATCACCATATGCTAAAATTGCCAGTAAGATAGAAGAGTATGGACGTTGCAGGGTAGCTTCACTGGCTCCGGTTTTGGGAGGAGTTTTTGCTTTTGGAACAAATGGCTATTATTGGCAGGGACATTTGCCTGAGGATTTCAAAGGGTACCTGAAGTTTGTCCACAGTGCGGTAAAAAAGTTTGAGGATATCAATATTCTCGACAATGGTTCGTATGTGATAGTTTACGATTATTATGAGTTTTTCGTGAACGGCGGACCCGTTGGGATGGTTAAGGCTTTGTCGGATATTTCCAATGCCGATCATGTGCAGTCTGCCTGTTTCAATATGAAAGGAGAGTGGGCGGTAGTGAGCAAGCACAAATGTTATGCGTCCGAGGCCATTATGGAGCATATCACCAAAGCCAGGAAGCAGTACGGCAAGCCCAAACACTGTTATTTTACAGAGAACGGCATTTCTGTAATATGCTCTAAAGGTGTTTATACACATAATGTTCCGCAGAAGGTGCTGGATGCGTTGGAGTCTATAAAGTGGACTCCGTCTGCAATCAAGTTTACAGATGACGGTCATTTTGTAATTACCAGTGAATCTGAGAAATATATTTATAATTTGTAATTTTTTTTGAATTGATATGAAGAAGAATTTGTCGGGAGTAAAATATGGGATTGTGATGTTGGCTGCGGTTTTTATGTTGTTGCCGCTTGTGGGATGTGCGCAGAAGGTGAAAGAGTATAAGTTTCAGGTTGTTGAGAGTTTGCCGCATGAGAGGAGTGCCTATACTCAGGGGCTGTTTTTCCATAACGGGGATCTTTATGAGAGTTGTGGACAGTATGGAAGTTCGTCGTTCCGTAAAGTTCAACTTAAAACCGGCAAGGATTTGAGGAGATTGAATTTTGATGCAAGGTATTTTGTAGAGGGTTCCTGTGTGTTGGACGGGCGTCTTTATATCCTTACCTGGCAGGAACACAAATGTTTTGTGTACGATATTGCTACATGGAAATTTCTTGGAGAATTCTACAATCCACGTGAGGGATGGGGGCTTACAACCAACGGTAAGGACCTGATTCTTTCAGACGGTTCCACCAAAATTTATTTCCTCGATCCGCAAACGTTTGCAGTACGTTCGTTCAAGGAGGTGACACTTGGCGGACAGCCTGTGCCGTTTATCAACGAACTGGAGTGGATTAACGGTGAGATTTGGGCTAACGTTTATACTCAAGACTATATTCTTATCATTGATCCCGCTACAGGAAAAGTTAAGGGAAGGGTAGACTGCAGAGGGCTGTTGCCTGCTGCCTTGAGAAAACCCGGTACCGATGTACTCAACGGTATTGCATTGAATCCTGCCACTGGAGATATCTATGTGACCGGTAAATATTGGCCTAAGATGTTCAAGGTTAAACTTGTGGAGAAGAAGTAATTGTTGCAATTTTGCAGAAATGTTGTAGATTTGCAGCAGAGTTTGCAAGAAATTGCAGAAGATTTTGTCGGGAATAATCCCGACAGCATTTATTAACATTTTGCTTGGGGGTGCCATTCGGCTGAGATTATACCCTTTAAACCTGATGCGGTTAGTACCGCCGTAGGGAAAGCGTGGAAAATTCCACATCTTCTACAGTTGGTTTATAGAGTCTTATTAAGACACCCTCCTGCATAAAAAACAGTAATTTTATGATAAAATTAATGCTTTTTTGCGGGATTTTATTTTTCCCAATGTGGGGCTTTGCAGTTCAGAAGCAATTGCAACAGCCTTCCGACACTTTATCAGACAATCATCGTCTTGATTCTATTGTTGTTCAGGCCCATAGGGCAGGGACAAACACCCCTGTAACTTATACCGAGGTGAGCGGTTACAAGATGCGTAAGGAGAACGCTTCCCATTCGCTTCCTATGATGCTGGCACTTCAGCCTTCTGTTGTGGCTACTACCGAGGGAGGTCTTGGTCTTGGCTACAGCAATTTTTCTGTCCGCGGAACAGATGATACCAGAACCAATGTTACTTTGAACGGCATTTCTATGAATGACTCGGAGAGCCAGAAGGTTTTCTGGGTAAACATGCCTTCCATTCACCAGTTCACCAGCTCAGTACAGTTGGAGCGCGGAGTTGGAACTTCTGCCGCAGGATCCGGCGCTTTTGGTGCCAATTTGTCTATAGTTTCTATAGTTACGTCGTCTCTTTGTACAACTCCCTCAGCATCAGCAACGTTCAGTTTGGGGTCGTACAATACTTACCTCAGTTCGGTGGCGGCGGCAACGGGAATTGGCAAACAGGGATTGTATTTTAATGTGGTGTATTCGCACGGCACATCAGACGGTTATATAAGGAATGCCAAGGCGGATCTCAACTCTCTATATACCATAGCCGGATTGCGTACAGACAAGGGAGATTTGAGCCTCACTTACATTTACGGAGACCAGTGTACAGGAATTACATGGGAAGGAATCTCTCCGCAGATGTATGATATTGACCGCACTTACAATATTGCAGGAGAGTATTATGATGAGCAGGGGAATGTACATTACTACGATAATGAGACCGACAATTATACCCAGCACCATCTGCAGGCCAGGTATGCTCATAGGTTCAATGAATCTCTTGAGTGGAGTACCTCTTTGAACTATACCAGAGGTGACGGTTACTATGAGAATTACAAGGCAGATACCAAGTTTTCAAAATATGGTATGCAGGCACCCGATGCCTCTGTAACAAAGAGCGATTTCATTATCCAACAGGCGATGTTAAACGATTATTATGCGCTTAATACGGATATCAATTATTCATCAAATACTCTTAAGGCTTCAGCAGCAGTCTCTTACGGCTACTATGACGGAAACCATTTTGGAGATGTCCTTTGGTGCAAGCACACAACAGTAGAGGAGCCTTTCCGCTGGTATAAAAACAATGGTCTTAAGAAAGATTTCAGCACTTATGCACGTGCCGAGTGGAATCCTACCCACAAATTGACAATTTTTGCAGATTTCCAGTATAGGGGAGTTTCTTATAAATTGGATGGTCCCGACAAGGATTTTGCAGTCCTCAACTGGAAGAAAAACTACAATTTCTTCAATCCAAAGGCTGGTTTTACCTATGCTCCCGGGGACAACAGCAGAATCTATGCTTCAGTGGCAATTGCCCACAGGGAGCCAAGCAGAAGTGATATTAAGGAGAGCATCAAATCTGCCTCTGCAGATAAACTTAAAGCCGAACAACTGGTAGATATAGAACTCGGTTACCGCCTTAATACTGAGAAGTTTGCCTTTTCTGCAAATATGTATTTGATGGAATACAAAGACCAGTTGGTAGCTACAGGCCGCCTTACCGATGTAGGTTATGTAATTAAGGAGAATATTCCACACAGTTACCGTAGGGGAGTGGAGTTGGCTGCAGCCTGGAACCTCAGCCGCATTTTCACCCTTGAGGGAAACATTACCCTATCACAGAACAAGGCACTTGACTACACCGCATGCGTGGATACTTATGATAATCCCCAGAACTGGAATCCACTTCCGCAGAAGGAGATTTTCTTCAAGAAGACAAATCTTATCCTTTCCCCTGAAGTGATTGGAATGCTTCAGTTGAGAGCCCGTCCGGGTTGTGGGTTTGAATGCAGCCTAAATGGAAAATTTGTCGGGAAGCAATATATGGACAATTTGAATTCAAAGGTCTCTGAGGTCCCTTCTTATTTTGTGTCGGCACTGAATGTTTCCAGAAATTTCAGGATAGGAGAGAATGAAAGGGCGTTGAATGTGGCGTTGAGTATTGATAATCTGCTCAACAACAAATACTGGTCTTACGGATGGATTTATCAGGCCCATTTTGCAGACGGCTCCGATGCCTATGTTGAGAAAGGGCTTTATGCGCAAGCACCTGTAAATTACATGCTTAAGGTGAGTTATAATTTTTAATTTTGTACAAAAGAACTTTTATGCTTTTAGAACTTTTTGGAGTAGTATTCGGATTCATTTACCTCTATCTTGAGATTGTGCAGAAGAAGGGGATGTGGCTTGTGGGTTTCCTTATGGCTGCTGTGTATGCTGTGGTTTATTGGCAGCAGGAGGTTTATGCTTCCATGAGTTTCCAGATTTATTATGTACTGGTGAGCATTTATGGATTTTTGCAGTGGGGGAAGGATAAACTCTTGGCCGGAACAGGGGAGGCAAGCCTGCAAGGTGTCACTGAGTCAGATACTTCACAGATAATTTACCGTAAAATGCCATTTAAAGTGCTGTTGTTCAGTGTGCTTATTTACGCTGCGGTGGTATCTTTCATGGTGCTGGTACTTGGCAAATATACTGATGATCCAATGCCTTTTGCAGACAGTTCAATTACTGTAGTAAGTGCCATTGCAACTTTCTGGCTTTCAAAATCCTACAGGGAGCAGTGGCTGGCCTGGCTGGTTGTGAACACATTCACTGTTACCATGTGTCTGCGGATTGGACTTTATCCTACAGCTTTTCTCTATTTTGTTAATGCAGTGGCCTCCATCTACGGCTATCTGCACTGGAAGCGTAAAGGGGTAAGAATTCAATAAATTTGGGCGGGTTTTCTGATTCCCGCCCTTTTTATTACTTGCACTTTTGCAATTGTAATCATTTTGTACTAATTTTGTAGGATATTTTTCCAAATTGTCCCAAAACTTGAGCTATGATTGAGATTTTCTACAAATCAAAAGGACAGATTATAACATCACAGGACATTGCTTATTTGGATGAGCTTGGTTTTGATGATGTTCTTTGGATAGACCTCTTTGAGCCAACAGGCGACGAAAAAAGGGGTGTTGAGGCCTTTTTGGAAACAACTCTTCAGAGCCGTGCTCAAGCGGAGGAGATTGAGAGTTCATCGCGATATTCAGAAACCGACACAACAATTTTTGCCAATACCAACTTCCTTATTCCTGGTCCCGACAGCTACTCAATGGAGGCAGTGTCGTTCATCATCTCGGAGGGTATACTGGTAACAATCAGACAGGTCCCTTTGCGTACTTTTACAGATATGCAGAGAAGGATTGGTGTTTCCTACAAATTGTATCCTACCGGCTACCATATTCTTGTTGCAATCCTTGAGAACCGAATCGACTTGGATGCGGATATGATTGAGCTCATGGCCAAGGAGATTGCACAGTTCAGCAAAAGCGTAAGTGCAGGCGAAACTGTGAGCGAAGACTTCCTTTTGGATATCAATCAGTTGCAGGAGAATACCATGATGGTAAGGGAGAACATCATTGATAAGCAGAGAATGATTTCCTCTATCCTAAAGAGTGACAAGTTCCCACGTGATGTGCATTCAAAACTGAATGTGCTTGTTAAGGATATTGCCTCACTTCTTAACCATACCAACTTCAACTTTGAGCGTCTTGAGTATCTTCAGAACACTGTGCTGGGTCTTATCAACCTGGACCAGAACAAAATCATGAAGATCCTTACCTACGTTTCATTGCTTTTCATGCCGCCAACCCTCATTTCAGGTATCTTTGGTATGAATATAGGTCTCCCTATCTTCAATCAGAAATGGGATTTCCTTATGGTTGTAGGTGTGATGCTTGTTTCCGTAGGTATTGCTTCGTTCCTTTTCAGACGCAGGAAGATGTTCTAAGACTTGCTTCTCTCTTTAGAGTGTATCTCGTGAGTCAACTTTATTCCCGACAGCATTGTGAGGATATATTTGGAAAATGCCTCGTCCTGAGAAATAAAACCAATTTCATCAGTAGAATATTTGCTTGGGAAAGCAATAATGGCTTTACTTTTGCCGTTTAGGATGTTCATCCAACAGCACATGGCAATATCTTCACGGAGTTGAATAAGTTCAATGTTGGGCTGATCTTTTAAATAGTTGAATATCAGTATTGAATAATTTTTGTACATTGATTCCAAATCATGATAAGATATCTTGTCAATTGGCTTTTGTAAGTAAGTTCTGGCTGTGCTGTCAAGACTGTAGTACAGTTTGTTCAGTCCTGATGTTACATCATCTGTTGCATTTTCATATTTTGGCAATGGCCTGAGCAGGGCCTTTATCTTGTTAGAAAACTTGTCGCTGTCATTTGAACGCGTAAGGTTATAATATTTTTCACATAATATTGAATCTATGTATGCTTCATTATAAAGATTGTACCTCAGTTTTTCGGTGCTCAATCCATTTGTATTTTTGAGATAGTTGTTGAAATTTTCATTAATCTTTTTTTGTATAATGGCATCAGATTCTTCTTTTGATAAATTCTTGGGTAAATTTCTCCTGAATTCCCTCAACTCTTCTATACGATTCTTGTATGTGGTAAATTCATTGTTGTATTTACTTTGGTTTTCAGAAGAAATTTGTCCGTTTTTTATCATTTCTTTAAAAGGTTCCCCTTTTATATCGTAGAATGCAATGGTTATGCTTACATTTTCCCTAGATAGCAGTGTGAGATTTTTCAACATCTCCTGAAATCCGGCCATATCACGGCGTACTCCATAGTATAAAACATCCTCGCATATGATAACAGAATCTTTAGTTTCATGTGTTTTATGATGTTCATTTGCCTCATGAAGCAGCTCATTTATACCTCCAAGGTATTCGGGAAAAATACCCAGATACCTTGTTGATAATGAATATTGTATCTGTGTAAGATTATCTACAATTTTAGCAGTTTCTTCAGTATTCTGATTTGTTTCATACATAAAAATAAAAACTGTGATTATCATGCCGAAGGCTGCACTTCCAATTATATTTTTTGCTTTGCTTATCTGTTTTTTTAATTTGTTGTTCATAATATGAAGATTTATTTTTCAAAAGATTTTATCAGTGCTTTTATATCTGTATGTACTCTGCTGGGATGCTTTATAAGATTGAACATCAGATAATACATCTTCACAAGAGTATAGTGCAGCATGTTTGAGTGTCTGCGGAAGAAGCGGCGGAAGGATTTCTGCACAATGATTTCGCGCTGCAGGTTGCTCCATACATTCTGGCTGCAGCCGCCGCCGTAGTGGAATACGGGTACTTCAAGAGTGATGATTTCCAGATTGTGCTTCCAGAATGAGTAGAACAGATCCATATCCTCACCGTATATGAAGTAGTCCTCGCTCCAGCGGCCTACTTTTTCAAAGTTTTCTCTTGAAATTATTACAGATGCACCTCTGCACCAGTATTTGGCTTTGCTTCGGCAGGTGTTCCACAGGAATATCTCCTTCAGGAACGGGATCTCCATGCGGGCGTTTTCTACTGAGCCGTCGCGGTTGAAAAGGGGAGTTACATATACTTTGTCGGGATTAAGAAATACCTTCTCGTAGTCTGAGTCTGCTCCTTGTTGAAGGGCAGTGTCTGGGTTAAGGAAATGGAGAATCTCTCCGCGGGAGGCGTCTGCTCCTACGTTGCAACCTTTGGCAAACCCCATATTCTCGGCTGCACGGATAATTTTGAACCTCTCAAGGGATTCAAATTCACTGCAAAGGGCTATGGAATTGTCGGTAGAGTCATTGTCCACTACAATTACCTCATAATCAACAGTAAGGTGCTGCTGGATGCTGGCAAGGCAATCTTTCAGCATCCCTTTGGAGTTGTAGTTGACTATTATTATGGAGAGTTTTCTGCTCATTTCTTAAGTTTAAGTACTTTAAGGGCCTGGTTTCTGATGTATCTGTATTCTTCTGCCCTGTAGATAAATTCGTATGAAATTACGGTAATCACAAATCCTGCAGCTAACTGCACAAGCAAGGTTAGCAGCGGTGACAATTCAATTGCATTGCCAATCACATATACCACTCCACCCATAATGGCAGAACATGCGAAGAACGGTATAATATCTGCTACCTGACGGACTAAAGAGTAAGGGATCTCTTTGGAAACATACCATGCATGTACCAGGTAGGAGAGGGCCGATACGGCAACCATTCCCCATAGCATCATGTTTATGTCATAAATTATACCCAAGGTTACCGGAATGGCAGCCAGAAGGGTCTTTATCACTTCAAGTTTGAGTGTTACCTCCGATTTGCCGTTGGCATTGAATACATTCACACTGGCAAGAATTAGCGGCAAGAATAATCCCGACAGTCCAAGCAGTCTCAAGTACGGCACACTTGGGAGCCATTGTTCACCTATGAGCACATGAATCATGGATTCTGCACAACCGAGGAGTCCCATTACCAATGTGCAGGTAATGAGCATGGTAAGGCGGACTATTCTGCTGTATACCCTCACTTGCCTTGTAGGGTCATCCTGGATGGTGCTCATTACTGGGTATCCCACTTTCTGCACTACCTGGCCTATGTTCTGTGTTACGAGGCTCTTGAACTTGTCTGCCCTTACAAAATATCCAACCTGAACCGGGTTGTACATTTTGCCAATTACAAAAGAGTAGATCTCGTTCCAGACAGTGCTTATAAGTGAACTTGCAAGGAGTTTGCTTCCAAAATTGAACATCTCCCTGAAACTCCTTACCGAGAATACCAGCGAAGGTTTCCAGCTTGAGAATACCCAAAGGAGGATTGATATCATTGCCTGTTTGGATAGCTGTTGTGCTACAAGTGCCCATACGCCCCAACCTGTAAGGGCCATCCAGATACTGGCAACGCCGCTTGTTACGGCTGCTATAAGGGAGATGATGGCCTGGGTCTTGAAGTCTATTTTCCTTATGAAGTTTACCTTCTGCACCTGGGTGAAAGAGACTATGATTACAGAGAGTGAAAGGACCCTCAACAGTTTGGTAAGTATCTCATATCCAAGGAATGATGCCACCCAAGGGGAGATTATGTACAGTATTGCATAAATACCTGCTCCAAGGGCAAGGTTGGTGTAGAATACTGTACTCAGATCCTTGTCGGTTACATCTGATTTCCTTATGAGGGCACCGCTGAAACCGCTGTCCATTAGGGAGTTTCCAAGGGTTACAAAAATTGCAACCATTCCCACAAGACCAAATTGCTCAGGTGCAAGGATATTGGCCAGAATGATGCTCACTATGGCTGTAAGACCCGTGCCGGAAAAGCTCTCTATAAAGCCCCAGCCAAGTCCTTTTGCTGTCTTTTCCTTTAATGTGCTGTTGCTCATGAGAATTTCCTGTAAATTTCTACCATCTGGTTTACGTTGGTATCCCATTCATAAAGTTTGCATACCCTCTCTCTTGCAGACTTGCCCATCTTTTCTTTCATTTGCGGGTTGTCTATGAATTTCTGCAGTGCGGCAGCGGCAGCTTCCGGGTTACGGCGGGGAACTATGATTCCGCTTACCCCGTCTTCTATAACTTCTGTAAACCCGTCTGCATCTGATGCCACTACAGGGCACTCACATGCCATTGCCTCAAGAGCAGATACTCCAAAACTCTCGGAATTTGACATATAGCATGCCATATCGTACTTTGCAAATTCCAGCGGGAGGAGATTATTGGGGACAAATCCCCTGAAATGCACTTTCTCCGCTATTCCAAGTTCTGCTGCAAGGTTTTCCAGTTTTTTCCTGTCGGGACCCTTACCTACAAGTTCCAGAGAGCACTCAATATCAGGGTTGTTGGCTGCTACAATGGCAAATGCCCTTATGATGTATTCGTTGCCGTATTTGTTCTGGAGGGTTTTTACACTCCCTACGGTGAATTTTCTTCTGTGTGGAGTATTTTCTGCTTGTAGCTCCTCCACCTCAAGTTTCCTGAAGTGGGAAGTATCTACTCCAAATGGGGTAATTTCCATCTCCTTTCTGGTGTACTTGCTTGTCTCCTTGGCCATTACATGACTTGTGGAGAGTATCTTGTCTGCCTTGCCTAGGGTGAATTTCACCATTGCTGCGTGCAGAGGTGATTTTTTTGGATACAGGTACACATCACTTCCCCAAACCGATTCAATATGTGGATGGAATCCGCTCAGCGCGGCTATAAGCGAGTAACTTGTAACATAGTGGGAGTGGAGCAACTGGGGTTTTTCCAGCTCCAGTACCTTTTTGAGGTCCTTTACTGCCTGCAGATGCCTCCTAACAGGATAAAGCAGCCCTTTCTTCTCCCTTTTGTAGTTGAAAAGATCAAAGCAGTGGCATCTCACCCCCAGTTGCGCATAGAAATCACCACTGTACGGCACAATGCTGTACAGCACTATATCCAGCCCTTTTCCTTTAAGGGCTTCCACCCATCTCTGGGTGTGCACGCTGGTGGCATCCGAGACAATAAGAACTTTCATTTTATTCTGAGAAATTTTTCTTCCCGACAATTATTTTTTAGCTGCTATGAACTTGTTATACAACAACAGTCCAACGATGCTCAATATACCTATTCCGGTGAAAATCAGCCACAAAAGCTGTGGTTTGCCCATCTCCTCCACAATGCTTACATATAGGCTTGCACCAAGGAAAGATCCTATTGAACTTCCAATTACTCCGTAAAGGAATGAGTATCCCATATAAAGTGCCTTTTTGTCGGGAGGAGCAATGATTCCAATATATGAAAGGAATTTTGGATGGGTTGTCATCTCACCAAGGGTGAATACCATAAGGCCTACGATGAAAATCCATGGTGAACCTCCTATGCTGAGGATTGCCATACCAAGTGTACCGCATCCTATACCCATAATCATGGTAGGAAGTGCAGGCCAGTTCTGTACAAGTTTTGAAACTATCAGCTGAAGGCAGATGATCACACCTGCATTGATTACTGTAACATGCTCTGTATCAAATTTCCAGCTTGGGTTGTCTACAAAGATGCCCAGGAATGAATTAACTGCGTTATCTATTGGGGTCATGTCTACATACTCCTTCAAGTACCAAAGCACTGTACCGTACATCTGGAAGTAGAGGATCCAGAATCCGGAGTAAAGGAAGATGAGAAGGATGAATTTGTAGTCTTTGAGTACTTGTACAATTCCTATAAGCAGCTCTTTGATGCTTTTGCTTTGAGCTTTGTTGTTAAGGTTTGCTGCAGGCTCCCTGTAGAAGAATGTGTTTATAAGCATAAGGATACATCCCACTGCAGCTGCCATGTAGAAAATGTTGTGGTAATCCCTTGCCTTAAGCATTGGAACCAGGATAAGCGGTACTAGGAACGCTCCAAGGTTGATTGACCAGTAGAAGATACCAAATCCGAGTGTAGAGTTCTCCTCGGTAGTTGATTTTGCAATTGTTCCCGATATTACCGGTTTGAAGAATCCGGCACCAACCGCCATTACAAGCAATGAAGCAAATACCGGAATATATGATTCAGTAATTGATGTAAGTGCATAACCACCTGTAATGCAAGTAAATGCAAAGAACAGGATTCTTCTGTATCCGTATCGGTCTGCAATACCTCCCGCAATGATGGGCAAGAAGTAAAGCAGTGGCTGTATTGTTCCCATAATTGTTCCTGCCTGTGCCTTGCTGAAGCCCAAGCCACCTTCTTCTCCACTGAGTATCAGATATACTGAAAGCACTGAGAGTACACCAAAATATGCTCCTCTCTCAAAGAACTCCATTATAATGGCTACCCAAAAATTTCTTTCAAATCCTTTTTTGCCCATGAATTTTATATGATTTACGTGTTAATGTTTTCTTCCCGACAGTTTTATTTAAGTGTGCTGATAATCCACTCCCACAATGCATTCATCTGCTCAGGGTATGTCCAGTGGCCTATATTCTCGCCAATGATCAGCTGTTTTGGTGCTGTGATAGCATTGTATGTTGCGCGGGTGCTGGTTGGTGCACAAGTAATGTCATTGTATCCGTAAAGGTAATGGATAGGGTTCTTGAGATGTCTTGCAAAGTTTGCCACATCGTAGTAACGCATCATCTCAATGTTCTCCTTGGTACGGTTGCTCTCTGCCTTGAAGGTATGTGGCCAGCCTCCTGCACGGCCGTTGCAGTACCCCTCAATGTCGCATAGGGCAGGGAAGTAGGCTACCGATGCCTTAATCCTGCTGTCCAATGCCGATGTTACAATTGAAAGTGCACCGCCCTGGCTGCCGCCGAATGTACCTACATTGCCGTTGCACTGCGGCAATGAAAGAAGGAAGTCAATTCCTTTAACGCATCCAAGATATACCCTTTTATAATAATATGTGTCCCTGTTGCCAAGATTGATACTTGGGTAGTCGTTAAGGATGCCGTTGCCCAAATCTGAATAAACCTCTCCTGGCAAATTCACTGCTATTCCATGGATACCCATCTCCAGGATGATTGCCCCTTGTGCTGCGTGGGTGATGTCGCCCCCTTTCTCTCCAACACCCGCTCCCGGGAATCGTAGGATTGCAGGGTATTTTCCCTCTTTTGCCGGCATTGTAAGGATGCCGTACATTCTGGTACCTCCAATGTTGCGGTAGGAGATATGGTATACATTTACATCTTTAGTACACCTGTCGGGAAGGAGCTCCATGGTTGGCTTGAGGTCAACTTTTTTGAGTTTCTCAAGGTTGCCGTTCCAGAAATCCATAAAGTCTTTTGGAAGTTTTACGGTTGGCTGAAGTTTCTCCGGTGAGAATCCAACTGTGCTGGTTGTTGAGTATTTCTTTCCCTCGTGGGTTACGGTTGCTTTTATTCTCAGGTAACCCGGCTTCTTCATTGTCCCTGCCTCAATGGTTCCTTCTGTTCCCTTAAGGGTAATCTCTTTTGTTGTGTGAGGTGCCATAAGGTCCTCGCTTATTTCGTAGCTGATGGTTGGATCTACCATTGCAACACCCTGGTGCAGAGCCATTACCTTTAGTTTGGCTTTCTTGCCGGTATCGTATACAGCATCAGAATCGTCGGGAATAAGGATCACCTGAATCTTCTGCTGGCGGGGCTGCGCCATTGCTGTTGCCAATGCCAGGATTGACAGTGCTATAAGTGTGAAAACTCTTTTCATCATTTTATGGTTTAATTTACAAAAATAAGGGTAATTTTCTTTTGGCGCAAAGTTGTGGAACCGGAATTGTGCTATCTTTGTGTAACAATATATTTTTGAGTATGCGTCAAAGGGTCATTTATATTGTGTTGCTTCTGTTTATGTGCAGCGGTGCTTTTGCCCAAGAGCAGATCTATAATCTGGAACTTCAGCACCATCTCCAGTTCAAGGATTCGGTGTTCAGCCGTATAAAACTCATAAGTGGGCAGTTCTCAAAAATGCCTGCAGATTCCGTGCAGTTATACAGGGATGTCTCTTATCCTAAAGTGGTTACCCGCACCGGCCGGTACACAGTGAGTCTCATCTTCTATAATGATCTGTTTGCTGCAGGATATGACAGCTCTTTTGCTGGAACAGCAGTAGATATGCTGGCAACATGTAACGGCAATGTCTTTAGTAGGTTGAGATTTACCAGGGATTTTTTTGCTCCCTTTTTTAAGGATGATTTACAGTCACTTTCCAGATATGATATCCGTTCCATAAAGGCAATTGCCATGCATGAAGACCATCTTTGCATAGATGTGATGTTATGTATTCCCGACAGCGACATTGACCTATATTACAGGATCATTTGCAGAGGAGACAACCTTTTTGACATTGAAGATGTCTGCAGGGAGTATTGGAGTGATGAGGAAGAATAAAGAAAGGATGGCACCAGCTGGTGGACCATCCTTTTTTTCTTACAGTAAACGCTATTCATTTCTTTGGGCAGCTCAGTTTTCTGCCTCATTTGATACCGACATTGCCATTGTCATTGACAGCAGAATGAGACTGAGTATTACTACTGCATACATCTTGATATATGTGAGATAACTGAAAAATGCTATCCAAAAAATTGAGATGATGATTGGGAGTATCTTCTTTTTCATGGTATGAGGTATTTTCTTGTTGATTAACAATTTTCTGGGCTAAATGTTGCAACGGGGTTTTATTTTCTCCCGATTAATGGTGTTTTTGGGGGAGCAAATGCTGCCTGGCATAGAAAATGTCCCGGAAAACGCCCCAAAACCGGGAGACACTACGGCTGCAGAGGTGAAATGTCCCGGAAATCGCCGCAAATCCGGGAGAAACCACGGCCGCAGAGGTGAAATGTCCCGGAAAACGCCCCAAAACCGGGAGAAACTACGGCTGCAGAGGTGAAATGTCCCGGAAAACGCCCCAAAACCGGGAGAAACCACGGCCGCAGAGGTGAAATGTCCTGGAAAATGCCGCAAATCCGGGAGAAATCACAGCTGCAGAGGTGAAATGTCCCGGAAAACGCCCCAAAACCGGGAGAAACTACGGCTGCAGAGTAGAAATGTCCCGGAAACAACCACAATTTCGGGAGAAATTATCTGTCGGGAAGAAAATCAGGGGAAAATGGAGAAAAAATTTGGTTAACTCCGCAATTATCATTACTTTCGCGCGCTCAAAATTTATTTGAGACTATACATATTGTTTAACCCACTAGTAGTTAATTAAATTAAAATGAGTAACGAAACTAAAGTAACTGTTGAGGAGGTAGAGGCTCCAGTAGCAGTTGAGACTAAAAAACGCAAAAGCAACGCATCTGTTGCTATTGACAAATTTGACTGGGATGCATTCGAGCAGGACACTGACTACGGTGTATCTAAAGAGGTTGTAGAGGCTGCATATGCAGAGACCCTTTCTTCAGTAATCGAGAACGAGGTTGTTGAGGGTACTGTAGTAGCTGTAACAAAAAGAGAGGTTCTTGTTAACATTGGTTACAAGAGCGAGGGTATCATCCCTGTTAGCGAGTTCAGATACAATCCAGAGCTAGCAGTTGGTGATAAAGTAGAGGTATATGTAGAGAACGCAGAGGACAAAAAAGGTCAGCTAGTTCTTTCACACAAGAAAGCACGTTCACTTAGATCTTGGGATAGAGTTAACGAGGCATTCGACAAAGACGAGATTGTTAAGGGTTACATTAAATGCCGTACTAAGGGCGGTATGATCGTAGACGTATTCGGAATTGAGGCATTCTTGCCAGGTTCACAGATTGATGTTAAACCTATCCGTGACTACGATGTATTCGTTAACAAGACTATGGAGTTCAAGATTGTTAAAATCAATCACGAGTTCAGAAACGTTGTTGTTTCACACAAAGCACTTATCGAGGCAGAGCTTGAGGCACAGAAAGCTGATATCATCGGCAAACTTGAGAAAGGCCAGGTTCTTGAGGGTACAGTTAAGAACATCACTTCATACGGTGTATTCATCGACCTTGGTGGCGTAGACGGTCTAATCCACATCACTGACCTTTCATGGGGCAGAATCAGCCATCCAGAGGAGATTGTTGCTCTTGACCAGAAGATCAACGTTGTTATCCTAGACTTCGATGATACAAAGAAACGTATCGCTCTAGGTCTAAAACAGCTTAGCGCTCACCCTTGGGATGCTCTAGATGCAAACCTTCAGGTAGGTGACAAAGTTAAAGGTAAAGTAGTTGTTCTTGCTGACTACGGTGCATTCATCGAGATCCAGCCAGGTGTTGAGGGTCTTATCCACGTATCAGAGATGTCTTGGTCTTCTCACCTAAGAAGCGCACAGGACTTCCTAAAAGTTGGTGACGAGGTTGAGGCTGCTATCCTTACTCTAGACAGAGAGGAGAGAAAAATGTCTCTTGGCATCAAACAGCTTAAAGCTGATCCATGGGCTAACATCAGCGAGAAATACCCAGTAGCTTCTAAACACAATGCAGTTGTTAGAAACTTCACTAACTTTGGCGTATTCGTTGAGCTAGAGGAGGGTGTTGACGGTCTTGTACACATCAGCGACCTTTCTTGGACAAAGAAAGTTAAACATCCATCAGAGTTCACTGCTATCGGTGAGAAACTTGAGGTAGTAGTTCTAGAGATCGATGCAGAGAACAGAAGACTAAGCCTAGGTCACAAACAGCTTGAGGAGAATCCTTGGGATGTATTTGAGACTATCTACACTGTAGGTTCAGTTCACGAGGGTACTGTAGTTTCATTCAACGATAAAGGTGCTGCTGTAGCTCTTGCTCACGGTATTGAGGGTTTTGCTCCTGCTAAAGCTCTTGTAAAAGAGGATGGCACTACTGCTAAAGCTGAGGAGAAACTGGAGTTCAAAGTAGTTGAGTTCAACAAGTCAAACAAAAAAATCGTTCTTTCACACTCAAGAATCGCTGAGGATGTGAAGAAAGAGGTTGAGGCTAAAGAGAACAAAGAGAAGGCTGCTGAGGCTGAGTCAACTCAGAAAGCTGTGAAGAAAATCAAAGCTAACATTGAGAAAACTACTCTTGGTGACATTGATGCTCTTGCAGCTCTAAAAAGCGAGATGGAGAAATCTTCAAAATAATTGATGGAATTTTCATTTCTGACAATGGGGACGGCTTCGGCCCACCCCACTGCCAACCGATACCCAAGCGCTCACGTCCTAACGGTTCGTGAGCGTTTGTTCTTAATAGACTGCGGAGAGGGAACGCAGATGCAATTGCGCAAGTACGGGGTATCGTTTGCCAAAATAGACAACATATTCATTTCCCACCTGCACGGGGACCATGTATTTGGCCTCTTTGGCCTGCTTTCTACCATCTCATTGGGCGGCAGAACAGCAGATTTGCATATCTATGCCCCGGGAGGATTCACCAAAATGCTCGATTTCTTTATGGAGCAGTTTGGGGAAGGATTGTCATACAAAATTGAATTCCACCCAATCAAATGCACTGAGCCTGTTTTGGTATTTGATTCCCGACAGGTTGAAGTTTATGCATTCCCTCTTGTGCACCGTGTGGAGACATATGGTTACCTCTTTAAGGAAAAGATGCCACAACGTAATGTGCACAAGCACCTTATTGAGGCCCATAACCTTTCTTTATATGAGATAGCCCGCCTCAAAGAGGGTAGTGACATTATAAGGAAAGATACCTTTATAGATGACGACGGTTCGGAGGTTGAGTATGACCAGGTTCTGAAGAATGAAGACCTTACATACCTTCCTTACCAGCCACGTTCATTTGCCTATTCTACAGATACAATGCCGTTCAAGCGTCTTTCAAACTGGATTAAGGGAGTTGATATGATTTATCATGATTCTACCTATACTTCAGAATTTGAAGATCTGGCAAAAAAACGTTTCCATTCAACTTCTAAGGGCGCCGCTTGTTGTGCTAAAGAGGCAGAAGCGGGAAAACTGATTCTTGGACATTTCTCAAAGAGATACAAATCTTTGGACCAGATGTTGCAGGAAGCACAGGAGGTTTTCCCAAACACTGTCCTTGCCAATGAAGGAACAAAATTTGAAGTTGAACTGAAGAAATAATTATACTATGCTACGCAAATCTACATCAAGCCTGTTGCTTGCCGTTTCTTTCTGCATGATATCTGTTTTGGCTGTAGCCCAGAAACAGAACAACCTTTCCATGCAGGCCAACAAATTGGGCCAGACACTTTACTATATTCAGAAAATGTATCTGGATACGGCCAACATTGAAACTCTTGCCAATAAGGCGTTGGCAGCAATGGTAACAGAACTTGATCCACACTCTTCCTACATTACAAAAGAGGATATCCAGGCCATGGATGAGCCTCTTGTTGGAAATTTTGACGGAATAGGTGTAGAATTTGCGTTGATCAACGATACCCTTACAATCAACGCCACTATTCCTGGCGGTCCTGCCGAGAAAGTTGGTGTGAGGGCCGGCGACAAGATAGTTTCAGTTGATGATGAGACCATTGCGGGCACTTCCCTTACAATAGAGAGGGTGCACAAATATCTCCGTGGACCAAAAGGGACAAAAGTTAAAGTTGGCGTAGTCCGTAAAGGTGAACCACAGGTTCTTGAATTTGTAATTACCAGAGACAAGATTCCGTTGAACAGCATTGATTCCTATTACGAGATTAAGGATGGAATTGTATATATCAGACTCACCAGGTTTGCCGCTACATCTTTTGATGAGCTTCTAAAAGCACTGCAGAGCTTGGCAGTAGAGCCAAAAGGTATTGTCCTTGACTTGAGGGGCAACTCCGGAGGATATCTTGTAACCGCAATCCAGATTGCCAATGAGTTCCTTCAGAAAGGAGATCTCATTGTATATACCGAAGGGAGGGCAATGCCAAGGATGGAAGAGTATGCAGACGGTAGAGGTATTCTGCAGAGTATCCCTGTAGCAATCCTGATTGATGAAAGTTCGGCCTCAGCCAGTGAAATTGTCTCTGGAGCAATCCAGGACCAGGACCGTGGAGTTATCATTGGCCGCAGATCATTTGGCAAAGGCCTGGTACAGAGGCAGGTTCCTCTTCCCGACGGATCGGCGTTGCGCCTTACAGTAGCCCGATACCACACCCCAAGCGGCAGGGTAATCCAGAGTCCGTACGAGGAAGGCAAGAAAGATGAATACTACATGCAGGTAGTAGAGAGATATGCCAGAGGTGAAAACTTCAACAGGGACAGCATCCACCTTGCAGATTCATCTGCCGTTTTCAGAACTCTGAAGCAGGGCAGGGCTGTTTACGGCGGAGGCGGTATCATGCCCGATATCTTTATCCCTCAGGATACCACATTCTATACTCCTTTCTATGGCGAAATCATTAGAAAAGGATTGCTGACCGATTACATGAACCAGTATTCAGATACCCACAGGGCATCCTTACTTAAGAAATATCCTAAAGTAGACCAGTTTGTTAAAAAATACAATGTCTCAGACGAAGACATTGCTGCATTCCTTGTTTATTGCGCCCAGAAAGGTGTTACACCTGCTGAGGGTGATATGCAAATTTCAGGCGGACAGATAAGGATGTATTTTAAAGCGTTGATTATCCGCTCAATATACGATTTCAACAGTTTCATCCAGTTCATCAATCAGGACGATAAGGATATATTGAAAGCGGTAGAAGTCCTTTCCGGAAAGTAATTTTCTCCCGTTTTTGCGGCTGTTTCCGGGACATTTTCCCTTTGCGGCTGAAGTTTCTCCTGGTTTTGCTGTTGTTTCCAGGACATTTCCCCTCTGCGGCTGATGTTTCTCCCGGAATTGGTGTTGTTTCCAGGACATTTTCTCTCTGCGGCTGTGGTTTCTCCTGGTTTTGCTGTTGTTTCCAGGACGTTTTCTCTCTGTGGCAGTATTTTCTCCTGGAAAAGTGGCTGTTTCCAGGACATTTCCCCTCTATGGTAGTAGTTTTTCCTGGAAATGCGGCTTAAATAAGGATGTTTTGCTGCATCGGAGCGGAGAGGAGGGGAGAAAGTTGACGTATGGGCACAAAAAAAGGGTAAGCTTGATATATCGCACCGCTACAACCGCATACCCTTGCTACCTTCCGGTCCTGGGGGAATTTTGCAGGAGCTGGTCGTATATGACTTACCCGGGCACAAAGGTAGAAAAATTTTCATAATCCCCAAACTTTATTTAAAAACTGCTGAAGGAGAACGGGAGCAGTGCATCTATGGATTCCATTACCTGAATCTTGCCTGCTGAACCAACTATTACGGCAATAGTAGCGCCACCCCTTTTCTGGCTCTCCACCATTACCTGAATGCAGGCTGCACAAGGGTAGGTGAGTTCAGGGGTCAATATGCCTCCCTGGCTCCCCACAATTGCAATTGCCTTTACCGGAGAAGATGGATAGTTGTGGTGTGCTGCAAACAGGGCAACCCTTTCTGCACAAAGGCCGGATGGGGATGCAGCATTTTCCTGGTTTGATCCGGTTACAATTTCACCGTTGCCCATAAGTACGGCAGCACCTACATTGAATCCGGAATACGGTGCATATGAGGATTTTGTTGCTTCAATGGCCTTTTCCAGGAGGTTCCTGTAATTGTCGGGAAGATCACAAATTGAATTGTATTCTTTGTAGCTGATGTTGATATCTTTTTCTTCCATAGTGCAGCGGTTTTACTGCAAAGATACATTTTATTGTTACCTTTGTTGAATGAGTTACAGAAAATTTTCATTGGTGCTGCTTTTTGTTTTTGCAGCTTTTGGCCTTGGTGCGCAGAATCTTACCAGGGAGCAATATATTAAAAAATACAAGGATATTGCCATCAGGCAGATGTACAGGCACAACATCCCTGCAAGTATTATTCTTGCACAGGCATGTCTTGAATCATCCGACGGAAATTCCACTTTGGCAAAGAAGGCCAACAACCATTTTGGTATAAAGTGCCATGACGGTTGGAAAGGAAAGAAAATCAGGCATGATGATGATGCAAAAAGGGAGTGTTTCAGAAAATACAAGAACGCAGAGGATTCTTTTACTGACCATTCTAATTTCCTCTCTTCCCGTACACGTTACGCTTCACTGTTTGATCTCCCGTTAACGGATTACAAGGCTTGGGCACATGGTCTTAAGGCTGCCGGTTATGCTACAAATCCAAAGTATGCACAGTTGCTTATCAATATTATTGAGGAGCATGAACTGTACAAATACGATTCAAAACAGAAATATTCGGAGAAATACAGCAGCACTTTTGCACAGCGACGTGCACAGAGACTTAAAATGAGGATGGAGAAGTTGGACCGTAAGGCAGCAAAGGCGGCTAAAAAGGCTAAAAAGGCCAGTGACAAGTATTATAAATTTACCGGTTTTGAGCCTGATCAGGCCGGTTCTGCACCGGAACAGGCTACAGGAGGAAACAGGATACAAAAACAAACAGAAGAGAGTCAACAAAACTCTCACCACAAGCAACAGCAGGATAATGCATATTACCTTATAAGAAAGGGTGATACCCTGTATTCAATTGCAAGGAAGCATGGCCTTACAGTTGCAGAAATCCAAAAGCTCAATCCCGGCATTAAGGCAAATGAACTGAAAATAGGAACCCGCCTGAAACTTAAATAAATGAAAAAGATAATTATAGGCTCAATTATTGGTGTCATTATAGGCGTTGCAGCAGTGGCAGTTCCAAGATACCTTAATGAGTACAAGAAAAGTGTTGTCCAAAAAACTACAGTCTATATTCCGCTGGAGAGCACTTATGGACAGATGTTGGATTCCATTGCAACAGCAGTGGGAGACATGAAGTCATTCGGCAAGGTTGCCCAAAGGGCTTCGCTTGAAGAAAAGTTCAAACCAGGAAGGTACATTTTTACTCCCGACAAAACCAACAAGGAGATTGTAAGGACACTGGCAATGGGTTGGGAGAACCCTATGATGCTCACTCTCAGCGGCAATATCAGGGGATTGGAGAAACTGTCGGGAATACTTGGAAAGAAACTGGCAGCTGATTCTGCTGCATTTATGGAGTATTTGTGCAGGGAGGATGTGTGGAAAGGTTGCGGGTTCAACAAGGAGAATTTTATGAGTATGTTCCTTCCAAATACTTATGAGGTTTATTGGACAATTACACCGGAAAAGTTTGTGGAGAGGATGAAGAAGGAGTATGAAAAGTTCTGGAACACAGAGAGAACTGCAAAAGCTTCCCAGATTGGCCTTACTCCTCAGGAGGTCTCTGTACTTGCTTCGATTGTTTGTGAAGAGACCAATTATGGTCCGGAGATGCCAAGGGTTGCCGGAGTGTATATGAACAGGCTTAAGAGAGGGATGAAACTTGATGCAGATCCTACTGTAAAATTTGCACTTGGGGATCCATCCATTAAAAGGATACTTTTCAGGCACCTGAAAGTTGATTCTCCTTATAATACTTATAAAAACATTGGACTTCCTCCTGGCCCTATAACCATTCCAAGCATTAAAGGAATTGAAGCGGTGCTTGGGTATGAGAAGCATAATTATTTGTATTTTTGTGCGAGTCCTTCAATGGACGGTACACACAGGTTTGCCAGAACTCTTGTAGAGCACAACAGGAATGCCAGAGAGTATCAGGCAGTACTTAATAAAAAGAAAATTAGATAGATATGAAGATAGCAGTAGGATTATCGGGAGGAGTTGATTCAAGTGTTGCGGCACTTTTGCTCAAAAAGGCAGGTCATGATGTGGTTGCGTTGTTCATGCAGAATTGGCACGATACCACAGGCACACTCCATGGAGATTGTGAATGGGAGGAGGACAGGTTTGTAGCCGAGATGGTTGCCAAGAAGATTGGCATTCCTTTCCATTTTGTGGATTTGAGCGACATCTACCGCCAGAAGGTTGTGGACTATATGTTCAGCGAGTATGAGAAGGGACGTACCCCTAATCCCGACGTGCTCTGCAACAGGGAGATAAAGTTTGATGCTTTTCTCAAATGCGCCCTTGAGCTTGGTGTGGATTATGTTGCAACCGGCCATTACTGCAAGAAGGATGAGTTTGTAAATGAGAAGGGTGAGAAGATTTACCGTATCCTTGCCGGTGACGACAAGAACAAGGACCAGAGCTATTTCCTTTGCCAGCTTTCGCAGGAGCAGCTTTCAAAGGCCCTTTTCCCGATAGGTGACATTGACAAACCTGAGGTAAGACGACTTGCCAAGGAGGCAGGACTTCCAAGTGCGGAGAAGAAGGATTCCCAGGGAATATGCTTTGTAGGTAAAGTAGACCTTCCTGTTTTCCTTCAACAGAAACTTAAGTCAAAGGAGGGAAATGTTGTGGAGATCTTTGCAACCGAGCAGGAGAGGGAACCGTTTACCCAGCAGGCTTTAAAAGCAGGTGAGTGCGTTGCAGACCTTGAAGGAAATGTAATTCTAACTCCTAATGAGTTGGGAGAGAGATATATAGATTATACTCCCGACGAGTTGCAGAAACTTGCTGCCCCAGCAGCCTATACCCCAGCAGACGGCAAGGTGATTGGAAAACATACCGGTGCCCAATTCTATACCATAGGCCAGCGCCGTGGATTGAATATTGGTGGACATAAGGAATCAATCTTCATTATTTCAATTGATATTGAGAACAATATCATATATGTTGGTGAGGGACATTCGCATCCCGGATTGTACCGTAAAGGCTTGAAGATCTATAATGAGGAGATCCATTGGATAAGGGAAGACCTGGAGCTTAAGGTAGGCGAGCGCCGACGCTATATGGTGCGTATCAGGTACCGCCAGCCTCTTCAGCAGGCAACCCTTTACAGGGAGGAAGACGGACTGTACATAGTGTTTGACAAACCGCAGAGGGGTATCTCGGCAGGTCAGTTTGCCGCGTGGTACACCCATGGTGAGGAGGAGATGATTGGAAGCGGTGTTATAAGCCGCTAGAAATCAAGTTTAAGCCCGTCGTAGGCAGGCTGTACATTGCTTGGCAATATTGATTCCAGATGTGCATAAGTGCCAATCTGGTGAGACAGATGAGTAAGGTAGTTGCGTGGAGCGGCTACCTTTTTTATTATATCAAGAGCCTCCGGCAAAGAGAAGTGGGAAATGTGTTTCTCCTTTCGTACGGTATTGATGATGAAAAGGTCAAGTCCTCTCAGTTTTTTAAATTCCTCTTCTGGTATCCTGCTTCCGTCGGTAATGTATGCCATGTTGCCAAACCTGAATCCAAGGATAGGTAGCATGTAGTGGAAAACTCTTATTGGTGTGACTGTTAGGGATATTGTGTTTCCGTCGGGAAGAACCTTGGAAATTGTGAAAGGATTTTCATCAATTGTGTGCAGTTTGTATTCCGGCACTCCGGGGTATTTGTATTCTGCAAAAGCATAAGAGTACTCCATTTTGAGGGAGTCCTGCACATTTCTCTCTGCGTAGATGGGAAATGCCTCCTTGCGGAAGTAGTTGAATGCACGGATGTCATCCATGCCTCCTGTGTGGTCTTTATGTTGGTGGGTGAGGATAACTGCGTCTATATCAGTTATTTTCTCACGCAGCATCTGCTGGCGGAAATCCGGTCCGCAATCTATGAGTATGCGGAAACCGTCAACCTCTACAAGTGCAGAGGTGCGGAGTCTGTTGTCCTTTGGATTCTCCGATGTGCAGACAGGGCAGCTGCATCCAATCATTGGAACGCCCTGAGATGTTCCTGTACCTAAAAATGTGATTTTTCCCATACTGCAAAGTTAGATATTTTTCCCTACCTTTGTCTTCTATGAGCAAAGGAAAATTATATCTTATTCCGTCTCCTCTTGGAGACAATGACCCTAAGGAGGTAATTCCTTCTTATGTGTTGGATCTGTTGCACAATATCAACCATTATGTGGTTGAAGAGTTCAGGACTGTGAGGAGATATCTTTCAAGAGCAGGCCTGAAGGGGGGTATTGAACAGCTTCAGATGTATGAACTGAATGAGCACACCCCAATTGCCCAAATTGAGAGTTATATTAAAATTCTTCTCGATGGCAATGATGTAGGACTAATCTCCGAGGCCGGACTTCCTGCCGTTGCAGATCCGGGTGCACAGCTTGTTGACCTTGCTCACAGACACGGCATTGAGGTTTGTCCTCTTGTAGGACCTTCCTCTTTGATGATGGCACTTATGGGCAGCGGCCTCAACGGCCAGTGCTTTGCATTTACAGGCTATCTTCCTGTAAAGCCCGATGAAAGGAAAGCCAAAATCAAACTGATTGAGAAAGTTTCCCAGCAGCTTAAACAGTCTCAAATAATTATTGAGACCCCTTACCGCAATGGCCAGCTGTTTGCAGACATGCTCTCAACCTGCGCCCCAAAAACCAGAATCTGCGTAGCCGCAGACATAACACTCCCAACCCAGATAATCATCACCAAGTCGGTTGCCGACTGGAAGAAAGCTCCGCTGGAGATTGGCAAAAGGCCATGTGTATTCGTGCTGTTGGGTTAAAAGAGTTATTAATATAATTGAAAAAGAATTGAGGAATAATTTGAAATAGGGGACCTCATTCGACGGTTGCGAGTTATTGCGAAGCAATGACGAAGCAGAGGAGACTGCGTCGTCCCCTATTTCAAAATGTTTCTCAAATATTATAAATTATATGGACAGAGTAGAATTAATTGACATGCATTTCTATGCATATCACGGATGTTTTGAGGAAGAACAGATCATCGGGAATAAATTTCTTGTAAACTTCTGGGCAGAAGCAGACTTAAGCAAACCTGCTGCCACAGACAATATAGAAGATGCCCTAAATTATCAGTTGATATACAACGTGATAAAAGAGCAGATGGAGATAAAATCACACCTGTTGGAGCATGTTGCAAGGAGAATCCTTGATGCCGTAAAGGCTCAGTTCCCATACATTGAGCGTGCCCAGGTACAGATCTCAAAACTCAATCCTCCTTTGGGAGGACAGGTATTCGCCTCAAGGGTAACCATGAATCTATAAATTGAATTGGCAAACAAGAGAATATGACAGACAAGACAGTAGCATTTGTAACATTAGGGTGTAAACTTAACTTTTCAGAAACTTCCACTATAGCCCAGCAGTTTCTCGACAACGGTTACGTGAAGGTTGCGCAGAACAAGCCAGCAGACATTTATGTGATAAATACCTGCAGCGTTACTGAGCACGCCGACAAAAAATGCCGTCAGGCCATAAGGAAGCTCCACAAGCAGAACCCAGATGCAATTATAGCAGTTACAGGTTGCTATGCCCAGCTGAAACCTGCAGAGATTATGGCAATTGAGGGTGTTGATCTTGTTGTGGGAGCAGACCGTAAAGGGGATGTGTTCCAGTTGGTAAGTGAACTCCCAGCAAAACAGGGCACTGCCCGTTCATACTCTTGTGCCATCAACGAAGTTGAAACCATTTTCCCTGCATTTTCAAGCGGTGAGAGAACCCGTTCTTTCCTTAAAGTTCAGGACGGTTGCAACTACCATTGTTCATACTGTACAATTCCACTGGCCCGCGGCAAGAGCCGTAATCTACCCATCTCAGTATTGGTAGAGGAGGCAAAAGCCATTGCAGCCAAAGGTATTAAGGAGGTTGTCCTTACAGGTGTAAATACCGGCGATTACGGACGTACAACCGGCGAAGATTTTCTTGATCTTCTAAAAGCTCTTAATGAGGTTGAAGGAATTGAGAGATACCGTATCTCTTCAATTGAACCAAACCTTTTGCGCGAAGATATAATTGAGTGGATTGCCAGCGGTACAAAATTCCAGAACCATTTCCACATTCCTCTGCAATGCGGCTCAGATGCTGTACTTAAAGTCATGCGCCGCCGCTATACCACAGCAATGTTTGCTGAAAAGATTGGGATGGTCCGCCGCATTATGGGAGACGTTTTCTTTGGAATTGATGTAATAGTAGGCTTCCCTGGTGAGACCGACGAGGAGTTTGAAAAATGCTACAACTTCTTGAAAAACACCATAAAACCAGCATTCATCCATGTGTTCCCTTACTCCCGACGGGCCAATACTCCTGCGGCTGAAATGCCTGACCAGGTACACGAGGCAACCAAGACTGCAAGGGTAGAGGCGTTGACAAAACTCTCAGAGCAGTTGCACGAAGAGTATGTTGCAAGACATAAAAATACCACCCAATGGGTGTTATTTGAGTCAACCCAGAAAGGTGGTATGATGTATGGTTATACCGGCAACTACATCCGTGTGGAGAGGCCGTATGACAAATCAAAGATTGGCAATATCTGCGAGGAAACAATTTAATCCTCCAGGATTATATCAACCTCCCATTTTTTGATTTTTTTCACATCTTGGGATGTTGTCAATTGTACATTAAGTCCGTATGTTGGCCAGCCGGTGTATGTGTGTACATCCACCATGGTCAATATACTCATTTCCAGTTTCTGGTTTTCAGGCAATTCTGTAAGTTTCTGATCTTCTGGCAGTAATTTATTTAACATTGCAAGAGTGGCTTCAGTGAGCTGATTGTTGTCATATACCTGTTCCAGAAAAAAAGTTGTTACACTATTTTCGGGATTATAACTGTATACACCATAAGAGTTATGTGAATTCAAAGATTTCCCTTCTTCAAAAGGTGACGGGGTTTTACTTTCACTTGTATATTCTTTTCTTATTTCAAATTCACCACCATGAAATGTAAGAATTGCGGTTAGAGGTTCAATGGATTTGTACACATAATTCTCATTATTGAACAATGTTTTCAGTTTGGCTACCATAGTGCTTGTCTGATCCTTTAGCTCTTTTTTCTCTTTCTTGCTGAGTTTTTGCTCCTTGCTTTGGGCATCCAGTAACTTTTCAACCTCTTCAAATGCAAGATCTATAACTTGATTCAATTGTTTCCGGTACTCTTCAAAGTTTTCTATACCTTCAAAATACCCCCATTCATCAGTTTTTAATATTAATGGAATATTTGAAGCCAGTTTCTCTATTTTTTTTGAGAAGTCTTCATCTCCTTTTAGCGATGATGTGCCCATCTCATCCAGGGATGTGTATTTGAGTAAATAACCGGTAGCTGTGCTGTCAATTACTTCTATACTGAAGATACTGTTGGTTCTGGATGTCCATGTTGTATCATTCCCAGTTATTTTGTAGTCATATGTTTTTAAAGAGTAATTGTATTTCTCCCCCTTTTCCCAATATGCAACTACCTGTACAGTAGAATCTTTCATATTGATTTGCGCCATGGCCTGTGATGCAAACAGGGCCATTACAAGTAATGTAACCAGTTTTTTCATAATATTGTTTTCTGTGTTTTTTGCAATATAGTAATTTTTGATGCCAGTTCCAAGACGATGGCACGTTCTACACTTATTGTAATACACTATAGTAAATGGCAAGTGTGCCATCCGTTGGGAATCTTAACGGATGGCACACTGAAATCTTGTTATAGCTGTCTGTATCTCAAGTCAAAGGTCAAGCCTTTTGGGAATTTTTGCGTGGACAAAAGCACGGAGAACTCCCTTATTGTTCTTCCCCGGAAAATATCTTCACCGCACAGTTGATTCCGTCCATGGCGGATGAGACTATTCCTCCTGCGTAGCCTGCACCTTCTCCGCAAGGGTATATACCTGGAAGTGAGACATGCTGCAGGGTCTCTTTATCTCTTGGAATCCTTACCGGTGATGATGTGCGTGACTCAACAGCCAGCAAAAGGGCTTTGTTGGTGTAGTAGCCGCGCATCTTCTTGTTGAACTCGGGGAATGCCTTCTGTAGACGGGTTGCTACAAACGGAGGCAGCAGCTCGTGGAGTGGGGCAGGATAGGCTCCCGGTTTGTATGATGTCTCAGGAAGGTCTTTTGAAACAATGCCGCGGCAGAAGTCTTCCATTCTCTGTGCCGGAGCCATTATGCTGTTGCTGTTTGCAAACAGTTTGCGCTCCACATCCTGCTGGAATCTCAATACCTGAAGCGGGCCGTGTTCTGCATACTCCGGAACATCCTCCGGGTTTACCTGTACTACAACACCCGCATTTGCCCATTTTGAGTTGCGGGCAGAATTGCTCATTCCGTTGAGAACCATTTCACCTTCTGATGTTGCAGCCGGTACAAGGATTCCTCCAGGACACATGCAGAATGAGAATACACCCCTGCCATCTACCTGTGCTACAAGAGAATACTCTGCAGTAGGCAAGTATGGCTGGTATTTTCCGTGGTACTGGATGTTGTTTATTAACGATTGCGGGTGCTCCACACGTACTCCAAGTGCAAAACCTTTTGGCTCAATTGTCCACCCTTTGGCGTTGAACAATTCATAGATGTCCCTTGCCGAGTGGCCTGTTGCAAGTATGATATTTTTAGCGGAGTATATTTTTCTTCCCGACGAATCACCATCGGGAAGATTTACATCTTCCACAACGGAATCCCATTTGTCACCATTTTGCACAAAGTCAACTACGTGTGAATTGAAATGCACCTCCCCTCCATGCTCAATTACACAGTTGCGCATGTTTTCAATTACGCGGGGAAGCTTGTCGGATCCTATGTGGGCATGGGATTCTATCAATATTGAAGGGTCTGCTCCAAAGTGTACAAACAGATTGAGTATTTCCCTTATGTCACCCTTTTTGGTAGAACGGGTATAGAGTTTTCCGTCTGAGAAGGTACCTGCACCTCCCTCTCCAAAGCAGTAGTTGGAGTTGGGGTTCACTTTCTGCTCGCGGGAGAGTTTTGCCATGTCAAATTTGCGCTGGTGCACATCTTTTCCGCGCTCAAGAACAATTGGCTTCAGGCCGAGCTGTACAAGTTTTAATGCTGCAAATAGCCCTGCAGGGCCGCATCCTACAATAATTACAGGCTCAGCGTCATGAACATCTTTAAATTCTGCAAGTTTGTATGGCTCAATTGGTTCCATTCCTCTTAGCGCCACATTTACCCTATATCTGAATTTGATGTCTCCGCCGCGGGCATCCAAAGAGCGTTTTCTTACCTCGTGTGAGATTACTGCGCCCGGTCGGGCCCTCAATGCCTTTTCACATGCGGCTATTATATCCTTGTCTGTAGGATTGAACTTTGCAGGAAATACAACTTCTACCTCTTTCATAAATTGCTGGTTAAAAGGGTGTACTGCGCCACCCGTTATTTCATGTCTGCTGCCCTTGAAATAGGGGCTGCATCTATTGGACATGTCATGCCAAGGCGGAATTTGCACAATCCGCTCATTGCAATCATTGCTGCGTTGTCTGTTGTGAACTTGAATTCAGGGATAAATGTTGTCCAGCCTCTCTTTACACCTTCATTATATATTCTTTCTCTAAGGCCTGAGTTGGCTGATACACCACCTCCAATGGTTATCTGCTTGATTCCGGTCTCCTTTACAGCTTTAACAAGTTTGTCGAGAAGAATGTCAATGAGGTGTTTCTGGAAGGATGCACATATATCGGCCTTGTTCTCTTCAATGAAGTTAGGGTTTTCCTTAAGCTGGTCTCTCAAGAAATACAGCAATGAGGTCTTGATTCCGCTGAAGCTGTAGTCCAGACCCTGGATGTGCGGTTTTGAGAATTTGAAGCGGTTAGAGTCACCCTCTTTGGCAAGCTTGTCAACGATAGGGCCACCCGGGTAACCCAAGCCCATCATTTTGGCGCATTTGTCAAATGCCTCGCCAACGGCGTCGTCTATAGTGTGTCCTATAACCTCAAAGTTAAGGTAATCAGTTACTTTTACAATTTGAGTGTGACCTCCGGAAACCAGCAGTGAAAGGAATGGGAACTCAGGTGACCTGTTCTCCTTGCCCTCTTCTTTAAGGAAGTGTGAGAGGATGTGGCCCTGAAGATGGTTCACCTCAACAAGCGGTTTGCCGGTGGAGATAGAGAGTCCTTTTGCAAAGGAAGTACCCACCAATAGAGATCCCAGAAGGCCTGGGCCTCTGGTGAATGCAATGGCATCAATCTGGTCCATTGTAACTCCAGCTTTCTTAAGCGCCTGGTCAACTACAGGAAGTATATTCTGCTGGTGTGCACGTGAAGCCAGCTCCGGAATAACACCACCATAATTTCTGTGAACTTCCTGGCTTGCCATTACGTTTGATAGAAGATATTCATCCCTGATTACTGCAGCGGATGTATCATCGCATGAAGACTCAATACCTAAAATTAAATAGCTCATAAAGATTTTAATATAATTGCAAATCTACTCAGTTTTTTTGATTAAATTTGCTATTTGGGGATACTTAAAACACAATTTTATCAAAAAGTTTGTAAAAATATCGGTTGCGCTGTTTGCTCTGCTTGTTTCATTACAGGTGGCAGCAATCATTGTCATTCAGTTCCCCAAAATCCAGACCTGGCTTGCACATAAGACAGTTTCTAAAGTTTCCAGCAGGATAGATGGCGAAATCACTGTTGGCAAGGTTTATTATCTGTTCTTCAATAAGCTTATAATTAAGGATATAGCTGTAGTTTCCAAAGAGAATACCCCTCTATTGGATTCCTTAAGGACAAATTGCGGATATTCAGATACACTTCTTGCAGTTAACAAACTGTCGGTGAATATTGATGTTTCCGATCTGCTTCAGGGAAAATTCAAACTCAACAAGATTGTTGTCAATGGTGGAGTATTCAACCTCCAGACTGAAGCAAACAGAAGGTCCAATCTCGACAGGATATTCAAAATTCAGAAAAAGGAGAAGAAGGATACCACAGGAAGCCTTCCTTCCCTTCTTGCGAATACTGTTCAGGTAAAGGACTTCAGGTTTACAATGAAGAACCACACCAGATACCGCTTTAAAGGGGAGCAGACAATAAATTTTGCTGATCTTGATGTGAAGGACATCAATATTGATATCAGTGATGTGCATCTGAAGTCTGATACTCTGTATGCCTGTATCAATACCATCCAAGGAACCGACAAGAGCGGTATGGCATTGGTTAATCTCAAAGGAAATGCGAGGGTGAGCGGTACTGAAACACTTGTGAGCGAATTTTATCTTCAGGACAGTTATTCTACCATAAAATCCAGGTATTTCTATATGAAATATGATTCCCCTAAAGACTTGTCCGAGTTTACACAGAAAGTGCGTTTGGGGCTGGATATGAACGGCTCATATCTGAATTTCAAAAGTATAGGAAAAATAGCCCCTTCACTTGCCGGGAGTTCGCTTGCTTTTTATATAAATGGTGCAATATCAGGACCTGTACGTGACCTTTCCACCAAGAAACTTGTTGTAACATCCGAAAGCGGACATTCTTTCCTTGAGATAGATGCGAGGGTGACAGGACTTCCTGCAGTTGCCAGTACTATGGCTGTTGCAACCATTTACAACAGTTCAACCACTTTCAATGATATTGCCAATATAGTTGCATCTATAAATATTACCCACAAAAACAAGACACTTGCATCATTGGCACCCCGTACAAGTTTCAGGTATAACGGTACCCTTACCGGTATGCTTACAGATTTTGTAATTGACGGTAAGATTTCATCTGGGGTCGGTAATGCCGATGTAGATCTTCTGTTCAGGGTAGAGAATAAAATGGGGAGCAGGTTTAAAGGTTCAGTAAGTGTTGACAATGTCAACCTTGGACACATATTGAATAAAGGGATATTGGGCGAGAGTACAGCAAGCGCTTCAATGGATGTACTCTTTAAAAGAAGTGGAGGAATTGATATGGCTGTTGATTCTTTGAATATTGACAATTTCTTTTTCTACGGATATAACTATTCCCAAATTCAAGGAAAAGGTGTATTTGAGGATGGTATCTTTAACGGGGAGATATTGTCAAACGACCCAAATTTCAAATTTGCCTACAGAGGAATGGCTTCCCTTAAAGATTCTCCTCTCAATGGCAGTGAATGCGATTTTTCAGCTGAACTTGCCTATGCAAATCTCGCCGCACTGAATTTTGACATGTCCAACAATGTTTCAGAGATGTCTTTCAATTCTGATGTAAAGTTTCTTGCGGAGAGTGAAGATGTAATTTCTGGAGAAGCGCTTATAAAAGGGTTCAATTTCAGATCTGACAAAGGAGATTACCAGGCTGATAAAATTGGACTTAAATTATATAATTCCAGCACTTTACATTCTGCTATCCTTGATGCGCCCTTTGCACGGATGGAGTATTCCGGAGCTGCTCCGGCAGACATTTTTGTAAAGAAATTCCTGAATCTTGCAGCATATTCCAAAGTGGACAATATGTTCCCGACAGATACTGCATGTACTTTCAGGAGAGGCATCTATAATCTCTCACTTCAAACATTCAAGACCAGAGCACTGTTGGATGTTGCATTCAATGGACTCTACATTGAAGACAGTACCAGGCTTGATGTTTTCATTGACAGGGATGATAATCTCAAATGTTCTCTGCTGTCGGGAAGACTTGCACTCAATTCCCATTATTTCAAGGGGCTGAACCTTTCTCTTAATGCTGCAGGTGATTCTACAGATGTAAGACTGTTTTCAGATCAGGTTCATCTTGCAGGCATGACTATGGACAGTACTACAATTGGTTTGTGTGCTGCCAATAATGTTCTGGATGCAGGATTCACATTCAAGAATGACTCTACTGAGAACAACAGTGCACAAATTATCACTAAAGTGGAGTTTGGGGAGGAGAAAAGTATTTATGTGAATCTTCTCGACAGTTCAAACATCAGGCTGGAAGGGGAGAAGTGGATTATTACCCCTTCAGAGATTATCTATAACGACAGCATTATTTCTGTCAGGAATTTCAATATTGTAAATGATGACCAGAAGTTTTCATTATATGGTAATGTATGCAAGTACAGTGCTGATACCCTGAACTTTGGTCTCAATAATTTCAATGTGGGAATCTTTAACCTTTTCCTTAGCAGAGCTTTTGATATACAGGGAAATTTCTCTGGAAACGGTGTGATCTCAGACCTTTACAGGGCACCTAAGGCTTTCTTCAATATTGAAGGTTCAGATGTATATGTTTATAAGAATAAAGTTGGCAATATAAAACTGATGAGCAAGTGGAATGATTGGGATAAAGAACTGAATCTCTTCATCAAATCCAGTCTCGACAACAAGATTACCCTTAATGCCAACGGCTTCTATAGGCCTGAAGATTCATATTTGAACTTGAATGCATCTTTGGAGGATTTGTCTGTGGGGTATTTTGAGCCTTTCCTTTCAGATTTAATATCGCGCTCGAGTGGAAGCATGTCGGGAGAACTTAAACTGTCGGGACCACTTAACAGGCTTTCCCTTACCGGAGAGAACTGTCATTTCAATAACCTGAATTTCAAGTTGAACTTTACTCAGGTTCCATATACAATAAACGGACCGTTTGAGCTTAACGAGAGGGGCATTTTCTTCACAGAACTTCCTTTAACAGACAAATTTGGTTCTAAAGGCTTTATGAGCGGAAAGTTTGGCTACAACTATTTCAGGGACTTCCATCTTGATACTAAAGTTACCTTTACAAACCTCCAATGTCTCGATACTAAGGAGACCGACAACGAGTATTTTTATGGTCAGGCCTTTGCCACAGGTTCTGTTCATCTTAAAGGTCCTCTCCACAAGATAAACATTGATATAGATGTGGTTTCCAACAAGAAAACCTCAATTCATATCCCTTTGCAGAACTCGGCAACTGCTTCGCAGACCAATCTGCTCACTTTTGTTGAACCTTACAAAGATCATAAGGTGGATGTATATGATTCATTGCAGACACTTAAAGCAAATCTTGTAAAGAAATCTACAGAGTTAAGTGTTGAAGTTGATGCAAGGGTAACACCGGATGCTGAGGTTATGATTGAGATTGACAAAAGCGTTGGAGATGTGATAAAGGCAAGGGGAAATGGTGCAATAGGTCTTGCAATCAATCCTACAAGGGATATCTTTGACCTTTATGGAGATTACCATGTAACTGACGGAAGCTACAAGTTTGTCCTTGCCGGTATTGCTACCAGGGATTTCCTTCTGCAGCCTGGCGGATCCATAAATTTCAACGGAGACATTACCAATACTACTTTGGACCTTGATGCAATTTACACTACAAAATCCAGCATAAATGCCCTTATTTCAGATACCAGCAGTGTGGCAACTAGGCGTACTGTTAACTGTATCATTGGAATGCAGGGCAAGATGATGAATCCGGAACTGAACTTTAAGATTGATATACCTGACCTTGATCCAACAACTAAGATTAGGGTAGAGAGTGCATTCAATACCCAAGGCAAGATTCAGAAACAGTTTATGGCTTTGCTAGTTACGGGCAATTTCATTCCCGACGACCAGAGTGGCATTGCCAACAACTCATCAATGTGGTATTCAAATGCCTCCGAGATGTTGAGCAACCAGATAAGCAATATATTCCATCAGTTGGGAATTCCAGTAGATCTTGGTCTGGAGTATCAGCCTGGAGAAAAAGGGACAACCGATATCTTTGATGTAGCTGTTTCTACCCAGCTCTTCAACAATAGGGTAGTGATAAACGGCAATATTGGCAATGATCCGTATGCCCATAGCGAAAGAAATCTTATAGGCAATCTTGATGTACAAATTAAGCTGGACAATTCCGGTAATGTCCGTCTGGATCTTTTCTCCCATGCAGAGGATAAATATTCTGCTTATAATGACGCCGAGAACAGCCAACGCAGCGGAGTAGGTATTGTATACCAGAAAGAGTTCAACTCATTCAAAGATCTGTTCAGAGGCAAATCTAAAGCCCAGAAAGCTTACGAAAAACAGGAACGTGAAAAACGGAAAGCCGCTAAAAAGCTCCAGTCAGAGTAGTCATCTTCCCAATTTCACCTTAACTATACCTACAAGTGCCCTTTTGGACGTCGTCCAAAAGGGCACTTTATAAAAAAATCCCTGCTGGAGCATTTCCTGCAGGGATTTCTGTTATTTTTCTGTTTTAATATTAGTGGCAGCCACCGCAACCGCATGATGAACAGTCTGAACCGCAACTGTCTCCGCAAGAGTGCTGTACTTTCTCATTGAAAAGACCGTTGGTAAGCTCAGTCTCAGTAGCCTCTCTGATTGCCTCAACTTTACCTGTGAAGTGAAGTGCTGCACCAGCTAGAGGGTGGTTGAAGTTCATTACTACTGTATCCTCCTTAACATCATCAATTGCACCGTTAAGTCTGTTGCCCTCCGAATCCATCATAGGAAGAACGTTGCCAGGTGTAAGAAGACCGTCCTCAATCTTGCCGTCAATCTCAAAAAGTTTCTTAGGAAGCTCAACAATGGCATCCGGGTTTACTTTGCCGTAACCCTCATCCTCTGTTAGAGTGAACTCAAATGTGTCACCAACTTTCTTGCCTGCAATGTACTCCTCAAATTTAGGAAGAAGGTAGCCTGTACCAAAGATGAACATCATAGGTTTCTCAGCAGTTACTGTCTCAATCACGTCGCCATCAACTTCCAAAGTATATGATAACGAAACAACTTTGTTTAGATTAATTTCCATTTCTGTTTATGTTTTTAATTATTATTCAATTTTAAAGCATGCAAATTTGCTTCATTTTTTCCATTATTTCAAATTTTTGCCCCTTACCGGCTTGCCGAAACGGGTAATTTTATATCCTATTGCTGCAATTGCTAAAGAAACAAACGGTGAAAGCAGATTGAAGAAGCAATATGGCAGATAAGCAAGGGTAGGGATTCCCAGTACACTGCTCTGCATTGCTGCACATGAATTCCATGGAACCAGTACAGAAGTTACAGTTGCAGAATCTTCCAGTGAACGGCTCAACAGCTGCGGTTCATATCCCTCTTTCTTGTATATGTCTGCAAACATTTTGCCAGGAAGGATGATTGACATATACTGGTCTGAAAGGGTAAGGTTACTGATGATACAGGTTCCAAGTGTGCTTCCAACAAGTGAAGTGTGACCTTTAATAAACTTGACCATCTTCCCAGTAATGGCTTCAAGGTATCCGCCAGCTTCCATCACACCACCAAATGCACAAACGCACATGATCAGCCAAACGGTATTTAGCATACCTGCCATACCGCTTGTAGAGGCCAGCTCAGTTAGCATTGCACTCTCAGTTGTAATGTCCAAAGGCATTGACATTATTTTGAGAGGTGCATAGATGAAGGTGTGGATTGAATTCACAGCATATGGAGTTATCTGTGCAATGATCTGCGGCTGAACGAATACTGCAATTACCGAACTCACAATTGCAGAGATGAACAGTGTGAGGAATGCCGGCATTTTCTTGTAGATCATAAAGATTGTAGCAGCAGGAATCAGAAGCAGCCAAAGTGATACATTGAATGTATTTTCAATCATGGTGCACTCAGCAGCCACATCAAGATTTGATGTTGTAGGAATTGCAAATCCTGCGACAGCAAAAATCACTGCACAAATTACAACAGTTGGAATGTTGGTAATGAGCATATACTTGATATGCTTGTACAAATCTACTCCAGAGATGCTTGCAGCAAGGTTTGTAGTATCTGAAAGAGGTGAAATCTTGTCACCGAAATATGCTCCCGATATAATTGCACCAGCCAGCCATCCGCTGTTGAATCCCATAATCTCACCGGCACTCAACATGGCTATACCAATTGTACCAATGGTTGTCCATGAACTTCCCAAAATAAGGGAAATCAATGCTGTGAAGATGAAAATCACCAGCAGGAATATTGAAGGGTTGATCAACTGAAGTCCATAATAAATCAATGTTGGCACTACTCCCGACAGCATCCATGAAGATGTAAGTGCTCCAATTGAGAGCAGGATGAAGAATACTCCTCCGGATTTGCTGAAGTTGTCGGCAATTCCGGCCTCAATTTTCTCCCAGCTGATGCCAAGTCTTGTCATTGCAATGAGCGCACCTGTAAGTGCACCGCCCAAAAGTGCAATCTGGGAAGGACCGCTTGTAAGTTCATCCCCAAACAGTATTGAACCTATTACAATGAGTGCTACCAGCACAACCATTGGCAGCAGTGATAATAATAAAGAAGGCTTTTTCATATCAAATTCCAGTAAAATCTACGTTTTCAAATGCAAGTGAAGGAATGAGCCACCTTGAACAGGTTCTGGCATCATTTCCTACAAGTGCAAGATTGTTCCACAAAGATACTATATTGCCGGTAATGTTCATTTCCCTTACAGGAAATAAAATGTCACCGTTCTCAAAATAAAATCCCTCAATTCCGTATGAGAAATCTCCGGTAAGTCCGTTGCAGTTGCCACCGTTGAAACCGGTTACCAGTACACCTTTTCCCATTATTTTTATCATATCCTTATAGGTTAGGTTTCTGTGCTCTGGTGCATACTCATCCAGTGAAAAATATGGAACAGAAGCGCTCTCAACGGTTGGATCGCACTCCATCTTGTTGGCTGAGTATGTATTAATATAGTATGTTTCCACTACTCCGTTGCGGATGATGTCCATAGGCTTTGTAGCAAGGCCGTCGCCGTCAAAGTAACGGCTGCCGCTCATTCCCTTCCAGTGTGGATTATCAAGCAGCGTCATCTTTTCAGAAAATACTTTCTCTCCCTTTTTGTTCAGAAGGAATGAGTTCCTCTGCTGTATGTTGCTGCCGTTAAGTGCCTGGAAAATAGGGGATACAAGCCTGCTTGCGCTGGTGTTGTCTACAATCATGTTCATCTTCCCGCCCTCAAGCTCCTTGGGGTTGAGTTTGGCAAGAGCCCTTTCCAAAGCTTTCTCCCCACAACCTTTATAAGAGAAATTTTTATAGTGAAGAGCAGATTCATACCACCAGCCTTCGCTTCTGGCTTTGCCGCGTCCCTTTACAGAACATTCTGCACTTACTGTAAAGTTGCTCTGGAGCATGTCGCCCTCAAAGCCTTGTGAATCTATCATATACTGGTATTCAAGCATGTCTCCGTACTCTGTGTTTACTGAGACAATCTTCTTGTTCTTACCATATATCTCGTCCATTACTTCAAATGCAATCTCTTTCTTCCTCTGCGGGTCCATCTCAAGGATGTATGGGTCATACTGGTCAAGATCTTCCTCTATTCCGCTCCAGCAAAGTTCTTTTGGAGGGAGAGTGCGGGCACTGTCGGGAGTAAGATATCCGTTTGTTGCCATGGCCTGTTTTATAAATAGATCAAGTTCATCCTTGTTCAGGCGGTTGGTTGAGTATGCACCATATCGGCCGTTTGATATAATCTGTATGTAGAGGTTGCGGTCGTTGGCATTCTGAAGGTTCTCAAGGTTGCCGTCAAGAGCCGAGAATGAGTTCTGTATCCCAAAGTTCATGGTAATGCGGCATGCCTGGGCACCAAGTTTCATAACGGTGTCAAGTGCCCTCTGTGCGGCTTCTACCTCAAATGAGTTTTCTATCTTGTTGGTTCTCATACTAGTTGCTGCCTCCTACAATCAGTTTTTTTACAAGAATGCTTGGCATGCCGCAAGATACAGGAACGTACTGTCCTTTTCCGCAGGTCCATGTTGCATTCTCCATCCTTGAATTGTTTGCCACTCCGGTAATGTTCTCCAGTGCTTTAGGGCCGTTTCCTATGATGTTTACATCTTTGATTGGTTGGGTGAGTTTTCCCTTTTCTATCAGATAACCGCTCTTTACAAAGAATGTGAAATCACCTTCACCAATCTGCACCTGGCCGTTGCTGAAGTTGTCTACATAGATTCCCTTTTTCACTTGGGAGATAAGCTCCTCTTCGGTGCAGTTGCCGTTCTCCATGTAGGTTGCCCTCATGCGGGGAATTGGCATATATCTGAATGATTCCCTGCGGCCGTTTCCGGTAGGGGATACTCCATAGAATTTGGCGCTTATTCTGTCATGCAGATATGAGTTAAGGATTCCGTCCTTAACAAGATATGTCTTCTGCCCCGGGATTCCTTCATCATCAAAGTTGCAGCTGCCACGGTTTGCTTTTAGTGTACCGTCATCTACAATGTTTATATTGCTGTTGCAAACTTGCTGTCCCATCATATCAGAGAAGATTGATGTACCTTTTCTGTTGAAATCTGCCTCAAATGCATGGCCTACAGCCTCATGAAGGAGGATTCCGCTTCCACCTGCACCCATTACTACCGGCATTGCACCACCTTTTGGCTGTGAAGCCTCAAACAGGAATGATGTCTTTGAGGTAACCTCAGCTGCAATCTCCTCCATAAGCTCCTCTGAAAGCATCTCAAATCCCATCCTGAAACTCCTGGAAACTCCGCCGGTTTCGCTTCTCCCTTTGCCGTCCTCCATTACACAGTTTGCCACCACGTTTATCATTGGACGCTCATCTGTATAAGACTCTCCGTTTGAGTTGTAGAACAGCACCAGAGTGTTGGAGTCTGCAATCTTTCCTATCACTTTTACAGTCTTGTTGTCCTTTGAGAAGATCTTCTCATTGAGCATCTGCAGATATGGAATCTTATAATCTATATTGGTCTCTTCCCAGTTCTTCCCTATGGGGTACAGGTTCCCATTTGTAAGAATCCTGGTTTCAGGAGTAACCTTTAGTGTAGCAGTTGCCTCATCTGCAATCTGGGCTGCAGTAAGGGCTGCCTTCTTCATAAGAGGCATAGTGGTTATCTCTGAATAGGCATACCCGGTTTTCTCTCCTTTAACCACCCTGATTCCCACACCATAATCTATATGTGTACCAGCTGCATTAACCTCACCATCCCTCAAAGTAACCTCGTTGATTACCGAGTGCTCAAAGAAAAGGTCTGCATATTCGCCCCCTTTTGAGAGTGCTATTGAAATCAGCTCCCTCAGGTTCTCCTCAGTCACCCCAAAGAAACTCATGTAATTATTGTAATTCTTCATTGTCCTTATAGTCATTTTGCCCATTGGGACGACGTCCTAATGGGCAAAAAATAAAAATTACTCTGTTTTTTTAAGAAGAATCTGGTCTACAAGCTCGCCCTGTGAAGCAGTGTGGGTGTATTTGATTTTCTTGCCACCCTTGTGGTTTATCTCGCCTACTTTAATCCACTCATTTTCACCCTCGTTGCTTTTCTTCTGGTTGTCGCCAACAGCCCATTTATAAACCTCGTATTTGCCGGCAGGAATCTTTACACCCTCTTTTCTGCCGTTGAAAGTATATTTCACTTTAGCATTTTTGCCTGTAGCTTTAAGGTAGCTCTGGCCAAAGTAGAATTTGCTGTGGTCTGTCATTGTTTCAAAGCCACCCTTCTGTGCCGGCTCCTCCAAAAGGATTCTGTATGGTGCACCCTCCTGAAGGTAGTCTCCAAGTGCAAGAACGTTGTAGTCTGCAAATTTCTGCAGGTTCTCTACCGATACCCACTCGCCGGCCTTGTTCTGGCTGTAGTATGTATATGGGGTCTCAAAAGTTACAGCAAGGGTCTTCTCGCCACTGTTGTTCCAGAACCATCCCTCGCAATATCTGTTGCCCATTTTTGAGAAGCAAAGGTCACCTTTTGCAAAGTATGGGTTGTCGTTGATGGTAAGGTTAGCAAGAAGCATAAGGTCTTTGTAGAACTTGTATGAAGAGGTTTCGGCAGTGTGTACCCAATATGTTGCCTGGTGCATGCTCTGTGAGTGCATGTTAAGGAATACGTCAACACCTTTCTCTTTAAGAAGGTTCTGCAGGAATGCCCTCATATTTTTAACCTCTTTGGTTGTAACCTCTTCAGGGTCATCCCAGTTCACCTCCATGTTCACTCCGTTTGAATTTGAACGGCTGTTTCCCTCTACAACTCCGTCGGGATTAGTGAAAGGAAGGATGTAGAACTCTACGTTCTCCCTCAATGCATTTGCATATGGGGTGTCTGATGCAAGCACATCAATCATCCTCTCAAGGTGCCAGGTACCTGGAGTCTCGCTGGTGTGTACTCGGCCGTGGATGTATACCACCTTTTTGTCCTCCTTGCCGTTACGGTTTGTAATTTTCAATAGAGGCATGTTTCTGCCGTGCTCACTGGTTCCAACGGTACTCAAGTCTACCCAAGGGTTCTTTACCCACTCCTGAATCTTGCCAAGCAGACGAGTGTAAGTATATGGAACATAATATGCTATATATACTTTGTCCTGATTGTATTTCTTAATGATTGTCTTTTCATCAGGAGACTCTGTCTCTGAGAATCGTATCCAGTTTTTGTTGTCGTAGCTGTAGAAAGGCCTTCTTGCATCCGAGTTCTTTACATTAAGGATAACCTCTTTATCCTTAACCCCTTCCATGCAGAAGTAGTACCATCTTGCACTTGGGGCAAGGGTAGGGCGGGCAGGGTTTGCCGGATCAAAACGGCTGTAGAAATTGTAGGTGATGGTCTCGGTTCCGTTTTTGGTCTCCTGTGAAACCAGTTCAACTTTCTCCATTGATCCGCACTCAAAATCTGCAGAAAACTTTATCTGCGCACTTGCGGTTAAAGCAGCAAACAGGGCTGCAATTAAAAACAATCTTTTCATATCTTTTATTTATTATTTGCAATTGTGGCTGCATAGGCAAACAGGGCAAAATCACCCTTACAAGGGTCGCCGGGAAATGCCTTGTGCAGGAATTCGTTGATTTCCAACGCTGTAGTAATATCTGCCCCTTTTCGGGCAGTTATACCCATATTCAGGGCACTGCGGTGCACATGTACATCAAGAGGAATCACAAGGGAAGCAGGGGAGGTGTTTTTCCACAAGCCAAGGTCAACTATACCGTCATTGCGCACCATCCATCTGCGGAGCATATGAATCTTTTTATTGGCCGCTTTCGGTTCACTTTTTTGACCGTAGATTTTTACTCTGAATTCGTCGGGAGAAAGGATTTCCAGTGAATCATTATTGAGGTAAAACTCCCTTAATCGGCCGCAAATGGCGGCAAAATCACTCCACTTTATGGTTCTGTGAAGGCTTCTGTCTTCATCCCGATAGTTTCCAGCCATTACATAACTGTATGGTTCCCAGTTCATTTCATCAAAGGCCCTTTTGCAGTCACGCACAATCATATCCCTGCGCCCCCATGCAAGGTGCGCAGCAATCACCGCAGCAATCTCCACATCCTTAAGTGAATATTTTCTTCCCGACAAATTCCCACTTTCACTTCCCAGCCCTTCAATACTTTCTTTACCCTCCATTATTCTGGCAAAATGCTTGGGAAAAATGATAGGATCTCCTGTGAAAAATTCCTCTTTGTTATATTCTTCCGCCAACTGGCGTATTATATTGAGCCTTTGTTCCATATTATGACAAAGATACTCAAAAATCCCCTATGTACCTTATTATATAATATCTCTGCAGCTGTAATTTGTGTTTCTTTTTAAAATAATTTTGTATCTGTTTTTGAGATTTATTAAATTTGATACTTTAAAATCACTTAAAAACTATTGTTATGAAAAAGACACTTAGAAATTCAGCTTTGCTGCTTGCTGCAGCGTTCATGATGTCATCATGTATCGGTTCATTCCAGTTGACAAACAAAGTAAAAGATTGGAACGAGAGTCTTGGAGACAAATTCATCAATGAGATTGTATTTCTTGCATTCCATATTGTTCCAGTATATGAGATCTGTATGTTTGCAGACGGCGTAGTGTTCAACTCAGTTGAGTTCTGGACAGGCGAGAGACTTGTTGCTAGCGCAGGTGAGAGGCAGATGATCAGAAACAGCTTTGGTAAAGATGTTGAGATTAAAACCCTTAAAGACGGTTACATGTTCTCAGACGGCAACTCTTCAATGAAAGTTCTTTATGATTCAGCAAACAAAACATGGAGAGTAGAGGCTGGTGAGAATTCTTCAGACCTTATCAAATTTGTAGACGACAACAATGCACAGTTGTTCCTTGCAAATGGTGATATTATGGATGTAACTCTTGATGCAGAGGGTATTGAGATGGCAAAAGCTCATATCAACAACACTCTTTCAATGGGTAAATAGACAGTTTTAAAATATTTTTCAAGCCGGAGTGTCAACCCCGGCTTTTTTTTTGTAAATTTGGGAAAATCTTCATTCTGATTAAAAAATCTATAAATATCTAAAATCAGCTGTTATGAAAAGATTTATCCTTTTATCATTGTTGATTCCACTCTTTTTCATTTCATGTGAAAAAAAAAGAAAATCCGGTTCTTACAGTTTCCGGTGAATCAATCAGTGCTCCTGCAAAAGGGAGCAGTACAACTTTAACATTATTTTCAAACAACCCATGGTCAGTATCTGCACCTGGTTGGTGTACAGTTTCACCGCAGGGAGGAGATGGAACTTCCGGTGAATTGCAGATTAATGTAACTGTAAAGGAGAATGATACTTATGAAAATCGTTCAGCTGACATTACATTTATTTCTGGTGATCTTACAAAAACTGTTAAGGTAAGCCAGGTTGCCAATAAAGGAGTTGTTTTGCCTAAGGATGAGTACAAAGTTTCCAGTGAGGCACAGCAGCTTGAAGTTACAGTTAAGGCTAATGTGGAGTATAAGGTTGAAATTGATGCAGACTGGATAAAACAAGCAGGTACCAAGGCGCTGGAAACAACTACATTCCTGTTTGATATAGAGCCTAATGAAAGCTATGATCCAAGACAAGCTATAATCAATATCATAGATGAAGAGATGAATGATACCTTGTCTATTGAGATTGAGCAGGTACAGCAGGATGCCATTTTTGTTTCTCCAACGGAGTTCTCTCTTTCATGCAAAGAGCATACTCTTGAACTTGAGGTACAGACCAATGTTGATCTTGAAGTTTCTATTCCCGACAACGCTAAGAACTGGGTATCTCATATTGAAACCAAAGCACTTGAGGACAAGACTATTGTGTTGAAAGTTGCGGCAAATGAAGAATATGATCCAAGGTCATGTGAGATTCGTATAAAGAAAAAGAATGAAGATTATTCAGAGACAGTATATATCTATCAGGAAGAATTGCTGGGGGTAGTTCTATCTGAAAATGAATTCAATTTATCTTCAGCCAAACAGAACCTTGAGGTTAAATTCAAGACAAATGCATATGTAGAATATGAGGTAGCTGAAGACAGTAAGGAGTGGATATCTGTTCTACAGACAAAAGCTTTGGAAGATAAGGTTCTTGTCCTTTCAATAGCCGAGAATACAAGTTTTGATGAAAGGATTGGAAATGTATTCATAAAGATTGACGGATCAGACTATTCAGATACTGTAAAAATTATCCAACATCATAAAGATACATTGTATTTTGCTGAAAACATGTTCAATGTAGTTAAAGAAGGTGGAGCGATTGATGTTAAGGTATATTCTACAGTTGAGTATGATATTGAAATCCTTGTTGATTGGATTACCAGTGCTGCTACCAAAGCAGTTGCTGAAAAGACCCACACTTTTGATGTTGCTGCCAATTCAGATGTTCAGGGACGTAACGGATACATTATATTCAAATCCAAAACTACTGGCCATAAAGATACAGTTGTTGTAAATCAGAACGGTTCAGGAGGATATATTTGGTATAACGGTATTGCGGCATCAAAGAGTGTTCCTGGAAGCGGTACAGAGGGTGATCCTTATATTATCCATACAGCAAACGACTTGCAGTGGCTGATTGACCAGGCAGATTATTCAGGAAGTGATATATATGCGGCCAATGGCTATGATATGTTAAAGACAAACCTTACTATTGGCAAATATTACAAGCTTACCCATGATTTGACAATTGACAGTGACTATGATGTAGTTGATGCCAGCGGTAATGTAATTGAAGCTAAAGGATGGACTCCAATCGGTTCAGGTTATGACATTGACAATAGCTATGAATTTGATTCATTCTGCGGTCATTTTGATGGAGGTGGACATACAATCTATGGTAAAATGGTGCCAATACATAACTCTTTGTCTAAACTAGGTGTCCAGTTTTTTGGATTCTTTGGTTTCTTGGACGGTTATTACAACGGCAGTGATGGTATAGATATCGCACCATCTGTAAAAAATCTCAATATGGATGTTGTATTGGAGTGTGATGTTGAGCCTACCACACTTGCTTATCGGGGAAAAGCGGCTATAAGTGTTGGAGCTATAGCCGGTCTTTCAGATGATCCGGGAACAGATATTATCAATTGTAATGTAAGAGGCATGATTAAAGGTGGTACATCTGCCGGTACCACTGATGTAATAACTGCAGTTGGCGGATTCGTAGGATATTTTAGTGGTAAAGAAATTTCCAATTGTCATAATTACAGTACCGTAATAGGCGGTTATACTACAGGTCCATGCGAACAATCTTATGTAGGTGGTATTGTAGGAGCTGCTTACTCAAGTTCTATTACCATTACAAACTGTACCAACAATGGACCTGTTACAGCAGGAAGTTCACTTTATGATAATCGCACTGGCGGTATAGGTGGTTGGATATCGAACGTCAATATTTCGGATTGCCATAATTATGCACAAATAACAGGAGGTGATGTTACTTATGATGGAGCTCATGACAGATATTCTTCAAGTCCATTTCAGTTTATTGGAGGTCTAGCAGGATATTGTATGGACGGCTCTACATCAAATTGTTCAAATACCGGCACTATTATATCAGGTAATTTGGCAGTTGTTGATGAAGCATATCAGGCAACAAATTCAGAATTGAATATTGGAGGTATAGCTGGTACATGTTATACATCATTAGAGAACTGTGTCAATAAAGGAAAAATAATTGTAAAATCAGTAGAGAATGTAATGGTTGGAGGTTTGGCAGGACATGCCGGCAGAACCGGTATTTCCAAATCTGAAAACTACGGTTCAATTGAATTTGCAGGCGAGGTGAGAGATTGTAAATTGGGAGGTCTGTTTGGTCACTGTGAAGGTTATTTTGATCTTGTTGACTGTACAAATTACGCAGATGTAACTGGTCCAAAAGATATTAAATATTCTTATACAGGAGGACTTATAGGATATTCAGGTACAAGGAATATTATCCGCAGTATCAACAAAGGTAATGTTACAGGTGCAGGCGCAAATCTGGGTAATGGATTTTCTTATATTGGTGGCCTTTTGGGTTATCACTCCTATTCAAATTCATTGGTACAAGACTGTATTAATGAGGGTAATGTATCTGCAGTTGACAGTAAATTTGGCATAAATATGGGAGGAATTGCAGGTTATATTTATAATGATACCAAAATTTTAGGAAGTACCAATAAGGGTACAGTCAAAGGTGCCAAAGCATTAAGATGCAATATCGGAGGACTTGTTGGTCATTTGCCGCATGTTGGCATTATTGAAGGCAGTATAAACGAAGGTGCCGTGATTGGTGGAGCATCAATCTATGAATATGTTTCTGATCCTGTAAGTTATGACCAGACAGCCAATACCGGAGGTATAGTAGGATTATTGAGCAGCAAGTCTATAATTAGAGGAGCAACTGTAAATAAAGGTTCAATAACTGCGGGTTATTCAATTTATGGGCACACAACTTATACAGGAGGCATTGCCGGTTATGTTTTAAATAATACAGCAACAATTTGTTCATGTACTAAAAATGAAGGTGCACCAGGATTGCCTATATACGGTGGCGGTGTTGCACCAAAAAATGAAGATTCTTCTTGTACAGCACATTAAGGTCTTTAGTTTCAAATAGAAAGAGCCGGGTCAAATCCATTTTGATCCGGCTTTATTATGTAGATTGTCCTGGTTTTGAGGTGTTTTCCGGGACATTTACCATCCGCGGCTGTAAAAAAAAGAGGAACCATTTCTGATTCCTCCTTTTGTACCTTGTGTTACAAGATTATTTCTTTTTGTAACGGCTGTAGAACTTGTCAACTCTACCTGCAGTGTCAACCAATTTCATCTTACCAGTGTAGAATGGGTGAGATGTGTTTGAAATCTCCATTTTCATTACTGGGTAAGTTACACCGTCAATCTCAATTGTCTCTTTTGTGTTTACACATGAACGTGTAATAAATACGTGGTCATTTGACATATCCTTGAAAGCTACAAGGCGGTAGCTCTCGGGATGAATACCTTGTTTCATTTCTTTAAATTTTAAATTGTTAGTTTTTCAGCGCGCAAATGTAGCAATTCAATTTGTGAATACCAAAATTTTCAGCACCAAATACTAAAAAATCTTTACTCCCTGTTTGCAAATTTTGCAAGTAGCTTCAAAATCTCCAAATACAGCCATACAAGTGTAACTGTAAGACCAAATGCTCCGTACCATTCCATATATTTTGGTGCTCCTGCTGCAGATGCTTGATTAATGAACTCAAAGTCCATAAGAAGGCTGAATGCTGCTACTGCTACAATCACAATGCTTATACCAATGCTTAGCGGGCTGCTGTTGTGAAGCATAGTCAAATTTACTCCAAATAGAGATACCAGCCAGCTTCCAAGGTAGAACACCAAAATTGAAATCAAAGCAATATGAAGCACTTTCATAAATGTGCTGTTCACTTTTACCAGACCGCTTCTGTAAACGGTGAACATTACTATTGCTGTAACCATTGTAAGGGCAACTGCATTGATTACTATGTTTGGCGCAGTAAGTGCAAACTGCTCATTGAATACTGCAGAAATTCCACCAAGAGCAAGACCTTCACCTGCAGCGTAAATAGGGCCAAGGAAGGGAGCTGTCTTGGGCTTGAATGAGATGATCATAGCAAGGACAAATGCTCCAAGCACACCGCCAATCATCCATGGGAAAATTGATTGTGGATTAACTGCATTATAATACATTTTCCATGTATATGCAGCACCCGCAACCACCATAAGTAGCATAAGCAATGTTTTTGTTGCAGTGCCACCTACTGTCATCACATCAGACTGGGAATATGAATAACTCTGTTTTCTGAAAATGTTTTCGTTCAATACCGGATTTGCCATAATTTGAATAAAATTTTTCCGCGCCAGGCGGGTTAATAAATAATTGTCGGGAAGAAATTACTTGATTCTGAACAACTGTTCCTCCTCATACAACAATGCCTTTTTGGCCTTGCGTATCCATTTCTGCTCCTCTACCTTTATATGCTCTTTAATATCGTGCCAATCTCCATTTCCTGCCACAAAGTCAACCAGAACCTTGTCTCCTAGCAACAATTCTATTGCTGTCTTGTCATTTCCTGCCTCATATTTGCCGGGACGGAACTCAAACTCTGCACAATTGTCATGCAGAAACCTTATCACGCGCAAATTGTGTGCCAGCGCATGGTACTGCATATTTGGGTTAGGAAGGAACTGGAATCCGAAGCAGCACTCATCCTTCCATTTGTGGAAAGTTGGGATAAAACGCATCCATCTCACATAGATTCCCTCATCAGCAATAGGACATTTTGGGTCATTCCAGCCCTGCAATCCATTCTCTTTGCAGTATCCCGACAGTGATTCCATATAAGGTGCTCCAAACATCTCGAAAGGACGGGTGGTTCCCCTTCCTTCGCTTACATTAGTTCCCTCCCAAAGGCACTGTCCGCTGTAGAAATGGGCAGTGAAAAGTCCTGGAAAGTTTGGAGAAGGGGGGATGCTCCATGGCATAAGGTCTCTGTTTACCGCTGATGCCTTGTATGAAATGATGTGCAATGGGAATTTTGCATTAATCTCATTGTAAAGCATATAAGCAATCTCACCAAATGTAAGTCCGTGACGGTGCACTATTCCCTCTATTCCAATAAATGAACTGTATCCAGGCTTAAGGGCTGTTCCTTCCACTTGTCTTCCAGCAGGGTTTATCCTGTCTATGATATATACTGGAAGGTCAATCTCATTTGCTTTCAAAACCTTGAAAAGGTTGAACAGAGTGCTCAAGTAGGTATAGTATCTGCATCCCACATCTTGAAGTTCAACTATTAGGGCATCAATCTCCTGCAAGTCCTTAAGGCTTGCAGCCAATGACTCCTCCTTGCTGCCATACAATGAAATGAACTCAACTCCCTCAAGCAGCTTGCTGTAGCCGTCCCCGCTATTTAATTTTACTTGGTCCTGAAGCTCTCCAAACAGGCCATGCTCCGGCATGAACACTTTTGTAAGCTTGCCCATCTTTGCCACACTCTCAAACAGGTACTCCCCACGCTCCGGATTCCACGCCGTCTGATTGCACAGCACTCCCAATTTGCCTCTCTTAAGCACCAGATCCGGCTGCTCAAAAAAAGATGTTGTTCTGAATGAAAACATATTTATATATAAATTACTATTATCTTGTTAAATTACACTTCACTATCATCAAGCAGATGATGAGCAATAATGTGATTGTTACCTAAATATCTTACAAGAAAAATTGTTTTACCGTTCTCTTCATGAATACTATAGAACACATACCAGGTTGTATTCTTATTTCTGCTGAAGGAGGAGTAGAACAAATCATTACCATATCGTTTAAAATAAGAAGGCGCATCCTTCTTTACTTTAAGCGGCAAGTAAGTTTGAATATCTTTGAATAATTGTTCTGAATAGTTTATTGCTGCATCTTTAAATCCCAGATAACCTTTATCATATAGAATTTCAGCAAGTTCTAGAAACTGGTTTACAACTTCTGGAAGAAATAATACTGTCGTCATGCCATATTTTGGCCCTCCTTTCGCTCAAACATCTCATTCAACCCTTCACGCACTCGAGCAAGGACCTCGTCAACTGTAATAGCACGACTTAAATCTTCATTTGAATTTACATTCTGCGCAACAAGAACAAAAGTTTCATTCTTGCCTCTCTGGATTACAACTTTCTCATTTTTAGCTATATCCAGATACTTTTTCATATTATTTCGCAATTCTGCGGAACTGATAATAACCATAACTAAAAATTACATGTACATTATAATGTACAAATTTAAGGATTACAGTTTTATTTTACAAACCAATTGCTCCACATTCAACAAGTTTATTAATCCAACTTTGTGAATCTTTTCTTGCCAAATCTGCATCAATTCCATATCTGTTCTGCAAAAATTCTGCCGCATCTTCTGCAGTAAATTCTTTATTGCAGAATTCTTCCCACATTGCAGCAGCGCTCTCGTTGAATGATATTATTCTGGTCATCTCCACGCCGTGAATTCCCTGTTTTACAACAACTTTCTCACCGGCTATCTCTCTTAAAATGTAATTGTTGCTTAATTTCATGGTTCTTTAGTTTCTTGCAAAGATAAACAACATTTTTGTTACGTCGTCTTTTTGTACAACTGATTGAAAATAAGCTCTTTAATTTCATTGTTTATTTATAATATTTGATAAAGCGTTTTGTAATCACTTGATAATTAAACAAGTGTACAAAAAGACGACGTAACTTAAATTTATTTGCAAAATAAATTTTTATTTACATAACTTTGTAGTGCAAATGGTTCCCAAAAGGCTTTATACTGCCTCAAGGGAGAATAGGGAATCCGGTGAGAATCCGGGACAATACCTGTTGCTGTGAATTCCATTCCTTACGGAATTTGATTTTACTGAACTCTTTGCCACTGGCGCGATTGACGCTGGGAAGGCTCGGTAAAAGGAATAAGTCAGAAGACCTGCCACTTTGCTTTAAAAGATTTTGGCCTGCAGGTTACGGGTGAAGATCAAAACAGTTTTTTATCCGTATTATATAGCAAAGTAAGGTAGAGCAGGCCGGCTTATTATATTTATTTCTCTACCCCATCTTTAATGATTATTGCACAGCTAGTCAATTTTGGACTATTGTTGTATTGGTCATACATAATATTTTCAGATAAAGATGTTTTGAGTTTTCCTCTCCAGCAGACCGCTGAATAAGAATTAACTCAAAACATTTTTTATTTATGGAAAAGCAGAAGTATGAATCACCTCAAGTAGAGGTTCTGGAAATTGAAGTTGAACAGGGTTTTGCGGCAAGCAATGGTGCTGGTGAGTCTCCGTATGAAGCTTGGCCTTCAGGATTTTAGTCTTTAATTTTTAATCTATTGCTGTTATGAAAAAGATATTCAGTTTATTGGCTATAGCTTCAGTATTTTCACTTGTTTCATGTGAAATGAACGATAATGATCCGGTAAAGTCAGTTGGTGACGGATTTGTATTGAGGGGAAATGTTGCATCTCAAACCAAAACAGCATTTGGTACTCCTGGTGCAGAAACTATTCCTTTCTTATGGGATGAAGGTGATGTGATTTATGTTAATGGAGTAGAAAGTAATCCTTTGGCAGAAGGTGGTGCTACTGCTGAATTTACTTTTACTAGTGGTTCAGTTGCAGAGGGTGATGAGGTATTTTATGGCTATATTGATGGTAATGATGTAATCACTTTGCCTCTACAGACTGGACAATCAAAAAATATTGATGGTGATTTCGGTTATGCTATTGTAGATGCTAATAATGAATTTATACTCAATCACTACACATCTTATATTTGGTTGGATTCCTATTCTGATGATGTTGATTCTCCTGTTACAAAGGTTGTCATTTCTGCGGAAAATGATATTGTAGGTCTGGCAGAATTCAATACTGCAAATAAAACCTTTGGAAATATATCATCTTTTGATCCCGATGATGATATTCTATCTCAAACTAAATCTGTTGTAATAGAATTTTGTAATGATGAGTGGAATCCCCAATCAAAAGAACTTTTATCTCAATCATCAGATAATGATATATGGGCTCTTGCAGTAATATTCCCAGTTACAACAGGAAACGTAAGGATTGATTATCATTTTGAAAATGGCAAAATGGCAACATTCACTTATCCTTCAAATACATTGGAGAGTTGTAAAACCTACAAGATTTCTCAAGAGATTACTAAAGAAGATTTGTATGAGTTGAGAGTGTTGACATTTGAGGATGATTCAGAAAGTACTTATTGGGCCGACCTTATTGCATCTGAAGATTCTCAAAATTATATGGAATCAGAATTATTGTATCCATTTGATCATCCATATTCATGGTATGATGAGTATACTGAATTAAGTCATGAGTTTCCTTTTAATTATGGAACATATGCAATTATGGGTGGAGGATATGTTATTTCCCAATATACTGGCACTATGGAAAATCTTCAAAATGCGAGTGATATTTATGATTATCAGATAAGCATACCTTTGTCAAGTGGTCATAATGGATCTCAAAATTATTGCATAGGATATCACGACAGTGCAATTTCTCTTGATGATGAACTTAAACCAGCCTTATCTTTTGCGGATAATATCCCAAGGGTTATTGATCATATGTATGTAACAAATGCTTCTGTTACCATGTATTGTATGCTTTATGGCAATGGTTTTTCCAATTTATTTGATGAGGATGATTACCTAGATATTGTTGCAACAGGTTATGTTGGAGAAGAAAAAGGCAAAACCATCAAGTTCAGGTTGGCGGAAGGATCAGATTTTAAGGTTGATGAATGGGTAAAATGGGATTTGAGTTCTTTAGGTGCAGTTACAAAAGTTGTATTCCATATGGAGGAATATCAGATAAGCTATGATATGTGGTATTGCACTCCAATGTATTTCGCATTCGACGATGTTGCTGTAAGATTTTAATCTGTCGGGAAAATGAAAAAGTACTTTTTATATATGATGGCGGTTGTATTGGTTGCCTCATCCTGTAACAAGGATGAGGTGATCACTACCACTGTAGATGATTTCTATAGGGCCAGGACGGAGAGCTCCAAGGCAGAGTTCAGTAAGGTCTTTGAGTATACCCCTGCTCCTGGTCAGTTCATAAATGAGACAAAGACTGGTGGCTTTGATGGCTCACAAACTACACCTCAGGCCGCAATTCAGTATGCACAGCAGAGGATGAAGGATGATCTGTTTGTATCGCTGGGCGGCTTTGGTGGGTATATTGTGGTAGGTTTTGACCACAGTATTGACAATATTCCAGGGTATGATCTTGCAGTTAAAGGAAATTCATTCAAGGGATCTTCAGAACCAGGAGTTGTATGGGTGATGCAGGATGAGAACGGAAATTCTCTTCCCGACGATACCTGGTATGAACTCAAAGGGTGTGAGACCGGCCTCGACTGTACCATTCAGAATTATGAAGTTACCTATTTTAAACCTTCTTCCCCTGGGCAGCCTGTAAAATGGCGCGACAATAAAGGTTCTGAAGGTGAGATAGACTACCTTAAAGCGTTCCATACACAGGAGTATTACTATCCTTTATGGATTAAGGAGAATAGCTATACATTAAAGGGTACATGTCTGGAAGCACGCAATTACGACCAGAGCGGCAAAGGTTCGTATTGGATAAATCCTGAATATGATTGGGGTTATGCAGACAATTACAGTCCTGAGGATTTCAGTAAGGAGGGACCTGCTGAACTGGAGGCCTGCAATCTTTTTGATCTGTCCAATGCAATTGACTCAAATGGAGCAGCAAAAGAGTTGAAGTTTGTGGATTTTGTAAAGGTACAGTGTGCTGTAAATACCAAGAGCGGATGGCTTGGTGAGGTTTCAACAGAAGTATTCAATTTCTTGGATGTAAATATGATTAATTCATCTATCTGATGTATATAATTAGATTGTTATTTAAGTATTCATTGCAGTTGCTCCTGATTGTGGGGGCAACTGCTTGCATGAAATGGGAGTATGGAAATCAAGAAGATATAACACTTCCTGCCCATGGCCTTTTCATTACCAATGAAGGAAATTTCCAGTATGGCAATGCTACTCTGTCATTTTATGATCCAGTTTCAAAAACTGTTGAGAATGAACTGTTTTTCAGGGCAAATGCAATGAAGCTTGGAGATGTGGCCCAATCTATGGTTATAAGGGATGGAGTAGGCTGGGTTGTTGTAAATAACTCACATGTAATTTTTGCAATTGATATCAATACAGGAAAAGAGATTGGCAGAATTGTTAATCTTACCTCTCCACGCTACATACATTTTCTTTCTGATGAGAAAGCGTATGTTACCCAGATTTGGGACAATAGGATTTTTATAGTAAATCCATCCACATTTTCCATCACAGGCTATATTGAGTGTCCGGATATGACTATGGAGCAGGGTTCAACAGAACAGATGGTTCAGGTAGGCAAGTATGTTTATACCAATTGCTGGTCTTACCAGAACAGGATCCTTAAGATTGATACTGAAACAGATAAAGTGGTTGATGAACTTGAGATAGGAATACAGCCAACATCACTTGTGCTTGACAAGAACAAAAAGATATGGACAGTTACTGATGGAGGTTATTCAGGAAGTCCTTACGGCTATGAAGCCCCTTCATTGTATAAGATAGATCCCCAGACATTTACTGTAGAAAGAAGTTTCAGGTTCAGTCTTGGTGATGCTCCATCAGAAGTGCAGCTGAATGGGGATGGTAGCAAACTGTACTGGATAAATGATGATATCTGGGAGATGGACGTTGATAAAGGCACTCTTCCCCCAAGACCTTTTATTGCTGCTAAAGGGACAATTTACTATGGCCTTACTGTAGATCCTGTCAGTGAAGATGTTTACGTTGCTGATGCAATTGATTATCAGCAGCAAGGACAGATTTTGAGATATTCGTCGGGAGGAGAATTGCTTGACAGTTTTTATGTGGGAATTATCCCTGGAGCATTTTGTTGGAAATATTAATCAGAAGGGTATGAGAAAATTAACAATATTATTTGCAGTATTGGTCTTCCCGACAGTTTTGATTGCACAGTCCGGCAAGGATACAACTCACAGATGGCACTTCAAAATTAATGAAGTAAGTGTTGTAGCCGCAAGACCAATGAAGGAGATTGGAGTTCAGAAGACTGAGTTTGATTCTGTAAAGCTGAAGGAGAATATAGCTCTTTCAATGGCTGATATCCTTACTTTCCATTCACCGGTTTTTGTAAAAAGTTATGGAAGGGCAACACTTTCAACTGTTGCTTTCAGAGGTACATCACCGTCACATACGCAAGTTACCTGGAATGACATGAAGATCAATAACCCAATGCTGGGAATGACTGATTTTTCTACAATTCCATCATATTTTATTGATGATGCTTCTTTATTGCATGGAACATCTTCTGTAAATGAGACAGGAGGAGGATTGGGAGGTGCAGTAAAGCTGGCTACTAAAGCTGCTGATCAGGATGGCCTTGGAGTGCAGTATATCCAAGGAATTGGATCATTCAATACATTTGATGAATTCTTGAGAGTGCTTTGGGGAAATGAAAAATGGCAATGTTCTACAAGAATTGTCTATTCATCATCTTCTAATGACTACAAATACCTTAATCACGACAAAAAGGAGAATGTGTACGATGATTATGGCAATATTGTGAACCAGTATTATCCTGTTGAGAGAAACAAGAGCGGGGCATATAAGGATATGCATATCCTTCAGGAGATGTATTATAATAATTGTAAAGGTGACCGTTTTGGCCTGAATGTATGGTATTTGAATTCCAACAGGGAGCTTGCAATGCTTACAACAGATTATGGTGATGAGAGGGATTTTGAAAACAGGCAGAGGGAGCGCACTTTAAGAAGCGTAGTCTCATGGGACCGTTATGGCAGCAATTGGAAAGGAGGCCTTAAAGGCGGATATATAAATACCTGGATGGCCTATGACTATAAAAGGGACCCGGGTAATGGAACACTTACCTCTATGATACGTTCTAGAAGCAAGATAAATACTTTTTATGGGCAAGTGAGTGGTGAGTATTCTCCAAGTAAGGAGTTGTATTTTACTGCTGGTATGTCTGCACATCAGCATTTTGTGCAAAGTGCCGATAAGAATATCATTCTTCAGGAGGGCAACAAGGCTGTTGTGGGTTATGATAAGGGGAGGATAGAACTGTCGGGAACTACATCTGCAAAATGGAAACCATCAGACTGGATGGCATTTTCACTTACTTTGAGGGAGGAGCTGGCTGGTACAGAGTGGACTCCAATTATTCCGGCATTTTTCAGTGATTTTGTTCTTTATAAGCCGTTGAATCTGGTTGCCAAATTTTCAATATCAAAAAACTACAGGTTCCCAACTTTAAATGACTTGTATTTCTTGCCTGGAGGTAATCCTGATTTGAAACATGAAAGCGGATTCAGTTATGATGCCGGCCTATCTTTTGAAGTTGGAAAGAGCGGAAAGTATAACCTGAAAGGTGGTGTTTCTTGGTTTGACTCATATATAGACAACTGGATTATCTGGCTTCCAACTACCAAAGGATTTTTCTCACCAAGAAATATCAAGCAGGTTCATGCATATGGAGTTGAAAGCAACGGATCTTTTTCTGTTGCGTTGTCAAAAGACTGGATGCTTGATATGCAAGCTACACATTCCTGGACACCTTCAATCAATCAGGGAGATCCAATAAGCTCTGCCGACAAGTCTGTAGGCAAACAGCTCCCTTATGTTCCGGAACATTCTGCAACGGTAAATGGAAAAGTGCAGTGGACAAGCTGGTCATTTATCTACAAATGGTGCTACTACAGCAAACGTTACACCATGAGCAGCAATGATATTTCTTTGTCGGGAAGATTGCCTGAATACTATATGAACAATATTGGAATTGAGAAGATTTTCAATTGCAGATTTGGAGAGATATCCCTAAAAGGGAGCATCAACAATCTGTTTGATGAAGATTATCTATCTGTATTGTCGCGTCCTATGCCCGGCATCAACTATGAAGTCTTTATAGGTTACAAATTCTAATAATCCGCCCATTGGGACGTCGTCCCAATGGGCATTTTTCCTATATTTGCTATATGAAACTGACAAGATCAGAACATATGCTTTTTGCCCTGCTCAAGGGATCTCTGAATAATACAGCTGTTGTACAGGAAGAGTTTGAAAGTGCTTCTGCACAGGACTGGGAGCAGTGTTGTGCGATTGCCGCCAAACAGGGTGTCCTAGCTCTTACTTGGGAGGGGGTTCAGACATTGCCCCTAGATCTTCAGCCTCCAAAGCAGCTGAAATTCAAGTGGGCAATGAGCGTAGAGAAGTATGAGTCAAGGCATAGAAGATATTGTGAGACTGTTCAGGAGCTTCAGCAGTTTTATAAAGGGCACGGTATTGTGGCTGTGCAGATGAAAGGTGTGGGGTTTTCAGCAGGGTATAATCAGCCTCATCATAGGGAGGGTGGAGATATTGATATTTTCACTTTTTCCGCTGATACAGCAAAGATGAGTCATCGGGAAGCAAATTCCCTTGCCGACAAGCTTATGCAACAGATGGGGAATCAGGTGGAGATGCATGGTTACAAGCACAGCAATTTCTATTATAAAGGGATACCTGTTGAGAACCATAAGTGTTTTCTTAATGTACAGATTAACAGAAAGTTTCTTGGCTGGCTGGATGAATTTCTTCACAAGGTTATCGGACCTGAGGAAGTGCAGCTGTACAATGGTGAATATAAGATACTTGTACCTTCTCCAATATTCAATACATTGTTCATCTGCTGTCATGCTTTCCAGCATTATGGCAGCGGCATTGCATTGCATCACCTTTATGATTGGGCAGTCATACTAAAGAATCATGGATTGCATCTTCCTTGCGAACTTGAAAATGAAAAGTTCCTTCGGGCAATTGCAGCAATGACCCATTTGTGCAATAAGCATCTTGGAACATCAATTGAATTGGGCGGTTATCCCGACGGATATAAGGAAATGTCAGATGAGATGCTGAAAGAGATGTTGTATCCAATCTATAGCAAAGTTGTGCCGCATACCGGTTATGCCAAGATTTTTATCTACAAGACCAGGAAGGTATTAAGAAGTGCCAAGCTTGCCAATGATGTGTTTGGTTCTTCTATTTTTGGAAGGCTTATGGAGTCTTTTATAGCACATGTAATGCATCCATCAACTATATTTGGAAGAGGAGACGAGAAATGATAAGGAGAATACTGGATTTACTGGAACCTGAAGAGAAAAGGAAAGGAGTTAAGGTCACAGGATCAATTTTTATAGTAGCACTGCTGGATTTTGTGGGGCTTGCTTCTCTGTTGCCGGTTCTTTACTATCTGTTGGAAGGTGGTGAGAGCAAGAGTGCTGCTCTATATTTCTCTTTTCTTGCGGTGGGGGTGATCCTCTTTAAGAGCATTGTTTTAGGATTGTTTTCAAGATATCAAAGCAGGTATCTTCTTGGAATCTATAAAAGATTGAGTTTCAGGCTGTATTCCAATTATTACAGCAACGGTTTGCTATTTATCAGAGAAAAAGGTTACAGCACCTTGGGACATTCAGTAAATTTCATGTGCTATACATTCAGTGAGCGGATACTTTCTCCCCTTATGAGAATGGCCGGAGAGCTGTTGCTGGTAATTCTGGTTACAGCAGCGCTGCTTATATATGACTGGAGGACAATGGCTGTACTTTACTTATGTTTTATCCCATTTATGATTCTTTACGTAACTATAGTGCGTAAAAAAGCAAAACAATACGGAGAACAGGAGTTCAAGGCCAAACGTGAACAGTCCAAAATAGTTAATGACACTTTCCGTGGATATACCGAACTTGAGATAAATGATGCATTTCCGGCCTTGCAGGAATCATTCCTTGACGGAGTTGATGAAGTTAGCAGAAACAGGATAAATATGGAAACTGTACAGATGTTTCCCCGTTTCCTCTCCGAACTTGCAGTTATAATTGGAATGGTAATAATGGTATTGCTTGGCGGTGAGAATGCCAGGATGCTTGTAGGAATATTTGCAGTTTCCGCATTCAGGCTTCTCCCGGCTTTGAGATATCTCCTTTCAGGTTATACACAAATCCAGAACGCACTTCCTTCATTGGAAACAATTGAGGAAGGAATTGCAAATAATGCCCATTGGGACGTCGTCCCAATGGGCAGTGCCCAAAATGACGTTGTCCTAATGGGCACTTCTATTGAAATTAAGGATGTGAAATTTTCTTATGGCGATTCTGTATTGGAATTTGATAGCATTAAGATTGAAAAGGGAGAATATGTTGGGTTCTGCGGATATAGCGGTATTGGCAAGACAACTCTTTTTAATTTGATTCTAGGATTTCTAAAGCCATTGGAAGGTGAGATTCTTATAGATGGTGTACCGCTTTCACCGGAAAATAGAAAAAACTGGCTTAAGAATATTGGATATGTTCCGCAGGATGTGTTCATTTTTAATGGTACTATTGCAGAGAATATAGCTTTGGGATATAAGGATATAGACTTTAAAAAGGTAAGTAAGGTGCTTGAAATGGTATCCCTTGCTGATTGGACTGATTCTCTACCTGAAGGTGTGCAAAGCACTTTGGGTGAAGGCGGAGGAAAGCTGTCGGGAGGACAAAAACAGAGAATTGGCATTGCAAGGGCATTGTATAAAGGTGCAAGTGTGCTGTTCTTGGATGAAGCAACTTCTGCGCTCGACAATAATACTGAGCGAGGGATAAATGATATGCTCGAAAGGCTTAAAGACCAGGTGCCGGGACTTACAGTATTGAGCATAGCCCATAGGGAGAGTACATTGGCCTATTGCAGCAGAGTAATAAATCTGGAGGAGAATGGAAACTAGGAAATATATTGTTGCAGACCATTGTTTTGAGGTCCGTTCAGAGCAATTGTGCCAGGCAATCTCATATATTGCCGGTTTTATGCCGTTTGAGATTGACAACGGAGTCCCTGAATTTTCATTTGAAATGGGGGAGGAGCTCCCTGCACAATTCAATGTGCAGTATTCATTTACTTACGAAGATATTCTTGGTGAGTTTGGTGCAACCGAAGACGGTTTCTTCATGAAGCAGACTCCAGCCAATGAGGAGCCGCTGTATATGTGGACAAGTGCCCAAAATGACGTCGTCCTAATGGGCGGAAATCTTTCAATCAGGCTTTTACGATTTGCATTGTGGATTGGATATGGTCTTATGACCGCCTCTAAAGGTACAATTGCTATCCACAGCAGCTGCATTGTTTCTGATGATAAAGCTGTTATTTTCCTTGGAGAGAGCTGTACCGGCAAGAGTACACATACAAGACTTTGGCGTAAGAATATACCCGGAGCTTTTCTGTTAAACGATGACAGCCCCATTATCCGAGTAATTGATGGCACAGCTTGGGTCTACGGCAGCCCATGGAGCGGCAAGACACCATGCTACAGACAAGAACGCTATCCGCTTGCAGCTTGTGTCCGACTTTCACAAGCACCATACAACAAAATACACAAACTGCATGTCATAAAAGGATATGCTGCGTTGCACCCTTCATGTCCGCCTGAATTTGCATATGATGAAAGTCTATACTCGCATATAAGTGCAACCTTGAGTTCATTATTGAAAACAGTTCCCGTTTATCATCTGGAGTGCCTTCCAGATTCGGCCGCCGCATGGTTATCCCATAACACTGTTTATTCCCGACAGATATCTATTGAACCATGAAAATATTTTCAAATGACATATTCTTTGCACAGGTTGAATCAGAAATTGCTGCCGGAAGAAATGTGAGATTCAAAGTGAAAGGCCACTCCATGCACCCGCTTTTGCGCAACAACAAAGATGAAGTAACCCTCTCACCATTAACACGAGATCCTGCTGTTATGGACATTGTCCTCTTCAGATACCGTGGAAAACACGTTCTGCATAGAATAATTGCCTTTGAAGAGAATATTTATACAATCCAGGGGGACGGCATTTACATCTCTTGCGAAAAATGTACTCGTGAAGATATAATAGGAGTTGTAACAAAAATCCACAAAAAGAATGGCTTGGAAATAAATACATCGTGGGGATTTTTTCGCTTCAACTCATGGTGCTGGTACAAGTTGTTTTTTATGAGAAGATTTATATTAGCAGTATTGAGGAGAATATTTTTTTGATAAATTTTATTATTTTAACGAATAAAATTAATTGGTTGCCAACACATTAAAAATTACGATAATGAAAGAGAATAATCTGTATGAGACTCCAAAAGTAGAGCTAATTGAAGTAGAAATAGAGAAAGGATTTGCCCAAAGCGGTTATGGCTCAGACAGTGACGACACTGAGTTTGGCGGTCATTAAATCAAATAACTAGACTACAAATACTATCTATTATGAATAAATTATACAAAACAATATTGTTTCTTGCAGCAATCATCCCGATAGCTGCATGTTCAAATAATCATTTAAAGCCAGATTTCAGCCCAGGTTACCGACTCACCTTTGACGGCGGTGTGGGCGTTGAGAATCAGACTCGTGCCCATTGGTCAGACCTACAAGGAAGTGGCAACTTGATATTCAATTGGGACTATAATTCCGATGAAGAGACAACCAATGAGATGGTGATGGCATTCTATAAGGAAAAGTTTATTGCCAGCACAACAGGGAACTACCACACCTATGCCAGCATCCATCGTCATAGCGATCCTGAGAAGCAGCAGGACAACCATTATGCCTCTTTCACCACCGTAGAGAAGTATTATAGCCCCTTGTCGAGTGGAGATTACGAGGACTGTCGTGTAGTAGCTTTGACACCGCTTCGTGCTGACAATGATACATATATATATAGTCTTGAGAGTCGAGTTATAGCCAATCTGCCTATGCCAGGTACATTTGAGCAGAACGATGACCAGGAGCCTGACTTCCTTAGCAACTATATGTATATGTATGCCGATGCCAGCATTACAGATGGCACCGCTTTTCTCCTGTTTGAGCATATCCCTGCTACCTTCCGTTTCAAGATTACCAACAAGCGTCCCGAACCGGCACGAATCAACAGCGTAAAGGTGACAGTGGTAGATACCGAGGGTGTGGAGCAGCCTGTAGCATCACAGTACGTAGATGTTCTGGCAGCCTCCGATGAAGATATCGAGCTCTCTTATTCCACCATTTCCTACACCGAGGTGACTACGAACATCAATGCCAGTCTTGCAACAGATGAGAAGTACACGGCCTACGCTCTCGTATTGCCCCTGTATGGCAATGCTCCGCTTGAGGGCAAGAAGATACGCTTCACCATTGATGCATCAAACCCCGATAATGAACACCTCTCATTCGAGCTTGATGCAGAGACTCTTGCCAAAGCCAATTATGGAGAATTCAACTGGGTAGGCGGAAAGTCATACACCATCAATATGAAGCTGGACGATGTGCTTACCTTGGATGGCATCACCGTGACCGGATGGGAAGAAGTGTTCGGTGGAGGCTTGGAAACAGAGTAATAACCATTATAAAGAACGAATATGATTAAGACATTCAAATATATAGCACTTGCCACCATTGCACTTGCATTCACAGCTTGTTCGCAGGATGATGACTTTGTTCCACAGGAGCAAGAGATTAATCTTAATATTACCGCTGGCGGTGTTCAGACACGTGTAAATACACTTGAAGGCGGAAATGTGTGGGAGAATGGGGACGAACTATACTTCTGTAGAATATCTGGGGATAATGAATGGGCAGAATACTCCCTTACAGCTACTGTAGCCGATGAAGTTACTACATGGACACCCAATAACAAACTCTACTGGGATGATAATGGTGAGCACCAATTGGTTGTCAGTTATCCCGTAACTGGCTATG
>JAZRQU010000074.1:0-51531 GCA_045650045.1 Candidatus Egerieisoma sp. | reverse complement strand
AAGCATCTAAGTGCGAAGCTAGCCTCGAGATGAGATTTCCATATAGGGTCGTGGGAGACTACCACGTTGATAGGCCGCAGATGTAAAGGCAGTAATGTCAAAGTCGAGCGGTACTAATAGCCCGACACTTCAGTTGTGGAGTGTGCGACCTTTAGAGGGGTTGCATTAAAGCAAAATAGACTGACATTTTTTCTCTCTCTTACACCATATACTGTGAGAGAACACAGCCGAAAAAACACAATGCGTAAGCATTAAGAGATAAATAATGGTGGTAATAGCGACGGGGATCCACCTCTTCCCATCCCGAACAGAGAAGTTAAGCCCGTTAGCGCCGATGGTACTGCTATACCAAGTGGGAGAGTAGGTAGCCGCCAACCTTCAGAGGATAATCAGAAATGGTTATCCTCTTTTTTTTTGTAGCAGAGCGATTTTCCTGGCATAGTGGCGCTTTCCGGGACATTTTCCTTTTTGAGATGAACTTTCTCCTGATTTTGCCGCTGAAATCAGGATGTTTTGCTGTTTCACGATTGTTTTCTCCTGGAATTGTAGCGCTTTCCGGGACATTTTCCTTTTTGAGATGAACTTTCTCCCGATTTTGCGGCCTAATTAAGGATATCTTGACGCTTCAGGAGCATCTCTATGACGATTTGGGGGGCTGAAATACACATTACAACAACGTTAATTAGGGCTATTCTATTTGTGCGACAATTTGGCAGGATGAACTCAATGGTATGGCATTTGATATCTATCGGGAAGAATAAATTTAAAAATATTTGATATAAGATATGCAGAAAGGAAATATTGGGGTTACTACTGAAAATATATTCCCCGTTATCAAGAAGTTTTTGTACTCGGATCATGAGATTTTCCTACGTGAGCTTGTAGCTAATGCGGTTGATGCTACACAGAAAATGAAGGCGGTGGCTTCAAAAGGTGAGTTTAAGGGCGAACTTGGTGATCTTACTATTCATGTTGCTGTTGATTCTGAGGCTAATACACTTACCATTACTGATAGAGGTATTGGTATGACTGCTGAGGAGGTTGACAAATATATCAATCAGATTGCTTTTTCAAGTGCAGGCGAGTTTCTTGAGAAATACAAAGATCAGCTAAATAGCATCATTGGTCATTTTGGACTTGGTTTCTATTCTTCTTTTATGGTTTCTAAGAAGGTGGATATCAAGACTTTGTCTTGGAAAGAGGGGGCAAAGGCCGTAAAATGGAGCTGTGACGGTTCTCCTGAGTATACAATGGAGGAGATTGAGAAGTCTGATAGAGGTACTGAGATTACCCTTTATTTGGATGATGAGAGCAAGGAGTTTGCCGGAAAGAGCAAGATTAATGAGCTTTTGAACAAATATTGCAAGTTCATGCCTGTTCCAATTGCGTTCGGCAAGGAGGAGGAGTGGAAGGACGGCAAGTATGAGGAGACTGATAAGGATAAGATTATCAATGATTCTACACCTCTTTGGAGCAAGACTCCGTCAGAGATTACCCATGAGGAGTACATGGAGTTCTACAGGAAACTGTATCCTATGCAGGAGGATCCTTTGTTCTATATCCATCTGAATGTGGATTATCCGTTCAACCTTACAGGTATCCTTTATTTCCCTAAGATCAAGGACAGGATGGATATTTCAAAGAACAAGATCCAGCTTTACTGCAACCAGATGTTTGTAACAGATTCTGTTGAGAATATTGTTCCTGACTTCCTTACTTTGCTTTATGGCGTTATTGATTCTCCGGATATTCCGCTTAACGTTTCAAGAAGCTATCTTCAGAGCGATTCCAATGTGAAGAAGATCTCAAGCTACATTACCAGAAAGGTGGCAGACAGATTGGATGAGATTTCAAGGAATGAGAAGGAGCAGTTCCAGGAGAAATGGGATAACCTCAAGCTGTTCATTGAGTATGGAATGCTTTCAGATGAGAAATTTTACGATAAGGCTGTGAAATTTGCGTTGATGAAGACAGTTGACGGCAAATATTTCAAGTACGATGAGTTCAAGACCCTTATTGAGGGTGAGCAGACTGACAAGAACAACAAGCTTGTGTACTTGTATACCACAGATCCTGTAGCGCAGTATTCTTATATTGAGGCTGCAAAGAACAAAGGATATCAGGTGCTTGTATTTGACAGCCAGCTTGACGCACACTTTGTGAACCTTCTTGAGAGCAAGTTTGAGAACTCTACATTTGCACGTGTAGATGCTGACAGCATTGACAATCTGATTCAGAAGGATGACAAGCAGAAACCTGTTTTGAAGGAGGGTCAGGAGAAGGATCTTGGTTATGCGTTTGAGGCGGTACTTCCTGCGGGGGCGCATTATCAGGTACAGGTAGACAATCTTGGTGCTACAGTAGCTCCTATCATGATTACCCAGAGCGAGTTCATGCGCCGCTACAGGGAGATGAGCGCTTTGAACGGTGGACTTAATTTCTATGGTTCAATGCCTGATTCATACACAGTTACCCTTAACTATGAGAACCCTATCATTAAAGGAATCATTGATTCTATGGAGGGCGAGACTGCTTGCAAGGTGGCTGATATCAAGGGCGAAACAGATGAGGAGAAGAGTGCTGCAAGAAAGGCCATTATGGAGGAGTTTGCAAAGGGCAATGACCTGATGAAGCAGACTGTAGATCTTGCACTCCTTTCAAACAATATGCTTAAAGGCAAGGAGTTGCACGACTTCATCCAGAGGAGCCTGGAGATGTTGAAGAAATAATTGCGGGAGCCGCACCCTGCGTGGGCAGTAAATTAATAAGGCATCATCAGATACCCGGCGGAGGCCGTGTGGAACGGAAGGCCGTGAGCCGCACCCTGCGTGAGCAGTAAATAAACACTGTCGGGAAGAGATTTTTACTCCCGACAGTGTTATTTCTTCATAAATGTGTGATTTTGCATAAAATTTGCATTCTTGTAAAAAATATTGAAAATTTTCTGAAAATGATGTAATGTTTTAATTTTTGCGCAGTATAAGTAATAGATGAAGTAAAACCAATGATGTTTTAATTATAGGAAATTTTGATATACTTTTGTCATTGCTGTAAAGAGTTCTTTGATATAGCTAAACTGATTCACAGTTAGTTGCTGTGATAGGTCAACGGTTTAAAAGGTTCGACCGACTTTAATAAAATAACTCAGGTGAGGGGTCAATATGTTTCATGTTGCATCCCCAAAGCCAAACTATTGTTGAACTTAAAAACGGAGGAACAAGTATGAAAAATTGTTTTTTTGACCCAATCACAGTAATGAATTCTGCAGAAGCAACAGTTAAATCGTTTATCAAGAGCCAGCGTGGGGCTGTCTTTATGTGCGAGGATGACATCAATGAGATTGTGCAGAGAGTCTGTTTGAAGGCTTATACCAGAGAAGAGACCTACAATCCTGAGAGAGGCTGCCTTGCAACCTGGGTGAGCATGATGACCCGTACTACTACATATGATTTTTTGAAAGAAAGATCATATAGGGGCAGATGGGCAGAAGGCAGCGATCCTGTACGTCATGATGACAGGAGAGCTTTGAGCCCCTCCGATACATACGAGTTCAACGAGGCCATTGGCTTTGCGGAGGCGTATAGTGCGGAGCTTGGTGAAATCAAGCAGAAGATATTCCGCTTGATGATGAACGAGGTCCCCAACAAGGAGATTGCACGTGAGTGCAATATGACTGAGTCTGCTGTGAATGCAGTTATCTGTAGAATGAGGGCAGACTTGAGAAACAAACTTCGCAGACTGAACTCTTTCTACGGATCTCTAAGCTGTGCCAGCTAGCTGTATGAAAGACAAAGCCTGCATCCCATATGGGATGTGGGCTTTGTCTTTTTATGTTTTCATAAAGTTCGGTAAGGTTTCATATAGGTTAAAGTATATAAATTGTTTAACCTTGATAAACTTTCTATTATAGCTATGAATAAATTGGAATACATTAGAGAGAGACTCTCAGACAGCAAGTTTATAAAGGACCTTTCTACAGCCTTGACAATATGTCTGTGATTCCTCTCAAGGATCAGCATTTGTGGATGCATTACGGAGACTTCAGGTTCAGACAGCTGGAGATACTCTACAATATGGCAAGGATGAATAGTAAGGATGCCCATATGTGGTTGATGGACAATTTGTTCCAGCAGAGAGTTGATGCCCGTAAGAAGCGGGAGTATAAAGCCAAGTTCAAGGGGTTTCAAAGAGATGACTGGAAGAGGATACAGACAGAGTGGATGAAGTACTGCCTGTGCTTGAAATACAGGGACTGTGCTGATTTCAGAGCAGACCTCCTAAATTGTGCCGGGAAGCTTCCAGTAGAGGATGCTACAGCTACAAGGTATGCTTCCAACCGCTTCTGGGGAGCGGAGCTGGTTGAGCTTAACGGAAAGAAATATTACTTCGGTTGCAATGTCCTGGGCAAGCTGCTTGCACAGATCAGGGAGAACAAGGGTAAACTTGAGTATAGTCTTCCCGATGATTTCCATCTATTTGGTAAACCGGTACTTCCGCTGTAGAGTCTGTCGGGAAAAAGTTTTGGAAATAATTTGAAAGAAAAAGGTGTTCTGATGGTATAACTATCAAAACACCTTTTTTAGTTTATGAGAAGACGTAGATTTGAATTGCCACAAGAGCTGCAGGAGCAGAAGATGTCATTGACTTATGATGAGATTTTGAAGATCCATAGAGAGAGCGGAGAGATGACTGTAATCTCGTGCCTTTCTACCATTATCAGGTGCATAAGTTGCGATGAGCGCGACAAGGCCAAGATATATCAGGCTATGGATATGGAGCTGGCTTATGTGTCCAAGAAACTTGGAGTAAGTGAGAAGTGTGCTGCCTTGCTGGCCATCATCATTGATGAAGCAGGTGTGTGTGGAGTGTGTACCAGAGATGATATCTGTAGGGTGCTGTCATACACCTCGGTTGAGTCGCTCAAACTTAACAAGGACCTGGATGAGATGGTGAAGAAGCGCATGATAAAGACAGTCTCAAGGATTGACAGGGAGTATCATGTTACGGATGCCTTGCTGGAAGCTATTGAAAACGACGCTGAGTACGTGGCTCCAAAGACTACAGGGCTCACTTTGGAGGAGATGTTCCTGGCTGTTAGGGAGGAGTATGTGGAGTTCTTTGAGGGCAATATGAAATTCAGGGAGCTGAATGCCAATGTGAAGGAGATCATGCAGAACAATACCCACCTGAAGTTCTGTGCCAAGGTGATGGAGAAAATATCAGGGAATTACGCTGTACTGGAAGGTGTGACGTTCATCTACATGTGCCAGAGGTATGCCAATTTTTATGAGGATGTGGTGGAGATTGGCAGGATTGAAAGGATGTGCAATGACAACAGCGCGTCTGTACCTGTATTCCGACAGATTGCTCAGGGCAAGTCAAAGTTGCAGAAGAAGGGGCTTGTGGATTTTCATATTGTGAACGGATTCAAGGACACTACATCCCTTACCCTTACTGAAAAGGCGAGGGAGGAGTTCCTTGAGGGGGTGAACTTTGTGCAGGAGGAGTATCTTTCCAATCATCCCGACATAATCCCGTTTGCAACCATTACAGGTAAAGAACTCTACTACAATGCCAAGGAGGGGGAGCAGATTGAAAGGCTCCACAGCCTGTTGGATGAGGAGAAGTTCCTGGAGGTCCAGAAGAGATTGCAGGACAAGGGAATGCGCAAAGGATTCAACTGTATTTTCTATGGCGGTCCTGGCACAGGCAAGACAGCCAGTGTGTATGAGTTGGCCCGCAAGAGCGGCAGAGATATATTTACTGTAGATGTAAGCAAGCTCAAGAGCAAGTGGGTAGGAGACAGCGAGAAGAGTGTGAAGGCTGTATTTGACATGTACAGAAAACTGTGCTTAACCAGACCTCGTGTGCCAATCCTGCTCTTTAATGAGGCAGATGCAATTTTTGGAAAGAGGAATGATGAACCGGCCACCTCAGTGGACAAGATGAACAATGCCATGCAGAACATCCTGCTGCAGGGAATGGAGGACCTTGAGGGTATCCTCATTGCCACTACCAACCTTGAGGGAAGCTTGGATCCCGCTTTTGAGCGCAGATTCATCTATAAGGTGAAGTTTGAGATGCCTTCACAGGAGTCAAGGACAAAGATGTGGAAATCAATGATGCCGGAGCTTGATGATGCGCAGGCCGGGCTGCTCGCCAAGGACTATGCTTTCAGCGGAGGACAGATTGAGAACATTGCCAGAAAGAGTGCTGTGGAGTATGTGCTGTCGGGAGAAGAGGTCTCTATGGCCACGTTGCAGAAGTTCTGCGGGGAGGAGATACTGCAGAGCAAGGCAAGGAGAGGGAAGGTAGGGTTCTGACAGGGCAGATGAGTGTCTGAAAAAATGCCCATTGGGACGACGTCCTAATGGGCATTTTTGTTTAAAGCAATTTGTTTTCAGGCCCACTGCTCCCAGCCGCAGCATTTCTTTATGGAGGCGCTGTTGCCGAGTCTGGAGAGAAGCTCCTTGGCTTGTCTGGCCGATTCTATCGCTCCGGGGAGCAGCCCGGCAGCCTTCTTGTAGTTCAGGTAGAAGACCAGCTTGTTGTTGGGTGTGAGCCTTACTGAGACTTTGGCCCTGTATTGTTGCCCTTCATACAGGAATTCCAGACCGGCCTCCTTCATTGCGCTGGTAATGAGGGACTCGGCAGAGATGGTGTTTATCTGCCTGATCATATGCCTGGCCATGGCATCTTTAATGAGTACACCTATCACCCCTTCAAAGTAGCCTTTCATCTCCAGCCACATTGTGGCGGCCTTGTCGCTGCGCTGACGCTTGAAATAACGGTAGGAATTCGGCTTCCATCCGCAACACAGGTCATTGAGGTAGGTTCCGCACCTGTTCAGGTAGTCTATATCAGACTTCTTCCTGCCGTTCTTTACATCATCATTTATATCCTTGCGTATGAGCTTGTACACCTGCTCCTGGTAGTTGTCTGTCTTTTTCATGATCTGTCAGATTTGCATAATACATGTCTTTCCGCACCTCTCCATCCATTCCTTGTTGTTATTGAGGGATGTCTCGTCTTTGCATACCCACAGCAGTGAAGTCCTGAACCCCTGCGGAATGGTGGGCTGGGGGGCATAGCCGTCGGTGAGGATGATGAGCCCATCATAACTCTGCTCATGGGCATAGTCTATGGGTTCCTGGAACGAGGTGCCGCCTCTTCCAATCACAAGCGGTTCCCGTACAACTTTCTGGAGACTCTGCGCGTTGCATATTCCGCAATCGAACTGCACAACGTCCACGCTTTTGAACCCGTATATGAAAGCGCTGTTTATTACCCCGTAGAAGTACATCAGGTTCTTTGTGGTTATGGATCCTGAGACATCAACGGCAATAAGGAGCCTTGAGCTGAAGCAGTTCACACTACCCATATACTCAAATCCGAACCTGCGGCTGGGCTTCATTCTGGTAAGTTGCCTCTGGGAGTTGAGAATGCTTGCCCTGAACCCCCTCAGCACATTCCTCCAGTTGATTTTGGCCTTTAGGGTCCCTTTCAGCTTCTCAGCAAAGTTTCCCGACAGGGATCCCCAATCTGTTGTGGATTCAATGATGCCGTTTATCATCTGCACCGCAACGTCATCCTCCTCCCACAAGCCGGCAAGGTCTTCAAACTTCCTCCCTGCAGAACCCGCCGTGCCTGATGCATCTCTTCCCCACGGGGCTTTCCCATTTCCTCCTACGCTGCCGTTGTCACCACCATTGACTTGTGCATCTGTATCACCTTCCTCTCCATTGGCAAGTTCGTGGGCATACCACTCATATGACATCCCTTTCTTCAGGCCGAATTCCTTTGGAGTCTCAATGTTGAACCCGGTGTGGCTGTAATTGTCTCCAATCACAATGTTGCTTGCCAGCCCCATGGTCTTCTGGGTACAGCCGTCGGGACGCCTCTCATAAGGGTGCTTGAGGAGAATGCGTATAGCCTCTGCGCGCATGGCCTCCTCAAGGGCGTTGTCGGACATCTCACGGACGATGTCGGGATTATACTCCAGCATCCTCCTGCCGCACCTCAGGGGGCAGGTGATGTGGCCGTTGACGGTGAGCTTGTGGGTACACAGCACCTGGAACAGGGCCGGATCCACAAGAAACCATTTCTCCATTATCTTGGTATAGCGTTCTTCCATATTACTGTTTGAGACCGTTTACATATGAGAGCAGCAGCATCACAAGCGAAGGGCAGCTGCGCACAATGAAGTTCACAGCCTTTGGATAGATGGGTTTCACATACAGGGTGGCAAAGTGGGCTGAGGCCTCCTTCTTCTTCCCGATAAGGAACTGGAAGTAGCCCATCAGATTCTCCGCATAGAGGGCGGCATCCTTTTCACTTACCTTCTCCACCTCAAGGTGTCTGAAGATGCCCTCATTCACTACGCTCAGCTGGTGGATGCCGTATTTTGTAACCTCCTCCTGAACCTTTCTGGTGTTGAATTTTGAAAGGATATCCTTTCCTGTAAGTATCTTTCTTGCGGCAGAGCTCTGGATGAATGCGGAAGCTGCCTTGGGACCTACAACGCTTGAGATGAGTTTCACATAGATGTCATTCAGCTCTGGAGCCCCTTTGATAAGGTCCGAGACCCTCTTCCACGCACGTCTGTCGGGAGATTTGCCAAGGCCGGTATCTGCACCTTCCTTGCTGTCGGGATCCTTGTCAAGCCACATCCTGTTCTCCGCAATGAACCCTGTAACCCTTTCATCAAGGTTTTCCTTTTTTGCCCAAAGGAGCCATTCCTCCACTGTAGGCTTGAAGTTCACAATGTTGAATCTTGAGACAAGGGCAGGATCAAGGTCTGTAAGCTGGTACTGGTCTCCCTCGTTCACTGCACTGATGATGCGGCTTCCTTGTGGAAGGTACTTGCCCGCAAGCTTGCGGTTGAGGGCAAGGTCCATCACTGTCTGGAGTATCTCGGGGCGTGCGCGGTTGAGCTCGTCGAGAAAAAGGACAATGGGTTTGCTGTCTGTGGGGAACCAGTAAGGGGGCATGAAATCTGTCTTGCCGCTCTTCTCATCCTTGCATGGAAGGCCTATAAGGTCTCCCGGATCTGCCATCTGTCCAAGGAACAGCGCCACAACTTCCATTCCTTTCTCTTTGAAGAATTGGGTGAGGATCTCAGACTTTCCAATACCATGATTGCCCACAAGCATTATATTGTGCGAGGCCGGTGTGGCCTCAAGAAGCTGCTCAAGCTCCTGAATGTTTACCGAAATATTGCTCATATAAAAATGTTTATATAGCTCATACCGCATAAAGAGGAGTTTTCTTGCAGAAAAATATCCCGAAGGGAAGAAAAATTTCATGTAAGTAAGGATTTTTAGGTTGGAAGGTATATGATGAAAAAGATTCTATGATGGAAAAATTGTTGGAAAAGGCGCGCAAGAGGGCTGCAGCTGCCCTGAAAAAGGCGCTTGTAGAAAGGAAACGGCTTCTGGAACGTGATTCTTACAGAAAAGGCAGGTTCCTGCAAGAATACTATCTGGAGGAGTTCTGGAAATCATTCTACTCACTTGCCCAGGAGAAGTATGGGGTAGAGCATGGGGAGTGTGATTCAACGGCACCATTGGTTGAGGCATTTGGGAGGGCTGTTCCAATGTTCAAATGTGACACCAGGGTTACAATATGGAAAGAGTTCAAGCTGGCTAACCACAAATATGGAATGTTGGAGGAGGACGGTCTCATTTATATTGCCCCATACGGTGCATCCCCCCTTCCTGTAACCATGCTTCCCGACGATCTTGTTGCAACAATCCTTGCGTTTGACAGCTGTACTTCCGATGCTGAAATAGACAAGATTCTTGAGGAGATGGAGTTTGAGCTCTCTGTTGAGGAGAAATGCACACAGGTGCTCAATGCTACAGCAATGGGACTTATTGGAAACCAGCTGGGCGGGAAGGATGTCCAGCTTGATGTGCGCTGTCAGAAGAACGGACGTCTCCTCTGTAGAATACGCAGTCTGGCAAGCTGGAGGCCAGACACCATCTTCAGGACAGATTCGTTTGAGACTTTCTTGGAAGACTTCAAAGTGGCATACAAACGCTTTGCGGAGAATAATCCTGAGATGTGATTTGAACTGAAGAGGCTTTTTGTTAAATTCGCAGTTAATGTAAAACACTGGTACATGGAAAAATTCTATCACGGTACAACAGCAAGGTTTGAGGAATTTGACCTCTCTCATGTTCTTGAGGGAGACGGTAAGGTAAAGTTCGGTTATGGAGTGTATGTTACATCGCAGTACACCACAGCTGCCCATTATTCCTATAAGGGAGCCAAGGTGGAGAACCCTGTGCTGTATGTATATACAGTTGAGGTTCCCAGCAAGAAGGAGGACAACTACATTGCTTTCAAGGAGGCAGTGAATGAGAAGATTGTCCAGTGCACAGAAAAGAAGTTGGATGTTGTTGTTCCCGACAAATCCAGAGCCGACGGTAAGGACTTCAGGAAGTGGCTGGCCAAGCACCTTACCGGCAAACTGGATTTGGCCGGGGAGAAGGCGGCGGCTGAATTTCTTGAGAGCATAGGGGTGGAGATGATTGTATGGCCTTGTAGCTGGAGCAACCCGGCAAAAGGGGAGAACCGTGCCATCCTCACCGACAGTAAAGTGAAGATTGTACAGATAGATGAAATAGAGCTTGACGCAAAGAAAAAACTAGTACCTGGATCTGAAAAAACAGTTTGGAAAAGATGAGTTTCTATAGTGTAGCACCTTTTATTAAAGAGAATTACCCCCAGTACTATTCAGTTGGGGAGTATCCGGCAGACAAATGCGCACCATTCTGCAAGGTAGATGGGGAGTGGGGAATTTTTGGAAATTTTGGCAGAACACCCCTTATTGTTGGCGGTGTAGTATTCAAGACCTCCGAGCAGCTGTTCCAACTTATGAAGTTCAAGGACGCAGATGCCGTTAAGGCTGTTTATATGGCCGGCAATCCAAAGATGACCGCAAAGAAATGGGAGAAACTATGCAGGAGGGAAGATTGGGGAACAATGATAGTTGACGCCATGAAGTATTGTCTTGTAACCAAATACGCGCAGAGTGCCGGATTCCGCGCTGAGCTGGAGAGGAGCAAAGGACTGTTCATAGTTGAAGACCAGACAACCTTCAGCAAGACCAACCCTGACACGTGGGGTGCAAAGTTGCGTGATGACAAATATGTTGGCTCCAACTTGTTGGGCAGACTTTTGATGGAGCTTCGTGATAACGGCACACTTGAGTATACATTGCCTGAAGATGCTTTTGACTTCCTTGAAGTGTTGAGCAAAATGGACGCCTGCAAAATAACCTTGTCTGTGATGGAAGGATACTTTCCAAAAGTGTTCATTAAGGATCTGAAGAAATATTTTGATGTGAGCAAGCCTGACAAGGAGTATCCGTTTCATATGGTGTGTTTCTTGTCACTACCAGAGGGAAACAATTCACGTGATGAAATCAAATGGGGTATGAAAGGCGTGGATCCAATAGCTCACCGTCATATGTTCTCTGCCGTTCTGTTCCACGTGTCGCTTTATGCCCAAGTAGTTGGGAAATTGTATGGACTTATGGCAATGGAGGATTTCCATAAACTTTCTGAATGGCCAATGATGTGTAACGGCATGGCCGGACAATTGTGTCCTCCTGCAGTTGTGAAGAGAAGCGGGCTATGGCCAGCTGATGAAGAGAGGGATATGTTCAAGGAGATATTCTGTCAGGTACAAGGTTTTATGAAGAAACAGTTCCTGGATTTCTTAAACGTATATGAAATAGAGTTGGATCTTGATTTGATATTTGAGGAAACTGAGCGTTTGTCTGATGAATTTATGAGTTGGACAAAAGCATTTGACCAGTATAAAGAATATTATTACATCCCTATATCATATTATACTGGAGAAGAATAATAGATATGGAAAAAATAATCAGACTTGTAGAATCTCTCAACCGTCCTGGAACGGCTGAGGTGGTTGAATACTTGAAGAACAGCAATTTTGCAAGAATATATGGTGGAGGATCTCATCACAGGTATAATGGTGGTCTTGTAGACCATAGCCTTGAGGTGTATGAAAACATGAAGCGGAAGTGTGCTGGCACAGAGATTCCTGAAGAGTCCATTATCATATGTTCAATTTTTCATGATCTTGGAAAGACAAAGGTAATGAAAGGACATCCTGCAAAATCTGTTGCTATCCTTACCAAGTGCGGCTTTGAGTTGAAAGATGAGGAGAGGCACGCCATAGAGAACCATCATAGGGTTATTGCTTCATCAAATGCACTGTATTGGAAACTCCACAGATCTGACATGGAAAGTACCGGCGACTGGCAGGCCAGGCATTCCGGCAAAAATCAGCCGATTGGCAAAAAAATGAAGAAGTGGCTGTTGCACCTCTACAGCAAAATGGACTGATTCTGCGTTTTTTTGCAAAAAGGAGTGCAATAAACGTATTGTTCTGTAGTATATATTACAAACGATAACGAATGATGCACATGGATACAATGAAAGAGAAAGTCATTTCCCTATTGGGAGAGGTTAAAAGAAACGGAATAGAGAACCTTATTCAGTTTGTAAAAGAGAGTGATTACCTTACAAGTGCGGGCTGCTACTCGCACCACAAAGGGTACAACGGACTTCTGATGCACTCGCTGGAGGTGCTCGACTACATGCTCAAGAACCTTTGTGGTTTACCAAGAGAGAGTGTTATCCTTGTAGCCTTGTGTCATGACCTTGGCAAAGCACGTATCAACGGAAAGAAGATAGGACCAGGCTCACACCCTAGCCGTTCTATATATATTCTTGAACAGTGTGGAGTTGAACTTACTGAAGATGAACGCAATGCTATCAGAAATCATCATCCTAAGGGATGGGGTGAACTGTTCAACTCTGCGTTTGCATCACCGCTCCAGATGTATCTTCATTTAGGTGACTGCAAGAGCACCGGCTTGAACAAAAGCGGAGAGGCTTACAGATTCTCTGCTATTTGACAAGATGGAGACTGTGAGAATAAATAACTGGGTTTGAGGGTATTCCTATAGATTTTGCTTACTACAGTTTTTGCGTTATGCCGTTCAGAGCTGTAAAAGACCGGCAAAAAAACCGGATCAAAATTATTTTTGATCCGGTTTTTTTTATCATTTATAAAAGACCTATCTGTTCAACGCTCAAACCTGTGAATTCACTGATTGTATGGTAATCCATTCCTTTGTCCTTCATCTTCTTGGCTATCTCCTGAGATTTCTGGTCCATACCTTTCTCCATACCCTGTTCTATTCCCTGTTTTATGCCAGTTTCAATAGCATAATCAAGGCAAGCATGGTTGTCCCTGTAGCGTTTGAGACGCTCATCATAAATCACCCTCTCCTTAGGTGAAAGTGATGCAACATCTGCATCTTCAAGCACACCTAAAAACACTTCACGTATATGCTCTGTCAATCCGTGTTCATATACTTCCTGTTTCAATTCCTCTATTGTCTTCATACCCTCTTTCATTTGAATGAGTAAATATAACAATTTTTCATAGAAAGAATCACATTCTTCAATGTCTCCTTTCTCAAGACAAGGCAGCTGAAGCATAATGAAATGCAGTCTGTCTGACAGCAAGTTTGTTGTCCCTGGTTCACACAGCTTGAAATCTCTTCTCAAAATGGGATTCTGTTCATAGGTGTAGTTCATAATGCAAATGCTGTACACTTTTTTAAAATCATAGTGCCACTCACGTCCCTTTTCTCCCATACGGTCTATAAGACGGCATGCATAATAAACCATTCTGTTGTGCATATACCCTATTCCGGCATTCTGTACTTCTATCAGATACTTTTCACCTTTATTATCCTCACACAGGATATCAAAAATACATTCCCTGCCATCTTTATCCAGTGGAATGCTCTCATTGTTAAGATACCTGAGATCAATAATAGGATGTTCCTCAAGACCTAACAAGAAGTTGAGAAATCCAATGAGATTTTTTTTGCTTTTTTCTGTCCCAAACAGATGCTTGAAACCCCAATCAACAAACGGGTTCAAAACGCCACTTTCTCTCTCTTTCATATGCAAACAGTTTTTAAAGTTTCCACAGCAAAACTATCAACCCCAGCAACCAACTGCAAGCACATGCGTAAAATTTACTCCAACAATTTTTTTTAAGAAAAGATTTTATTCAGGAAAAAGAAAAATTTGAAACTCCAGCTCCCGAAAAACTGCCCATCAGTTTGCTTTTAGAAGAAAATAACTTTAATTTTAAGGCGGAAGCATTTGTAAAAACAACAGCAAAAATGTACGTCCCCATCTCCAAATACATAGAACACTGCCAGCGAGGAGACAGAAACAATCTCACCGGGCTGGTAATAGGCAACAGCGCAGACAGGAAACTCAATGCTGTGGCCAAGCAGAAAATAGCCCAGCAGGAGCAACAAACCCACCAAGACGGGAACAATCATCTGTACCTCTCATTTGCCGGAGCAGAAAAACCGCTGGTAGACAAAGACCAGTACATGGCCGCACTCTTTGCCGCATTCGGACTCTCATTCAGAGACCTCCCTGCAATAGTGCTCACTGCCGATCCCGACAGTTGTGAAAGCATAGTGCTTTCATTCAATGACTCCACCCAACTGTCCGCATATTTGGATGAACTTCAGACCCTGGCCGCAACCCAATGCACCAACCAGGAGCTCTTTGCCAAAATAGGGCAGAACCCCAACATAAAATCCCTCTACATAGAGCAGCACTGCATCCAGCTCTCCACGCTCATGCAGATGGTGTCGTCTCTCTTCAACTGTCGGGAGGCAGAAGATACCCTCATTTCCATTAAAGAATTTGCAGAAATTCAAGGGGAAGAACAACAAAAAGAATTTGCCGCAATAGCCGACATATTTACTCCGCTATACAAGAAAATTGCAGAAGACGCAAAAAGGGAGGAGCAGCAGGAGATGCCTCTCCCGGAGAACACGTTCTATGAGAGGTCTATTCTGAAAGACGGGGATACATTATACTCCCTCACAATGGAGATGGATATATTTTCCCGTCTCCGCCAGATGGAAAGGCCGCTGAGACTCTTCAGTGAGCGCACCCGCAAATTTGAACTCAGCAAGGACGAGATGCAATGGATGGAAGAAGAATCCAGATACTTCTACAAAGCCTACAGCAAACTGGCCAAGGTGAGGGGTGTGGAGGAATTCTCCCCTTTCTGCTCATACCTGCACAACATCCTTGAAATAGAGATAAATGCCACAGTCCTCCAGCTGATGAGACAGTTCATGGGAATAGAAATGCCCAAATGGTACTGCAAGTATTGTCCCAACAAAAGAGTATATATAAAAACCAAACACGAATCCGTAAACCTCAACAGATACAAAGAAGGAACCCCAAGACGCTATGTAAGCCCAGGTTTTGGCAAAGTATACTACGCCATGCTGGAGCTCTGCAAAAACGTCCAGTTCCGCCAACAGATGCAGGATTACTTCCACAATAACATGCAGGGCTTCATCAATGCCTGGTACAAGATCTTCATCCAGCGCAATGAAGAATCCCACACCACAAGCATGAATAAGCAGGACTACCTTTATGCAGTGGCATTGATGAATGAAATCTTCCGCAACTACTCAGATTCATTCAGAAAAATGAAAAAAGATTTGATAACGGTGTAATGAAACACATCCATGGCCGTATATATAGTGAAAGCTTGCCAGACAAGCCGGAACTCAGTCAATAACAAAAAACTTATACGACCATGAAAGTAGAAGCAATCTCAATCAACCAGGTATTCCTTAACAACAGAGTTCTTAAAATCCCTTTCTTCCAGAGAGGATACGTATGGAACGAGTCCAACTGGCAAAGATTCTTTGATGACATTGCCAACGTGGCTTCTCTTCCCGACAGTGAGACACCGGAGAAGTACTTCCTTGGCTCCATTATCCTAAAGGATGCCGGGTTCAAGAACGGTTCGCAGCAGTTTGATGTGATTGACGGTCAGCAGAGACTCACTACCATTGTAGTGTTCATGAAGGCCCTTTACCTTGCCCTTGGCCGCAATGACATGTTCCTCAACAGCTTCATGCAGATGAGCCTGACAGGGGAGAAGAAACCTATCCTGGTGGCAAACTACAATGACCTCAGCGTGTACAACCAGTTGATGGAACTGGAGGGTTTGAGAACGGAGCCTTTGGTTGCCGATAACCGCCTGGCATTGGCATTCTCCTACTTTGCAAAGAGGATACTTGCCGCTGCCAACCCTACCGACGGCAGCGAGCCAATCAGACTTACATCCCTGCTCAACAGTGTAATCAACTATGTACGTCTTGTATCAATAGAGGTGCAGGATGGTGAGAATGCCCAGAAGATATTTGAGACCATCAACTGCACCGGTATAAAGCTCACCACAGGAGAGATGCTAAAGAACTACCTCTTTGATGAGGGTGACAGAAACGCATATGAGCGTACCTGGAAACCTGTCTTTGAGATGGATAACCAGGCCTACTGGGAAGGAGACATTGTAAACGGCCGCATTGCAGGCAGCCACATAGAAAACTTCTTCTACCGCTATATGCTTATAAAGATGCAGGAGCCTGGCATCAAGGACGGCCTTACCCAGAACGAGATAAAGTCTTTCAGACAGAAGGAGGGGCTGTTTGAGAAGTTCCGCCACCTTATCTCCAAATTTGGAATCATCAAGGAGGATGCCATCAATGAGATTGTCTCCTATGCAAAACTCTACATTGACACATTCAAGGCCGATACGCTTGACGCACCTCTTATGCGTTTCAATGGCGTTGAGAGACTTGCATACCTGATGTTCATTCAGGACTTCTGGACACCAGCCCCTTACATCATGTTCATCCTCAAGAATGTGGAGAGCAAACGTGAGCGTGACAATATCTTCAGTTATCTGGAGAGTTATCTTATGCGCAGAATAATCTGCAAGAGCAAGAACAACAGTTACAGTGACCTCTTCTCCGAGAACCTCATTGGGCAGCGTGTATGCACCCTTGATGCCCTTAAGGCTTATGTCAATGATGAGTTTGCAAGAGGAACCTTGCTCATGCCATCAGACCAGGATGTGGTAGACGCAGTGATGAACAATGACCTTAAGCGAGATGCGCAGACCGTGCTCTACATGCTTGAGTCAAAGGTGAACTATGGGTTTATGGACTCGCAGAGGGACAACAGCTTCAATATCTTTGTAAAGGAGCAAATTATGCCTGAGAAACCGGATGCAAACTGGCCATTAGGTACTGGCGTTACAGAAGAGGAGCATCAGTCTCTGGCCAAGACCCTGGGCAACTTCATTCTTTTGAGAGAGAAACTTGTGAAATGTCCTAAATCAGCCACTTGGGCTGTAAAGAAGAAGGCCATGCAGCCCAAATGTGAGGAGCTGCAGCTGTTCCAATGTGTGCAGAACGGCCTTGCATCCTGGACAGAAGACACCATCAAAACCAGAAACGGATGGCTTGCCGACAAGATTTTGGAGGCGTGGAGCAGATAATGTGCTGTTTTGTTTGTAACTTCCCGTAGAGGACGCAACACATACCAAATATGCCTCAAACCTCTTCTGGGGAGCGTCTCTGGTTGAGGTTTATGGCAAAAAGTACTACTTCGGCTGCAATGTGCTGGGCAAACTGCTTGCGGATCTCCGCAAGCAAAATGGCAAGTTGACATACAATTTGCCTGAAGACATGTACCTTTTTGGAGGACCTGTGATTTGATGAAACTGTGGTTGCAGAATGAGTTGGCAATACATGCGGGAATGTTTTGGAGTGAATAACAATAAAAAACCTCAACGATTATGATTATAGTATATGTAGACACAATGGAAGATACCTCAACATTCAAGTCAATTTATGATGGAGTAGATTGTATTTTCCTATATAACCCAAGAAGAGCAGAAGTAGAAAAGGTATTAAGAGAAAACCCTACTGACACACTCTTGTGTTTTGGACACGGAAGTGGAAGAGGTCTTTTCTCAAGCCACATTACAGATGAAACATACCTCATTGACAGATCTATGGTTCATCTTCTTGCCAACAGAGAAATGATTGGTATATGGTGCTACGCGAGTCAGTTTGGTATTGCCAACAATTTGAAAGGTTTCTTTACCTATATGTTCATTAGTAACGAAAATGAGGCAAGAGAATACGGATTTGAGGGTGCTGACGAAGTTATCTTTGAACAGAATAAACTATTCTCAAACAAAATCAACAACTTAATTAAGAGCAAAACCCCTCTATGTGAATGGGTGGATAAATTAAATGAAGATTACGATAAATCACTTGAATTTAATCAGTTCAACTATTCAAACCTTAATTATCTTGAGGGAGACAACGAAAATTACAATAAGTTTCCCGACAAGAGAGTTTTTGAAGAAATTATTTCCCATCCCGAACCATTTCTGACTTTTGAGGAAGAGAGAGAAAAATATCCCATTCAGTTTGCTTTACAAAACTCTGTAGAAAACTTGCTTTATGAAAAGTTCGGGACTGAATGTAAAAATGTGGATGATATTACTGATGAAGAGTTTGTTGAGATTGCAGACTTTCATTATAAATCCATAGAAGATTATATGCACGATTTCAACCACAGACAATTTATATGTCCCGACACTAATAATTATTATATGAGAATACTTAAAAAATAAACCAACTATAATTGCACTTGCTGCACTGGTAAAAAAAATAAGCTTCGTGCAATTGTGAAATTTATCTAATATTTACATTCATATTGTGATGAAATATTTAAAAAACAGTAAATTTTATATAATTTTATGGATTGTTATGGGAAATAGAGGCGCTTGATATGAGGGGGTAGAGTTAATTGTTTAATAGCTATGAAATACAACCTAGGTGATAAAGTAAATTTTGATTACGCAGGACCTGACATGGCTTCATTGATGTATGGGTCTGTAGTTTATGTAGATACGGAGCATATAATAGTTAGAGTGCCGTGCAGGACTAAAGGCTTGGCGGGGGATTTTAATAGGAATTATTTGGATGCAAAAGAGGTAGAGTCAATTTTAGGAAAAGACATCAATTCCGTTAAGGTTTATGAACATGATGTGTTTGTGGATATGATGAATCCATTTACATATCTTGCAGAGAATTTCTATTATTGCCAGGATGAAGAGAATTTGTTTGCCCCGGAGAATTGGATTGTTGATGATGTTGACTGGGATACAGTTGTACTGTCGGGAGAAATTAATGGGTATACCATTGTTGAAAGAGATGGCAAGTACAATTTTTGCTGTGTACGTACAGGGAAGTTGATTTCTGAATTATGGTACGATAAAGTGCTTAATTTCTTCAATTTTAAAGGGACGTTGTATTCTCTTGTTATGATTGATGGTGACTGCTATAGGATAGAAGAGCTTGAAGATGATTATTTTATTGGAGCTCCTTGTCCAAATGGTTTTGCATTTTCAATTGAAGAATTTTTATACGGTTCGCTGCAACAATTCACGCTGAATTTTCCTCACTGCATAGGTAGCAGCCATATGGGTAATGTAACAGTAGATGCAACATGCTATGTTGGATTTGATAACGAGGAGCTTGAGGCTCTTGTAGCCTTGATGAAAAGCAAGAACAGCTCGGATGTTGAGGTGCTCAATCTTAAGGAGGAGTTGCCGCAGGTTTATGATCAGCTGGAAGAGGCCATTAAGGATGGAGTAATTGAGGCGGAGATGCATCATTGGCTGTTGGAGGGCTTTTATGAGGGGGCTTATGAGTATGATGTTTATGAGGTGATGGAGTATTGTGAGGAGAATTGCGGGTTTGAGTTCAGTTATGATGAGGATGAGTATTTGGATGATGATGGTGAACTGGATGAGGATGCATTGGAAGATGCCAAGCAGGAGGCTTTTGATGAGTGGTTGCCTGATTACATTGAGTCACTTGATTTGCCGGAGCGCAGCAAGTTTATTCAGGAGCAGCTCAATGGGGAGGTTGACATGTCAAGTGTCGAGTTTGACTATGATGTTTTCATTCCGGAAGAAATTGTAAAATTGTCGGGATTATAACAGGTTAACGGTACAGCCTGTTGTGCATATACTCCTGAATGGCATCGCAAACCTTTGTGGCGGGTTTCCTCAGTAGCCAGATAGTGATGCTGCCGGTGAAGATGCCAAGGGTGTTGGCAACAAAGTCAAGAGGGTCAGATTCCCTGTAGGTGGTGAAGATGCCCTGCGCGGTTTCGGTAAATGCGGCAAAGGCCAGGCCTGAGATGATGAGGGAGGCGAAGAGGTGTTTCTGGCCTATTTTGATGTTCTTGTTGTAGTTTAGCAGCAGCCAACCTGCTACAGGATATGCAAAATACATCAGGAAATGGGCTATCTTGTCCATTGGGATGCCAAGGAAATATTGAGGTAGTTCCGGTGTCTTGTCTGACAAGTTCAGCAGGGTAAGGCACAGGACAGCAATTATGTATGCCGCAAAAAGGGCTGATACTGCAGTGTATGTGATTCTTCTCTTCATTATGGTGCAAAAGTATAAAAAAAAGGGGATCAGTCATCCCCTTTTCTTATGTTTGATTCTGTATCTATGTTTATGATGTTCGGGTTGCCGTAGTGGGTCAGCTTGGCTATTTTGCTTACCATTACCTTAAGGTCTCCGGAGCATCTGATTTTGGCGTTGCTGGCACCGGTAACTTCTGCGTAGCCGTTTTTGGCGTAGAAGTCTTGTGCTGTAAGGTTGCTGGCACCTGTGGTCTCAGACCTGAAGTAGTCTGTGTCGCCGGTGAGTATTATTTTTGACGCTCCGCTGCAGCTGGTTTCTATGTGGCGGCCTACGCTGTGCATCTTTATCTTTGACGCTCCGCTTGCCTCTATCTCAAGGTTGTTGTTGCGGCAACTTGTTATGTGAAGGTTGCTTGCTCCTGAGGCATCTATTTCAACGGATGAGAAGTTGCACTCTGCAATGTCAAGTTTTGATGCTCCGCTGCACTCTATTGAGATGCTATTGCCGCTGATATTGGAGATTTTTGCAGCTGATGCACCGCTGAGTTCCATATCCATCTCGTTATTTTTGAACTGTCCGTCAACTTTCAGTTTTGCGGCTCCCGACAGATCAAGTTCCTCAATTGTCTCCATCTGAAGGTACACTTTTACCCCCTCACCGTTCCCGTTCACTATTTTTGTGTTTGGTTTCATGGAGAGTATGAGTTCTCCGTGGAAGTATTTTACATCCAGGTGCTCTTGTAGAGAAGGGTCGCATACGATGGTTACCCCTTTCTGTTTTCCTTCTGTAACCTCTATATTATAGATTGAGCCAGCGTCTATGCTTTTTACTGTGCCAAAATCATAAGTCTTTGTAATAGTGTTGTTTGTACAAAAAGACGACGTAACAATGTGCAAAAAGGCAAGTAGTAGGAATGTCTTTTTCATATTTGTGTGTTTTTAATTGTTAATAATCTGTTTCGGTATCAACCTCCATGGCGTAAAGTGTCTTGAATTTCTTCAGTGAGGCTGTCTTGGCCTTATAGTATTGGATGAGGATTTCTGCCTTCTCTTTTGGGCTTAGCTCCTGTGGCAGCTGGTCTGCCAGTGGAACAGCCTCTTCCGTAATTGTCTTGAGGTTGTTGATCATATATTGTTCATCTTCTCCAAGCATCTGCAGAATCTCAGTCTCCTCTATATATATTTGTTGCGCGCTCCTGTGTACCTGATAGGAGTATATCTTTTCCTGTACTGCCGGGTTAAGGATTGTAATGAGTCCTATTGCCACTATTGCCGCAGCAGAGACTGCGGAAAGGAATCTCCTGCGGTTCCAGAAGGTGATTTTCCGGCGTTGCGGTGCAGGCTCCTGGTCCGGATCCTCCTGTGCAGGCTTCTCCTGCGCTGCCAGTCTGGCCATGAACCGTTCCTTGTGTCCTTGTGGCATTTCATAAGAGTCCAACTGTTCAAGGTTGTCATTTATGTATTTTTCCAAGTTGTCCATCCTGTTGTTGTTTTGCTTTATATATGGCTGCTGCCAGTTTCTCTTTTGCCCTGCTGTAGAGGCTCCGCAGTGTTGTCTCCTTTGTACCGGTTATCTGCTCAATCTCCTGGTAATCATACCCCTCAAAGAGGTGGAGGGAGAGGATTGTACGGTAATTGTCGGGAAGAAGGAAGAGGGCCTTCTTTACATCCTCCACGGTGTATTGCATCTGCGGAGGGGGTTCCGGTGGTGTCTGCTCCCTGTATTCCTCCAGGAACTCCCTGGTGCGGTGCCTTTCCCTCAATTTGTCAAGAGACTTGCGGATGCACACGCTCTTGAGCCAGGCGGGGAGGTTCTCTATCTCCCCCTTGTGGGGATAATGGTGGTACTTTATAATTGTGTCCTGCATTATCTCCTCGGCGTCCATGCTGTTGCCCACAATGCGCAGGCTGGTGGCGTAGAGCCCCTGCGAGTGCCTGTCGTATATCTGTTCTATGTGGTTGAGCCTGTCCATCCGGATTCTGTTTTCACTTATATGACGTAGTGATTTTCCCTTTGTTGCAGTTTTGATGAAAATTTTTGTAAATTTGTTGATACACTAACGCAAATTTACTTAAAAAAGATACATTATGACAGCAGCAGAACTTCATAAGGAAGCCTTTGTGCTTGATTCACATTCAGATACCCCTCTTGCAATTATCAGAGGCCAGGATGTGTCAAAAAGAAGAAAACTTGGACATATTGATTTCGACCGCCTTAAAGAGGGTGGAGTAGATGGTGTTTTCTTTGCAGCATATACTTCAAATTCCCTTTCTCCCGACGAGGCAACCCGCCGTGCACTCCAACTGATTGCACTTACCCACGAGGTTATTGACGAGAACCCTAAAAAAGTTGGTCTTGCAACAACTGTACGCGAGGCACGTAAACTTAAGGCAGAGGGAAGAACTGCCATCTTCATTGGTTTGGAGAACGGTTCACCTATCCAGAAAGACCTTTCGCTTTTGAAACTTTTCTACAAGATGGGTGTACGCTATATGACCCTTACACACGCTGGAAACAACGAGATTTGTGATTCATGTGCACCAAAAGAGAAGAGATGGGGCGGTGTGAGCCCGTTTGGTAAAGAGGTGATTGAGGTTATGAACCGTTTGGGTATGATGATTGACGTGTCGCACCTTTCAGACGAGTCATTCTACGATTGCCTAAAATATTCAAAAGCTCCAATTGTGGCTACCCACTCTTGCTGCAGGGCTTTGTGCAACCATCCGCGCAACATGACAGACCAGATGATAAAGGACTTGGCTGCTGCAGGCGGTGTTATCCAGATAAACTTCTACTCTTCATTCATTGATCCTGAGTATTCTAAAGTTGCCGGCCATTTGTGTGACGAGTTTGATGAGGCACTTATTGATTACCAGTTGCATCCGCGTTGCAAACGCCGCAAGGAGAGATATGAGAAGGCATACGAGGCATTGTACTCAACCCCAAGACCTTCATATAAGGTGCTTGTAGACCATATTGACCATGTAGTGAAACTTGTAGGTGTTAAACACGTAGGCCTTGGCTCAGACTTTGATGGCATTGAGTCACCTCCTGCAGGTTTGGAGGATGCTTCAAAATTTGGCGTAATCACCGAGGAATTGAAACTTAGAGGCTACTCAGACGAGGATATCAAATGTATCCTTGGCGAGAACTTCTTGAGGGTTATGAACCAGGTGGAGAACGTTGCTTATACATTGTAGTAGAATCTCAGCCCTTCGGTCTCGGCCGTAGGGCTTTTTTATGGATAAGATATGAGTAAAATAGCATTAGTAACCGGAGCAACTTCCGGAATAGGAGAGGCAACTGCAATCCTTCTGGCAAAGGAGGGTTATGACCTTATAATCACTGGTCGCAGAGGAGAGAGGGTAGCAGCCCTTGAAGCATCCCTCAAGGCGGAATACGGAGTAAAAGTACTCCCATTAGTATTTGACGTACGCTCACAGGCGGAGGTAGAGAAAAATTTGGGAACTCTTCCCGACGAATGGAAGGCAATTGATGTGCTGGTAAACAATGCCGGCCTGGCAGTGGGCTTGAACCCTATCCAGGATGGAGTGGTGGATGACTGGGAGAGGATGATAGACACAAACATCAAAGGTCTTCTATACGTTACCCGCGTGGTTTCCAACTACATGAAGGAGCGCCACAGTGGCCATATCATCAACTTGTGCTCAATAGCCGGCAAAGAGGCATATGCCAATGGTAATGTATACTGCGGTACCAAACATGCCGTAGATGCCCTTACAAAAGGGATGCGTATAGACTTGCTTCCTTACAAGGTGCGCGTTTCCCAGATCTGCCCGGGTGCAGTGGAGACAGAGTTCTCCCTTGTCCGTTTCAAAGGAGATGCAGAGCGCGCAGACAACGTATATAAAGGCTTTACCCCACTTACCGCAATGGATGTGGCAGATGCAATCCTATACATGATAAAATGCCCTGCTCACGTGAATATCAACGACATGGTAATCATGCCAACAGCACAGGCAAATTCCTATACTTTTTATAAGGAACTGTAAGGTTGTCTTGTTGCATGGAAAGTTTTAAGGAGCTGTCATCTTATGGGTGGCGGCTCTTTTTACGGATTTAAATATCATTTAAAACTTGTACAATATATAAATTGTATTTATCTTTGACGAAAATATTTGTGGGGTATGACATTTGATGATATTACAGGAGACGGCAGATTGTGGGCTGTAAGGTATGACGGAGATAAAGATAATATTTTGGCTCTGACATTTGAAAGTTGGTACGATCTTGATTGGTTAAAGGAGTTTTTTATTGTAAATAAAGGTGATTTGTCAAGTTATTTTAGAATAACTGATTTGAATCAGGCTATATACGACACTATTTCAGACGCAAATCAATTGGAATGCCTGATTTTGGATTCTGTTGAATCTGAAGAATTGGAGAAACTGTTTAAGCCTTTGGAGAATTTGCGAGCTTCTGAAGTACTTCTTGGAAAAGAGAAGGCTAAAGGTAAAAGGGGCAATAGGCATGATTCGTGGTTGCGACTTTACGCTATCAGATTCCAGAAAAATGCATATCTGATAACTGGTGGAGCCATAAAACTGACTAGAACTATGCAAGAGCGAGAACATACTCTTGCTGAACTGAATAAATTGGAACAAGTAAGAAATTTTTTAATATCTGAGGGTGCTTTTGATATTGATGGTTTCTATGATTTAATGAACAGATAGCAATGAAAACAATAGATATTCTGTATAAATATAAAAGCAGCACTCCTAGCAAGTGGAAAGAAGATGCCGAGTATCGCAGAAAAAATGCCAGTTGGCTGATGTATTCTGCAATGATAGCTTTGCAGGTAAAGCAAAGAATGGCTGAAACAGGAGTTACTCAAGTAATGTTGGCAGAAAAGCTTGGGTGTACCCAGCAACATATATCAATGCTTCTAAAAGGGAAGAACAATCTCACGTTGGAGACTATTGCCAAATTGGAAGAAGCCTTGGAATTCAGTATATTAAGGAATTTGTTGGTTCCAGGAGGATACCAAGTTTGTCAATCAGACCGCCCGGCTCTACTCAATGAACCTGAAGATATCTCATACAGCGCAAAATAAACAATAAGAGCTGTCATCGCCCTTGATGACAGCTCTTTTCATTGCTTTTCTGTCGTACTTTTTCTTTGATTTGTGTACCATTCTGCGGTTGTGCACCTGCTGGCCGTACTTCTCAATCTCTTCAGCCCTTGAGGCTCTCCTGTTTGCCAGGATGAAGTCTGCCAGAGTGATCCTCATCTTTTTCTTTTTCATAATAGTAAGTCTGTTAAGTATGTTCAATATAACCTTATACAATATACGGGCCTTTTTGAAAAATATGACACTTTGTCCTGGAAAAATTTGCATTATAAAAATCTTTACATATCTTTGCAGTGTACTACAACACTAATACACTAAATAAAGATACAATATGATTACATTAAAGGACTTGAGTTTTTCATATGGCAAGCACAAAGTGCTTGGCAATGTGAGTATGACACTTGAGAAGGGTAAGATTTATGGTCTGTTGGGGGAGAATGGTGTTGGTAAATCAACTCTTTTGAAGATTTTGTCGGGATTATTGAAGATGGAAAGCGGGGAGTGCAAGGTGTTTGGGGAGGTGCCATACAGCAGGAACCCTTCATTTTTGCAGGATATTTTCTATTTGCCGGAGGATTTTGCAGGGGAGAATGTTGTTGTGGAGAAGTATGCGATGCAGCTGGGTGTGTTTTATCCTAATTTTTCTCCCGACAAATTTAACAGGATTATAAGTGAGTTTGGGGTGGATCCTAAAGCCAAGTTCAACAAGCTTTCTCTTGGACAGCAGAAGAAGGCTATCATTGCGGTGGCCCTTTCTCTTGGCACCAAGGTGCTGCTGATGGATGAGCCTTCCAACGGCCTGGATATCCCTTCCAAATCATTGTTGCGCAGGCTTATAGCGGAGAATGCATCTGATGACCAGCTGATTGTGATATCCACCCATCAGGTGAAGGACTTGGAGAATCTGATTGACCCAATTATCATTATGGATAAGGAGGGCGTGATTATGAATGCTTCAATTGAGGAGATTTCGTCAAGACTTGCTTTTTCAATTGAGCCTGCGGAAGACAGGGATGCCCTATATTGCCAGAGGGATTTGAGGGGATATGTTACAGTGCGCCGCAATGAGTACGGCGTTGAGACCCCAGTAGATCTTGAGGCTCTGTTCAATTGCGCTTTGGCAAACAAAGCATGGTTCAAGGAGACGTTTAACTCTAACAGATAGTATTATGAACAACATATTTTCATTTGACAGATTCCTTAAGGTGCTTAAGTATGACCTTAAGATGAGGGTACCGGCAATTGCAACAATGTTTCTGGGATTTATGCTGCTGCCTCATGTATTGCATCTATTTTTGAATTTTGGTTCAGTTTTCAGGGAAGGGTTGAGGATGGAACTGATTGGTACAATGCTGTTTTGTATCTCCTTTTTTGCCCCGTTCAGCATTTATGCTGCATTCAGGGAGAAGCATAGTGTAAGTTCCTACCTTATGATTCCGGCTTCCGGCCTTGAGAAATTTGCCAGCATGATGTTAGTGTGCATTATTATAGTGCCGGTTGCTTTTTTTGCCGGCAGTCTGGTTGTTGATTCATTGTTTACCCTTATTTTCAAGGATGTATATGGAGGATTCATTTCATGGCAGCAATTTGAAGCCGAGTTTGATTTATGTAATGCAATAATCACTATATTTTCTACTGTTGGGGCTGCGCTTCTTGGAAATGTGCTGTTCAAGAAGAGGGCATCAGCAAAGACCGTATTATGTCTGTTGGCCCTGGCATTTTTATATGGCACATTTGTTACCGGGTATATTTTAGATGGTTTAATTACATCTATGGATACTAGTATTGATGCAAGTATAGATTCATCTTTAGTGGTTAGAAAGTCACAGATGCTGGAATATATTACTATTATATCATTCTCGATAGCATCAGTTCTTTACTACATCCTTGCATTCTGGCGTATAAAGAAGATTCAAATCTCATAAAAGGAGGTGCATATGGATTTTAATCAGAACAAGCCAATTTACCTCCAGATTGCAGACTCAATCTGCGAGAAAATCCTTAAGGGAGAGCATCTTCCCGACGAAAGGATACTTTCCGTGCGCGAATTGGGCATCTCCCTTGGAGTGAACCCCAATACCATTGCAAGGGTGTATGAGCACCTGCAGGGGATGGAAATCATCTACAACAAGAGGGGAATAGGCTACTTTGTATCAGCTGATGCCCCAGAGAGAATATTCCAGATGCAGAGGGATGAGTTCCTCAAGAATGAACTTCCTGCAGTGGTGAAGAAGATGAAGCTGCTGGGAATACCTCTTGAGGTGTTGAAGGAGATGTAATGTATAGAAAAGTGCCCATTAGGACGTCGTCCCAATGGGCAAACCCCACAAAAAAAGGCCAACCGCAAGGTTGGCCTTCATATTGCTTTTAAATGACAGGTGGAATTAGTCCAACCAGCCGGCCTCTTTGGCAATTGCGTCAAGTTTCTCAACCATTTTCCAGCGGCTGTGGTCATTACGGTTCTCAAATACAAGCATAAGGACCTCTTTCTCAGGGAAGCGGCCTGCGTAGATCTGGAATCCGCCGTTGTCGCCGGTGTGGTATACTTTTCTTGGCATGCCAGGATTGTCCTCAATGAACCAGCCATAACCGTAAGAGGTGTTAGGTCTGTTCTGGTATGAGCTGAATGTGCTGCCGGTGATTTTGGTTACAGGACCGTGAGCCTCTGCAGTCATCTCAGGAGTCATGAACAGGTTGTTTCTTAGGGCTTTCTCCCACTGTACAAACTCGGTGATTGAAGTGTAGATACCGCCGTCTGCCTTGGTTGCAAAGAAGGTCTCCTCGCCGTAATCGTACTGGCGGAACTGTTTTGTCTCTGCAGGAGCGTTGTCATCCTCAGTTACATAGCCGTGGGCCATTCTAGGGATCTCTCTGTCTGCCTGGAAGTATAGAGTCTCCTCCATGCCTGCAGGGGTGAAGATCATCTCTCTCATATACTGCTCAAATGGCATTCCGCTTGCTGCCTCAATCATTACATAAAGCAACTGGAAGGTAGGGTTCATGTACTCGTACTCGGTACCAGGGGTGAAGTTCAACTCTTTAAGGTCTTTCATATACTGCAAAGACTCCATGTCGGTTGCGGTAAGTGTAAAGTTGCGGTCTTCACGTGGACGGCTGTCGGGAATACCTGAAGAGTGGGCCATAAGGTCTACAATTCTTATGTCTGAGAAAGGTTTCTGCTTCTTGGGAAGGAATTTGTTAACGCTTGGAGCAACATCATAGATGCTCTTGTAGATGTCAAGTTTGCCCTCCTGGTGAAGTTTCATGATTGCAACTGCAGTGAACTGTTTTGACACTGATGCAATGTTGAAGAAGGTGTTGGCGTCAATTGTGGTGTTGAGCTCGGTGTCTGCAATACCCCAGCTGTTCTGGTATAGGACAGAATCGCCTTTCATAATAAGTACTGTACCGCCCGGATTAGGTTGTGGCGAGTATCTTTCTGTAAATAGAGAGTCCAGTTTCTGTACTGCAATCTCATCCTTTGTAGGAGTGGGGCTTGAACAAGAAATCATAGTTCCCATTGTTGTTGCGGCTGCAAGTGTGCAGGCCATAGTTTTTAAGTTCATAGTGTGTTATTTAATTAATTGTAATCTCATCATATTGAGGGCATTGGCTGCAAAGCGCTCAATGTTTATGTTGCGGCGGGTAGAGTTGAAGGCAAACTTCTTGCTGATAACTCCATCCGGGGTTGCAACGGCTATCCATACGGTTCCAACCGGTTTTTCAGGGGTTCCTCCGCCCGGACCGGCAATGCCTGTAGTGGCAATGGCGTAGTCTGTTCCAAGGGCTTTTTTGGCCCCTGCAGCCATCTGTTCTGCGCACTCCCGGCTCACTGCCCCGTAAGTGTCAAGAACCTCTTTCGAAACTCCCAGAATGTTCATTTTAACGGAGTTGTCGTATGAAACGATGCCTCCGTAGAAATACTCGGAAGCCCCTGCAAGTGATGTAAACAGGGATGCAAGAAAACCGCCTGTGCAGGATTCTGCAACACCTATGGTCATACCTCTTTCCTTTAAGGTCTTCCCGATAGTTTCCTGCAGCGATGTCTCCCCCTCACCATAGATTGCATCTCCAAGCATCAGCTTGAGAGTTGCTTCATTTTCCGAGAGTTTTGCAAGTCCCTCCTCCTCGCTGGTGCCGTAAATGGAGAGTCTCAGGCGCACTCCAAGGAGCGGGTTTGGCAGGTATGCCAAGTGGAGATTATCGGGAAGATTGTCTTCCCACTGCTCAATTTGCTGGGCTAGGGTAGACTCCGGAATTCCAAAGGTACAGATGGTCTTGTGGAAGATCTTCTGCAGCTGGAAGTGCCCTTTGATGGAGTCCATAACCTTTGGAAGGGCTATTTCTGTCTCAAACGGAACTCCTGGAAGTGAGTATATTACAGCCTTGTGGCCATATCTGTTTTCCGGTATTTCAAACTCCATACATGGGGCCGTACCAACCTCGTTGGGGATTACCTTGCAGCTGTTTGGAACGCTTGCCTGAGCCCTGTTCAAAGCGCTTAGGGGAACCATTCCCCTTGCGCTGAGGATCCTGGTAATGATCTCCAGCTGTTCCTGGTTCTCAACGTCTGCTGTAGCGCCGGTAAGTTTGCCAAGTGTTTTCTTGGTAATGTCGTCCTTTGTTGGGCCCAAACCTCCTGTAATCACCACTATATTGCTGGTTTTCAGTGCGCTTTCTATAGTGTTGATAATATCTGTTTCAGTATCTGAAGTGGATACCATAGAAATAACCTTAACCCCAATGGAGTTAAGGCATGTAGATATCTTAGCTGAGTTTGTGTCTACAATCTGACCAATGAGAATCTCGTCGCCAATGGTGCAGATGGTTGCTGTTATCATGATTTACAGATTTTTAGCCAGATATTTGTTGATGTCTTTAACAAAGCCCGGACCGTTGTAGATAAAGCCTGAGTAGATCTCTACCAATGAAGCACCAGCCTCAAGCATCTGGTGTGCCTGCTCCGGTGTCATGATACCTCCCACAGCAATGATAGGAAGCTGGCCGTCGGTCTTCTTGTGGATATATTTTACCCTTTCAAGGCTTCTCTCAAACAAAGGAGCGCCGCTCAAACCGCCGTTTCCAATGGCATCAACCTCTTCCTTGCTGGTTTTCAACCCCTCACGGCTCTGGGTGGTGTTTGTTGCAATAACGCCATCCAAGCCTGATACAAGAACAAGGTCAATAATCTCATCAAGCTGCTCCTGAGGGATGTCTGGAGAGACTTTAAGGAGGATAGGGCGGTAATCGTCATAGTATCTTCTTAGTGTAAGAAGGCGGTCAATGATCTCAGAAAGGAATCCTATATCCTGCAACTGGCACAGATTCTTTACGTTAGGGCAAGAGACGTTAAGTGCAAAGTAATCCACAAAATCATACAGGATAGCGAATGATTTCTCCAAATCCTTTGGTGCGTCCTCGTTTGAAGATGCGGTACATTTGCTCAAGCTGGCACCAATAACACATTTCGGATGGTGCTTTTTAAGGTACTCAACTGTAAATTTTACGCCGTTGTTGTTTATGCCAAAGCGGTTGATGATGGCTTTGTCTTTAGTAAGCCTGAAACATCTTGGCTTGGGATTGCCCGGTTGTGGAGTAGGAGTTATTGAGCCTATCTCAATAAAGCTGAAACCAAGGTTTGAAAGCTCGTTGTAGCAGTTTCCGTTCTTGTCAAAGCCGGCAGCCAGACCTACTGGGTTCTTGAACTTGATTCCAAATACCTCCCTCTCAAGTTTTGGACTGTTGTAGCAGAACATCTTTCTGAGCAGCCAGCCCATTCCAGGGATATAATGGATGGCCTTAAAGAATTTTAGTGTAAGATGATGTGCCTGCTCGGGATTAAGCAGGAAGAAAATAATAGGTCTGATAAATTTATACATATTATATATAATAAGGTGTCAATTTGGTAAAACACAAAATTAACACAAATTATCTAATATGGGGAAACAACTCATCAAAACTTCCGTCATTATAGAACACAATAACCCTTTTTATCCTCTTTTTTCTGCTGTCAGCCCCCTTTGATTGTGGTTTTACGCCATTCTCAGAGGGTTGAGAGAGGTAGTTTTGCGGGTTAGTCTGCTCACTATCAGTGGAATAGGCGGTGTTTGCCTCTGTAGTATCTTTTTGGTCTTCCAGAAAAATCTCATCAAAACCGTCCAAAATAGGAGCATCGTCATAATTCGGTGCTCCAAAATTGCCATTGTTGTAAGGGACTCCTCCAACTTGACCCGAATTTCCGAAGCCGGTTCCACTAACTTGTCCGCCGTTACTGTAAACTGATCCGCCGTTACCGTAAACTGATCCTCCGTTGCTGTATCCGGCGGCTCCTCCGTTGCCGGAAAATCTCTCATTTTTTTGCCCCGAAAGAGGAGAGGAGGAAATTACACTCCCCTGTGAATTTTCACTAAAATCGTTGTATGCCTTTCCGCGTCCTGTCATGAGCCAGTCTCCATTTATATGGGGGAATTTAATGAGCAGTTTATGCAGGAAATCATAGCTTGGCTTGTTTCTTCCCGACAGTATATGTGACAGCCCGGATCTCTGGATTCCCATGATATCTGCGAGTCGGGCAGGAGTGAGGTTCTCAAGCTCCAAAAATTGCTGTAAACGGCTATTCATAAATGTAAATCTAATCTGCTACAAATGTAAGCAAAAAATTCTACAAATCTACAATAGGGTATATGGTTACTTTTGTAGCCAATTGTTTACAAAAACGCCACAGAGATACCTGCAGCAATGATTCAGTTAAATTGCAATTTAGCTATACTATAACAATAGATGATATGAGTTAAAGTCTTGGAAAATAGAACTATAAGAATGTATAAAAGGTATATGTTCCCCCAATTGTAGCCAATTATGGGGCCAAATGTTGCAATATTGCTAACCCGTCACTTTAAGTAAAACCGATAATATATTGATAATGATGCAGATAAAAATTAAAATACTGAAGAATAATTTTTAGTTATCGGCCTCTTTTTACAAAAAGTTATAGCTATGTAAAACTTGTAACATTGTTTACACAAGTGGATTTTATGGGATGAAATTTGTGAATCAAATTTGTAAACAAAAATTCAAATTTCAACGATTTTTACTTTAAGGTACATTTATATACCTTTGCACAAAATAATTGATTGTGGAGCCTAAAATTAAGATACAGGATTTTTCCTATGATTTGCCTCAGGAGAGGATAGCAAAGTACCCTTTGGAGTGCAGGGACGCTTCAAAGCTTCTTATATATAATAAAGGTGTGATTGAGGAGAATTTCTTTTTTACACTCTCTTCCCATATCCCACAGAATTCGTTGATGGTTTTCAATAATACCAAGGTAGTTCCGGCCAGACTTTTTTTCAGGAAAGAGACGGGTGCATTAATTGAGATCTTCTGTCTTGAGCCTGTTAATCCTACAGACTACGCTTTGTCTTTTGCACAACGTGAGAGCTGTGAATGGAATGTTGTGATTGGAAATGCAAAAAAATGGAAAGGTGGTGAAGTGCATTTGCTTCTTGATAATGCATCTGAAGAGGCTAAAGCATTGAATTTGAGAGCAGAACTTATACTTAAAGGCGATAATAACGGTTCTATTGTAAAATTCAAGTGGGAGACCGGATGCAGTTTCTCCGAGGTTCTTGATATATGTGGAAGGATTCCTATCCCACCATATTTGAACAGGGAAACTGAAGCGCTTGATTATGAGAGATATCAGACCCTATATGCCAAGATAAAAGGCTCTGTGGCGGCCCCTACTGCGGGACTTCATTTTACCGAGAGGGTGTTTTCTGAACTTGATGCAAAGGGGGTAGACCGCGATACTGTATGTCTGCATGTTGGAGCGGGTACCTTTGTTCCGGTTAAGAGTGAGTATATTGCAGACCATAAGATGCATACTGAGCCGTTTGAGGTTACAAAAGTCTTTCTGGAGAAGCTTTGTGCCCTTGAAGATGGCCAGAAGGTGATAGCTGTAGGTACAACATCTACCAGAACCCTGGAATCGTTGTATTTCTTGGGTGTGCAGTGTATTGAGAATGGTGCTCCGGGTGCTGTTGAGCAGTGGGAACCGTATAGGAAAGAGTATGCCTATACAATGAAGGAGTCTATTGGGGCTATTGTCAAATATTTGAATGACAATGGCTTGGATAAACTTGTTGCCAGAACAGGAATTATCATTGTCCCTTCATACAAGTTCCGCGTGGTAGATATGCTTGTAACAAACTTCCATCAGCCACAGAGCACACTGCTGCTCCTCATTTCAGCCTTTATGGGAGGAGATGACTGGAAGAGGGTTTACAACTATGCACTGGACAACGGTTTCAGGTTCCTCAGTTACGGAGACAGTTCATTGCTCATCAGGGGGTAAGTGGGTGAATCCGGTGAGGTAACGGAGGATCTGGGTCCCCCATCCCGCCATAAACGGTCCGCTGCCAACCAGCTGTGGTTCAATGTTGTATATCTGCTGTTTGAAAGTGTTGATATAAATCTCATCCTTTCCATCCACTTTGTTCATAAGCAGCATGTTTTCTGCCATTATGGAGTTGGATGAAAGTGTATTGTAATCTATTACCGGGGCTCTTTTCAGTGGTGTTTTCCCCTTGTGTACGGGCGATTTTGTAAACATCCCTACAGAGCTCTGGTAATGGTTGCTGAAGATATATGAGGTATATTTCTTTGCCAGGGAAAGATATCTGTTTTCTTTGGTTATAAGGTAGATGTTAAGTATGCTGTTCAGCAGGTGCGCGTAATCGTACAGATCAGATGTGAGGCTATCTATCTCTTTGTTTTTCAAGACTGTGTCTATTGTTTTTGCTGCTGTGGCAAGATATCTGTATTTGTAGTTTCCCGATATTTGGGAGAGTATGCAGAATGCTGTGGCCACCTTGCAGTTGTAGCCTGTCTTTACCCTTTTGTCGGGAAGAAGTTCCTTAATCCTTTTTCTCCTTATTTTAAGCAGCAGCTCTGTCTCGCTATGGGTGAGATTCCAGTAATGTGGGGTGTTTGATATTGTCTGCATGGCATTTGCGGATGTATTCAGATCCATTCCAAGGGCTATGGCAATGCTCTCCCACCTTTGTTTGAAGTTCTCCTGCAGTTCCTTTAGTGAGTATTTGTAATATGTGGATTCTGAGTGGTTTACGTTAAGGGTTGTGTATGTGGTGAAACCTTTGCCGCTTATATGCATTGAACTTTCTAGGAATTCTGCAATCCTTTGTGCAGCCTCCTTGTAGATCCGTTTCTTGAAGCATCTGTATGCGGTTGCGAACAGTATCATTGCATTGGCATTTTCATATACGCTAAGTTCATATGTTGGCTCCTTTAAGGTGTAGTCTGTGGCCTGTCGGAAGATTCCACCCTCTATAGGGTCGAACATAGGTGAGTAATAGACGTGTGTAAGGGTTTCGTCTATATAGTTGAGATACTCCTTTACCTGGTAAGTATGGGCATATTCCAATATGAATGCCAGGTTTCTGACAGTAAGGATGTACGGCTGTCTGTTGTATTTGGTGGTTTTGTCCAAAAATCTTGAAGACCAGCTTCTTATGTATGCGTGGAGGATCTTTGGGGCAATTGGGGCCGGCTCTTCTTTCCTGGTTACAAGCCCAGAGAACTGCAGCCTTCTGGTAAGATATTCCGCTGCAGTTTCAAGTTTCTGCCTCTTGTGGATGAAGGCTGTTGCCACATTGGTGGCAATTTGTAGAAAATCATCGGGATAAAGGCTTGAAAATGAGGTTACAGGCTTTATGCCTGGTAAGGAGAATATGTTTATGTGCTCAGAGATTTTCTGTTCGTTTATAAGGAGAAGGTCCATCCCTATAAGGTATGCCTCAGGTACATCTTCTGTGTCTATTGGAATGGATGTGAAGTGTTCGTGCAGCATCTGTACAACCCTTTCGTCATGGAACAGGCTGAATGCGAGGGTTCTGTTTTCGGTGTTGGAGATGTTGCCTATGTGTACAAAGAGCATCTTGTCCTCTTTTATGGCTGTTTCAAATGTCTCCCTTGTAAATGGTTTCCACTCTATATTGCATTTGAGAAGCTCTTTTATGTATGGTGAATCTGTCTTGAACATGGTTTTTTAGATAAGTTACAGTATATAACACTTGAATTGGGAAAAAGTTTAGTACCTTTGCGTAAAACTATACCTAACTTATATTATGGATTTTACTAAGTTTGATGATATCAGGCCATATAATGATTCAGAGGTGCATCCGGCGCTGGAGAGAATTGTAGCCAACCCTCTGCTTTCAAATATTGCCCAGTATATTTTCCCGGAAATGGATGAGAATCTGTTCAAACAGCTGCTTTTGAGTTGTCATACCAAGGAGGATTTTCAGGTAAAGGTGATGTCGCAGGTGGTTGCAAAGATTCTTAAAGGTACTGCCAAAGAGCTTACATTCAGCGGTTTGGAGTATTTTTCCGGCGGAAAGAAACATTTGATAGTTTCTAATCACAGAGATATTGTTCTTGATTCTGCAATTATTCAGCTTATCCTTCACCAGCATAGTGTGCAGACTACAGAGATTGCAGTTGGTGATAACCTTATTACCTCTTCTTTCATTGAGGACATTACCAGATCCAACAAGATGATCAAAGTTATCAGAAGCAGTAATCCAAGGGAGGTTTATACAACTTCAAAGGTGCTTTCTGAGTACATAAGATACAATGTTTCAAACGGGAAGAGCTCAATTTGGATTGCGCAGCGCAACGGCCGTACCAAAGACGGTATTGATGTTACCGAGCAAGGCTTGCTCAAGATGTTTGACATGAGCGGAAGCGGCGATTTTGTTAAGGATTTTGCAGAACTTTCAATACTTCCTACCTCCATTTCTTACGAGTTTGAGCCGTGTGACATCCAGAAGGCCGTTGAGATGTATGTGAGCCGCAGACAGAAGTATGTAAAGGCTGAGGGTGAGGATCTTAAGAGTATTCTTACAGGGATTATGCAGCCTAAAGGAAACATTCACATTTCGTTCAATGAGCCGGTTTCCCTTGAGGAGATTCAGGAGGCTTCGCAGTTGGACAAGAATGAGAAATTCAAGGCTATCTGTACCGCTATGGACAGGCGGATTGTTGCAGAGTACAAATTGTGGGGCAACAACTATATTGCATATGATATGCTTAACGCAACCAATGAATATGCATCCATGTATACAGCGGAGCAGAAAGCTGCTTTTGAGGGGTATATGACAGCCCAGTTGGCATCAGTGAAATTGCCTGATATTGACATGGTTGAACTTAAGGAGATTTTCCTTTCAATTTATGCAAACCCTGTAGTGGGCAAGAAGAATTTGTAATCCCGACAGATTTTGATATATCCGGCCCTCCCTTGTGGAGGGCTTTTTTGTGGGTGAAAGAAAAATCCCTGCCACCATGGTGACAGGGATTTTGTTTTATATAAGTTCAGAGGAACTGTCGGGAAGACTATTTTCTGTAGTCGTAGAAACCTACGCCGGTCTTTCTTCCAAGAAGTTTTGCTCTAACCATCTTTCTAAGAAGTGGATGAGGACGGTATTTGGTGTCGCCGAACTCATTATAAAGAACCTCCATGATAGCAAGACAAACATCCAAACCGATAAGGTCTGCAAGTGCCAAAGGACCCATAGGGTGGTTTGCACCAAGTTTCATAGCCTCGTCAATCTCCTCTTTTGTAGCTACGCCGTCAGCAAGGATGCCGATACCCTCGTTAACCATAGGGATAAGGATTCTGTTAACAACGAAACCAGGAGCCTCGTTAACTGTAACAGGGGTTTTGCCAATCTGTTTTGAAACCTCTACGATAGTCTGGTGAGTCTCGTCTGAAGTAAGCTGGCCTTTGATAACCTCTACAAGTTTCATCATTGGAACTGGGTTGAAGAAGTGCATTCCAATAACTTTCTCAGGACGGGTTGTGAATGAAGCAACCTGAGTGATTGACAATGAAGAAGTGTTGGTTGCAAGGATAGCCTCCGGTTTGCAGATCTGGTCCAAAGTCTTGAAAATCTCCTCTTTGATGCCCATGTCCTCTGCTACAACCTCTACTACTAGATCAACGTCTGCAAGGTCCTCGTAAACTTTAGTGTCTTTTAGTCTTGCAAGAGTTGCATCTCTGTCTGCAGCCTCCATTTTACCTTTCTCAACCATTTTTGCAAGGCTTTTCTCAATAGAAGCGTGAGCTTTTGCCAATGATGCATCTGAACGGCCTTTGATGATTACCTCGTGGCCTGCTACGGCAAATGTCTGGGCAATACCGTTACCCATTGTTCCGTTACCTACTACTGCTACTTTCATAGTAATAATTAATTTTTTATCAGTTATTTGAAATTCTGTTATTTGTTCTTGAACTGTGGAGCCTCCTTTTTAAGGAAAGCTGCCATTCCCTCTTTCTGGTCCTCACTTGCAAAGCAAAGTCCGAAAAGGTTTGCCTCAATAGCGATTGCAGAGTCTATATCCGTCTGGATTCCAGTATTGATAGCCTCTTTGCTGTATCTTACTGCGATAGGGGCTTTTGATGCAATTTTGTTGGCCATTTTCATAGCCTCCTCCATAAGGGCCTCAGGCTCTACAACCTTGTTTGCAAGGCCGATTCTGTATGCCTCAGCTGCATCAATTATGTCTGCTGTATAGATAAGCTCCTTTGCAATACCCATTCCTACAATTCTAGGAAGTCTCTGTGTACCTGAGAATCCTGGAGTGATGCCCAAACCAACCTCCGGCTGGCCGAATTTTGCTTTTGCAGATGCGATTCTGATGTCACAAGCCATTGCAAGTTCGCATCCTCCGCCTAGTGCAAATCCGTTTACGGCTGCAATTACCGGAACAGGAAGTTTTTCAATTTTTCTGAACACTGCAGCTCCCTGCTCTCCAAAAGCTTTGCCTTCAGTTGCGCTCATGGTGCTCATTTGGGAAATGTCTGCTCCTGCAACGAATGCACGGCCCTCGCCGGTGATTATTACAGCTTTTATCTCTTTGTCTTTCTCAATTGCTGTGAATGCAGCGTCAAGTTCGCTCAAAACGGTTGTGTTAAGGGCGTTCATTGCCTGCGGGTTGTTGATCTTAACAACGCATACAGCCTCCTGTTTTTCTACAATAAGTTTGGTGTATTCCATTGTGTTATAAGTATATAGATGTTTATTTGACTTTTTGTGCAAATTACTTCATACAAAAGTACTGATAATAGTTCAATTTCCTAAATTTAAATTTCATTTTTTTTGTCGGGAAGAAATGATTTTCTTGTTTGAAATAGTTTGAAATCCCATTTTATTTGCCTAAATTTGCCTTGCTATTAGTACGGGCAGACCTCCCGTACGGCAATTAGGCAAAAATTTTAATTAAAAACATAATGAACAAAAGAATTTCTTTGCAAGATGCCGTTTCTAAGGTAAAGGATGGCATGACAGTAATGGTTGGCGGTTTTTTGGCTGCCGGCAGCCCAATAGCAATTCTTGACGAGTTGGCTAAAAGCGGTGTGAAGGATCTTACCCTTATCTGTAACGATACTGCTTTTGCTGAGGTTGCACATGGAAAGCTTATTACCAACAAGCAGGTTAAAAAGGTGATTGTTTCTCACATCGGTACAAATCCAAATACCAGTGAGCAGATGAACTCAGGCGAGCTTGAGATTGAGTTCAGCCCACAGGGAACACTTGCAGAGAGAGTTAGGGCAGGTGGAGCTGGCTTGGGCGGCGTTCTTACCCCTACAGGTTTGGGTACTGTGGTTGCTGAGGGCAAACAGACAGTTGTTGTAGACGGTAAGGAGTATCTTTTGGAGAAACCTTTGAGAGCTGATATCGCACTTTTGGGCGCTACTTTGTCTGATGAGGACGGAAACCTTGTTTACGTTGGTACAACCCAGAACTTCAACCCTCTAATGGCTACAGCTGCAGATGTTGTTATCGTTGAGGCTGAGAAAGTGGTTAAGACTGGCGAGATCGCTCCAGAGCAGGTACATACTCCTGCAATTTTTGTAGACTATATTTATTCAAAATAAACATTAATACTTTATCCTATGACTAAAAAAGCTTTGATTAGAGTAAGAATGAGCTGTCATGACGCTCACTACGGTGGAAATCTTGTAGACGGTGCAAGAATGTTGAATTTGTTCGGTGATGTTGCTACTGAGCTTCTTATCATCAATGACGGTGACGAGGGTCTGTTTAAAGCATATGACAGCGTAGAGTTTATGGCTCCTGTTTATGCAGGTGACTACATTGAGGCTACCGGTGAGATCGTTTCTTGCGGTAACTCTTCAAGAAAGATGGTATTTGAGGCTAAGAAAGTTATCGTGCCTCGTCCTGATATTTCAGACTCAGCTGCTGACGTACTTGAGGAGCCAATCCTTGTATGTAAAGCAAGCGGTACTTGCGTAGTTCCAGTTAAATGTCAGAGAAATAATAAATAATAACTGATATGGCTAAACTTATCATTACTGCCGCTATCTGCGGTGCTGAGGTAACCAAAGAGCAGAACCCTGCAGTTCCTTATACTGTAGAGGAGATTGTAAGAGAGGCTAAATCAGCTGTTGATGCAGGTGCTGCTATCGTTCACTTGCATGTTAGAGAGGATGACGGTACTCCTACCCAGAGCAAAGCACGTTTCAAAGAGTGCATTGATGCAATCCTTAAAGAGTGTCCTGATGTAATCCTTATCCCTTCAACAGGTGGTGCAGTGGGAATGTCTGCTGAGGAGCGTCTTCAGCCAACTGAGCTTTTCCCAGAGATGGCTACTTTGGATTGTGGTACTTGTAACTTCGGTGACGATGTATTTGAGAACACAATGCCTATCATGAGAGCATTTGGAAAGAGAATGCTTGAGAACAATATCAAACCTGAGTACGAGTGCTTTGAGATGGGTCACCTTGATACTATCCTTAACATGGCTAAGAAAGGCCAGGTTCCTGGTGCTCCTATGCAGTTCAACTTTGTTCTTGGTGTTCCTGGCTGTACTCCTGCTACTGTTCAGAACCTTTGCTGGTTGGTTAATGCAATTCCTGCAGGTTCTACTTGGACAGCTACAGGTATTGGCCGCCATCAGTTCAATCTTGCTGCTGCTGCCATTGCAATGGGCGGTAACGTTCGCGTAGGTTTTGAGGACAGCATCTACATTGAGAAAGGTGTGCTTGCAAAATCAAATGGCGAGATGGTAGCTAAAGTTGTACGTATGGCTAAAGAGCTTGGCAGAGAGGTTGCAACTTCTGCTGAGGCTCGTGAGATTCTTGGTCTTAAAGCAAGATAGTATATATATAATAGGTATAAAACGTTAAAAATATAAAACTATGCAGAAAAAAGGTAACAAATACGGTGTACACCGCGTGATTGAGCCAGTTGGCGTTCTTCCACAGCCAGCTAACAAAATTGACAACAACATGGATGAGATCTACGATAACGAGATCCTTATTGATGTTCAGACTCTAAACATTGACTCAGCTTCATTCACTGATATCCACAACTATGCTAAAGCACAGGCTGGTGAGGGTGCTACTGAGGAGCAGATCATGGAAGAGGTTAAAAAAGAGATTTTCTACAACGTTGAGTTGCAGGGTAAACACCGTAACCGCCGTACCGGTTCAGGTGGAATGCTTCTAGGTAAAGTAGAGAAGATTGGTGACGCTCTTAAAGGTAAAATTGATCTTCAGGAGGGTGACCGTATCGCTACTCTAGTTTCTTTGTCTCTTACTCCACTTAGAATTGACGAGATCGTAGAGATCCGTCCGGATGTAGACCAGGTTGACATCAAAGGTAAAGCTATCTTGTTTGAGAGCGGTATCTACGCTAAGATTCCTGCTGACCTTCCAGAGAAACTTGCTCTTTCAGCTCTTGACGTAGCTGGTGCTCCTGCTCAGACTGCTAAACTTTGCCAGTATGGCCAGAATGTAGTTATTCTAGGTGCAGGTGGAAAATCAGGTATGCTTTGCTGCTACGAGGCTAAAAAACGTGTTGGTGTAACTGGTAAAGTTATTGGTTTGACCAACTCAGCAAGAAGTACTCAGCGTATCAAAGACCTAGGTTTCTGTGACGTTGTTGAGAGCGTTGGCGGTATGACTCCAGTTCAGGTTAATGAGTTGGTTTCAAAACTTACCGGCGGTAAAATGGCTGATGTAACTATCAACTGTGTAAACGTTCCAGATCAGGAGATGACTGCTGTTCTTTGTACTAAAGATGACGGTATCGTTTACTTCTTCTCTATGGCTACCAGCTTTACAAAAGCAGCTCTAGGTGCTGAGGGTATCGGTTCAGACGTTAACATGATCATCGGTAACGGTTATACTAAAGGTCACGCTGAGTTTACTCTTCAGGAGCTAAGAGAGTGTGAGACCCTTAGAAAAGTATTTACTGAGCTATACGCATAATTTGATATATGCACAGTCTTTGAGTTTTAAGGCCGGCGGAAACAGTCCGCTGGTTTTAAAACTTGATGACGTAAAATACATATATAAACTTTAATATTGATAAATAACATGGAATCAAGACGTTATGAGCTATTCCCAAATGTTACCGACGAGCAGTGGAACGATTGGAAATGGCAGGTAAAAAATAGAATTGAGACTCTTGAGGATCTTAAGAAATACGTTACTCTTACTCCAGAGGAGGAAGAGGGTGTTAAAAAGACCCTTCAGACTCTTAGAATGGCAATCACCCCTTACTACATCAGCTTGATTGATCCTAACAATCCTGACTGTCCAGTAAGAAAACAGGCTGTGCCTACAGGTAAAGAGACTTACCAGTCTCCTGCAGACCTATTGGACCCTCTACACGAGGATGAGGATTCTCCAGTACCTGGTTTGACTCACAGATATCCAGACCGCGTTCTTCTTCTTATCACAGACATGTGCTCTATGTACTGCCGTCACTGTACCAGAAGACGTTTCGCAGGCCAGAAAGATGGAGAGAGCGCTATTGACAGAATTGACAGAGCTATTGAGTACATTGCAAAGACTCCACAGGTTAGAGACGTGCTTCTTTCAGGTGGTGACTCATTGTGCGTAAGCGACGAGAGATTGGAGTACATTATCTCTAGAGTAAGAGCTATCCCTCATGTAGAGATTATCAGACTTGGTTCAAGAACTCCAGTTGTATGTCCTCAGCGTATCACTGACGACCTTGTAAACATGCTTAAGAAATACCATCCAGTATGGTTGAACACTCACTTCAACCATCCACAGGAGGTTACCAAAGAGGCTGCTGAGGCTTGTGCAAAATTGGCTAATGCAGGTATTCCATTGGGTAACCAGACCGTGCTTCTACGTGGTGTTAACGATTGCGTAAACACTATGAAGAAACTTATGCATGAGTTGGTTAAGATGAGAGTAAGACCTTACTACATCTACCAGTGTGACCTATCTATGGGTATTGAGCACTTCAGAACTCCAGTATCTAAAGGTATTGAGATTATTGAGGGCTTGAGAGGCCATACTTCAGGTTATGCAGTTCCTACATTCGTAGTTGATGCTCCAGGTGGTGGCGGAAAAACTCCAGTTATGCCTCAGTACGTTATTTCTCAGGCTCCTGGTAAAGTTGTTCTTAGAAACTTTGAGGGTGTTATCACTACTTACACTGAGCCTACAGACTATAAGAACGAGTGCAACTGCGAGTACTGTAAAGCAGCTCAGAACAAGTCTATCGAGGGTGTTTCTTCATTGCTTGAGGGTAAAGGAATGGCTATTGAGCCTTCTGTACTTAGCAGAAAAGAGAGATCTAAGAAATAGTATCAAAACTTCTGTCTATGCCGTTCATTGAAGAGATTCTCAAGTACGACTCCTTGTCTATTGTAGGCTTGGAGAAGAATGTAGGCAAGACAGAGTGTTTGAATTATATCCTGTACAGGTTACCGCTACATGAAAAGCGGGTAGCGGTAACCTCTATAGGTATAGATGGAGAAAATAAGGACCAGGTTACATCAACAAAGAAACCTGAGATTTTCCTTAGGGAGGGGATGTTTTTCTCAACTGCCGAGGCGCATTACAAGGAGAGAAGGCTTGTGAGTGAGCTGGTTGAGATAACAAATGAAAGAAGTTCTTTGGGAAGAATTCTTACTGCAAAGGTATCTGTAGGTGGAAAGGCATTGATTTCCGGCCCTTCGTCGGGAGTATCATTGAGAAGGTGGGTAGCAGGGATGGAGAAGTTTGGAATTGACCTTACAATTATAGACGGTGCAATTTCAAGGCTGAGTTCGGCTTCTCCGGCCATCAGCAAGGCCATGGTACTTTCTACGGGAGCTGCTTTTTCGTCAAACATCAACACTTTGGTGCAGAAGACCAAGTTTGTGGTGGAGATGATTGGCCTGGAGAAACTTCAGGACGGGAGCAGAGATGCACTTTGCGATATTGAGAGTGGTGTGTGGGGAGTTGACTTTGATGGAAACATCATTGATTTCAAGATTACTTCTGCGTTGGCTATCAGTTCCTTGAAAGAGGACATTACCAAGGGAATGAAGATAATCTTTACAGTGGGAGCCCTTACTGACAAACTTTTGAACCTGATTGCAGATTCAAAGAATATTAAGGAGGTTACACTGGTGGTGAAGGATTTCACAAAGATCTTTGTAAGCGAACAGGCCTACAGAATCTTCTGTGCAAGAGGGGGAAAAATTAAGGTTTTGCAAAAGAGCAAATTGGTTGCTGTTTGCGTAAACCCAACTGCTCCAAACGGTTACGTTTTGGATAGCGATATTTTGTGTGAAAAATTACAGGATGCCCTTGGGCTTCCGGTTTATGATATAGTTAAGAATAAGTATGACATTTAAGTCTGCACTGGATATAGATTGTGGGTTAAGGTACATGTATGATACGTTGGATATCATGTCGCCTTGCGGAAGGAAGATGCTTCTGCAGAGTGAGATGATGACAACCAAGCGTGAACTTGATTTCCATTACCGCAGACTTAATGAAATATACGACAAGGATTGTGCCAAGATTGCACATAAACTTATGTGCATCAAGGATATACAGACAACTTTAGATAGGCTGGCTTCCGGTGCGGTTCTTGATGATATTGAGCTCTTTGAAGTAAAGTATCTGGCAATTGTTTCCGGAGAGGTTCTTCAACTTCTGCAGGAGCAGAAGATAATTGCTGTAGGATTGCCTCACTTGGAGAAGGTTGTGGAGATTTTGGATCCCGACAAATCCAATATTCCTTCATTCTACGTATATGACTCATATTCAGATGAGTTGAGAATGGTAAGGAAACAGATGAGGGACCTTCAGGGAAATGGCGAGGAGCTTCCCGACGATAAAAGGATGGAGCTTGCTGCGCTTTTGCAGAGGAATGCTGACATTGAGTTGGAGATTAGGGAGAGATTGTCGGGAGAATTGAAAGAGTTTGCTGATGATTTGAGTCTGGCTTTGAGGAATTTGTCTGTTTTGGACATTCTTATTGCCAAGGCTGCCCAAATGAAGAAGCTGGGGTTGTGTTTCCCTGTGATTGTGGAGGATGGGGAGACATTTTACAATGGAATGTTCAATCCGGCCGTTAAGGAGATGTTGGGTGCGCAGGGTAGGGAGTATATGCCGGTGGATATATGTTTTGAGAGGGAGCCGGTTACGATAATTGGCGCAAATATGGGTGGCAAGAGTGTGGTTTTGAAGTGTTTGGCATTGAATCAGCTTTTGGCCCAGTTTGGTTTTGGAGTGGCTGCGCATGACTGTTGCGTGAATCTGGTTGAAGAGGTTATCCTTTGCATTGGAGATGAGCAGAGCATTGTTAAGGGTGTTTCTTCTTTTGCCGGTGAGATTCTGGCCATAAATGAGGTTGTAAGGAAGATGAGGGAAGGTAAATGCATTCTTGCCCTTGTTGATGAACCTGCCAGAACTACCAACCCGGTTGAAGGTACAGCTCTTGTGGAGGGATTGCTTGAGGTGATTGGTACTGCAAAAGGTGGTTTTGTACTTACAACCCATTACAATATTTTGAACGAAAAAGTAAAGAGATACAGGGTGAGGGGATTGAGAAATGGGGCAATGGATTATACCCTTGAGGTTACACATTGCGGGGACGTGCCGCACGAGGCAGTTGCAATTGCCGAGAGCCTTGGTATTGACCCTCAGTGGATTGAACTTACAAAAAAGAACTTAAATAACTAACATACAATTATATGCAGAGTAAATTAGGATTGGATTTTAAAAAGGTTGAGCACGCAAAGTCGTTGGCTAAAGAAATTGCCAATGAGGTTCAGGCTTTTGTTGAGTCTAAGACAACTGTAGCTGTAGAGCGTACATTGTGTAGACTTATGGGAATTGACGGAGTTGATGAGAATCAGGTTCCGCTTCCAAACGTAGTTGTAGATGATCTTAAAGCTAAAGGCGTACTGGGAGAGGGTGTTCTTTTCTATATAGCTAACGCTATGGTTAACACCGGTCTTACTCCTCAGGAGGTTGCAGAGAAAGTTGCAACAGGAGCTTTGGATCTTACAAAAATAGAGGTTGCTGACAAAGCAGCTATTGAGGCAGTTCTTCAGCCAGTTATCGACGGCAGCATTGCCAAGATCAGAGCTAGAAGAGAGCGCAGAGAGAACTATCTTAACACTATCGGTGAGGGTCCAAAACCTTACTTGTATGTAATTGTTGCTACAGGTAACATTTACGAGGATGTTGTTCAGGCTGAGGCTGCTGCAAGACAGGGTGCTGATATCATTGCTGTTATCAGAACTACAGGCCAGAGCTTGTTGGACTACGTTCCTTACGGTGTTACAACTGAGGGATTCGGCGGTACTTACGCTACACAGGCCAACTTCAAGATTATGCGTGAGGCTATGGATAAAGTTGGTGAGGAGCTTGGCAGATACATCAGAGTATGTAACTACTGTTCAGGTTTGTGTATGCCGGAGATTGCTATCATGGGTGCTTTTGAGGGTCTTGACGTTATGTTGAACGACGCTCTATACGGTATCCTTTTCCGCGATATCAACATGCAGAGAACTCTTGTTGACCAGTTCATGTCCAGAGTTATCAACGGATTTGCAGGCGTTATCATCAACACTGGTGAGGACAACTACCTTACAACTGCAGATGCAGTAGAGGCTGCTCACACAGTTCTTGCTTCAGACCTTATCAACGAGCAGCTTGCACTGCTTGCAGGTCTTCCAGAGGAGCAGATGGGTCTAGGCCACGCATTTGAGATGGATCCTATGTTGGAGAACGGTTTCTTGTATGAGCTTGCACAGGCTCAGATGGCAAGAGAAATCTTCCCTAAAGCGCCGCTTAAATATATGCCTCCTACAAAATTTATGACAGGTAACATCTTCAGAGGCCACTTGCAGGATGCTTTGTTCAACATGATCGGTATCTGGACAAGCCAGGGTCTTCAGCTTCTTGGTATGCCTACCGAGGCTATCCACACTCCTTTCATGAGTGACCGTTTCTTGTCTATCGAGAATGCAAAATATATCTTCAACAACATGAAGAGCATCGGTGACGAGATGGAGTTCAAAGAGGGCGGTATCATCAGAAACAGAGCTAAAGAGGTTCTTGACAATGCAATTGCACTTTTGGAGCAGATGACTTCAGAGGGATTGTTCAACGCATTGGAGAAAGGTATCTTTGGTGACGTTAAGAGAAGCAGAGTTGGCGGTAAAGGTCTTGACGGCGTTGTTGAGAAGGGTGCCAACTACATGAATCCATTTATTAACTTAATGAAAGGGAGAAAATAATTATGGCAGGTGGACTATATTCAATGTCGGCTAAAGATTTTGACCAGACACTAGACTTGTCAAAAGTTAAGCCTTACGGTGATACAATGAATGACGGTAAAGTTCAGGTGAGCTTTACTTTGCCAGTTCCTAACGGAGCTGAGGCTGAGGAGGCTGCAAAGCTTCTAATGAAAAAAATGGGTTTTGAGAATCCGCTTGTAGCATTCTCAAAAGAGCTTACTGAGGGCTTTACATTTTTCAACTGCTACGGTAACCTTACTCATACTGTTGACTATTCAAACATCTACGTTCCAAAAGTAGAGAGCAACACTATGGATATGCATGAGTGTGACGAGTACATCAAAGAGAACATTGGCAGAAAGCTTGTTCTTGTTGGTGCTTCAACAGGTACTGATGCCCACACTGTAGGTATTGACGCTATCATGAACATGAAAGGTTATGCAGGTCACTATGGCTTGGAGAGATATGACATGGTAGAGGCTTACAACTTGGGTAGCCAGGTTCCAAATGAGGAGTTCTTGGCTAAAGCAATTGAGCTTAAAGCTGACGCTCTTCTAGTTTCACAGACTGTAACCCAGAAGGATGTTCACATCCAGAACCTTACTGAGCTTATTGAGCTTATGGAGGCAGAGGGCTTGAGAGACAAGATGATTGTTGTTTGCGGTGGTCCTAGAATCAGCCACGAGCTTGCTAAGGAGCTTGGTTATGATGCTGGTTTCGGTGCAAACACTTATGCAGATGATGTTGCATCATTTGTAGCTCAGGAGTTTGTTAAGAGAAACAAATAAAACTAACTTATACACATTATGGACAAGAATCAGATTAGAGAATTTATTGCCAAAAGGGCAGCTCTAGAGATCAAGGACGGTGATGTAGTGAACTTGGGTATTGGTCTTCCAACCATTATCCCTAACTACCTTCCAGAGGGTGTTAGTGTTACATTGCAGTCTGAGAACGGCTTGCTTGGTATGGGACCTACACCTGCTGAGGGTACTGAGGATCCGCACTGGGTAAATGCTGGTGGTGGATTCATCACATACCAGCCAGGTGCTGCTTCATTTGATTCAGCTACCAGTTTTGGTGTAATCAGAGGCGGTCACGTTAACGTTACTTTCCTTGGAGCACTTGAGGTAGATGAGAAAGGTGATTTGGCAAACTGGATGATTCCAGGCAAGAAAACTCCAGGAATGGGCGGCGCTATGGACCTTTTGGTAGGTGCAAAGAAAGTTATCCTTACTATGGAGCACACTGCTAAAGGTAATCACAAGATCCTTAAAAAATGCCGTCTTCCGCTTACAGCTGCAGGACAGGTGAACATGATCATCACAGAGATGGGTGTTATGGAGATTACTCCAGAGGGCATCGTTCTTACCGAGATCAACCCAGAGTTCACTGTAGAGCAGGTTCAGGAGGCTACAGAGGCAAAACTTATCATTTCAGAAAACTTAAAACAGGTTAACTTAAATTAAATAACTAAAGTATGAATTTCGGACTTACTAAAACACAGCAATTGTTCCAGCAAATGATCAGAGAGTTTGCTGAGAAAGAGGTTAAACCTCTTGCTGCAGAGGTGGATGATACTGAGAGATTCCCTATGGAGACCGTTGAGAAAATGGCTAAACTAGGTCTATTTGGTATCTACATTCCTAAAAATTATGGTGGTGCTGGTGGTGACCACATTATGTATTCTATCGCTGTAGAGGAGCTATCTAGAGTATGTGCTACTACCGGTGTAATTCTTTCTGCACACACTTCATTGTGTATGTCTCCAATCTGGGAGTTCGGTACTGAGGAGCAGAAACAGAAATACCTTCCAAAACTTGCCAGCGGCGAGTGGATTGGTGCTTTCGGTCTTACTGAGCCTAACGCAGGTACTGACGCTGCTGGTCAGCAGACAACTGCTGTAGAGGATGGTGACGACTATATCATTAACGGTAGCAAGATCTTCATTACCAATGCTGGTCCTGCTCACGTATATGTAGTTGCTACTATGACTGACAAGTCTCTTGGAAACAAAGGTATCACTACTTTCATCGTAGAGGCTGGTACTCCAGGTTTCTCAATTGGTAAAAAAGAGCACAAACTAGGTATCAGAGGTTCTGCTACTTGCGAGCTTATTTTTGAGAACTGCCGCGTTCCTAAAGCTAACATGCTAGGTAAAATGGGCGAGGGTTTCAAAGTTGCTATGAAGACTTTGGACGGTGGCCGTATCGGGATCGCTTCTCAGGCTCTAGGTATCGCTCAGGGCGCTATGGACGAGACTGTTAAATATACTAAAGAGAGAAAACAGTTCGGCAGATCAATCTCTGCATTCCAGAACACTCAGTTCCAGATGGCTGATCTAGAGACTAAAGTACAGGCTGCTCGCCTATTGGTTAGACAGGCTGCTTGGAAACAGGATATGGGTATGCCTTTCTCAGCTGATGCAGCTATGGGTAAACTATTTGCAGCTGAGACTGCAATGGAGGTAACTACCAAGGCAGTTCAGTTCCACGGTGGTTATGGTTACACCAGAGAGTATCCAGTAGAGAGAATGATGCGTGACGCTAAGATCACCGAGATCTACGAGGGAACTTCAGAGGTTCAGAGAATGGTAATTGCAGCTAAATTATTTAAATAGAATCACACAGTATGAAAATAGTAGTTTGTATTAAACAGGTACCGGATACTACAGTTATTAAAATTAACCCTGTAACAGGTACACTTATCCGTGATGGCGTTCCAAGCATTATGAACCCAGATGATAAAGGTGGCTTGGAGATGGCTCTTCAGTTGAAAGATCAGTATGGCGCTCATGTAACAGTTATTACAATGGGTCCTCCTCAGGCAGATGCTATCCTTAGAGAGGCTTATGCTATGGGTGCTGACGAGGCTATTTTGCTAACAGGTAGAGAGTTTGGTGGTGCTGATACTTTGGCAACATCACACACTATTGCTGCAGCTCTTAAAAACCTTGAGTATGACCTTATCATTGCAGGTAGACAGGCAATTGACGGTGATACAGCTCAGGTAGGTCCTCAGATTGCTGAGCACCTTGGCCTTCCACAGATTTCTTACGTTGCAGGTCTTGAGTACAAAGACGGCAAATTCATCGTTAAGAAAGAGACTGAGGAGGGATACCAGATGCTTGAGGTTGCAGGCCCAGTTCTTCTTACAGCTCTTGCAAGCGGTTTCAAAGCACGTTATATGAATGTTGCTGGTATCGTTGATGCATTTGACAAACCAGTAGCTGTATGGGGCGTAGACAAAGTAAACCTTCCTCTTGAGATGCTAGGTTTGAAAGGCTCTGGTACAAGAGTTTACAAATCATTCACCAAAGGTGTTAAAGCTGCAGGTGAGGTTCACGAGGTTGATGCAGAGCAGGCTGTTGGCTTGATCGTAAGCAAACTTAAAGAGAAATTTATTATCTAATCGCCAAAACTTAAGAAGAAATGAATAATAAAAACGTATATGTATTCGCAGAGCAGAGAGAGGGTGTAATCCAACCTGTTGCTCTAGAGCTTATAGGCAAAGCAAGAGATTTGGCTGATGTTTTGGGCGATAAAGTAGTTGCTATTTTCGCTGGCCACAACATTGCTGATCAGGCTAACGAGTTGATCGCTTACGGTGCTGATGATGTTATCGTAGTTGATGCTCCTGAGCTTAAAGATTATGTAACAGAGCAGTATACTCAGGCTGTATTCCAGGTTATTACTGCAATGAACCCAGATATCGTATTGTTCGGTGCTACTACAATCGGTAGAGACTTGGCTCCAAGACTTTCTGCAAGATTGGAGAAAGGTCTTACTGCAGACTGTACTAAACTTGAGATTTCAGACGGTTCAGATCCTAAATTGGAGGCTAGAAAACTTATGATGACCCGTCCTGCATTCGGTGGTAACCTAATGGCTACTATCGTTGCTGCAAAAGATGGTGTTCAGATGGCTACAGTACGTCCAGGCGTTATGCAGAAAAAAGAGAAAGATGCTTCAAGAACTGGTAACATCATTCCTTTCACTGCTACTTTCGACGCATCTAAATTTGCTGTAAAACTACTTGAGACTGTAAAAGCTGAGAAAGGTCTTGTTGACATTACTGAGGCTAAAGTACTTGTATCAGGTGGTAGAGGTGTTGGTAACAAAGAGAACTTTGAGAAACTTGCAGCTCTTGCTGAGGTTATTGGTGGTGAGGTTTCATCTTCACGTGCAATGGTTGATGCAGGTATCATGGATCATGACAGACAGGTTGGCCAGACTGGTAAGACTGTACGTCCAGACCTATACTTGGCTTGCGGTATCTCTGGTGCTATCCAGCACTTGGCAGGTATGGAGGAGTCTGAGCTTATCATCGCTATCAACAAAGATAAATTTGCTCCTATTTTCCAGGTTGCAGATCTTGGTATCGTTGGTGATGTTAACAAGATTGTTCCTATGCTTACTGA
>JAZRQU010000073.1:0-1382 GCA_045650045.1 Candidatus Egerieisoma sp. | reverse complement strand
TCTATGCAACTCTCAAGAATGACCAGTATTTTCCTCTGGATAAGAAGGATATCAACCATTATAATGTTGATATGTGATGACGGTAAGGATACTTGACATAATAGAGGAGACTATCGCAGACGGAGACGGACTCCGCACATCCATCTACTTTGCCGGATGCAGACACTATTGCAAAGGATGCCACAACCCTCAGTCGTGGGATATGAACGGAGGATACGAGGTTACGATAGACTACCTCCTTGACATCATAAAGGCAGACGAGTTTGCCAATGTCACATTCTCCGGTGGAGACCCACTCTATCAATGTGACGGAGTGACCGAGTTAGCAAGGAGAATAAAGGAAGAGACCGACAAGACTATCTGGTGCTACACCGGATTTACCTACGAGGAAATCCTTGACAATGCGTGGCTCAGTCAGATTCTCCCTTACATAGATGTCCTTGTTGACGGACCATTTGTTGAGGAACTAAAGACAACGGAGATACCTTTTGTTGGAAGTTCAAACCAGAGAAAAATAAAATTAAGATAAATATGAATAAACCAAAAGTAACAAGATTTGAATGCGTACTGCCAAATTGGATGAGGGTAGTGAACTCAGCAAGGCGAACATGGGGTAAGAAGCCTGTTACCCACGAGCCTAGTGATAAGTTTAAGAAAAAAATGCTCCTTGCAGAGCATAGTCCGATTAGGCTATTAGAGTATGACTTCACCATAGAAAACATCCGTCAATGGGTAACGGTGCATTTGGTAAGACATCATGCCGGATGTGAGAAGTTTGTGCATAGCCAGAGGCAGGATATAAATGACCAAGTAGAGGTTGTTACAAAGAGACTAATTGAAATACTGCAACAAGAAGGTCTGCTTCGTGAAGGATGGCGTGAGAGAGACTATTTGTTTCAAGGCGAACCCAACGAGATGGATATGACCTGCAACGCCCAAGCCTTTATAAACATTTCACGAAAGAGACTATGCGTGGGTTGTGCATCGCCGGAAACTAGAAAGGCGTGGGAAATCGTAATTGATGCTTTGAGAGAGGTTGACCCTATCCTTGCGGAGAAGTGTGTACCAGACTGCTTGTACCGAGGATTCTGTACAGAGCCGGATAGGTGTTGCGGATATGTTAAGACAGATGCGTACAAAAAAAGGCTAGAAGAATATAGGACTTTTGAATAGAAGGGAGTAATTGTTCTTCAAAAATCAGGTAAAAGAAATCTCACGCCCCCTATTATGACCTTTCTCTCGTAACACGCTAATACACAATGGGGTTTGTTTCCGCATGGGGGTACTAAGGGGGCGTAACATCAATGTATCAAAATTGTAAAATCCCCAACAGAGTAACTTTATTCCAAGAATATTCCAATGTTCGGTTTTGAATGTTGGAA
>JAZRQU010000072.1:0-72887 GCA_045650045.1 Candidatus Egerieisoma sp. | reverse complement strand
CTTAGATGTCACTTATGTGTCAAATGAAGACAAGTTTAGGGAAATCCTAATTTCTGTAATAAATTGATATACATAAAGTTACAAATGACATATGATGTTTAATACTTAATTTTTGCGTGGGCAAATAATATTTTGCATCGGAAGATTGGACCCGGCAACTTTAAGATTGCTGGGAGTCTGATTATTGATATTTTCTATTTTGAACGATGAAAACCCAAGTTAATCCCCAAGATACCACCAGGGCTGAGGCATTCCAGATGTGGATGACCTCCCCAATGCCCATGGTTACCCTCACAAAAACCTTCAATGTAGGCAAGCTGGTTAAGGCAAGCAAAAAGCAAGGAGTAAAATTCAATGCCCTTCTTTGCTGGTGCATTGGAAAGGCCGCAACGCAGATAGAGGAGTTCTATCTTCTTCCCGACAAAGGCAAGTTGTACAAGTATGACAGCATTGCAATCAATGTGATTGTCAACAACTGCAAGGGAGGAATCAATTCATGCGACATCCCTTTTACCGGTAATCTGAAGGAGTTTGTTGAGGCATACCATACCCTTACAGCGCAGGCGGCAGCAGAGTGCAAAAGCACTTTTCTTGAGGATTATATGATTGTTGGAACCTCTGCAATGGTGCAGACAGAGCTGGACTGTATTGTAAACCAGTACACAGACATGTTCAACAATCCAATGGTAATGTGGGGCAAATACCGCAAAGGATGGTTCAGGACCACCCTCCCAATCTCTTTCCAGTTCCATCACTCCCAGATGGACGGCGGCCACGGAGCCATGTTCCTGGAACTTCTGCAGAGGGAGATAACCCAATTGGACTGTTGACATATACCTCTCCCTGCGCTCTGCAGAAGACAGTTCTTGCCCGGAGCCCATATCAAGAGCCCATCAAGATTTTTTGTATCTTTGGAGCAGATATGAAAACACATATAACAAATAGGGAAATCTGGGGCATAGCACTTCCAATTATGCTGGGGAACATGGCCCAGACCATCATCAATTTTACAGATACTGCATTTTTGGGACATTTGGGGGTAATCGCTTTGGGGGCTTCCATGTTGGCCGGACTGTTCTATTTTGTGTTCACTACGGTGGCGGCAGGTTTTGCTGTGGGTATCCAGATTATTGTGGCACGCCGTTTTGGTGAGAAGAATTACGGTAGGATTGGAATCATCTTTGAGCACGGGGCAATATTTGTAACGTTGCTGGGTATGGCCCTGTTTTCAATACTTTATTTTTTCTCAGACCAGTTGCTGTTGAGGCTTATAGACTCGCCCAATATTTATGAGGCTTCCCTGGATTACATAAGATACCGGCAGTTTGGAATTGCCTTTGTATGCTTCAATTTCCTTTACAGGGCTTTATATGTTGGGTTGTCCAATACAAAGGTAATCACATATTCCACTGTAATCATGGCAGTTGTAAACATAGTACTGGATTACTGCCTTATCTTTGGACATTGCGGTTTGCCGCAGATGGGGATAGCCGGCGCGGCGCTGGCGTCATTATGCGCAGAGATATCTGCCTGCGTGTTCTTTACGGTATACAGTTATGTCACATTGAGGAAGAAGGAGTACGGGATGTTCCGCCTCCACAGGCTTGAGGCTGAACTCATGGGGAGGATCCTGAAAATTTCCACCCCTACAATGGTGCAGAAACTCTTCTCTTTCAGTGTATGGTTTGTCTTTTTTGTCCTCATTGAGAAGATGGGGGAGACGGCAACCGGAATATCTTCAATCACCAGAAGTGTATATATGATCCTCATCACCCCTTGTTTTGCATTTTCAACCACAACAAATACCCTGGTGAGCAGAATAATAGGGGAGGGGCACACCGGCCAGGTCTTCCCGACAATTGGGAAGGTGCTGAAAAACTGCATGTACTGCACAATCCCGGTTATAATCCTTGTGGCGATATTCCCTGTGCAGATAGCCGGCATCTATACCGATGACCTGGATTTTGCCCGTCTTGTAGTCCCTTCCATTCTGGTCATTTGCAGCGGAACTGTTCTCCAGTGTGTGGGCAATGCGTACTTTGAGGCGGTTTCCGGAACAGGAAACACCTCTGCAGCCCTGTATCTGGAGAGTGCGGTTCTTGTTGTCTATATCCTGTTCATTATGGCCATGACTCACCTTACAGCCAGGGTGGAACTGGTTTGGACCGCAGAAATTCTGTATGGCGCATTATTGGGCATTTTATGCTACCTTTACCTTAAATTTGCCAAATGGGGCAACAAACGTATCTGATTGAACTGTTAAATCTGAATTATGAAAAAGATATTGATATTTATGGCAGCCGCAGCGGTGGTGGCAATGATGGCGGTTTCTTGCGGGGTAGTTTCATTTACCGGCCGCAAGCAGCTTGCATTTTTTCCCGACAGTGAAATCATGGCCCTGTCGGAGAAATCTTATGTGGAACTGATGAAGGAAGAGAAGGTATCTTCAAATGCAGCAGATGCAAAACTTGTAAAGGAGGTTGGTGGCAGGATGGTTTCAGCGTTGCGGGAGTATATGAAGAGCAGCGGGCAGAGCAGTACATTGTCGGGGCTTGTGTGGGAGTTTGTGCTGTTGGAGTCTCCGCAGGTGAATGCTTTCTGTATGCCGTCGGGAAAAATAGTCTTCTATGAGGGGATTCTGGAGTATGCCGATACCCCCGATTATATTGCGGTGGTTATGGGACATGAGATGGCGCATGCCATTGCAAGGCATGGCAATGAGAGGATGAGCCAGCAATATGCAATGAACTTGTTGGGAAATGTTGCCGGCAGGATTATTGGTGAGCAGAAGGGAGAGGTGGCCCAGAGCCTGTTCAATTTGGGTTTTGGTGTTGGTGCCAAGGCGGGTGTGATGCTCCCTTATTCCAGAAAGCATGAGTATGAGGCAGACAAGATAGGAATGTATCTGATGGATATAGCCGGTTATGATGTGAATGCGGCGCCGCAGTTCTGGGAGAGGATGCTTGACGGCAAGACAGCGGGGGAGAGTGATTTTTTCAGCACCCACCCCAGCGATGCAAAAAGGATAGCGGCCCTGAGGGAGGCTATAAGAACAAAACCTAATTTTAAGTAGTCCAAGACAGAAAAGATTCATACAAAAAACCCCGCTGGAATTTGTTTGTTCAAGCGGTTTTTTTTTCATTTTGCCCATTGGGACGACGTCCTAATGGGCACTTTGCTTCTATTTTGCTACAGCTCTCTTGTAGGTATCCGAATATCCCGGGAACATTGGCTGTGGCGGTACTCTGTCTGAGTGGCCGTTGTTTTTGAATGAGCCGTCGGGATTCTGGTGCTTGGTGTTGCCGTCCAGGAATTTTACAAGGAGATATTCATCCAGGGCTTTCCATTTGGCAAAGAGGTTCTTGGCTTGCATTATGGAGAAGCCTGTAAGGTGGGCTCTTCTGTCTTCCGAATGGTCCATTGCCAAAGCTTCGGCATCAGCTGCCGCTACAGCCTCAATCATTGCCTGCTCGTGTGCATCCACATTCTGGCGAACCTCCTTGCCAATGTGGTTGTAGCGGAGGTATGCAAACTGTGCAATACGGTTCTGAAGCCAGAACATTGAAGTTGGAGAGTACTCCAGCATGCTGCCGTTGCCAAGGGCGTAGTGCTCTGATATGCCGTCCGAGCATGCGTAGAATGGTGACAGGGGTGATGTTCCGGCATCGTCTACAGCAAACCAGAACAGACCGCCTATCTCGTCGGGAAGCCAACTGCGGCATTGGCCTACAAACCAGAATCCGGTCTGCTGGGTGGCAATGGCCCTCTCGTTGTAGCCTTTCTTGCCGTCAATCTCAAATGATGACGGTCTCCAGCGGTAAGGAAGTTCGTGGCCCCCGGCTGCAATCCCTTTGGTCATGTCAAATTCGGTCCCCTCGTAGTGGTCGCGCATCATGTCGGCCACATCCTTTACAGAAAGTTTTTCTTTTGCCTTTACGTATAGAGGCATGCGGTTCTTTGGATTGTCGCCACGGGCAAAGTCTATGTATTTGTCCATGTTTTCTGTGCCGTGCTTGCGGAAGAAACTCCATACACGGGCCTCGCAGGCTCTCATGGCAGAGAAGTCGAGCGGGCAGAAGGTATCTGCAAAGCTGAAATCGCTTCCGTCACCCTCATACAGACCGCATTCGCGGGCATGCTTCACCACATCTTTTGCATAAAGGCAGTTCTGCGGATCGTCCTTGGGGAAGGTGGTGATGCGGGCGCAGTTGGCATGGGCCGATATGTATCCGTCGGGAATACGTATTGCAACCCAGATTGCACCCTTGTTGAGGTTCTTGCCGTTCTCATATTTTGGCTTGCGGGCAATTATGTCCATGAACCACACCTCATTCTTGTCTGCAAAGGAGATTGACTCGCCGCTTGAGGCATAGCCGTACTCATCTGCCAGGGTGGTGAAGATTTCTATGGCCTCACGTGCAGTTTTGGCCCTCTGCAGGGTGATGTAGATGAGTGAACCGTAATCAAGTATGGCGGTGGTGTCCATGAACTCTTCCCTTCCGCCCCAGGTTGACTCACCAATAAGCACCTGATGCTCGTTCATATTCCCGATGACATTGTATGTGTAAGGGACCTGTGGGATATAGCCAAGGAATCTCTCCTTGCCCCATTCCCTCACCTCAATCATCTCCCCTTTGGGGTGCTTCCCGCGGGGCATGTATACAAGTGTGCCGTAGCGGGTGTGGGAATCTGCGGCGTAGCTCACCATAACGGAGCCGTCTTTGCTGGCCCCCTTGGAAACCAGCAGGTTGGTACAGGTGAAGGCGTCGGTTACAAGCAACAGGGCCAGTAGGGTAAATATCAATCTTTTCATATGTGTGTTTTTTATGGCGGGCCTAGTAAGTTACAAGGCCTGCCTCTTTCAACATCTCTACATATCTGGTTACAGTCTCAAGACTGTCTGTACTTGGGAACTGTGCATCCAGCATCTTCTTTATGTCAAGGATACTGTTGGTGCCGGTAGTGGTAAGTTTGGCAATTTCTGCTCCATTCTTTACGCTTCCGCGTTTGTCAAAGCCGTATTTTGCCATAAGTTCCCTTGGGATGGTGTTCAATACGCCATATCCGTACTCCTTCACTTTTGCGGTGCTTTTTGGATATACTTTTGATGCGGCTTTTTCTGCTGCTGTAAGGGTTATCCCTTTCAGTGGGGCAATGCCAAGGGCTGCCGCTTTTGCTTTCATGGCTGCATCTATGCCCTTGCAGTTTGCACTCCATGCTCCCTTTACGTTCTCCTGCATTGCCTTTACATACTCCTTCAAGGATGCTGATGCAGGGGCAAGTTCTAGCACTGTAGCCAGGGTTGCTGTCTCGTTGTTAAGCAATGCGTCCTGGTTGAATCTTGCTTTTCTGTACAGTGCGGCAAAGTTCCCGGCATTTGCGTTGTTGAACTCTGTAAGGTCGAGTTTCATTTTTATTGACATGCGTTTTGCTGCATTTGCTGCCACCTCGGTTGCAATCTTCACTGCATCGTTGCTGTCTGCATTGGCAACCGTGTATGCAGAGGCAGCAGCCAGAACAATTGCCCTGTGGAGCTGGGTAGGGTCACAGATTTCAGGACGGTCTCCCGAAGTGTGGTAATAGTTGTCGGGCCAAGTGATCATAATCACGCCAGGAGCCTGTACGCCCCAGTCGCTGAACACCTCGTGGTCTGAAGCGCCGTAGTGGGCGTTGATGGTGTAGTAGAAAGGATCCCTTGAACCTGTAACGCTGTATACAGGCTTGGTTGCATCTGGTCTTCCTACTCCGGTTGCAACAAAAGCCTTGTTGGTGGCTCCCATGTAATGGTAGAAACTCTCTGCAACATCATTTATATAATGGGGATTGCCCATTGTGGTTCTGTGAAGGCAGTAGAATGACTGGCTCTTGCTCAACCACAGGCCAACCATATCAAGGTTTATGTTGCACAGTGTCTTCTGGAGTATCTCCTTGTTCTGCATAGCCCATGGAATTGATCCCTGGAACTCAGGAATCCAGATGAATCTGATTGAACGTTTTGGCCTTTCAATCTCCCCTCTGGCAATAAGTTCATTCAAAGTGCGTGCAACCTCAATAAGGGCTGCTGATCCTGAGGTGTTGTCATTTGCTCCAAGTTTTACATACCCTTCAAACAGGTGGGCACAAAGGATAATCTCCTCCGCATTCTCGTCCGAGCCTTTGATCAGACAGGTTGGAACCTCTATGTTTGTCTCCTCTGTGGCTGTCTCAATCTTTGCCTTTACGGTGATTTTCTCACCCATAAGGAGGCGGTCTCTAAGGACATGCCCGTCTCTTGGGGTAAGGTTGATACAGAAAGTGGCGTTGTCTCCACCTCTGATTCCGCTGTTTGGAATCTGGATAGGGTCTACAAGGGGGCGTGGAGAGTAGTATGAGATGATTCCCACAGCACCCGCCTTTACGGCAAGGTTGTGTACTCTGCCGGCAGAAGCCTCGGTAACGGCAATTTTCCCTTTAAGGTCTGCTGCATCAATCTCAGCCTGGCTGCCGCGTCCAACCCATACGAGTTCCGCAGTTACATCTGCGCTCCGGCTTCCCTGGCCAAGGATGGCAGCAAGATCCCTGTAGTCGGCCAGTTTTGCGGTGTTTGGAGATACTTCCCAAACCTCTGCACTTACGCCGTCCCAGGTCTTTGATTTGCCCACAATGGCAGTAGTGGCATCATCAAAGCCGGCAGCCTTGAGTTTTTCCACAACATATTTGGATTCCATGAAAAGCCCTTTGTAGTCTGAGCTCTTGCGATCCCTCTCGTAAGGGGCAATATCCATTATATAATAGTATGCCCTGTCTCCCGACGATTCCCCAACTATAAGGTCGTAAGTTTTTTCATTCATGAGACTGTGGTAGAATGGTCCTGTGTATTCTTGGGCGGCCAATGCCGTAAAGAAAAGGGACAACACCAGTGCAAGTGCAAATTTCTGTGTTTTCATAGTATGTTCAGGTTAAAGCAAGAGGCGACTCAAAATATTGGGTCACCTCTTTGTATTTATAATTTTATTTTTGTCTTGTGCAGGGGTTACTCCATATAGCTGCTGTTGTCCCAGCAGTGGGTACAAAGCTTGCATTTCGGAAGTCCTATTGCATCTACAAGGTCATCAAGCCTCTGGAATTTCAATGTTGTAAGCTGCAGGTGCTTGCGCATTGTGTCAACCATTTCACGGTGCTTTTCACTGTCGGGATTGGCATACTCCTTCAAAAGTTCGTCTGAAAGGTTCTCAGTGCCCTCAAGGTCTCTGATGATTCTCCTTGCGTAAAGGTCGAAAGAGCTGCGTGAGGTAGAGAAGTTCAGGAACGGACAAGGGAAAATGAGTGGTGGGCATGCAATTCTCATGTGTACCTCCTTCACTCCCGAGTCATACAGTTTTACCACGTTGTCCTTCAGCTGGGTTCCCCTTACAATGCTGTCGTCCATAAAGACAATTTTCTGGTCTCTGGTAAACTGCTCATTTGGAAGGAGTTTCATTTTTGCTACAAGGTCCCTCATTTTCTGGTTCTGCGGCATAAAGCTGCGCGGCCAGGTTGGGGTGTATTTTACAAAAGGTCTCTTGTATGGAATACCTTTCTCGTTAACATATCCTACCGCGTGTCCTACACCTGAATCAGGGATGCCGGCTGCAAAGTCTGCCTCAACATCCTTGTCTCTGCGGGCCATTGCAGCACCACTGCGGTAACGTGAGTCCTCCACGTTTATTCCCTCGTAGTTGGCACTTGGATAGCCGTAGTAAACCCATAGGAACGAACACATCTGCATCCTCTCCTGAGGAGGGGTTACAACCCTTACGCCGTCTGCAGTAATCTGCACAATCTCACCGGGGCCAAGATCCCTTACGTAAGAATAGTCAAGGTTGTCAAAGCTTGAACTTTCGCTTGCACATACATACCCTTTGTCATTTTTACCTATAATAATTGGTGTACGGCCAAATTTGTCCCTTGCTGCGTAGATGGCATGGTCTGTAAGAACCAGCATAGAGCATGAGCCCTTTATTTTTTGCTGTACAAGCTCAATTCCTTCCTTAAGGGTATTGCCCTGGCCAATGAGGATGGCAACAAGCTCAGTAGCGTTTATGGTTGAATCGGACAGCTCTGCAAAATGGTGCCTTTTATCAAGGAGCTCTTTGGTAAGCTCCTCAATGTTGTCAATTCTGGCAACGGTCACCACCGCATATCTGCCCAGATGAGATGTTATTGTTATAGGCTGGGACTCGCAATCTGAAATTACACCTATTCCCATTTGTGATTCTCCAAATTTTGGAAGATCATCTTCAAATTTGTTTCTGAAATATCCATTTTCAAGAGAATGGATTGAGCGGACAAACTTTTTGCCGGTATAGAAAGCCATACCTGCACGTTTGGTGCCCAGATGGGAGTGATAATCAGTTCCGTAGAAAACCTCATTCACACATTCATTGCGGGATACGCAGCCAAAGAATCCAGACATATATATTGGTTTTTGAAAAAAATACGTGCAAATATATAAATAATGTATCTTTTTCCCGACAGATTTTTTAGCCTTTGTGGGGCTCCGGTGATATTTTTTGGTAGAAAACAGCTGTCGGGAATCAAGCGGGTTTTTTATATGTTGTTTGAAAAGAATGAGTTAAGATGAAAATTTTTTTGTCATTTTGAGAAATATTCCTACCTTTGCAGCCCCGCAAAATATGTGGGGAGTTGTAACCAGTTGAATCTCAGCGCTGAGAAGCGGCCTGGTGGGGCAAAACTGAAAAAATCGCTGGCAATGCAACTTATGTTAAACTAAAAACACTAATTAAAACCAATGTCTGGATTAATTGGAAAAAAAATCGGAATGACTTCCGTTTTCGATGCAGAGGGTAGAAATATCCCTTGCACCGTTATTGAGGCTGGTCCGTGTGTTGTTACGCAGATTCGTACAGAAGAAACAGATGGTTATTGCGCTGTACAGCTTGCCTATGACGAGAAAAAAGAAAAACACACCAGCGCCCCACTTATGGGTCACTTTAAAAAGGCAAATACCACTCCTAAACGCAAACTTGTTGAGTTCGCAAATGATTTCAACAAAGAGTTGCAGCTAGGTGATACCATTACCGTGTCTGACATCTTCGTAGAGGGTGAGGATTCATGGGTAGATGTAACTGGTATCTCTAAAGGTAAAGGCTTCCAGGGTGTTGTTAAACGTCACGGCTTTGCCGGTGTAGGCGGACAGACCCACGGTCAGCACAACAGACTTCGTGCTCCAGGTTCACTAGGTGCATCTTCATGGCCTTCAAGAGTATTCAAAGGTATGAGAATGGCTGGTCGCACAGGTGGTGACAGAGTTAAAATCCTTAACCTTAAAGTTATCAAAGTTATCCCTGAGAACAACTTGATCCTTGTTAAAGGTTCAATCCCAGGAGCTAAAGGTTCTTATGTAATTGTGGAGGAGTAATGTCTATGGAATTAGCAGTATTGAAAATTGACGGAACAGAGTCAGGAAAGAAAGTGACTTTGAACGAGCAGGTATTTGGCTTGGAGCCAAACGACCACGCAATTTACCTAGACGTTAAGCAGTACCTTGCAAATCAGCGTCAGGGAACTCACAAGAGTAAAGAGAGATGGGAGGTTGCCTTCAGTACCAAGAAGATCGTAAGACAGAAAGGTTCTGGCGGTGCTCGTCACGGAAGTATCAAATCCAACATCTTCGTTGGTGGTGGTAGAGTATTCGGTCCACAGCCAAGAAGCTATGGTTTTAAACTAAACAAAAAGCTTAAACAGCTTGCACGTTTCTCTGCATTGTCATACAAAGCTAAAGAGAACGTTATCACAGTAGTAGAGCCATTTGCTATGGAGGCACCTAAAACTAAAGAGTTCATCAGCATCTTGAACAACATCAAGGCTAACAGCAGAAGAGTTCTTTTTGTGCTTCCTGAGAATTCAAATAATATTTACTTGTCGTCACGTAACTTGGAGAACGTTAAAGTTACCAACGTAAACGAGCTTAACACTTATGACATCATGAATGCATACAGCGTTGTTTTCGTTGATGGTACACAGGACGCTCTTTACACTGAGTATGGACGCTAAAAAAACCGAAAACGATGGGAATTTTAATTAAGCCTTTAGTAACAGAGAAGATGACGATTCAGGGCGAGAAATTGAATCGTTACGGTTTTATCGTTGATCGTTCAGCTAACAAGCTTGAGATCAAAGCTGCGATTGAGCAATTGTATGGTGTTAACGTTAAAGATGTAAATACCGTTAACTACCACGGAAAAAAGAAGAGCCGCTACACTAAAGCGGGTTTATTGACAGGCCGTGCAAACCACTACAAGAAAGCGTATGTGACTTTGGCCGGTGAAGATAAGATTGATTTCTACAGCAACATTTAAGAGATGGCAGTACGTAAATTTAAACCGGTTACTCCCGGTCAAAGAAATAAAGTAATTAGCGCATTTGACGAGATTACATGTTCAGTTCCTGAGAAATCTTTGTTGGCTCCACTAAAAAGAACTGGTGGTAGAAACAACTCAGGTAAAATGACTATGCGCTATATTGGTGGCGGTCACAAAAAAATGTACCGTATCATTGATTTCCTAAGAAACAAGGATAACTATACCGCTACAGTTAAAACTATTGAGTATGATCCAAACCGTAGTGCAAGAATTGCATTGGTGGTTTACGCAGATGGCGAGAAACGCTACATTATTGCTCCAAAAGGCATTAAAGTAGGACAGGTTATTGCTTCAGGTGCAGGTGTTGCTCCAGAGGTTGGTAACACTCTATTCTTGTCAGAGATTCCGTTAGGAACATTTGTTCACAACATTGAGCTTATCCCTGGTCAGGGTGCTGCTATGGCACGTTCAGCAGGTTGCTACGCTCAGCTTACAGCTCGTGAGGGCAACCACGCTATTCTAAGATTGCCTTCAGGCGAGACCAGAATGGTATTGGTTACTTGCCGTGCAACTGTAGGTGTTGTATCAAATGGCGATCACAACTTGGAGTCACATGGTAAAGCAGGTAGAAAACGTTGGTTGGGCCGCAGACCTCGCGTGAGAGGTGTTGTAATGAACCCGGTTGATCACCCTATGGGTGGTGGTGAAGGCCGTGCTTCAGGAGGTCACCCTCGTTCAAGAAAAGGCTTGCCAGCTAAGGGTTACAAGACTAGAAACCCTAAGAAGACTACTAAGAAGTTTATCATTGAAGGTAGAAAGAAATAACGGATTAAACTGAATAGAGTATTATGAGTCGTTCAATAAAAAAAGGTCCTTATATTGAGGCTAGCCTAGAGAAAAGAGTTCTTGCTATGAATGAGTCAGGCAAGAAAGATGTAGTGAAAACCTGGTCAAGAGCCAGCATGATTTCGCCAGATTTCGTTGGTCATACTATCGCTGTTCATAACGGAAACAAGTTTATTCCGGTATATGTAACTGAGAACATGGTAGGTCACAAGCTCGGAGAGTTCGCTCCGACAAGAACCTTCAAAGGTCACTCTGGTAATCGTAAATAGTATAATGAAACACAGATTACAGTAAAATGGGAGCTCGTAAAAAATTAATGGCCGAAAGGCAGAAAGAGATAAAAAAACACACAGCTATAGCAAAGCTGAATGATGTTCCTACCTCTCCCCGTAAAATGCGCCTAGTTGCGGATATTATCAGAGGTGTTGAGGTTAATCGTGCTTTGGATATTCTTAAATATTCAAAGAAAGAGGCTTCAGTTCGTCTAGCTACTCTTCTACGTTCTGCAATTGCAAACTGGGAGGCTAAGAACGAGGCAGACAGAAAAGAGTTGGAGAATGGTAACGTTGTAGTTGCTACTATCATGGTTGGTCAGGGTCGTTCTCTTAAGAGAATCAGAACAGCACCTCAGGGTAGAGCTGCAAGAATCAGAAAACGTTCTAACCACGTTACTATCATTTTGGATAAAAAAGCCGTTAAATCAGAGGAGAAATAATCATGGGACAGAAAACTAATCCAATAAGCAACAGACTTGGTGTTATCCGTGGCTGGGACTCTAACTGGTACGGTGGAAAAGACTATGCTGCAAAGATCCTAGAGGATACTAAAATCCGTGAGTATCTTAACGCTCGTCTTGCTAAAGCAAGTCTTTCAAAAATCGTTATTGAGAGAACACTTAAACTAATCACAGTAACTATCCACACTGCAAGACCTGGTGTTATCATCGGTAAAGGTGGTCAGGAGGTTGACAAACTAAAAGAGGAGTTGAAGAAGATCTCCAACAAAGAGGTTCAGATCAACATCTTTGAGGTTAAACGTCCTGAGGTTGATGCAAACATCATTGCAAACAACATTGCAAGACAGGTAGAGGGTAGAGTTTCATACCGTAGAGCTATCAAGATGGCTGTTTCTACTACAATGAGAATGGGTGCTGAGGGTATCAAAGTACTTATCAGCGGTCGTCTAGGTGGTGCTGAGATGGCTCGTTCAGAGCTTTTCAAAGAGGGTAGAACTCCACTTCACACTTTCCGTGCTGATATCGACTACGCACTAGCAGAGGCTCACACTAAAGTTGGTGTACTAGGTATCAAAGTATGGGTTTGCAACGGTGAGGTATACGGTAAGAGAGATCTTACTCCTAATGCAGGTGTTAACGCTAACGCAGGTGCTCAGAACAACCAGGGCAACAACAGAGGCGGTAACAGAGGCAGAAGAGACAACCGCAAAGGTGGCAAACCACGTGCTAAAAGAACTCAGGAGTAATTTGATTACCCCAATATATTGAAAAGAGGAATCGTCAACGGTTCCTCTTTTTTTATGCGAGAGTAAGAATGCGCATTTGGGGGGAAGCTTGTGGTGTCAGGCGGTGGTTGGGAGGATGCGGGTGGTGGAGTGCTGCGTTGGGGGGATGTGAGTGATGGAGTACGGTGATTGGAAGGATGTGAGTGGTGACATGTGGCGGTTGGGAGGATGCTGGACCGTTGGCTTCCCGGTGTTGATTTATGGGAGTATTGGTAAAGATATCTCCTATGTGCGCAAAATATCCCCTTAATTTGAACATAGTGAAAGTTCTTTGCGCAAAAAAAGCCTGATTTTTGCACCCTATATCCACCCAGATCCTTCCATATTCTCCCTATATCCTCCCTATATCCTCCCGATAAGCTCCCCATATCCTGCAATATCTCAGTCGCAATTTCATTCAACAGGAGTTTTGCCTCTAGCAGCATAAATGCTATTTTTGTATAATTTAATCTTGAGAGAAAGATACTCAAACCACAAGTAACACATACCCCACAAAATATGTTCAAAGTTCTGACAATCACCTTTTGCGGCATTGCCTTGGGTTACCTGTTGCGTCGGATAAAGGCTCTGCAGTGGCTCCCCAAGAGTATCACATGGACCATATACCTGCTGCTGTTCCTTTTTGGGCTGCAGGTGGGTGCAAATGAGCAGGTGGTGAATAATCTGGATACATTGGGAATTAAGGCGCTGATGATAGCGGTGGCAGGCTCTCTAGGGAGTTGTGTGGCTGCATGGGGGCTCTCAAAATGGGTATTCAGAGGGAGCAATCATCTTCCCGACAGTACCAGGATTATTTCAGAGCATCATCGTGTAACATCCCAGTACACTACGGGGCATCAAGCCGTACCCGCTCAATCTGCAGATAAACAAAACCACAGCGGGGAAAAGGCACAAGGCGGCAACACAAATCTGTCGGGAAGAAAAAATACCCTTTCTGAAATTTTAAAGTATGCGGCAGGATTTATAACTGCAGGTTTCTTTGCAGTTGGATGTGTGTGCGGTGTGGCCGGGATAGGGCCCGGGCAGTTGTGCGGCGGGACGGTTTCAATGTATGTCCTCTATGCGCTTATGGTGCAGGTGGGGATGAGCATAGGGTGTGACAGGAGACTGAAAGAGATGCTTGCGTCGCTCAGTCCCGGACTTTTCCTGTTGCCAGTTGGAACTGTTGTGGGAACGCTGGTGGCGGTGGCTGCAGTCGGCATGGCAATACAGGGCCTCAAGATGGCTGATTGCATGGCGGTGGGGGCAGGGTTCGGATATTATTCGCTTTCGTCGGTGCTGATTACGCAGATTAAGGAGCCTGTGGTGGGAGCGGCTGTGGCGGCGCAGATTGGAACAATTGCCCTTATGGCCAATATTATAAGGGAGATAATTACTTTGCTTTTTGCGCCGGTAATTGGGAAAGTGTTTGGGAGGCTGGCTCCAATATCGGTAGGAGGGGCAACCAGTATGGATTCAACGCTGCCTGTAATTACGGTGGCATGTGGGAAGGAGATGGCTTTCATCTCAATTTTCCATGGAGTACTGGTGGATTTCTCGGTGCCGTTTCTGGTTACATTTTTTGCCTCACTGTAATGAGGTTCAAGTTTTTTCCGTACCTTTAACACCTAAATTGACAACTATCAAAAACTGTATAAATTATGAAGAGATTATTTAAAGTGTCTGCAGTGCTTACTGCAACTTTGGCTCTAATGCTATGCGCATGTACCCCTTCTGCTTCTACAGGCAAGGCCGACGGTACAACAAGATTGGAGAGAGTTAACCCTGCACAGGTGGGTATGGATGCCAACCGCCTTTCTAAGGTTGATGAGGTTATCAACGCGTCAATTGAGAAGAAAGAGATTCCTGGAGCTGTACTTGCAGTTGTAAGGGACGGCAAGATGGCTTACATCAAAGCTTACGGCAACAAGAGCGTGTATCCTGAGGTTGTGCCAATGACAGAGGATGTAATTTTTGACCTTGCTTCATGCAGTAAAGTTGTAGGTACAGCTATGAGTATGAACCACCTTATGGAGAGTGGCGGATTCAGACTTACCGACAGAGTTGACATGTATATCCCTGGTTTCCAGCCATACGAGGATCCTGAGACAGGCAAGAAAACAAATATCAGAATGATTGATGTTCTTACCCACTCAAGCGGACTTCCTTCATATGTGTCTCCAGAGGTTGTAATCAAGGATAAAGGTGTTGCTGATCCCGACAGCCTTATGAGCTATATCTGCACAATGAAGAGAAAACATCTTCCTACAACCAAATTTGAGTACAGCTGTTTGAACTTCATCACTTTGCAGAATGTATTGCAGAACATTACAGGCATGACATTGGCTGAGTATGCGCAGAAAAACATCTTTGATGTACTTGGTATGACCAGCACTACATATATGCCTAAAAACAAGCCTGAGCTTATGCCAAGAGTTGCCCCTACAGAGAAAAAACCTGACGGCGAGTGCTTCTTGGGAGAGGTTCACGATCCACTGGCTCGCGTTATGAACCACGGTAACTCAGGTAACGCAGGTGTATTCTCTTGCGCAGAGGATTTGGCAGTTCTAGCTGCAGCTCTTATGAACGGCGGCAATTATAACGGCATTCAGGTGTTGGGCAAAAACACTGTAGATGTAATGACTCAGGTTCCTGCGGGCTTTGAGCACCTTGGACGTTCACTTGGCTGGGACAACTATTCAGACTACAACAGCAACCAGGGTAACTTGTTCCACAAGACCAGAACATTCGGCCATACAGGTTACACAGGTACTTCATTCATTGTTGACCCTGTATCAAAAACTGCAGTTATCCTATTGGCTCATAGAGTTCACCCTGCAGACAAAGGCAGCGTGGCAAGATTGAGAGCTCTAGTTGCAAATATTGTTGCAGGCTCAATCGTTGAGTAACAGTAATTATGTCATATAAAAAAGGGCTGCTTATGCGGCCCTTTTTTTGTCATATATATACCTGAAACCGTTGACAATATGCGCAAAAAGGGGTGAATGTCACAGAACTGTGGAAAACTGTGACAACCTGAGAGGGGAAAGAACAACGGCAGAAAAAAATTCTTATATTTGTTGAAGTTAAAATTTCCGGGGCGGGGTGAGAGTCCCCACTGGCGGTAAAGTCCGCAACCCTGAGGCATCAGCCGAAGGTGGAACCGTTGAAACTACGGTACCAACAGTTAAAGTCTGGATGGAAGAAAATTTTAAATGTCATGCTAAAAAAATTCTATTCACAGTTAAGTGCTGCGGCACTTTTGTTCTGTGTTGCCTCATCATCGCTGCAGGCAGCACCATTTTGCTCAAACACATCGGACCGTACAATTTCATCAGAAGAGGAGAAGCCTTTGGAGCAGCTTCCCGACAGTTCTATCCTCATTAAGGAGATTATAGTTTCGTCGGGAGTAAAACAGAGGAATGTATCTCCTTTGAGGCTAGTGGACATTGATGAGAAGACAATTGCAATTCAGGCGGCGGGAAAGACATATCCGGAACTGCTGAAGGATATTCCGGGCATTTATGCCACTGCGGAGACCGGCAGCTACGGTGATGCAAAGATAAACATCAGGGGATTCAAGCAGGAGAACATCTCCGTGCTCCTTAACGGCATTCCAATTTCCGGCCTTACCTCAGGCAATATGTACTGGAACAACTGGCTGGGCCTTACCGATGCTACAGCTACAATCCAGGTGCAGAAGGGTGTGGGAGGAAGCATGTTGAGCGACAATTCCGTTGGAGGCAGTATCAATATTGTAACCAAGAGCCCGGGTGTGAAGCCATCTTACGGTGCGGGATACAACTATGCAGGGGGCGGTACATCAAAGGCGTTTGTAAACTACAACAGCGGACAGCTTAGCCGTGGCTGGGGCGTATCGTTCATGGCTTCCAGAGTATGGGGCAGCAGCTGGGTGGAGTGTACAGATGTGGATGCATGGTCGTACCTCCTTTCAGTGAGCAAGAAAGTTAATGACAGGCACTCATTCCTGTTTACTGCAATGGGATCGCCTGAGAAACATAGCCAGAGGTCTGCACGCCTTACAGAGCAGGAGGTGAAGCAGTACGGAAGGGGATACAGCAAGAACTGGGGATATATTACTCATCCCGACGGTTCTAAAGAGGCCCGCAGCATAAGCAGGAACAATTATCATAAGCCGTATTTCACCCTTAACCACTATTACCACGCAAAAGTGGGTAAAAACCAGCGTAACTTCTCATTGAACAATGCAGTTTATACAGCATTGGCATACGGAGGAGGCTACTGGACAGAGACAAAAGGGAGAAACATTGCTTCCCATCAGAAAGACGGTCATGTAGATTGGGACGGTGTAGTGGCAGAGAACAGGGCTGCATACTTAAGCGGAACAACCGAGAAGGAGAAATCTGCGCAGAATGCCTTGAGCGACTATATAGCAGGCCATACGCAGGTAGGCTTGAAGAGCGCATTTGACCTTGAGCTGTCAGACAGGCTTACCCTTGGTGCCGGCCTCCACTATCAGGGCTACTTTACCTGGGAGAAGGAGCAGATCAAAGACCTTTTGGGAGGCGAGTACTGGTATGAGGACTATGCTGCCAATTCATTGGCAGGACAGGCTGGCAGGAACTCAATCAAGAAAGTGGGAGACTATATCAGAACCCGTAACGGAAAGGATACCCATTTTGGTACGCTATATGGCTCTTTGGCATACAAAAGTGCAAAATGGAATGTGGAGTTGGGAGCTTCGCTCAATGGTTCAACAACCCGTAGATGGGACAGCTACAACTATACTGAGGATATTTTCAGTGATTGGGCAAAAGGCATAGGCGGAGCGGTTAAGGCGGGTGCATTGTACAGGGCAAATGCCGCAACCAGCCTTTATTTGAACGGTGCATATTACAGCAGGGTACCATACTCCAGCGTATTCTTTGCAAGCGGCAACAACCAGATTTCTGCAGATGTGAAGAATGAGCAGAACTATTTGGGTGAGTTTGGAATCCGTACAATAGGTACGAGAGGAGGTGTTGAGGCAACAGTATATGCCAGCTATTGGAAGAACAAGTCCATTATGAGCAATCCTTATAAATATCAGGAGGAAGATGCATACAAATTCATGATCAGAGGTCTGGATGCTTTCCATTATGGCATAGAGGTAGACGCTTATTATAACTTCGCAAACTGGCTTAAGGCGGAGGCTTATGCATCCATTGGAAGCTGGGAGTGGAAGAATGATGTGAGCGCAATCATTTATGACAACTATTCCGGTCAGAAAGTACAGGAAATACACGTTTACAGCGACGGCCTTCCTGTTGGAGATGCTCCGCAGACACAGGTTGGAGCCTCTGTTTCAGTAAAACCTTTTACAGGTCTTACAATGCAGCTTGGCTGGAGCTACAGCGCACGCTACTGGGCAGATTTTGAGCCTAACACCAGAACTGATGCCAATGACCGTACAGATCCTTACAGGTTGCCTGATTACAGCCTTGTAAACTTGGGCATAAATTATCAGAAGAACTTCAAGGTCGGGGACAAGACATTGGGAACAGTGCTGTTTTTCAATTTGAACAACCTGTTTGACGAGTGGTACATTGAGAGGGGCAAAGACGGCAAGGACCACACCCTTGGTACCTTTACAGGCTACTGGGGGCAGGGGAGGAACTGCGCCTTTGGAGTGAAATTCAATCTATAGGAATCAGATATGTTGGGCAATGGCTATTGCAGCTATTGCCTCAACTATTACCGGACAGCGTAGGGCAATGCAGGCATCATGCCTTCCCTTTACAGAGAACTCCTCTACCTTTCCGGTCTTGAAATTGAAAGTATTCTGAATTTTGGAAATACTTGAAACAGGCTTTACGGCAATCCTGAATACAACGGGGTTGCCGTTGCTTATTCCACCGTTTATGCCTCCGGCTCCATTTGTGGCTGTATGCCCCTGGGCATCAGTGAAGCAGTCGTTGTGCTCACTTCCTTTCATTGCCGCAGCAGCAAAACCGTCTCCAAACTCAATGCCCCTTACTCCGGGTATTGAGAATGCAAGATGTGCAATTTCAGACTCAAGGGAATTGAAGAACGGCTCTCCCAATCCTGCAGGGACACCGGTGCAGATGCACTCTACAACGCCGCCCACAGAATCTCCCTCTGCCATGGCGGCATCCAGAGCCTTCTCCCACTGTGCGGGATTGGAAAGGCCTGCAACCTGCGTAATGGCAGCCTTGAATTCCATATTGCCGGCCATTTTCTTGGCAACTGTGCCCGCAGCAACCAATGTGAGGGTAAGCCTCCCGGAGAAATGTCCGCCACCCCTTATGTCATTGAAGCCGTTGTGCTTTACAGAGGCTGTGAAATCTGCATGTCCCGGGCGGGGTGTATCCATGAACTGGGAATAGTCCTTTGAGACGGCATTTCCGTTCTTGAACACTACGGTAAGGGGGGCCCCTGTGGTATGTCCGTCCACAACACCGCTAACAATGTGCGGCATATCGCTCTCCTTGCGGGGAGTGGTCCCTTTGGAGCCGCTTTTGCGTCTGTCAAGGTCTGCAATGAAATCCTCTGTACACAAAGGGATACCGGCAGGTACGCCGTCCATTACAACGCCAATAAGCTCACCGTGTGACTCTCCAAACATTGAGATTCTGAATCTCTCTCCGTAGCTGTTCATCTTGTTTATCTTTTTAGCCTTCCTGTAAAAGAAGGGAATGATTTGTCAATACATTTGATCCCGTCTACAAGTACAGGGTACTCTTCAACCAGCGAGGCAATATAAAGTGCCATTGCTATCCGGTGGTCATTGTGGCTGCAACCCAGTACCGGAGCACTTCCTTTTCTGCCCCTCTTTCCGCAAAGATACATCTTATCTCCTTCAATGCGTATATTGTAGCCAAGTTTTGCAAGCTCACTGCAGATTGTCTCTCCCCTGTTGCTCTCCTTCTGTGCAAGCCTCTCCGCCCCCTCAAGAATAATCTCTCCAGGGGTATTGCATGCCAGTACAACAGCTATAGGGAAGAGATCCGGACAGTGGGTGAGGTTGAACTCCCCTTTTACCCATTTGCCTTGTGCCGGTGATACCGTTATGTCATACAGCTCTCCCGTAGCGGCCTTCTCCACTCCATAGCCCAACAGCTCAAGCAGTGTGAGGATATACTCGTCAGCCTGCGCATTTCCCAGAGGCATATTCTTAAGCACAACGCCTCCGGTAAGGGCCCCTGCAACGGCAAAGTTGGCAGCAGAGCTCCAGTCAGAGTCCATATACATCCTTGCAGGACTGTATTTTTGTCTTCCCGACAGCTTAAAAATCATTTTCTCAGGCAAATGACCCTCTATGGCAACTTCAACACCAAACGCCTTCATCACCTTTATGGTGAGATCTATGTATGGAAGACTGGAAGGGCTGGTGACTGTAAGGGTAGAGTCCTCCTGCATGAGCGGAAGGGTCATGAGGAATCCCGATACAATCTGCGAGCTCTCCTTGCCTGAAAATTCAATCTCCCTGTTCCTGATTCCTCCGCTTATGCTGAATGGAAGGTGTCCGTTGCCGGTGCGGCAGGTTGCGCCGGCAGCCTCAACTGCATTGGCAGATTCCTGCAGGTTACGCCCCATGATGCTTCCGTGGCCGGTAACGGCAATTCCGTTACCTTCGGCAGAGAGCATTGCTGCCAATGGGATAATAAGGCGGGTAAGGAGCCCGCTTTCCCCAACGGAAATTTCCGATATTTTGTTGAATGAGGCTATACCTCCGCTTTTTATTGTAAGGGTGGAGCCTTCTGCCATTACTTCTGCCCCCAGGACCTTTATCACCTCAATTGCTCCAAGGGTGTCGTTACACGGCTCAAAGTTCTCCAGTATGGTTGTCCCTTCTGCGAGGGCTGCTGCAAGAATTGCCCTTTGGGCCACGCTTTTTGAGCATGGAATCACTACTTGTGGGAACTTTTCTGCAAATATGGTTTCATTTGGTTTTGGAGTTGCAAACTTGTAGTTTGCCGGGTCAAGAAGCTTCTCCATCTCCTCTTTAGTGTATTGTCCTGGAGCAGTACAGCTTTCAGCATCCAATGCAACATGCGAGAATGGTGCTCCCAGCTCAAGGCAGAGGCGTCTGGTGAACTTTCCTGCTTCTCCCATACAGAATGCTACAAGGGATGCCTGGTCTTCTCCAAAGCTGTTGCTCAAGGAGCCTGATTCCTCGCCCCTCTGCATATAATTGTCGGGAACAAGGTCTTTGTCTGACTTGTGGTAATTGTACAGCTGCATTACCCTGTTGGCATCTGAAACCGTGTGGGCTGTGGTTACAATTTTTACTATGTCAGCCCCCTTGCGGCGGCAGATGTCGTATATGGTCTGCAGTTCCTCAAGGGATTGTGTCCCTTCAAAGTTGTGGTAGGAGATTATAAGTGAGCAGCCGTTCACCCTGGCAAATGACTTTATCATCTCAAGGTAGTCTACCGGAGCCTCAATCTCCACATCTACATATTTTACCCCTTTTTTTATGGCTGCAGTGATCTGTGAGTAGGCCTTCTCAAGGGAACTTCCGGCTATCCTGTGGGTGTAGAGAAGGTTAGGGTGAGAACTCACCAGTTCCTCTGTCTGGGCCGTTGTAAAGTTGCACAAATCGCCCCGTATCTCTGCCATACCACAGCCCGATACAATTTTCTTGCATCTGGCAAAATCCTTTTCCTGAATACTAACGCAAATCATCTGCTATGTTGTTGATGGTGGTAATTGGAACCAATATGTCCTCCACATCTTCCACCCCTTTTGGCAGGATGAAGTGGATGTTGTTTCCGTGTACTTTCTTGTCTTTCCTGATAGCTTGGGCAAGTTCTCCCATTTTAAGATGTGCAGTTGCAGTGCACTCCTGGAGTGTGGCAGGCAGGCCACAGCTGCGCAAATCTTCTGCCAGTGTTTGGGCAAAACCTTCCTGTGCTGCACCCATTGCTTGTGCAATTTGGGCGGCAATCACCATTCCAATGCTTACTGCGTAGCCGTGAGAGACCTCTCCCTGTGTGAGTTTTTCAATTGAGTGGGCAAAGGTGTGGCCCAAGTTGAGCAGTCTGCGTTCCCCTTTCTCAAACTCATCCCTTTCCACAACGCCGCTTTTATAGTGGGCGCATTTGCCTATTATCTGCGTGAGGAGCTCAATGTTATGCTCCACTGCAATCTCTCCGTAGGAGTTCTTCTTGTTTTCTCTTCCGTTGTATTTTTGAGCCACCTGGGTGAAGTATTCTACCGCTGTGGCGTACATCTGCCTGTCAAACAGTATAAATGTCTTGAGTACCTCTGCAATGCCGGCCTTGAACTCCTCTTCCGGAAGTGTTCCCAGCAGCTGTGGGCAGATGAAAACCCACTCCGGCTGGCTGATTGTTCCCAGGATGTTCTTGTATGAGTGGAGGTTTACTCCGTTCTTTCCCCCAATGGATGCATCAACCTGTGCAAGGAGGGTGGTTGGAACAAATGCAAATTTTACTCCCCTTTTATATATGGATGCGGTAAAGCCGGTAATGTCTGTAGTAATGCCTCCTCCAACGCCTATTATCATGGCATCCCTGTCGGCTCCAGCCTCCAGAAGGGATGTGGCAAGATAAGAAACGTTCTCAAGAAGCTTATTCTGTTCTCCCCCCTCAAAGAAAATTGTAGGGTACTGATTGAAATGTACTGCAAGATGCTGCAAATTCTTGTCAATTATTACATATACATTGCCGGTTGCCGGCTGCAGATCCTGTAATCCATTAAGATTCCCGTTTATATGGATTGTGCTTTTCATTTGCTCCCTGGTTGATGAACTAACAAATTTATAAATTATAATCTGTATTAAAAAAACTTAAATTCTTTGGATGTTGAGGTAAAATACATAAATTTATTGTCGGGATTAAAATTTTGAGATATGGAAATCAACAGATTGGTCTTGCCGGGAATGGAGGTGGATGCATGTCCAATAATCATTGCAGGTCCTTGCAGTGCTGAGAGCCGTGCGCAAGTGTTGGAAACAGCGGTGCAGTTGGCGGAGAAAGGTGTGAGGATTTTTAGGGCAGGCATATGGAAGCCACGCACAAAACCGGGTGGTTTTGAAGGTGTTGGAACAGTAGGACTCTCCTGGCTTAAAGAGGTGAAACAGACAACCGGCATGCTTGTTGCTACGGAGGTGGCTACTGCAATGCATGTATATGAGGCACTTCAGGCCGGAATGGATATACTTTGGATTGGTGCACGCACAGCGGCCAACCCGTTTGCAATGCAGGAGCTGGCAGATGCCCTTAGAGGTACAGATATCCCGGTATTGGTAAAGAATCCTGTAAACCCCGATCTTGAACTCTGGATTGGAGCCCTTGAACGCCTTGTAAATGCAGGGGTGAACAATGTGGGTGTAATTTTGCGCGGATTCAGCACATACGACCAGAAGATTTACCGCAACCTTCCGTTGTGGCACATCCCTATTGAGCTCCGCCGCCGCTACCCCAATATCACAATGTTCTGCGACCCGAGCCACATTGGCGGCAAGAGGGAGCTTATTGCCCCAATCTCCCAGCAGGCAATGGACCTGAAGTTTGACGGCCTTATGATTGAGACCCATTGTAATCCCGACGAGGCATTGAGTGATGCCATGCAGCAGATTACCCCAAAGGTTCTGGATTCAACCCTTAAGATGCTTGTGTTGAGGGATAACGCACAGACTACAGAAAACATCTCTATATTGCGCAAGCAGATTGATGAGATAGATCAGCAGCTGCTTACTATTCTTGCTGAGAGGAACAGAATATCAAAAGAGATTGGAATGTACAAAAAGGAGAGCAATATGCCGGTGCTGCAACCGGGGCGTTATAATGAGATTCTTGAAAGACGTGTCCAGATGGGAGAGGCCATGAACCTGGATAAAGAGTTTGTGTTTGCTATAATGAAGGCAATCCATGAGGAGTCAGTGAAGATACAGCTGATGCTGTAATCTTTGCGCACAGAATGCCCCTTTCGTGCACAAACTTGTGCTGCGACAGATGAGGCATAAAAAGCAAAGAGGGCAACCCTTTATTTTGGGTCACCCTCTTTCTTTTATGTTGGTGTTAAAATTAGTCGTTAAGAGAGAATCTCTTGAATGCAACAACTTTAACATCTTTGTCTACTGAAGCCAAGAAATCTTTAACAGACTGCTTGCCGTCACCCATCTGGTAAGCCTGCTCAAGAAGAGTGTTCTCTTTGAAGAACTTGCCAAGTCTACCTTTAGCGATGTTCTGGATTTTAGCCTCCTCAGCACCAAGACCAGCAGTTTTCTCTGCAGAAACTGTAGCTTTGATCTCACGTGCTTTAGCAGCCTCCTCCTCAGTGATCCAACCTTTAGCCATGTTTGACTCAATGTGATCCTCGCTGTCTACGTGTGAAGGGTTGATGCCAGCTTTCTTAAGGGCAGCCTCAACTGCTTTAAGAACGATCTCCTCTTTGGTTTTCTCAACTGCTACTGAAAGCTCGTTGTTTACAACCTCAGCTGGAACTGACTCTGCATCCAAAGCAACTGGGTTCATAGATGCAACCTGCATAGCAAGACCTTTACCTACCTCTGCAGGAACCTCTTTGTTGAAACCAACGATAGCTGCAAGCTTGCCGTTGATTACGTGCATGTATGAAGCGATGTATGGAGCCTCAATGCTAGCATAGAAAGGAATAGCGTGTTTCTCACCGCTCTTACCAGTCTGCTGTGTAATAGCCTCCTCTACAGTCTGGCCGTTGAATGAACAAGCCATCAAACCTGCTAGGTCAGCTGGGAAGTTAGCAAGTGCAGTGTTTGCAATGCCGTTTGCCAACTCCTGGAACTCTGCATTCTTGGCAACGAAGTCAGTCTCACAACCAAGTGCAGTGATGATAGCTTTAGTATTGTCTGCGTTAACAAGAGCTACAACTTTACCCTCTGTAGTCTCTCTGTCTGAACGTTTTGCTGCAACTAGCTTACCTTTCTCGCGGATGATCTCCTGAGCTCTGTTGAAGTCACCTTCAGCCTCTACAAGAGCTTTTTTACAGTCCATCATACCTGCGCCGGTCATCTGGCGTAGTTTTGCAACATCTGAAGCTTTAATTTCCATGATAAATTGGGATTTAAAAATAATTACTCAGCTTTCTCCTCTGCAGCAGCAGTGTTCTTGCGTGAACGTAGTTTTTTAACCGGTGCATCGCCCTCTTTCTCTGCAGATGCCTCTTTCTCTTTCTCCTTCTCTAGCTTTCTCTCAGCAAGACCCTCAGCAACAGCGCCACAAAGTGCATCCATTACTAGGCCGATTGATTTGGCAGCATCGTCGTTTGCAGGAATTACATAATCAATAGGGGTAGGATCGCAACAAGTATCAACCATAGCGATTACCGGAATGTTAAGGCGGTTAGCCTCTTTAACTGCGTTCATCTCTTTCTGAACGTCAACTACAAATAGAGCTGAAGGAAGACGGTTAAGGTCTGCGATTGAACCAAGGTTCTTCTCCAATTTAGCTCTCTGACGGGTAATCTGAAGTTTCTCTCTTTTAGCAAGTGAGTCAAATGTACCGTCTGTAATCATTTTATCAATGGTGTTCATCTTCTTAACAGCCTTACGGATAGTAGGGAAGTTAGTAAGCATTCCACCTGGCCATCTCTCTGTAACATATGGCATGTTAACAGCTGCAGCCTTCTCGGCAACGATCTCTTTTGCCTGTTTTTTAGTAGCAACGAAAAGGATTTTTCTACCTGCGCGTGCAAGTTGTTTCATCACATTTGCTGCTTCGTCTATTTTGACAACGGTCTTGTGCAGGTCAATGATATGAATACCATTCTTCTCCATAAAAATGTATGGAGCCATTTTTGGATTCCATTTTCTTTTCAAGTGACCAAAATGCGAACCTGCATCAAGTAAGTCTTGGAAATTTGTTCTAGGCATTTTTTTGTTTTTTTTCTCTTTTTATAAATCTCTTTATATCAATCTGAGGTAGCGGCAGTACCGATCCTCAAATTTTCCGCAGCCGAACAATTTTTCAGGTAGCTCCCAAATGGGATGAACTCCCATACGGGAAGTCCCAAAAAATTTAAATTCAAGCTGTGCAATGATGTAATCAGCTTTATGCTCAGTTGTACAATACTAACGTTTGCTGAACTGGAAGCGTCTGCGTGCACCAGGCTGACCAGGTTTCTTTCTCTCAACCTCTCTTGAGTCACGAGTTAGGAATCCTGCAGCTTTAAGAGCTGGGCGGTACTCAGCATTGATAGCGCAAAGAGCGCGAGCAATACCTAGGCGAAGTGCCTCTGCCTGACCTTTGATTCCACCACCATCAAGGTTAACTTTGATATCAAAGTCAGCCAAAGTGTTGGTTACCTCTAGAGGCTGTTTAACGATAAACTGAAGAGTCTCCTCAACGAAGTATGAGTTAAGCTCTTTACCGTTAATGGTAATATTACCTTTTCCTGTGTTCACATAAACGCGAGCAACTGCTGTTTTACGTCTTCCAAGGGCGTTGATTTGTTCCATGCTCTGTGTTTAAATTTCGTTAAAAGTAACTGTTTTTGGTTGTTGTGCCTGGTGAGGATGCTCAGCACCTGCATATACATGTAGGTTACGGAACAACTCTGCTCCAAGTTTGTTTTTAGGAAGCATACCTTTTACAGCCTCCTCAAGTACAGCGGTTGGTTTGCGTACTAGCAACTCCTTAGGGTTTGCAAAACGCTGTCCGCCGGGATACCCTGTATGTCTCACATACACTTTGTCGGTCAACTTTTTACCTGTAAGGCGGATTTTCTCTGCGTTGATAACGATTACATTATCACCACAATCCACGTGTGGGGTGTAGTTGGCCTTGTGCTTGCCTCTTAGAACCAATGCGATTCTGCTGGCAAGTCTTCCTAATACTAGATCAGTTGCGTCAATCACCAACCACTCTTTGGTTGCGGTCTGTGCATTTGCCGACACTGTCTTGTAGCTCTGATAGTCCACTGTGTTGATTTTTAAGTTAATACTAAATTTTGTTGCGATTTTCCCCTATATAAGGGGGTGCAAAGGTAGTAAAAATTTTTAAAGTGCCAAAATATGAGCGATTTAATATGGTTTTTTGTATTTTTGCATGCTATTATATACCGCAAAAAATGAAGATCGGAGATTTGGATTTGGGCGAGAAACCCTTGTTCTTGGCCCCAATGGAGGATGTGACAGATGCATCTTTCAGATATATATGTAAAGAGTTCGGCGCAGATATGATGTATACCGAGTTTGTCTCTTCAGACGGACTCATAAGGGATGCAAAAAAGTCTCTTGCCAAGCTTGTAACATTCGATTATGAGAAGCCTATAGGTATCCAGATCTACGGACACATCCCTGAGGCAATGGTTGAGGCCGCCCGGATGGCAGAGAATGCAGCGCAGATTGCAGGTGGTGCCGGCCCCGACATCATAGACATCAACTTCGGCTGCCCGGTAAGCAAGATTGCAGGAAGGGGCGCAGGAAGCGGCATGATGCGTTTTCCCGACAAAATGGTGGAGATAACCAAATCTGTAGTGGAGGCGGTGAAACTTCCGGTTACCGTAAAGACCCGCCTGGGTTGGGATGAGGACTCAAAGATAATTGTTGAGCTGGCAGAAAGGCTGCAGGATGTTGGCATCAAAGCCCTTACCATCCATGGCAGAACCCGTTGCCAGATGTACAAAGGAGAGGCTGACTGGACCCTCATTGGAAAGATAAAGGAGAACCCGAGAATGCATATACCTATTATAGGTAACGGTGACATCACGGACGGCCCTGGAGCGGCAGCAGCATTTGAGAGATACGGAGTTGACGGTATAATGATAGGCAGGGCAACATATGGCCGCCCTTGGATATTCAAGGAGGTGAAGCATTATCTGCAGCACGGAGAGCAGATGCCTCCTCTTACTGTAGTGGAGAAAGTGGCCCTTGCCAAGAAGCATTTTGCAAAATCAATCTCAGTGAAAGGAGACAGGGTAGGTGTGCTTGAGATGCGCCGCCACTTGAGCAATTATTTCAAATGTCTTCCTGATTTTAAAGAGACCCGCCTGAAACTGGTTACAGAAAACGACCCGGCAGAGGTTGTAAAACTTCTGGACTATGTGGCAGAGAGATGGGGCGGCCAGTAAGAGGCCAGCTCCCGCAGGTGTGTGCCCGGATATGACTGCAGCTCATTATATATAAGGAGCTGCTCAAGTTCTAATAGGGAATTATTTCAGTCTTGATAGGTATGTAGAAGAGCCTTTTCTTAAGCTCTTCAGACAGGTGGGGGTTGCCAATCAGCCTCTTGCTGTCCTTTTCTGTTGTATATACAGCAGAGGTAGGGTATTGTGCAGCCCAGTTGTTTATCTCCCTTATGTCCCCTTTTGAGAAATTGCAGTGGTCGGGGAACTTGATTGAGTCAAGTACCTTGTGCCTTCCTACAATGTGGTTCCTGAATTCGGTATCCGAGGCAATTCCGGTAAAGAAGATTGCGCTCTGGGCATAAAGGTATCTGTTGTCGGCCTCAGGGGCTACAGGGAGCGGTTCATCATAGAGGATGCAGGAGAAGCACAGCTGCTGGTCGTCCATGAGCTGGAGGTTCTTTCGCCACTCTTTGGCTACAGGGGCAAGCTGCTGAGCTGCCAGTTCGTAGTCTATGATGCCGTTGTGCTCTCCAAACAGAGGAGATTTGGTTACAATAACACTCTGGGCCCTGCGTATCTGCTCGGGAAGGTCGCGCAAGCGTCCTATTGGGAGGAGGTTGTCATTGAAAATTGGCCTGTGCCAGTTTACCAGCACTATTGAATGTGATGGCTTTACCCGGCGGTGCTGGAATGCATCGTCGAGAATGATCAGTTGGGGACGGAAGGGTCCATCAACGCCTGTGGCAGGCTCCGGCAGGGCAAGGAGGCTTTCAATTCCCTTGCAGCGGTCTTCACACACAGCTACGGTAATGTGCGGGAACTTGTGCTTTATCTGCAGCGGCTCGTCGCCAATCTGGGCAAATGTGTCACCGGGGGAAGCGATCCTGAACCCTTTTGTCTTCCTTTTGTACCCTCTGGAAAGTACGGCAATCCTGTACTTGTTTTCAAGCATGCGGATTATCATCTCCGTGTGGGGGGTCTTGCCGGTTCCGCCCACTGTAATGTTGCCAAGGCAGATTACGGGAATGGGGTAGGAATGGCTTTTCTTTATCCCTTTGTCGTAAAGGAAATGTCTTGCCTTAAGGGCAAGCCAGTATGGGAAAAGGAGTATTTTGCTTTTCAATGGTAACATGAATGCAAAGGTAGCATTTCTAAACTAATGTCCCCCAATTTTGTTAAGAACTCTGAGATTAAAAATACTTCTTATGATCGGGTTCAAATCTAACATGTTCTGCAGGGGGGCGGCAATGGTGCTGCTGCTTCTGTGTGTCCCATTGTGGGGATATCCGGCAGGAGTCTGTCGGGAAGATATTACGGTTAAAGGCAAGGTTACAGATGTGGCCGGGGAGCCTTTGGCCGGAGTGACTGTGGTGGTAACCGGAGAGCCGGGAAAGATTGCCATTACAGATATTGACGGCTTTTATGAGATTAAGGTGCCGGAGAATGCAGTGCTGGAGTTTGCCCTTGTGGGGATGGAGAAAAAAAGTGTACCGGTAAACGGCAAGGCGGTGATGGATGTGGTGCTGCGGGAAGAAAATGTTGTGCTGGATGAACTGGTGGTTGTGGGTTTCGGTTCGCAGAGGAAGGAGAACCTTACCGGTGCGGTTTCTACTGTAAATGTGGCACGGACTATGGAGGGGAAGCCGTTTACAGATCCGGCAAAGGGTTTGCAGGGTGTGGTTCCGGGACTTACCGTAACCTTCTCCAACGGTGCAATCAACAAGGCTCCTGAGATAAACATAAGGGGAATGGGATCGCTCAATGCTACAGATGGAGGTTCGCCCCTAATATTGGTGGACAATGTGGTGGTGGATGATATCTCGCTGGTGAATTCAGATGAGATTGAGAGCATTTCTGTCCTTAAGGACGCCGCTTCCACATCAATTTACGGAGCAAGGGCTGCCTTTGGTGTGATACTTATAAAAACCAGGAGCGGCAGGATGGGAAGCAAGTTCACAGCCAGCTATACCAACAACTTCTCGTGGGGTACCCCAACCGTACTTCCGCAGTTTCCAAAGGATGCAATAGCGGAGATTTATGCAATGGATGCCGCAATGGCCAGGGGCAAACAGGCATTTGACATGTTTGGAATGAAGGCACAGCCCCTTATGGATGGAATTGCAAGATGGAAGGCCAACTACTCCCACAACAGGAGAGGGCACGGAATGGTTATGGGTGAGGATTTTGAGGTTCTCGACGGGGTAACCTATTTCTATCGTCTTTGGGATCCTGTAGCGGAGATGTACCGGAAGTGGACTCCGCAGCAGAGTCATAACCTTCAGGTTGCCGGCGGAGGAGAAAAGATAAGTTTTGTCCTCACCGGAGGGTATCAGTATCAGGAGGGAATCCTTAAGATAAAACCTGATATCATGAACAAATACAACCTCTCACTGAGCGTGAATGCCAATCCTGCGCAGTGGGTGGAGCTTGAGGCCAGGATGAACATGAGGCAGAAGAACTTTGATACGCCGTATTCATATCAGGACCCATATTATTATATGTGGCGCTGGGGAACCTACTTCCCTTATGGAACCTATACAGATGAAAACGGTACCACCGCGTGGTTCAGACATATCCCCGGATATCTGCACAACGCTTCCTATAATACCAGTAAGGAGACATACCAGAATGCCCAGATTGCAGCTACCTTCCATATTCTGGAGGGGTTGGATTTGAGGAGTGAGTTTGCATACTCCACCACCCACGGCAGCAACCACCAGACAGGCGGGTATGTGGCAATGTGGGATTTCTGGGGAGGCGGCCTCACCTACAACACCAAACTTCCGGGCAGTTCGGCAGATGAGGTTGACTTTACCTCTTCTTTGCGTATCCAGAAGACTTTCAATACCTATGCAACCTATACAAGATCCATTGAGGACCACAATATGAAGGCAACTGCAGGTGTGAATGTGGAGAGCGGTGAATACTCAATGCAGTACTCAAAGAAGATGGGACTGATGGACAAGCAACTCGGACAGCTTCCTCTTGCAACCGGAGCGGCAACCGTTAACGGCAGTGCCAGCGACTGGGCTGTTGTGGGATGGTTTGCCAGGCTGAACTACAACTATAAGGGGAAATATCTTGCAGAACTCAACGGCAGGTTTGACGGATCTTCAAATTTCCCTTCCCACTCCAGATGGGGATTCTTCCCTTCATTCTCCTTCGGCTACAGAATCTCTGAGGAGCCGTACTTTGCACCTTTGAAATCGGTGGTTTCCGATTTGAAAGTAAGGGGATCTTATGGACTTGTCGGGAACCAGAATGTTGGAGCAGACAGGTTTATCCCAACAATGTCAACTGCATACGCTTCATGGCTTGTGGATGGTGCAAAGGTGCTCTACACCGGTCTTCCGGCCAATGTCTCCACCAGCCTTTATTGGGAGGATGTGGCTACATTGGATCTTGGTGTGGATATGAGGTTCCTTGAGAACAGATACGGGTTGAGCTTTGACTGGTTCCAGCGCACCAACCGCAATATGCTCAGTGTGGGGGAGACCCTTCCTGAGACATTCGGCACATCGGCCGCCATGGTGAACGACGGACGTCTCCGCACAAGGGGATGGGAGATTACACTGGACGGTAGCCACTCTTTTGCAAACGGGCTGAGCATTTATGCCAATGTGAACATCAGCGATTACAGGAGTGTGATTACAGAGTGGAACGCCAATTCGGGCAATCTCCTTACCGGTAATTATAAAGGTAAGGTGGTGGGTGAAATCTGGGGCTTTGTAACTGACCGGTATTTTACATCTTCCGAGGATGTTGCCGGTTCCCCTTCTCAGGTGGGGCTTCAGACCGGAAACTTCGTTTACGGCCCCGGTGATATAAAGTTTAAGGATCTTAATGGGGACAATGTGATTGATGCCGGTGCCTCAACACTGCAGGACCATGGTGACCTTAAAGTGATTGGAAACACCACTCCTCGATACCAGTACAGTTTCAGGATAGGTGGTGCATGGAAAGGGTTTGATGTGGACATGTATTTCCAGGGTATAGGCAAAAGGCAGTTGTGGGCAACCGGAAATGAGGCTATACCGTATTATAGAGGTGCGGATGTGATGTATGAGCACCAGATGGATTTCTGGAGTCCTGAGAATCCGAATGCAAAATATCCTCTTCCATACACCGGCAACGGCTCAACAGCCATAAGCGGCATAAGGTACATGGCCAATGCTGCAGCCAATTCCGGCAATAACTTCTATCCGCAGACCAAATATCTGCTCAATCTCTCATATTTGAGGATGAAGAACCTTACAATAGGCTATTCTCTCCCTCATAAGATTATCAGCAGGGCAAATCTTACCAAGGCAAGAATCTATTTTAGCGGAGAGAACCTGTTTGAATTTTCCCAGAAGAAAATCCCGATAGACCCTGAGATAACTTCCGGTTCTGAAACCTCGAATTTCTACGGCCGTACAGCTCCGTTTGAGAGGATTATCTCCTTTGGTGTACAATTGGGAATGTAAATTTATTCAGATATGAAACGTATATATACATATATAAAGGTATTGGCCTGCGCTGCGGTACTGATGCAGCTGGCCCCTTCCTGTTCAGATTTTTTGGACCGCGGCTCAAAGACGGTGTTTGAGGATGGCAACTTCTGGACCAGCGAGAACAATGTGAAATCTTACTGCTGGGAGTTCTATAACCTCTTTACCGGTTTTGGTACAGGTACAAATGGAGATTTTTATTTTACCACCTTTACAGATGACCAGGCGGCCCGTGGTATGGACCTGTTCCCCACAACTGCACCTGCTTCCAATTCCCACTGGGACTATACCTATATAAGAAAGGCCAACCTGCTCCTTGTGAGGGTGCCACAGATGGGCGGTCTCTTGAGTGCAGAGGCGGCAGGGCATTATCTTGGTGTGGCAAAGTTCTTCAGGGCCTATGAGTATGCCAATCTGGTGCGCCATTTTGGAGATGTGCCATATATAGACAAATATTTGGACCAGAGTGATATTGAGGGTATCTATGTTCCCCGTACCACACGCGGGGCGGTAGTTGACAGCATAGTGGCAGACCTTCAGTTTGCGGCAGCCAACCTGAGGACAATCTCCAGAAGCAAGACTCTTGGGGATGCCAATGTGGTGAGTGCAGAGGTGGCATGGGCATTTCTTGCCAGGGTAGCCTTATATGAGGGCAGTTGGGCCAAATATGTTGAAGGGGATGCCGCCAGAGGGGAGCAGTTGCTGCAGATTGCGCTGGAGGCGTCAGGGAAAATTGTCGGGAATAACAATTTCTCCCTTACCCCGGTGTATAAGGACCTTTACAGCTCACTGGATCTATCAAAGAATCCGGAGGTGCTGCTCTATAAGGCATACAATTCTGGAGTCCTGACCCATTCGGTGATTGGCTATACCAACAGCAGTACCATGATGGACGGCCTTACCCTTGATGCCGTAAACTCATTCCTGTGCTCCGACGGACTGCCAATTTCATTGTCGGGAATGTATGCCGGCAATGAAAACATTTCCCAAACCTTGACAAACAGGGATTTGCGCCTTGTGCAGTGTGTGGAGGACGAGCTTGCATACATAGGAAACCCTAACGAAAAAGGATTCACCTCCAGCACGGGATATATTATAACCAAGTTCAACAATCCTTCTTTGGGGCCATCTGAAATACTTGCCCCCAACAACCCTACCGATGCCCCAATTTTCTGGCTGGCAGAGCAGCTTCTCATCTACGCGGAGGCTGCAGCGGAACTGGGTGTGCTTACCCAGGATGACTTGGATGCAACAATCAACCTTCTGCGGGCCAGGGCAGGTGTTGCGCCAATGTCGCTTGCCTCTATTCCCGACGATCCTTTGCGTGACAGGGATGTCTCCCCTCTTTTGTGGGAGATCCGCCGCGAGCGCCGCAGTGAACTCATTATGGATGGCTTCCGCGAGTGGGACATCCGCAGGTGGGGCAAACTGGAGTATCTCAATCCTGAAGTGAAGCCTGCAATCTTCCGGGGGGCTTGGCTCTCTGCTGAAGAGGTTGCCCTTGCGCAAGGTATTGCTGTAGATGAAAATGGTTATATACTTCCTTACGGAGATGGGGCAGAAAGGGTTGTGGAGATACCAAAGAATTACCTGGAGGCCATTCCTACAGGCGAACTTTCCCTCTACAGGATAAAAGGGGTGGAGTTCCCGCAGAACCCCGGATGGTAGCGTGTGCCGGTGCGTTGAAGTGCCCATTAGGACGTCGTCCCAGTGGGCACTTTTTTGTTTGAAAAAATAGTGCTACCTTTGGTTGGATAGAAAAACTATAACAATATGTTCGCAAAAGAGATATACGCAAGCAGACGTGAGCGTCTGATGGAAAAAATGGGTAAGGGCCTTATCCTGCTTCTTGGAAACAGCGAGGCATCAACCAACTACCCTTCAAATACATATAAATTCAGACAAGACAGTACATTCCTGTATTTCTTTGGTCTGAATGAGCCTGATTTGGCTGCAATCATTGACCCTGAGACCGGTGACCAGGTGCTGTTTGGCAACAATGTGGATATGGATGACATCATCTGGATGGGACCTCAACCAACAGTTGCAGAGAAAGGTGCCAAAGTGGGCATTTCCCATACCGAGCCTTTTGCGGCGCTGGGCGAGTACCTGAAGAAGGCGCAGCAGCAGGGCAGGAAGATCCATTTCTTGCCTCCTTACAGAAACTACAACAAGATCCTGCTTCACTCGTTGCTCGGGTTGCCTGTAGCATCATTGAAGGGGGAGGCATCATTGGAACTCATCAAAGCTGTAGTGGACTTGAGGATAATAAAGGAGCAGTGCGAGCTTGAGGAGATCCACAAGGCATGCGACATAGGATATGAAATGCACTACACTGCAATGAAAATTGCCAAACTTGGAATGGTCGAGCAGGAGATTGCAGGTGTAATGGAGGGAATTGCACACTCAAAGGGTGCCATGACCTCCTTCCCGACAATTCTTTCCCAGAATGGAGAGACCCTCCACAACCACTCGCATCACCAGATCCTTACCGACGGACGTCTGATTGTAATTGACGCGGGTGCGGAGAACAATATGAACTACTGTTCAGACTTTACCAGAACCATCCCAAGTAGCGGCAAGTTTACCCAGCAGCAGAAGGATATCTACAACATAGTGGCGGCTGCCAACAATAAGGCGCAGGCCATTGCCCGTCCGGGCCTTACCTATAAGGAGGTTCACTTGGAGGCATGCCGTGTGCTTGCAGCAGGCCTTAAAGAGGTTGGCCTTATGAAAGGAGATGTAGACGAGGCTGTAGCAGCAGGAGCACACGCTTTGTTCATGCCTCATGGACTTGGCCACAATATGGGCCTTGACGTTCACGATATGGAGGACTTGGGCCAGATATACGTAGGATACGATGACGAGGTACGCCCTTCAACCCAGTTCGGCCTTGCAAGCTTGCGTATGGGAAGAAGCCTTAAACCTGGCCACGTAATCACAGTTGAACCCGGCTGCTACTTCATACCTGCCCTTATAGACCAGTGGGAAGCAGAGGGTACCAACAAGGAGTTCATCAACTTTGATGCCCTTAAGGCTTACCGCACATTTGGAGGCATAAGGCTGGAGGATGACATTGTAATCACTGAAACCGGTTGCAGAATGCTCGGCAGCAAACGCCTTCCAATCACTCCTGAGGAGGTTGAGAAGGAGATGTTGGGATAATTTCCCCTGCCTGAAACAATAAAAAGTGCCCATTTTGACGTTGTCCTAATGGGCACTTTTTTTTATATTTGTACTGTTATGGTACAGTTCAAAAAGGCAGACATCACCCTCGTTCCCACAATAATGGAACTTGCGCAGGAAATATTCCCCGCCACCTACGCCCCAATCTTGAGCAGTGAGCAGATAGATTATATGATGGAGTGGATGTACTCCAAGGAGAGCCTTGAAAAACAGTTGGAAGAAGGGCATGTTTACCATATTGCCCATTTGGACAACGTCCCAGTGGGCTATTTTTCAGTACAGATGGTGGAGAAAGGGGTGTGGCATCTGCAGAAGATTTATCTCAAGCCGGGGTTGCAGGGAAAATCTGTCGGGAAGCAGATGTTTTTGAGTGCTGTTGGATACATTAGGGAGAATTCACAGTTGCCTTGTGTGGTGGAGCTGAATGTGAACAGGAACAATACAAAAGCAATCCGTTTCTATGAGCATATGGGGATGTACAAGGCCTCCCAGGGGGATTTCCCTATAGGGAACGGTTATTATATGAATGACTATATTATGGTATTGGAGGTGAAATGACTAAAATTTATAAAAGGCCGTTCAAAGAGACTGTTACACTCAAATTGGTATTTGAGATGTTCATAGTGCTGTTGCAGATGTGGTTCATATGCAAATACTTTATCTTTTCCGGATTGCTGTTGGTGGCAGATATGGCAGGCTGGATTGCATTTGGAGTGTTGTTGTTCCTTGTGCTGGCTGTGTGTTGTTCAATTTTTGTAAAGTACTTCTTTATTGTACTCCATGATAACAGAATTGTTGTGCAGAACCGTTTACTTCCTTTTTTTAAGTTAAGCCGGAATTATGCTGAAATCGGGAGAGTGAGATTCTGGATGCCTACTCCGGGCAGATTCCCGACAGATTCAATTGAGATAGTATGGACCGGGAAAAAACGGGGAGGATTGTTCTTTGGAATTTCTATGGTAGATCCTAAAGACTTGCCCGAAATTGTATCTTTTTTGGAGAGCAAGGGAATCAAGGTAGATACGTATAAAGAACTTTCTCCCAAACAGTATCGCGAGGTGGACAGGAAGATCAGGAAAGGAGAACTGGAAGGACGCTACCAAATAGAAAAACCCTCTCAGAATTGCTTCTAAGAGGGTTTTTCGTACCCAGAGCCGGGGTCGAACCGGCACGGGTCGCCCCACTGGTGTTTGAGACCAGCGCGTCTACCGATTCCGCCATCTGGGCCTTTCATTTGCGCTCCCTAAGGACCGCATCACAAAAGTAATGAACTTTGAGAGCGCAAATGTACGAACTTTTATTTAAACTCCAAATTTTAGAGCCGTAATTTTTGGAATTTTTGCAAAATTTCTAAAAATGCAGGGCTCCAAGGGGTGTTTAGTAGTTGAAAGTGATTGACTTTTTAATGTCAGGATGCAAGCTGTTGTATACAGGGCATGATTTTGCTGCTGCCTCAATCACTCTCTTCTGCTGAGGGGTGTAGTTGTTGTCTTTAGGGAAAGTGATGTCGAGTTTCAACTCAACAACTCTTCTTGGGTTGGTGCCCATGATCTTCTCGGTCTCAATTACGGTACCCTCAAGGTTGTAGCCGTATGTAGGAGCTGATATGCCCATGATTGTAAGCATGCAGCTGCCAAGTGATGTAGCCAAAAGGTCTGTAGGAGAGAAGAACTCGCCTTTGCCGTTGTTGTCTAGAGGTGCATCTGTAATAAGTTTGTTGCCGGATTGCAAGTGCTCGGCCTCTGTTCTAAGACCGCCGAGGTATACAGTTTTCATTTTTGTCATAGCGCGTATGTTTTAAGTGTTTATATCTGTAAATAAAGTTTATACAAGTTCTGCAATCAGAGTTGCAGATGTGCATGATGTAACTTTTACGGTTACGTAGTCTCCAATCTTGTGCCCCTTGCCGTCAAATACGCATACCTTGTTCTGGGGTGTGCGGCCAAACAGCTGCTCTGCAGAGCGTTTAGATGTTCCCTCAATCAGTACCTCATACTCTTTGCCAACGCATTTGCGGTTGCTCTCAAGTGAGAGGGTGTTCTGCAGTTCAATGATCTCGTTCAGCCTGCGGGTCTTCTCCTCAAGTGGAACATCATCTGTAAAATGTCTGTGGGCTTTGGTGTTCGGCCTCATTGAGTACTGGAACATGAAGGCAGAGTCGTAGCCAACCTCTTTCATGATTGAAAGGGTATCTGCATGGTCCTCAAGGGTCTCGCCACAGAAACCGGCAATGATGTCGGTGCTGATTGCACAGTCGGGAAGAATCTCCTTAATCTTTGATACCCTGTAAAGATAGCCTTCTCTGGTGTATTTCCTGTTCATCTTGTCAAGCATTGCATCGCTTCCGCTCTGTACTGGAAGGTGGATGTGGTTGCAGATGTTGGGGTACATTGCCATTGTATAAAGTACGCCGTTGCCCATGTCCTTAGGGTGTGATGTTGAGAATCTCACTCTCAGTTTAGGGTCTACAAGCGCCACAAGTTCAAGCAGTTGGGCAAAGTTTACAGTTTCTGAGGTGTTGTCGGGATTAATCCACTTGTATGAGTCTACATTCTGGCCAAGAAGGGTTACCTCCTTGTAGCCTGCTTCAAAGAGTTCCTGTGCCTCGCGTACGATGCTGTGAGGGTCGCGGCTTCTCTCTGCTCCTCTGGTGTAAGGTACCACGCAGTATGAGCACATGTTGTTGCAGCCTCTCATGATTGAGATGAAGGCTGATACGCCGTTCTTGTCCAAACGTACAGGGGAGATGTCGGAGTAGGTCTCCTCGCGCAGAAGTTTGGTGTTTATCTGTTTCTCTCCGGTATCAAGGGCGGCAATCAGGTCTGCAATATTTCTGTATGAATCAGGTCCTGCCACCAAATCTACTGCAGGGTGCTGCAGCAGTTCGTCCTTAAGCCTCTCGGCCATACAGCCAAGGACTCCAACCACCACATTTTTTCTCTTTTTCTTCTCCTGAAGGAACACATCAAGCCTTCCCCAGATCCTCTGCTCTGCGTTGTCCCTTATGGAACAGGTGTTTACCAGAATCACATTTGCCTCCTGAAGGCTGTCGCACAACGCGTAACCTGCCTTCTGAAGTACAGAAAGCACCACCTCGCTGTCATTCACATTCATCTGACAACCGTATGTCTCAATGAAAACCTGCGGAAGGGAGCTGTTTCTGATAGGTTTGACTGAAGAATATTTATTGTTCATCTTATCAAATGTTTAAAGTACAAAGATAACTTTTTTATAATTTTTTTACCTTTGTGAGGCAATACTTTTTTAATCTGCTTCCCGATGAAGAAATTTTCCATCATACTCCTCCTTGCAGCCTTCCTCCTCCAGGGATGTGCCTCCTACAGGCAGATAGAGCTTGTGGATGTGGAGTTTGGGAAAGTTAGGATGAAGGCTCTTACAAAAGCCGAGATTCATGTTACCCTTAAAATAGAAAATCCTACCGGCAGGACATTTTTCATTACATCAATGGATGGTGTTGTTAAGGGGGCAGGTAGTGAGTTTGCAAAATTTACCCTTGCCCATGAGGTTGCAGTGACTCCAGGCAAACCGGCTTCAGTTCCGGCAATAATCTCTGCGGAGGTTACAGATCCTCTGGCTTTGCTCTCCAACGGGTTGAATGTAGGGGCTCTCAAGAATGGGGATTTTACGGTAGATGCAGCGGTGCAGGTACGCAAGGGATTGGTTAAAAAGAAATTCAAGATAAAAGAGGTTCCGCTAAAAGAACTGTTAAAGGAATTAAATTTACAGCTATGAGATATATTTTTACAATAATATTCACGTTTGTTGTTTCCTCATTGTTAGCACAGACTCAGGTAGTGGAGCAGAATCAGGCGGTACAATTGCAGGACACTGTAAAGGTAGCGCAGACTATGGCTCCATTGGCGGATTCATCGCTTGTAGGAACCACTATATTCCAGCTTCTCAACAAGAGTGAAGGCGGTAAAGTGACACTTAACCAGCCACAAGAGTTTGAGCAGGCATACAGGACTTACGTGAGCGGCAACAAGGACAGGAAACGCAACGGTTATCGCATAAGGCTTTTCTTTGACAACAAGCAGACAGCCAGAGTGGAGTCTGAGGAACTTGAAAAGGCTTTCCAGTTGCAGTTCCCGCAGATCCCTGTCTATAGAAGCTACACCAATCCGTTCTTCAAGGTAGTTGTAGGCGATTACCGCACCAAATCGGATGCAATCCGCGAACTGAAAAACATACTGCCATACTACCCTAAAGCAATTGTGGTTAAGGAGAGCATATATTTTCCGGCTATATAAACTTTACCTCTCTTTTCTGTTCCACCATCTTACCCTTATGCGGTGTACCCACAGGCGCATTGGGGTGATGTAGCGCTCTATCTTTTCGGGGTAGATATCAGGGATACTTACAAGAATTCCGGTCTCCTCCACTGCTCCAAAGCCGTGGTTTACGGCTGTGCCGAACACTTTCATGTTTGGGGAGAGGTTCATGTAGGAATTGATTAGCGGAGGGATGTGCTCGCCGTTGTTCTTGAGCTCTTTCTGAAGCACCCTGTAGCTGTCTTTATAATCAAGGTTATTGAAGAGCTCGTAGTGCATAGGGTTGTCTATGTCGCACTCAAGAGGGGTGATAGGCCTTACAAGCTGGTGCTGGTCCTTGAAGTATTTCTTGAGGAAGAACAGCAGCATGTTGCGGGCTCTGAAGTTGTATGTGGTGTACATGGTAACCTTTCCAAAGAAGTATTTGATCTGAGGGTTCTTTACCATGAGGGCGCCAAGACCGTCCCAAAGGTTGTCCAACGCATAGAGGCTCTTGCGCTTGAGGTTGGTGCTCTGATAGTTGGGCTGTACGAATGACCTGCCAAGCTCTATAGTCTTGGGCATGTAGTCGTTGATGAATTCGTCTGAGAAATCAAACAGTTCGGTGGTGGCCATCTTGGACTTGTCCAGTCCTGTGCAGTGGATGTAGCGGTAGCCGCCAATGATTTCCCTGTCTTTAGGGTCCCACACTATAAGCTGGCGGTAAGGGTGTACGGGATCAAGATCAAATTCGTCAATGTCTATCTCCTTGCCGGTTCCGCCTCCTCCCATCCTGAATGACAGTTCCCTCAATCGCCCTATCTCCCTCATTGTGTTGGGGGAGTTGTGGGCAGTTATTTCGTATATGAAGTTTTTCCCTTTTCTGGTAACTCGTATGAATTTCTCTTTTGTGAGTTCCTTCATTATGAGTTTCCTGTCAACAGGTTCTATAATGCGTTCCATTATTTTTCAGGTTTTAGTTCGTAGCATTTCCCTCTTACCTCATCGCACCATTGCTGCAGGTTTTTTGTGTTGTCCATTGATGAGATGGGGATGGGCTTTCCTATAATTACATCAAAGATACTGTTTTTTTGCTTGAACATCTCGTCGGGAAGAAAAATCATCTCAATATTGAACTTTATTCCCAGTGCCTTCCTTATCTTGGCCAGGCGGTAGAAGAACATTGAATTCCGGCCGGAAAAGTAGACCGGTACAATGTCGCGGTCATACTTGCGGGCCTGTTTTATGAAGTTTTTCTTCCATTCAAGGTCTGTGATTTCACCATTTATGAGTCTTGAGCAGAGGCCGGCAGGGAAGTAGAGCATCTGGGCGTCCGAAGCGTAGGCATCGTGAATCATCTGGCCATAGTCTTTGCCCATCCGGCCATGTTTGTTCACGGGAACGAAGATATTTCTCAGTGGAACCACATTCATGAGAATGTCATTTACAACAAATTTTATCTTCCCGAAAGTTTTTCCAAAAAGGGAGATGAGAGTAAGCCCGTCGAGCCCGCCAAGAGGGTGGTTGGATACGAAAATATATTTTCTGTTAAGATCTAAACTCTCTCTGTCTATGAACTTTACGTTGCTTTTTACGTTTAGCCACTGGAGGACCTTATCTGCAAATTCCACATCAATGGTGCCGTTGCTGTATTGCAGTATCTGGTTGAGTTCATCCTGGTGGATTATCTTTTTTATCCACCTGATGAGAAACTTTGGTGCGCATTTTGCTAACCTTTCACTTTTAGAAGCAATAATCGCATTGATGTCCAATTTCAAATCTTTGTTCTGGCTTTCCATAACGGGGTTTGTTTGTAAATGCTAAGTTAAAAAAAATTGTATCTTTGCCATATGTTAAAACAAGGGTTACAGCAAAAACAGCAGCAGAAATTATCACCTCTTCAGATTCAGACCATAAAACTTCTGGAGCTCCCTACTCTTGAGCTGGAGCAGAAGATAAGGAAAGAACTTGAAGAAAACCCTGTTCTCGACGAGATTTCAGCAGGTGATGATCCGGAGAATGACGCTCCAAAGAATGTCTCTTTGAGCGAATATCCTGCGGATGATCCTACCCCTTCATATAAACTCTACGTAAACAACCAGGGCAAGGATGCCAAGCCCCAGTACAATACTTTCTCCGTTAAGGAGAGTTTCCATGAGAACCTGATTGTGCAGCTTGGATACAGGAAGATGGATGAGCGCAAAAAGTCCATGGCCGTGTTCATGATTGGCAGCCTTGATGATGACGGTTACTTGAGGAGAGACCTTGAGTCGCTTTCGTATGACATTCTTCTCCGCTTGAACATAGAGACAACAGAGGAGGAACTGGAGCAGATCCTTAAAGTGATTCAGGAGTTTGAGCCGGCTGGAGTAGGTGCACGTGATTTGCAGGAGTGCCTTCTGTTGCAGCTTGAGCCAAGAAATATTGCCCAGCAGAGGGCCCGTACCATTCTGGAGGATTATTTCCAGGAGTTTACCAAGAAACACTACTCAAAGATTATCTCAAGGATGGGAATTACCCAGGAAGAACTGAAAGAGGCAATTGATGAGATAGTGAGGCTCAATCCCCGTCCGGGTGGGCAGATAGATGATTCATATGAGGATCAGGTACAGCAGGTGGTGCCCGATTTCCTTCTTGAGGAGAAGGACGGTGAACTAATAATGAGCATGCCAAGATTTTCTGTGCCGGAGCTGAGGGTAAACAAGAGATATGCAGATCTGTTGATGGATTCTTCAAACACCTCAACCAAGGCGGGAAGGGAGGCAGCTGCATTTGTGAAGCAAAAACTTGATTCGGCAAAATGGTTCATTGAGGCCATCAAGCAGAGGCAGAACACCTTGCGCAATACCATGAATGCCATTATAGAGTTCCAGAGGGAGTATTTTCTCGACGGTGATGAGACTAAACTCAAACCTATGGTGCTCAAGAATATAGCGGAGATTACCGGATTGGATATCTCTACAATCTCGCGTGTGGTGAACTGCAAGTATATACAGACACATTTCGGCATCTACCCGTTGAAGTATTTCTTCTCTGAAGGACTTATGACCGAAGGGGGAGAAGAGGTTTCTACAAGGGAGATAAAGAAAATCCTTTCAGAAAGCGTAGATGCTGAAGACAAGAGCAAACCGCTTACTGATGAGGAACTTGTAGAGGCCCTTAATCAGAAGGGATACAAAGTTGCCCGAAGAACTGTAGCAAAGTACAGGGAGCAGCTCAGTATCCCTATAGCAAGGCTCAGAAAAGAGCTATAACTTGTTTCCGAAAGCCAGGTCCCCTGCATCTCCAATTCCAGGAACGATGAAGGACTTGTTGGTAAGCTCCTCATCAACAGCTGCAACCCAAAGGGTGACCTTCTTGTGGGGAAGATGCTTTGAAAGGTATCCAAGACTCTGTTCACTGGCAACAGGACATACTATATGTGTGTGGGCTGGTTCTCCAAGCTCACACATCTTATTATATGCCAGCACCATAGAAGAGCCTGTAGCCAGCATGCAGTCTGTTAGGATGAGTATCTTTCCCTCCACTTTTGGAGAACTTATATATTCAAGATGAATCTGAAACTTGTTGTCCTTGCCATACTTGCGGTATGCTGCAATAAAGGCATTCTGTGCCTTGTCAAAGATATTCAGCATGCCGTTGTGCACCGGCAGTCCTGCCCTCAGGATTGTTCCAAGAATCAGGTTCTCTTCCGGTACCGAGCAGTTTGCAATTCCAAGCGGGGTGACAACCTCTTTCTGGCTGTACTGCAGTGTCTTGCTTATCTCGTACGCAAAAACTTCACCTATGCGCTCAAGGTTCCTTCTGAACCTCAGGCTCTCTTTCTGAATCTCCTTGTCCCTCAACTCCGCAACATATCTGTTGAGAATTGAATTGCTCTCTCCAAGATTGATCACTTTCATGGCTTTTCCTGTTTAGATTTCCATAAAGATACTATAATAAACCTTCATCTGCAAAACTGAAATAGTCATTTCCAGCAACAATAATATGGTCAACAAGTTTAATTTCGCACACTGCCGCACCATTTTTCAGTTTTATGGTCTGCAGTTTGTCTGTTTCTCCAGGCATCCTGTTTCCCGACGGATGGTTGTGTACCAGTATTATCCTGCATGAATTCTTCTCCAGGGCATACCTCAGAATCACCCTCACATCCACCACGGTGGCATCTATGCCACCGCTGGAGATCCTCTCTTTGCCTATAAGCCTGTTTGATTTGTTGAGGAAAAATACCCAGCACTCCTCGTGTTGCAGATGGCACAACATAGGAACGGCAACCGCTGCGGCTTGCGTAGAAGAATAGATCTGCGGCTGCTGTTGTGCCCCTTCAATTTCGCATCTGCGCCCCAGTTCAAATGCAGCCAGGATTGACAGCGCTTTACCCGGACCAACTCCGCGGAATTTCTTAAGATCGTTGTAAGTGAATTTTTTTAGGGAATTAAGACAGTTTCCTGCTTCTCTCAGAATTTTCCGTCCCAACTCAATCGCATTTTCATCCTTGTTCCCGGCCCTGATAAGAATAGCCAGAAGTTCCGCGTCGCTCAGACTCTCCGCCCCACGTGTGATGAATTTCTCTCTGGGCCTCTCTTCTGTGGCCCAATCCTGAATTGTAAATCTCTCTCTCATGTCTCTGTAAAAAAATAAAACTTCCCAAAATTGGGAAGTTTTATTTTTATCTCAACATTTAGAGTAAATTTACGCTAGTTTGTTAACATAAACAGCTAGACCGCTCTTAAGGTTAGCAGCTTTGTTGCTGTGGATAATGTTCTTTTTAGCTAGTTTGTCCAACATTGCAGCTACTTTAGGCATTAGTGCCAATGCAGCCTCTTTGTCGGTTGTGTTACGCAATGCTTTGATAGCATTACGTGTTGTTTTTGCATAATAACGATTATGCAATCTACGCTTCGCATTCTGGCGATTGCGTTTTTCTGCTGATGCGTGATTTGCCATGATTTTATTTTTTTAATATTATTAGTAGTCGGTAGGGGAATCGAACCCCTATTGCAAGAATGAAAATCTTGAGTCCTAACCGTTAGACGAACCGACCTCTGCACTTTGGGACTGCAAATGTATAAAATATTTTTATACCTGCAAAATTATTTTCCAAAGTCTTCTTTCCAATCAAAAGAATACAGGATAGATTCCACCTGTCTTATGTAGTCTCTTTTGTCGTATCTTGGAGCATAAACAAAGCCTTCAACCACAATGAGTTGTCCTGGATTGTTCTTGTCGTGGAAGATGTGGATTACAAAAGGACCACCCATAAAGTCATTCTGAACTTCCCATAATCCCCTCATTTCTATAAAGTTGTGGTTTTTATACTTCATTACGGCAAGACCTGGGGTAATCTCGCTGCTTATTGTCATATAGCTGTTGTCCACCATTCCAGGTACATTATCTTTCATTACCTCTGCGGTTGCAGCCATAAGATTTTCAAGTTCCAGAGAAGTTTCATCTTTGTACGGAATTCTGTATACAAAAACACCAAGATTTATATAGGTTGTTTCGTATGAGATCCATACAAAGTTGTCTGTCTGCTTTTTCAGTGAGTATCCTTTAGGGAAATAAGGTGAGCCTCCAAACTTCTCTGAAACAAATTGTCTCAATGCAATATCCTCATATTTTTTGGAGTTTCTCATAATCCTGTTCCTCTCAGCCTGGTTTATGGTGTTGAACAGCCTCTCTGCATTGTCTGCAATTATCTTGGCAGCCTCCTCATTGGTAGGTGCTGTGATGAGGATTACAGTCTGCGGAGCTGCCCATACATCTTCATGTGTCTCATATTTTGCCTCAAGTTCAGGTTCTACCTTAAGTATGATAATATTTCTATGGTACTCAAAAAGAGAGGTGAAACTCTTGTGAGGAATGTTAATGAGTGTGTAGGAAGGTTCAGATTGGGGCAAGTATGGGTATTGGGCTGCCAGGATGTTGCGGAGCTCGTTGCCGGGCTCAGTCTCCCACTGTGCCTTGTTTGCCACAATGATTATTTCTCCTGCCTTGCCGCCTACATTCTGTTTTACGAGGGTGTCGTCATTGTTGCAGCTCATTGTAAGGAATGCAGCTATTGCAAGAATCATGAATCTTAAAGCTTTCATATATTTTATTATTGCCAATTAGTTGAACAATCTGAAAATGTCGTTTCCGAATGCAAGAACCATAAGACCCAAAAGTAGGATCATTCCAACCATCTGGGCGTACTCAAGGAACTTGTCACTAGGTTTCCTTCCTGTAATCATCTCGTAAATTGTAAATACAAGATGTCCGCCATCCAAGGCTGGAATTGGAAGTATGTTAAGCACTGCCAGCATCACAGAGAGGAACGCTGTAATGTTCCAAAAACTGTGCCAGTCCCAAGATGAAGGGAATATCTTGCCAATGCTTATAAAGCTTCCCACAGATTTGTATGCCTCTGTCTTTGGGGAGAATATGAGCTTGAGCTCCTTAAAGTAGTTGCCTACTGTAGTAATTGCCTTGTTTATACCTGCAGGAACAGCTGCAAAAATGGAGTACTCTTTCTGAGTGACGGTATAAAAATCGTTAAGGTTGGTGTTTACCTGTACCTGAATCTTTCCTGTTGTGTCTGTTGCCAGAGGGATAAGGACAATCTCTTCTCCTCTTGCCACTGTTGCCACTATGGAATCACCTTTGAGGGTTGCAAGTTTCTCCTGTACCTGGTAGAACATTCCGCAGTCCTGACCGTTGATTGCAAGTATCCTGTCTTTTGGAGCAAGGCCGCTTGCGGCGTTGATGGAACTGTCGGGAATATTGGAAATCTCAAATGGGATACCAAAATTGAACATTCCCGGGGTGTTGAGGATGGTGGCAATGTATACAGGGTCGATGGATACTGTTACAGTGTCGCCGTTTCTCAGTACTTTTGCCTCTTTGGCCTGGGTGCGGATAAGGTCTACCTGAAGCTCGGTGAACTTCTCGGTGCGGTAGCCGTCAAATGAGATGATGCGGTCTCCGTTGCGGAAGCCTATCTCCTGCGCAAGCTCATTGGCGTAAATTCCGGTGGTTACATCTGCATTTTTGATGTATTGCTCACCCCATGCGAACATTACTCCGGTGTATATTGCAACTGCAAGGATGAAGTTGAACAGCACACCGCCAAAGATTACAAAGAACCTCTGCCATGCCGGTTTGCTCCTGTATTCCCAAGGCTGCGGCTCCTGGGCCATTGCCTCCTTGTCCATTGATTCGTCTATCATTCCCGATATCTTGCAGTAGCCTCCAAGAGGGAGCCAGCCTATACCGTATTCGGTGTCACTGTTTTTTGGCTTGTATTTGAAAAGACTGAACCAAGGGTCAAAGAAGAGGTAGAATTTTTCTACCCTTATCTTGAATATCCTTGCAAAGATGAAGTGTCCGAACTCGTGTATAAGTACAAGTATACTGAGTGAAAGTATCAGCTGGAGTATTTTTATAAGAACTTCCATTATTTAGTGTAATTTCCTTTAAATTAAACTCAATGCTATCTCTTTTGCCTGATTGTGTGATGCGTAAATGTCATCTGTATCAGGAAGGGGCACAAAGGTAGCTTTTTCCATTGTTTTTTCAATGATTTCCGGAATGCGGTGGAAAAGTATCTTTTCCTTAAGGAATGCGTCAACCGCTATCTCGTTGGCTCCGTTCATGATGCAGGCCATGTTGCCTTTCATCCTGTGGGCAGCGTAAGCAAGCTCTATAGCAGGGAACCGGTTGCTGTCGGGAGCATAAAAATCCAGGTGTGCAAGTTCAGGGAAGCTGATTCTCTTTGTGTCCAATGATACCCTTTGCGGATATGAAAGGGCATACTGGATTGGAACCCTCATGTCCGGTGCTCCAAGCTGTGCTTTAAGACACCCGTCTGTAAACTGTACCATGGAGTGTACAATGGATTGCGGGTGAACCACAATCTCAATGTCGTCGGGATTGACATTGAAAAGCCATGATGCCTCAATCATCTCAAGTCCCTTGTTCATCATGCTGGCAGAGTCTATGGTAACTTTTGCTCCCATGTCCCAATTGGGGTGGTTGAGGGCCTGTGCTCTGGTTGCCATTGCTATCTCTTCTTTGCTCCATGTGCGGAACGGACCGCCTGATGCTGTAAGAATAAGTTTTTCAATAGGGGTGTACTCACCCTGAAGGCACTGGAAAATTGCCGAGTGTTCCGAGTCTACCGGTATGATAGGGGTGTTGTATTCTCTTGCCAGGCGGGTTACGATGCTTCCTGCTGCCACAAGGGTTTCCTTGTTTGCAAGGGCAATGGCTTTGCCCCCTTTAATTGCATTGATGGTTGGCTCAAGTCCGCTGAAACCTACCATAGAGGCAAGTACCATGTCTATTGTGCTGCTCTGTACAAGGTCGTTTACAGATTTCATCCCTGCAAATACCTTGGTGTCTGTTGCGGCAAGGGCTTCGTTTACCTTTGTATAGTGGTCTTCATTGCAGATAACCGCATGGTTGGGCTTGAACTTGAGGGCCTGCTCAATAAGAAGGTCGGCATTGTTGTTTGCCGTAAGAAGTTCAACCTCAAAAAGGTCTGGGTGTTGTGATATTACGTCAAGAGCCTGGGTGCCTATAGAGCCTGTTGACCCCAGGATGGCTATACGTCTTTTTTCCATTTCGGTGCTGTTAAAAATTGATGTACTGGGCAGGGTTGATGGCTTCTCCTTTGTGCCAGAGTTCAAAGTGGAGATGTGGAGCCGTGCTCAGCGTGCCTGTGTTGCCCACAAGGGCAATAGGGGTTCCTGCCTTTACCTTGTCCCTCACTTTCATGAGCAGACGTGAGTTATGTTTGTATACAGACACCAGATTGTTGTCGTGCTGGAGCTGTATGATATATCCTGAGTTGTCGTCCCATCCTGCATAAATTACTGTGCCGTCGAGAATGGCAGATACTGTGGTGTTCTCAGGTGCGGCAATGTCTATATACGGGTGGTCTATTCCCACGTTGTATTCTTCTGTAATCACTCCTTTGATTGGCGGGAAGAAGTGCAGCCCTTCAATCTGCTCAATTTTTATTGATCTTGATGAAAGGTTGAACTGCTCCTCCTTAATTACGGTTGCTCTCAGAAGTGAGTCACCCTGGGCGTATTCCTGGCTGTAAGCCACCTGTGAATTGCTGTTTCCCTTAAAATTGAACAGGCTGTCTGCCTGGAGCGGCTCCTGGCCGGTTGCTATCCTCTGGATATTTGTAAGCTGCAGTCTCCAGATATTTATCTCATTCTGCAGCGAGTCTATCTTTATGGCATTCTGTATTAGGTCTTTCCTGCTCTGTGCAGAAGGGTATCCCGGGATGAGCTCCCTGAGGGATGTGAATGAGATGAGCACCGTGACTGATGCTATAAGGAGCATTATGGCAATGACAATGGTGACAATGGAGAGTGCACCGTATGCCCTGAATGCAAAAATCTCCTCATGAGTTGTGTCATTGAAGATGGAGAATCTGTATTTTTTTTTAGCCATTTTTCCCTATAATAATTTAACTTTGCAGTATGGATAGAATTATTGGAATTGACTATGGCAGAAAAAGGGTGGGTGTTGCTGTAAGCGACCCTCTTGGCATTTTTGCCTCTGCGCTTGATACAATTCCTTCTGCAAAGATAATTGAATATCTCAAAAATTATACCCAAAACAATAATGTGGTGCGATTTGTGGTAGGTTACCCCATGAACCTCAACGGCAAGCCTTCTGAGTGTGCCCAATATGTGGATGCGTTCCTAAAGAACCTGAAGAAGCAGTTCCCGCATATACCTGTTGTTTTGGAAGATGAGAGATTTACATCACAGCTGGCAATGAAGGCCATGATTGCAGGGGGAATGAAGAAACAGGACCGCCGCGAGAAGGAGAATGTAGACAAGATAAGCGCTGCAATAATTCTGCAGTCATATATGGACAACCCGCACGATTAAAGATTGAAATTATGATATTACCGATTCATGTTTACGGCTCAGATGTTTTGAGAGCCAATTCTCAGGAGATAGATTTTGCAACCTATGAGGGGTTGCAGGAGCTTATTGCAAACATGCAGGAGACTATGGAGAGGGCAGACGGCGTAGGTATTGCCGCTCCACAGGTTGGTCTTGCAATCAGACTTCTTATTGTAGACGGAGCACCATTCGGTGAGGATGATCCTGATCTTGCGGCTTTCCGCAGGGTGATGATCAACCCTGTCCTTTTGGAGGAGAGTGAGGAGACAGCAGAGTATTCGGAGGGGTGTTTGAGTGTTCCCGACATTCATGCGGATATTGTACGCCCCGCAAAAATCAAGGTGAAATACCTTAATGAGAAGGGAGAGGAGATTGTTGAGGATTTTGACGGTTTCAAATGCCGTATGGTTCAGCATGAGATGGACCACCTCGACGGCAAGATGTTCGTGGACCGTGCCACTCCAATCCGCAAGAAGATGATCTCTGCAAAGCTTACAAAGATTGCCGGTGGTTATGTGCGCACACATTACAAGGTGGCAAGACTTTCCCCTAGAAAGAAATAATATATATACATATATATAATGTCTGCACGAGGAACAAGATACATGCCCCTGGATTTTCTCAGGGGCCTTTCCATTTTTGGAATGGTGCTGAGCGCCATACAACCCCACGGGGTGATGCCGGGCTGGATGTATCATGTGCAGAATCCTCCTCCAACCCATGACCTTGACATGAGCGTTCCGGGAATAGGATGGGTGGATATGGTGTTTCCAATCTTCATTTTCTGTATGGGAGCCTCAATCCCTTTTGCAAAGCCATCCGTTAAAGGGGTATTTGCAAGGTTTGGTATGTTGTGGCTCTTTTCTTACCTGTATGTGCTTATAAATTCCTCAAATCCGTGGGTTACCATTGCGGGTTTTGCAGCGCTGTTCCCATTATATATGGTGTTCAAGTCTCCTCCCCGCTTTGGAGGGAAGGAGATTCCTGTAGCTGCGGTAAGGGTTGTGGGGGCGCTGCTGGTGGGAGCGGTGATTTGGGTTAACCATCACTTCTTTGCCGAGGTGCTCTCGGTGCAGCGTAGGGGAATAATCATATTCCTGCTGGCGTTCCTGTACCTGTTCGGCTCGCTGATATGGCTTTATACACAACAGAAGAAAAAGCTCAGGTGGGGTATATGGTTGGGGATACTTGTTTTTACCATTGTTACCCAGCAGCTTGGCTGGCCAACAACCACTTATGCAAATCCGGCCATAAGGTGGTGGTTCAATGTGGAGTATTTCTACTTCCTGCTGTTGCTCATCCCTTCAACTTTTGTGGGTGAGTTGATTAAGGAGAAGACAGGTGATTCAGGTGAACTGGAGCAGCCGGAAGCCCTTGTAGTGCCTGCGCACAGCAAATGGACCCTTGCCGCCCTTTGTTTTGCCCTGGTTGTATGGTTGTTGTATGCGTTCTATATGCAGTTGTACTGGTGGAATGTGGGGCTGTCGGGAGTAATGTTGTTTGGGATATTGGCTTATGCAAAGAGAGTGGCGCCGCAGTGGTTGCCGGTATTGAAAGTTGCGGCATTTATGGTTTATGCCGGTGTGTTGCTGGAACCTTATGGGGGTGGAATAAAGAAAGTTCCATGTACAATACAGTATTGCTTTGCTGCCGGAGGAATGGCTATGCTGCTGCTGTATGTGACAGAGAGAATCTGCAGCAAATTCGGTAATGGGTTCATTACACGGGTATTTGAAGGGGCAGGAAAGAATCCGCTAATGAGCTATATTGCATTCAACTGCATGGTGCTGCCGCTGATGGAGCTGTCGGGATTAATATATCTGTACAGGATGGCCTATCCGCAAGGGGTGCACTGGGCAGGTTTCCTCCGCTCTGTGGCAGTGGTGTTGTTTACTATGTGGGTTGTGGCGTTGTTTACCAGAAAGAAGATTTTCTGGAAGGCATAAGCCGGTCAGCTCTATAAATCAAGAATACCGCCGGGGATAGTCATTGTGATTATCCTTTTTTTGTGGTCGAGTTTGAGGATAAGGTCCTCATTGAACGGAACGAGATGCTCTCCGTTTATCTCAATGCAAGGGTTGTTAGGGTAGTTGTAGTAGTCTGAGATCTCGCCCACCTGCTTGCCGCCCTGGTCTTTAACCTTAAAGCCAATAAGGAACTCGGCCATTGCCTCGTCCTCGTCAAGTTCAATTGAATCTGGGTCAATCTTTGTGCTGTCTACGAAGATCTCTTTCTTTACAAGCTCCTCTGAATGGGAGAAGTCATTTATGGTCTCAAACTTTACAAGGGCTCCGTTTGTACCTTTAGATTTGAAGGATGTGATAAAGAAAGGAACCGGAAGTCCATCAAAGATGATGAACACCGGTTCCTTTTTAAAATTGTAATCTTCCAATACGCCTGATGACAGTCTTATTACAACCTCACCATTTACATCGTAAGATTTTACAACTTGCGCTACACGCAACAAATCCATATCTGTTGTCTCACGCAACATTGCAATTAAGCCTCTGGGTTCTCAGCAGTCTCCTCAGCTGCAGCCTCTGCAGCTGCCTCAGCCTCAGCAGCTGCTTTAGCAGCCTCAGCCTCAGCTTTTTTCTTTGCAAGCTCTGCAGCTCTGTCAGCGTTAACTTTAGCCTCAGCCTCAAGTGCAGATTTTTTCTCAGCTGCTTTACCCTGTGCAAGAGCAGTCTTTTTCTGGCTAACTTTAGCCTCTTTCTCAGCTACCCAAGCACTGTATTTAGCCTCAGCCTGCTCTAGAGTAAGAGCGCCTTTCTTAACACCCTCAAGAAGGTGTTTCTTAAGAAGTACACCTTTGTATGAAAGGATTCTTCTACAAGTCTCAGTAGGCTGAGCTCCGTTGTTCAACCAGTTAAGAGCTTTCTCATTATCAAGGATAATGGTAGCAGGGTTAGTGTTAGGGTTGTAAGAGCCAATTAGCTCAATGAAGCGACCATCACGTGGTGCTCTGCTGTCGGCAGCAACAATGTGGAAGAAAGCGTAGTTCTTCTTACCGTGGCGTGCCAATCTAATCTTTACAGACATTGTTGATAAGTTTTAATTAAATGATTTATAACTTCCTAATCTTCTCGAGAAAAGGCCCGCAAAGATAAATACAATTTCTTTAAATACCAAGTTTTTAATGAAATATATATTACACAAGAAGAACTTGAAGGACTCTGCCCAAAGTCTCCTCTGCTTCGCCATTGCCATGCAATAGCTCGCAACCGTCGAATTATGCAGAGCCCTTCAAGCTCCCCTCGTGTAGTTATCTGATTTTATTAGGATTATTCAGCTGGCATTACACTGATAATCTTGATTGGCTCAACAGGGGCATCTTTTGCCGCTGTAGGAACCGCAGCAATTGCATCAATCACCTCAAAGCCCTCAATTGTCTCACCAAAGATGGTGTACTGGCCGTCAAGGTGTGAGCAGCCTGTCTCGCTCTCAACAAAATAGAACTGTGATCCCGACGACTCCCTGTTAGGATTGCTCTTGTCTCCCTTTCTTGCAGCAGCCAGAGCACCTTTCTTGTGCTTGAACTGTGGAAGGATCTCTGCAGGGATGGTATAGCCAGGACCGCCTGTGCCGAATTTTGCAGGGTTTGCATTAGGGTCTTTGGTAAGAGGGTCTCCCACCTGGATCATAAAGTTCTTGATAACCCTGTGGAAAAGGATGTTGTCATAGTATTTCTTTGATGCAAGCTTTACAAAGTTGTCTCTATGTAGAGGTGTCTCCTTGTAAAGTTTGATCTTGATGGTACCTTTTGAGGTTACAATGTTGAAGATTGGCTCCTCAGCCAATGAATCGGGGTTGAATGCCAATGCAGGGGCCTCCACTTTAGCAGGCTCTGCAGGTTTCTGTGGCTGTGGCTCCTGGTTGCCGCCCTTACAGCCGGCAATGATGATTGCAGCTGCAAACATCAAACTCAAAAATCTTGTTTTCATATTCTATGTTTTAAAAAGTTATTCCTGTGCGTCTCTTACAAAGGTACTCTTTTTTGAAATAAATGCACTATTTTTGTGGAGCATTAGAACAAGGCAGATGGGAGTACTTAAAAAACTGGCAGGAGAAACTGCAATCTACGGGTTGAGCACCATATTGGCAAGGATGATAAACTTCTTCTTTGTGCCAATTTATACACGTATCCTTACAACAGGTGAATACGGCTCATATTCAGAGATAATGTCCTACATTGCAGTGCTGCAGGTAGTGCTTGTCCTTGGACTTGAAACCGGATGTTTCAGGTTTGCCAACAAGGAGTCTGACCCCACAAAACCTTTTGGAACTGCACTTTCAACGGTAACGGCCTTGAGCCTGGCTTTCTTCCTTGTGCTTTGGGCTTTTTCCGGAAACATTGCCTCCATCATGGGGTATGAGGGGTACGGGAAGATGATTGTGTACACCGGTGGAATCCTTGCGCTGGACTCAATCACAGCTATCCTCTTTGCCAGACTCAGGTTCATGCAGAAAGCATTCAAGTTTGCAATACTGAAAACCATAAAGATCCTCAGCGAACTTGGATTCAACCTCCTTCTGTTTTTTGCAGTACCGGCTTATCTCCATTCTAATCCCGATAGTGTACTGTTGAATTTCATTCCAGCTGAGCCGGACTTCTCATACATCATCTTTGCAGTATTCCTCAGCTGTGTGGTATGCGCAGTGCTCTTCATTCCAGACCTTCTGAAGATGAAATTTACCTTCAGCAAACCTTTGTGGAAGGAGATGATGACATACTCTATCCCACTGATGATAGCAGGATTGCCAGGAATTGTAAATGAGAGTTTTGACAGGATTCTGTTCAGATTCTTTGCTCCCAGCAGTGCAGTGTGGAGATCGGATCTTGGAGAATACCAGGCAGCAGTTAAGCTTGCTGTGATAATGAACCTTTTCATACAGATGTTCCGTTATGCCGCCGAGCCGTTCTTCTTTGCCAGAGGCAAGAACAAGGAGCTGCTGGCACAGGTTATGGAGTATTTTACAGCATTCTGCGTATTCATATTCCTTGGCGTTACAATGTATATGGATATAATTGGCCTTATCCTTGGAAAGGATTTCAGAGGAGCTATAGGAACTGTTCCGTTCATGCTCATATCGTATATGATTCTGGGAATGCTCTTTAATGTATCAATGTGGTACAAACTGAGCGGAGAAACCAAATATGCCATAAACATCACTTTAACAGGACTTGCAGTTACAGTTGCCGTGAATATTGCATTCATGCCGCTGTTCTCTTATTGGGCATCTGTTGCGGCCCATGTGTTGAGCGGCCTTGCAATGCTGCTGTTGAGTGTATGGCTGGGAAACAGGCATTATTATATACCGTATAATTGGGGCAGGATTTGCGGATATGCCGTTTGCGGACTGGTTCTGTTCGGCGTATCACTGCTGTTGCAGAATATTCTTGGCCTTGAGGATTCAATGTGGGTCAAATTGGGAGTGAACACCTTGCTTCTATGCGTATATATGGCATATGTGGCAAAGCGTACCGGAATACTTAAAAGATTATAAAAACACTTAATACTATGAAAGTAAAGATTGTAAACAAAAGCGGATATGATGTTCCTTTTTATGCTACAGAACTTTCTGCAGGAATGGACCTGAAGGCTGCAATAGAGGAGCCCATTGAGCTGGATTCGCTTTGCAGGGCAATGGTTCCTACAGGTTTGTATATAGCGTTGCCGGAGGGCTATGAGGCGCAGATAAGGCCAAGAAGCGGCCTTGCCGCAAAGCATGGCGTAACAGTGTGCAACAGCCCCGGAACTGTGGATGCAGACTACAGGGGCGAGATAAAGGTTATCCTTGTAAACCTTTCTAAAGACAAGTTCGTGATCAATCCGGGTGAGAGGATTGCCCAGATGGTGATTGCCAAATATGAGAAAATAGAGTGGGATGAGGTTGAGGTGCTGGATGAAACAGAGCGTGGGGCGGGCGGCTTCGGCTCTACAGGAGTGAAGTGATATGAAAAATCTTGAGATAGAGGAGATATACGGGATATACTCCGGGAATTCGTCGGGAGTATGCACTGATACAAGAAATATTGTTCCCGGCAGCATGTTCTTTGCTTTGCGCGGAGAGACATTTAATGGTAATGATTTTGTAATCAATGCATTGGATGGTGGAGCTGCCTATGCTGTTGCAGATGAGCCTGCTGTTGAGGCTGCGGATCCTGAAAGGGTGATCCTTGTGGAGAGTGTACTGGAGACACTCCAGCAGCTTGCACGCCACCACCGCAGGCAGTTCAAGATACCGGTAATTGCCCTTACCGGAACCAACGGCAAAACAACCACCAAGGAGCTGATAGCGGCATGTTTGAGAAAGAAGTACAATGTGGTGGCAACAGAGGGTAACCTCAATAACCATATTGGTGTTCCTCTTACATTGTTCAGGATAAATGCAGAAACCCAGGCTGCAGTAATTGAGATGGGGGCAAGCAATCCGGGAGAGATAGCAACTTTGGTGAAGCTGGCTTGTCCAAGTTTTGGCCTTATCACAAATGTAGGCAAGGCGCACCTCCAAGGATTCGGCTCTTTTGAGGGGGTGATGGCCACTAAAGGTGAGCTTTATGACAATCTTAATGAGTACCGCAAGATAGCCTTTGTGAATGTGGACAACCCTTATCTTGTGCAGATGGCAAGCACAAGGGAGAGGATGCAGCTGGTACCGTACGGCACTTCAAATGATGGGGCAAAGATTGTGATTGAAGAGGGTTCTCCGTTCCTTACAATGATAGTGTCAAACCCTTGCTATACAGCGGTTGAGGAAAACGGTGAACCGGAGTGGTTTACAGTAAGGACAAACCTTATAGGCTCGTATAATTCAGATAATGTTCTGGCAGCTCTATGTGTTGCAACATATATGAATGTCCCTGCAACTGATGCTGTAGCGGCAATTTCTGAATATGTCCCTTCAAATAACCGTTCGCAGCTTACAAAAACAGAGCGCAACGCGCTTGTAGTGGATGCATATAACGCCAATCCAACCAGCATGAAGGCTGCCATTGAGAACTTTGCGCAGCTGGAAATGCCTTCAAAGGTACTTGTTCTTGGAGATATGCTTGAGCTTGGAAAGGACTCACTGATGGAGCATATAGGTGTTGTGAAACTTGCTGCAGACAAGGGCTTTGAACAGATTTACCTAGTGGGAGGGGAATTCGCCCAGGCAGTTGCAGCAGCACAGGGAGACCTTCATGGATCCCAGATTCATCTGTTTGAAGACTCTATAAAATTGAAAGAGCATTTCAATGAAAAACCCCTTTCCGGCTGTTCAGTCCTGATTAAAGGATCCAGAGGAAAGAGGCTTGAAAGGATTATAGAAGCATTGTAGAATTCTGAAATTATCGGGGAGTAGAAAAATCTTCCCGATATTTTTTTGGAGATATTCCTGTGTGCTTCTTGAAGAATTTTCCAAAAGAGGACTGGTCTGCAAAGTGGAGTGTGCCGGTGATCTCCTTTATGGTGAGTCCGGGTGTCCTCAGCAGAATTTTTGCATGGGCCACTACCTTTCTGGCAATCCAGTGGTTTGCGGTAAATCCGGTAACCTCCTTAAGTATAATTGAGAGGTACTGGGTGCTTATGCACATCTTGTCTGAATAGAAAGAGGGGTTGTGCTCCTGCATTGCATGCTGGTCTACAAGGATCAGGAAATCCCTGATGATACTCTCTTTTCTGGAAAGGTGCTGCAGCTTTTTCCTTACACCATCCCTGTTCTTGAACATGTGGCTTATCTCCAGGATAAAGTTGTAGAAGGTGTTGTGGAGCATGTCCTTCTTAAAGTGGTGCTCTATTTTCATGTAGTGGATGATACGGTCAGCACTCAGCTTGAGGGCTGTCATTTCTTCATCTGTGATTTCCATGTGCGGAGACTCCCTGGTATCAACAAAGTGGGATACGGGTATGGGTTTTTTGTCCAAAAGCGTATCAAGTATGAAAGATTCTGCCGCCATTATAATATAGGCGTTGAAGTTGCTGCTGTGGTTGAGAAGCTTCACATCTGCAGACGGACGGAGCTCTACCCAGCTGTTCTCGGAGAACTTGTAGTTCTGGTAATCTATAGAAAATTCTGCCTCTCCTGCAATGATGAACATGAAGCCCATCATTCTCTCAACCTCCTCTGGAGCGTTTTTTATGGCAGAATGGTCTATGTTTCCCTTTGAAAACGGTGAAACGGCAACGGCAATGAGCTTGTCGTTGAAACTGTACCCTTCAATCATCTTTATGAACCTCTGCAGGTTTACAGAGGAACTTACTCTTGCTCTTTTCATCTTATAAATATTAGTTCAGAGTCTTGGTTGCAAAATGTATGCAAATTTAGTTTTTAGTTTTGTTCTTTTGAAAAAGAGTTGCTTTTTGGACCAAAATTGTGGATTTAAGGAGTTGTCGGGAGTAAACAATATAATATATATGGTGTTTTAGACCAAAAGACTTATTTTTGCACCAATTTATTTGAAATTTATTGCAAGATATTTGCATGCTGAAATAACTCGGTTTAAAAGTAAAATTAACTATAGGTAAAAAATGAGAAGAACTAACATTGCAAAGTTCGTGGTTGCAGCGGTTGCAGCCCTGTTTGTATCTTCCGGCATGTTTGCGCAGGAAGCCCTGCAGCTGACATTGGAAGATGCCCTAAAAGTTGCCTTAAGTGAGAATAATTCCGTTAAGGTGGCTGATATGGAAATCCAGAAGGCAGAGTATGCCAAGAAAGGCACATATGCCTCTTTGTTCCCTAAAGTGGATTTCAGCGGAACTTACCAGCGTGCCATCAAGAAGCAGGTTATGGTTATGGCAGGCCAGGAGTTTACAATTGGTGTAGACAATACATGGTCTGCAGGTTTCTCGGCAGCGCTTCCATTGGTGAATGCCGAGTTGTGGAAAGCTCTTGAGATTACAGGTATGGATGTTGAACTGGCTGTTGAGAAGGCTCAGGGTTCAAGACAGGATCTTATAGACCAGGTTCAGCAGGCTTTCTATGGCGTTCTGTTGGCAAAGGACCTTTATGGCGTTTATAAAGAGAATTACAGCAATGCTGCAGACAATTATAAAGATGTGAAAGGGAAGTTTGAAACAGGTCTGGCATCAAAGTTTGAGCTGTTGAGTTCGGAGGTGGCGATGCAGAATGCCGAGCCAAACCTGCATGATGCACAGAACAATATCGTCCTTGCTACCTGGAAACTTAAAGCGTTGCTTGGCATAGACTTGAACCAGGATATAGAGTGTCTTGGAACACTTGCAGATTTTGAGAAGACTGTAAGCAGCGTTGCCTCATATGAGGATGCTTCAGTGGAGAACAACTCTGCCATCAAGCAGCTGGATATCCAGAGCAAGATGCTTGACAAGACTTACCAGATGCAGCTTGCAAAATATTACCCTACACTTTCTGCACAGCTTTCATACAACTGGATAGCAATGGCGGAGAATTTCAAGTTCAGCGACTATAAATGGAATCCTTATTCAACAGGAGTTATAGCCCTTCAGATCCCTATTTTTGCCGGTGGACAGAAACGCAACGAGTTGAGGAAAACCAGAGTGCAGCAGGAGCAGCTTGAGCTTCAGAGGGAGGATGCAATAAGGAATCTTGAGATTGGTGTGATGCAGGTGATGAGCTCGCTTGAGACAAGCCTTAAACAGTATACAGCTGCACAGAAGACAATTGAGGCGGCACAGAGCGGCTATGAGATTGCAAAGAGCAGATTTGATGTGGGCAGCGGTACCCTTCTTGAGCTGCAGGATGCACAGCTTGGCCTGTTGCAGGCAAAATTGAACTTGAACCAGTCGGTTTATACATATATGACCCTCAAGTCTTCATTGGACAAGCTTTTGGGTGTCAACCAGGTAATGAATAAATAATAAAGAACGTAATATGAAAAGTTTACTTAGAACACTATCAGTGCTAATGTTGTCGGGAGTAATATTCTCCTGCAAATCAGGTGAGCAGGCTGCTGCTGTTGCAGTTGAGGCAGAGGTGATTCCTCAGGTTAGAGTACAGCAGGTATTTGAAAGGGAGGTTGAGCAGATTGAGACCTTTACAGCTACAGTTGAGGCTGAGACAAAGAATAAGATTGCCCCATCTATGCCTTTGAGAATAAAGAGCATTCTTGTTGAGGTTGGTGATAATGTGAAGAAGGGTCAGATTCTTGCAACTTTGGATGCAACAAATCTTGAGCAGGCAAAACTTAAAATGAAAAATGATTCAATTGAGTTTGCCAGAATTGACAAGCTTTTCCAGGTTGGTGGAATTTCAAAGAGCAACTGGGATGCAATGAAGATGGCTTCAAGCGTTTCAAGAAGCAACTACGAGAACCTTTTGGAGAACACTGTACTCAGAAGCCCTATCAATGGCGTAGTTACAGAGAGAAACTATGATGCAGGCGACATGTATGGCGGTAGCCCTGTATATGTTGTTGAGCAGATCTCTCCAGTTAAGCTTAAAGTGAACGTTTCCGAGAAACTGTTTACCCAGATTAAGAAGGGTATGGATGTGGATGTGAAGCTCGACGTTTACGGCGATGAGAATTTTAAGGGAGAAGTATCTCTGGTTTATCCTACAATCAATGCTGCAACCAGAACTTTCCCTGTTGAGGTGACAATTGCCAATGCAAACCAGAGAGTACGTCCTGGTATGTTTGCAAGGGTTACTTTCTCATACGGTACTGCAAACCATGTGGTAGTTCCGGATAAGGCTGTAGTTAAACAGTCAGGTTCAGGTGATAAATATGTTTACGTATACAATAATGGCACAATTGAGTTCAAGAAAGTTGAGTTGGGTAGACGACTAGGTACTGAATATGAGCTTGTTGGTGGTGTTGCTTCAGGTGACAATGTGGTAACTGAGGGCCACTCCAGAGTTGTTAACGGCGGTAAGGCTGAGCTTGCAAAATAAGCTGTAAACGGAGTTTGAATTTAGAAAGATTAGAAAATGAGTTTATATCAAAGTGCGGTAAAGAAACCCATAACCACAGCCCTCATCTTTGTGGCAGTGGCTATCTTCGGTCTCTTCTCCCTGATGAATATTCCTATCGACCTTATTCCGGAGATTGAGACAAACACCATTATGGTAATGACAACTTACCAGGGTGCGAATGCTTCCGATATTGAGAATAACGTTACCAAGCCAATGGAGAACACTCTCAATAGTGTGAGTGACCTTAAACATATCAGCTCAAGTTCAAGGGAGAACGTTTCCATAGTAACCTTGGAGTTTGAGTATGGTATTGATATAGATGTGGCAACAAACGATGTCCGAGACAAACTGGAGCTTGTAAAACAGATGCTTCCGGACAATGTTGACAACCCTATGATCTTTAAGTTCGGTGCAGATGCAATTCCAATTCTGTTGCTTTCTGTAACAGCAGAGGAGAGTACTCCTGGTTTGTACAAGATATTGGATGATATTGTAGTAAACCCTATTGCACGTCTTGGCGGTGTGGGTACAGTGTCAATATCGGGTGCTCCGGTACGCCAGCTTACTGCATATTGTGATCCTCATAAACTTGAGGCTTATAATATTCCAATTGAGACAATTGCAAGCATTATTGGTGCGGAGAACATGAATATGCCTGCAGGCCAGATTGATGTGGGATCAAATACATATTCACTGCGAGTACAGAAGGAGTTTGCAAGTGCAGATGAGATGGCAAACCTTGTACTTGGCGTAAGAAACGGAAGTCCTGTATATCTTAAAGATGTTGCAATCATCAAGGATGGCCTGGAAGAGCGCTCAAGGGAGACTTTCAACAACGGAAAGAAAGGTGGAATGGTCATTGTGCAGAAACAGTCAGGCGCAAACTCAGTGAGCATTTCAAAGAAAGTTAAGGCGTTGCTTCCAAAGTTGCAGGCAAACTTGCCTTCAGATGTAAAGATTGATGTTATTATTGATTCATCAGACAATATCATAAACACCATCAGGTCTTTGGGTGAGACCATTGCCATTACTTTCCTTTTGGTTATGGTGGTTGTATATCTGTTCCTGGGAAGATGGAGAGCAACGTTTATCATTATGCTTACAATTCCTATCTCGTTGTTGGCATCTTTGATATATCTTTTTGCAACAGGCAACTCGCTTAATATTATCTCATTGTCATCATTGTCAATTGCGATTGGTATGGTGGTGGATGATGCGATTGTGGTACTTGAGAACATTACTACCCATATTGAGAGGGGAAGCCGTCCAAAGAGTGCAGCTGTGTTTGCAACCAATGAGGTGGCAATCTCGGTTATTGCATCTACCCTTACAATGTTGGCGGTATTCCTTCCTTTGACAATGATTAACGGTATGGCCGGTGTAATGTTCCGTCAGTTGGGATGGATTGTAAGTATCATCATGATTGTATCTACAATTGGCGCACTTACCCTTATCCCTATGATGTGCTCCCAGATGTTGAGACTTAATCCTCATAAAGGCAAGTTCCAGACAATTGTGCTTACTCCGTTCCATAATTTCCTTACATGGCTGGACGGTGCCTATGCAAAATTGTTGAAATGGTGTGCAAGCAACAGAAAGACTACCATTTTGGCATCTTTTGCACTGTTCCTTGTAGTTGTTGTGGGTGGAGGTGCTCTTGTAAAGAGCGAGTATTTCCCTGCATCAGATAACGGACGTATCTCAATTAATGTAAAACTGCCTATGGGTACAAGACAGGATATTACCAGAGACTTGGCGTTGGAGCTGGTAAACAAGTTCCAGACAAAATATCCTGAGATAATTACCTGTAACGTGAGTGAGGGTGCATCTGGTTCCAGCAACAGTGCATTTGAGCTTATGCAGGGAGGCGGTACACATGCAATGAGTTTCAATATCAACATTGGAAGTATTGAAGACCGTGACAGGACTGTGTTTGAGATTTGTGATATGATGCGTAATGATTTGGCAGAATATCCTATTATCAGGACATTCCAGGTTGTAGCCGGTGGTCAGAGCGGCGGTATGGGCGGCGAGGCTTCTGTTGAGGTTGAGCTTTATGGTTATGATTTTACAAACTCTGACAAGGCTGCCGAGATGGTTGAGAGGGGTTTCCGCAACATTCCTGGCGTAAAACAGGTTATTATTAGCCGTGATGAGTATACACCTGAGTTCCAGGTAGATTTTGACCGTGAAAAAATTGCCCTTAACGGCCTTAACACAGCCACTGTTTCTACCTATTTGAGAAACCGTATCAATGGTGTTACCGCTTCTTACTTCAGAGAGGATGGTGAGGAGTATGATATCATTATCAGATATGCCCCTGAGTTCCGTACAACTGTAGAGGATATAGAGAACATTACCATTTATAACGCAATGGGACAGGGTATCAAACTTAGGGACCTTGGAGAGGTTAAGGAGATTCTTACCCCTCCTGCAATTGACAGAAAGGATCGTGAGCGTCTTGTTAAGGTTACAGCCATTGTGCCAAAAGATATGGCAATGTCTGATCTTGTAAACGAGACAAACAAATTTATGGCTGCAACAGCACTTCCTATGGGTATTACATGGCAGCTTGGAGGTACTTACGAAGACCAGCAGGATACATTTGCGGATCTTGTAATGCTGATGGCTCTTATCATTATCCTTGTGTTCATCGTTATGGCGGCACAGTTTGAGTCACTTACATATCCGTTTGTAATCATGTTCTCAATTCCATTTGCTTTTGTGGGTGTAATTATGGGATTTGTGGTTACAGGACAGCCTTTGAACGTAATGTCAATGATTGGTCTTATTATGTTGATGGGTATCGTAGTTAAGAACGGTATCGTACTTATCGACTACATTATCCTTTGCCGCGAGAGGGGAATGGGTATTGTACATGCGATTGTAACATCGGGAAGATCACGTCTTCGTCCTGTACTTATGACTACCATGACAACCGTATTGGGTATGGTTCCAATGGCTATCGGTACCGGTGAGGGTTCTGAGATGTGGAGAGGTTTGGGTACCTGTGTAGCATGGGGTCTTTCAGTATCTACCCTTATTACCTTGGTGATTGTGCCTGTAATGTACGCTGTATTTGCAGGTAACGGCCTTAAGAGAAAGAGAAAAGCTGAGGTTAAGGCTATGAAGGCTTTGGCCAAATAATTAAAAAGAAGATTACTATGAAAGCAGTTTTTGTATCATATAACCAGGCATTCAAGGATGAGATCCTTGATATTATGCTGAAAGCCGGAGTAAAAGGCTATACAAACTGGGAAGAGGTTACAGGTAGAGGTTCACGCGGTGGTGAGCCTCACCTTGGAGACCACGCCTGGCCAACACTGAACTCTGCAATGATGACCATAATGGAGGACAATATTGCCGAGAACTTTATGAAAAGGCTCAAGGTGTTGGACGAGAATAACCCGCTGATGGGTCTTAGAGCCTTCAGCTGGTCAGTTGATTCTACAATTTAGGTTAAATTTCAATATTTCTCCCCAGAAGCTTCTCAAGGATGAGGCTTTTGGTGGAGATGCCAAAAACGGGAAAGCGGCGGTTATCCGGCAGGGTGACAGCCGCTTCCTTTTTCATTGTGCGGAATGCGCGGTGTGCCTTTATTACCGATGTGAAGAAACTCCATTTCCCTTGGAGCAGATATGCAATGCCGGTAAGGCCGTCTACACACATCCTTATAAAAATGAACAGATTCCTGTTTCCCCATTTCCCTTCAAAGGCATCCCATCCCTCATTTGTAGGCAAGTTCTTGTAAAGCATGAGAAGATTGTTCCTGTAGTTGAGGAAAAGCTTTCTTGGAGAGTTGTTTGGAAGTGTGCCGCCACCTATATGGAATACATGACTCTGCGGAACTGCCCATACCTGGTGTCCGGCCAACTGTGCCCTCCAGCACATGTCAATCTCCTCCATATGGGCAAAAAATCCCTCATCCAGCCCTCCAACCTCTTTCCATACGCTGCTCCTTACAACCATGCAGGCACCGCTTGCCCAGAAACACTGCGCAGGGGTGTCGTACTGTCCCATATCCTCCTCAACAGTTGAGAGTACCCTGCCCCGGCAGAACGGGAATCCCAATATGTCAATGAATCCCCCACATGCGCCGGCATACTCAAACATCTCATATTTTCTTCCCGACAGGTCATGTTCCCCTCCCCACAAGTCTGCCTTGAACAGGCCGGTAAGGTCCTCCTTTCCGGTTGCCTCAATGCTCAACTGCTGGTGCCTTACCTCAGAAAGCATCTTAGGCTGGCAGATTCCCGCCCCGGGATGCGAGTCCATAAAGGAGATGAGGGGATGCAGCCAGTTGTCGGGAACAAGAATGTCTGAATTCAGGAGAATGAAATATTCTGCCTCCACTTGCTGCAGGGCACGGTTGTAACCTCCGGTGAAGCCGTAGTTGCTGTCCAGTACAATGGTGCGGATCTGGGGGTAATTTTCTTTGAGGAATGCCAGAGAATTGTCTGAAGAACAATTGTCTGCAACAATTATGGATACGTTGCCCCAGCCGTTTGCGGATTGGAGCGATGCCGGGGTATTGGCCACCAGTGCCGGCAGGTATTTGCGGAGAAATTTTTCTCCGTTCCAGTTGAGAATTACAATAGCAACCTTATCCATAATGGTACAAATATAACTTTTTGCCCGATGATTGGTGCAAAAATGCTCATAAAATGACAAATATTTATATCTTTGCCAAAATATGTATATAAATTTGGAATAATTGGAACCAAATATCATTAATTAAAATAAATCTATAACTTATGTTTAAAGGACATCCAAAAGGGTTGCTAGCTGCAGCTCTAAGTAACATGGGAGAGCGTTTCGGTTACTACATCATGAACGCCGTACTTGTATTGTTCCTATGTTCAAAATTCGGTTTGACAGATGCCCAGGGTTCAGGAATCTACTCGGCATTCTATTCAGGAATCTATGTATTGAGCCTTATTGGTGGTCTAATTGCAGACAGAACCAGAAACTACAAAGGCACAATCATGTCTGGTTTGGTTATCATGGCATTGGGTTACTGTGTATTGGCAGTTCCAATCCTTGCTACTCCAGAGAACAAGACTTGGCTTCTTGGTTTGACTTGCGTAGCTTTGTTCTGCATCGCTTTCGGTAACGGTCTTTTCAAGGGTAACTTGCAGGCTATCGTAGGTCAGATGTATGACAACTTTGAGGCTGAGGCTGCTAAAGAGGGTCCTGAGGCTCTAGCTGTAGCTAAAGACAAACGTGACTCAGGTTTCCAGATTTTCTACGTGTTCATCAACGTAGGTGGTCTTATTGCTCCTTTCATCGCTCCAATGCTAAGAAGCTGGTGGCTTAATGTGAACGGTTTGGCTTACAATGCAGATCTTCCTGCACTTTGCCATAAGTTCATCAACGAGGGTGCAAGCATGGCTGAGAGCCAGTTGGCTAACCTTAAAGAGCTTATGGCTACCGTTGGCGGTACAGGTGACATTGCAGCATTCTGCAGCCAGTACCTTGATGTATTCAACACCGGTATCCACTACTCATTCATCGCATCAGTAGCTGCTATGGCAATTTCATTGGTTATCTTCATTGCAACCAAGAAAATTTTCCCTACCCCTGCAAAGAAAGAGGCTGCTGCTTCTGTAAACTACACTGCAGAGGAGAAAGCTGCTATGGCTAAAGAGATCAAACAGAGACTTTACGCTTTGTTTGCAGTACTTGGTATCGTAATCTTCTTCTGGTTCTCATTCCACCAGAACGGTGCATCACTTTCATTGTTTGCACGTGACTTTGCTGATACTTCATTGTTCGCACCAGAGATCTGGCAGGCAGTTAACCCATTCTTCGTAATTGTACTTACCCCAGTTGTAATGTTCATTTTTGCAGCTTTGGCAAAGAAAGGAAAAGCTATCTCTACTCCTAAGAAGATTGCTTACGGTATGTTCATTGCAGGTTTGGCATTCGTATTCCTAGGTATCTACTCATACATGATGGGTTACCCTTCAGCAACTGAGTTCAAAGAGATGTCAGCAACTGCTAAGGCTGGTTTGAAAGCAGGTCCATGGGTACTTATTGTAACCTACTTCTTCCTAACCGTTGCTGAGCTGTTCATTTCTCCACTAGGTTTGTCATTCGTTTCTAAAGTGGCTCCTAAGAACCTTCTAGGTCTTTGCCAGGGTCTATGGCTTACAGCTACAGCTCTAGGTAACGGTCTATTGTGGATTGGTCCTATCATGTACAACGCATGGCCAATCTGGCAGTGCTGGACTGTATTCCTAGTAGTATGTCTTGTTTCTATGGGCGTAATGCTAGCTATGGTCAAATGGTTGGAGAGAGTTACTGCGTAATTCCATTCACAGCATATATATGGAGGACGGCATTGCCGTCCTCTTTTTTTATGCAGATTTTTGTGCAGTTTGCTCTTTTTTGTTAAATTTGTTTTTGTGCTTGTTTGCAGGTGTTGTGCAGCAGGCTGAAAATTATTGTCGGGAATATGCATAAATTATTGTTTTGGATATTGTGGGGGAGCATGTGGTTTGTCTCCCTGTTGCCCAGGAAGGTGTTTTATATACTTTCCGATATCTGTGCATTTTTCCTGAACATGTTCGGATACCGCAGGAGCGTGATTGATGTGAATATGGCCCGCAGTTTCCCCAAAATGCATTACGGACACCTGAAAAAACTGAGGAAGAGGTATTACCAGTACATGATGGACCTTGCGCTTGAGAGCATTTGGGCAATAAGTGCCAGCCAGAAGCAGATTTGTGAGGTGGTTTCTGTTCCCGACAGGGAGATGATGGATGAACTTTGCAGCAGACATCCCAAGGTAGTGATTGTGGTTGGGCATGTGGGCAACTGGGAGCTTTTTGGCGGAGTATGTGGTCCGCAGGGGGCTGATGTTACCGGAGGATTTGCGGCAAGCAACCTGTATTTGAGCTACAAGAGGGCCAAGAACAAGGCGTTTGACGATTTCTTTGTAAAGATGAGGATGCTGGCGTTCAAAAAGGCAGGGAATCAGGGACATATACTTGAATCAAAGCATATTCTCAGACATATTCTCAAGGACAGGAAATCTTCAGGCCTGTATATTTTCATTGCCGACCAGTCGCCTAAGGAGGAGAGGGTAGTGACCAAGTTCCTCAACCAGCCTACGCTGTTTTTGGCAGGTGCTGAATATGTGGCATCAAAATTGGGAATACCTATGGTGTATATGGGTATTGACAGGGTGGCAAGAGGCAAGTATGAGATAAATTTCAAACTTTTGGAGGAGAATACAAAAGGAGTTCCCCATGGTGAGCTTACAAGAAGATTTGCAAGTTGCCTTGAGGAGGACATTTTTGCTAACAATGTGAACTGGCTGTGGAGCCATAAGAGGTGGAAAAGGGACTTCCGCAGCGAGGAAATTGAAGAATACAAAAAGCTATATGAATAAATTCAAATTGTTTTTGGCAGCACTTCTTATGGTGGGAATGCAGATTCCTGCGGCTGCACAGGTGTTGGGAAAAGATGATGTGGCTCCGGCCGGTACCGTAGTGTACTCTTTGCCAAGTACAACATTGGTGATGAGGGTTGTTGCAGTTCATGAGTCTTTTCAGGCAGGCCCGTATGCACAGTATGCACAGAAATACCTTGGCCTGGATGTGAAGCAGACCAGTGGTGATTCGTACAGGATCAAGTCCATTGAGATGTTGCCTTATGTAGAGGCAGATCCACAGGTGTCTGCAGCCGTGAACCTTCAGGGCTCAAAAGTTGGAACAGCCAACTTCCTCAACATGTGCAGTCAGGGACTGATTGTCCTTTCAGACAATTATACCGGCAAACCTGTGCAGTGGAGGTTTCCAAGCATGCAGGGGGCGCAGGAGTTTCTTGACGGGGCAGCTTCCAATATAGACAACGTTACCACTACCCTTTACAAGACTGTTGCAAGTGCAGACGGTATGGACAAGGTTCCGGTAATGCAGCAGCAGGCGGTGGAGAAAAGTCTTGAGAAGAAGGCGGAGGAGACCGCTGAGCTTATCTTCAAATTGAGACAGAAAAGACTTGAGATAATTACAGGCGATACCGATGCAACATTCTCCGGAGAGGCTATGGCGGCAACTTTGGCCGAGATAAAGAGACTTGAGGATGAATATATGAGCATGTTTGTGGGCAAGAGCCTTTATGATGAACAAAGTGTTGTGTTTGATGTTGTTCCCAATGCTTCAAATGCAAAGCAACTGTACATTGCCTTCAGAATCTCAGATACACAGGGACTTCTTCCATCAGGCAACATGCAGGGAAGACCTATAGTTGTTGAGCTTGTTGAGGATGGTGAGGCTATAAAGCCAACCCCGCTTGCAGAGGCCGCTTTGAACACCAAAGGCAGGGTGGCATACCGTAAACCTGTAACTGTGATTGCCAAAGTTAAGGATGGCCAGCAGGTTCTTGTTCAGGCAAGGGTTCCGGTATACCAGTTGGGAAAAATAATGAGCTTCCCGATAGAGACACTTATGAAATAATTCTATAACACTAAAATACATTTTATTATGAGTACAATTGCAGATTTGTCTCCACAGATTGTGTGGAAGAACTTTTACGAGTTGACAAAAATTCCTCGCCCTTCAAAATTTGAGCAGGAGGCAGCGAAATATATTTGTGATTTTGGAAAAAATCTTGGTCTTGAGTCATTCCAGGATGAGATTGGCAACGTGATTATCCGCAAACCTGCAACCCCAGGTATGGAAGACAGAATGGGTATCATCCTTCAGGCTCACGTGGATATGGTTCCTCAGAAGAACAACGATGTTGAGCATGATTTCAAGAAAGATCCGATCAAACCTAGAATCGTAGACAATATGGTTTACGCTACAGGTACTACTCTAGGTGCAGACAACGGTCTTGGTTGTGCTGTTGCAATGGCAGTTCTTGAGCAGAAAGATCTTGTACATGGTCCTATTGAGGTGCTTATCACCATTGATGAGGAGACTGGCATGACCGGTGCCCGTGCACTTAAACCAGGCGTGCTTAAAGGTGATATCCTTATCAACCTAGATTCAGAGACAGAGGGTGAGCTTTATGTAGGTTGCGCCGGCGGTCTTGACTGTTCAGCTTCATTCAAATATACTACAGAGGCAGTTCCTGCAGGTTATGTAGGCCAGAACCTTAACGTTAAAGGTCTTGTAGGCGGTCACTCAGGTATGGATATCGTACTTTACAGAGCCAACGCAAACAAAGTTATGACCAGAGCACTTCTTCCTCTATTGAGAGATCTTGGTGCAAAACTTATCAATGTTGAGGGCGGTAACATGAGAAACGCTATCCCTAGAGAGGCTGTTGCAAATATTGCTGTTCCTGCAGACAAACTTGAGGAGGCTAAAGCTCTTGTTGCAAAAGTTGAGGCTGAGGTTAAAGTTGAGTACGCTGCAACTGATAAAGATGCCAAAGTGTTCCTGGAGGATGCTCCAATTGCAGGTGAGGCTATCTGCCAGCAGGTTGCTGTTAACATGTGCAGGGCTCTATATGGCTGTCCAAGCGGCGTAGAGAGAATGAGCGATGCAATGCCGGGTTTGGTTGAGACTTCAAACAATATGGCTATTGTAAAATCTGAGAATGGTGTAATTAATGTACACTCTCTAATGAGAAGTTCAGTAGATACAGCTAAAGACGATTTGGCTGAGAAGATGCGTGCAGTATTTGAACTTGCAGGTGCTGAGGTTTCATTCAGAGGCGGTTACTCAGGATGGGCTCCTAATATGGCGTCTCCAATCCTTAAGGAGATGAAGGCAGTTTACGAGAAACTTTATGGCAAACAGCCTGCAGTTATGGCTATCCACGCAGGTTTGGAGTGCGGTATCCTTGGCGGTACTTACCCTAACTGGGATATGGTTTCTTGCGGCCCTACAATTTTCTCTCCTCACTCACCGGATGAGAGATGTGAGATTGATTCAGTTGGCAAATGGTGGGATTTCGTAGTTGAGGTTCTCAAGAACGCTCCTAAAAAATAATCCGCACTATATATAATGTATGGAGGATGTCCTGCACGGGCATCCTCTTTTTTTGATTTTAAATTGTACCTTTGCGGGGTAATAGTAAAAATTGTCGGGATGAAGAGACTCGTTATATATATATTGTCATTATTGGCGCTGGCTTCCTGTGCTGCAGGGGGGAGTGGTGAGGATCCTAAGGTGGAAGAGGCTCTGTATCACTTCTATACAGGAAAAACATACCTGCAGGAACAGAAGTTCTATGATGCAATGGAGGAGATGCTTCTGGCCGAAGAACTGTGCCTGAATACAGATAAGGTGGTGCTTAAAGGTCAGATCTGCTACCATAAGGGTTTGCTTTATGTGAACAAGATGGATTATTCAAACGCGCTGGAGATGTTTTCCAATGCCCTTGAGTTCTATGCCCTTGCAGGGAGTGATGTAAGGGAGCATATTATGTATGCATATGAGGGGATGGCCAGGGTGTATGCCATAAACGGCAATCCGCAGGAGTCTGTTTCCCTTTACCGCAAGGCCTCAGAGATGGCCGTGCAGATGAGAAGCAAGATGCTTTTCAGTCCAAGGGACAGTGTTGTTGACTATAAGGAGAATCTTTTCAACAATGCTCTGATGAAATATTCAACCGCCATAGCGGCAGAGTATTGCAAGATAGAGGGTGGGGCAGACAAGGCCCTTGCCCAGTTGGACAGTACATACAGCAAGTTCAATGACAGTCTTGTAAACCCATTGGATTACCCCCTTCTTGCAAAAATTTATCTGCAGAAGAATAACCTGCCAAAGGCATCGGAGTGTCTCAAGGAATATTCGGCATACCTTGCCAAGGAGAATATTAACATTTATTCTCCCGACAAATTGCTTGACCTTTATACCGTTTCGGCCCAGGTTGCCCAGCGGAGGGGAGATTATAGAAGTGCCTTTGATTACAGCAGCAGATATATCAGCTTGAAGGATTCATTGGAGTTTGCCGCCAGGAGCGAATCTGTAAGGGAGGCGGAACAGCAGTTTGTGCAAAGAAGGCTTGAGGAGGAGAACTACAGGATGAAGATGAGGGGATACAGGATTGCAGGAGCGTATGTTTTGGGAGTCCTGTTGGTTGTAGTGGCAGTTGTGCTGCTGGTGAGACAATACAGAAGCAGACTTGCCAAGAAAGATATACTGTTGGCAGAGTATGCCAATAATATGGATGCACTTGGCAGCAAGGTGGCCAGCGCAGAGAACCAGAGGGAGAATCTCCTTTCACAGCTGGACGTGCACAAGGCCAAGGAGAAGGAACTGAAGGACCTTCTTGAAAACAGGTTTGCGGAGGTGAAGGAGCTGGTGAGGACCTATTACGAGTTCGGCGATTCAAAGAAACTGCACAAGAAAGTGGATGATCTGCTAAAGATGCAGCTCAGCGGAGATAACTTTGCCGTGATGGAGCAGGTGGTGAATGCCAAGAACAATGATGTGATAAGGAAAGTTAGGGAGAGGTATCCTAACATGAGGGAGGATAATGTAAAACTCCTTTGCCTGATTTATGCAGGATTCTCAGCTCAGGAGATAAGTGTAATCTTGAATGATACCCCACAAAATATCTATGTGCGCAAGAGCCGTCTGAAAAAATCTTTGCAGGAACTGATCCTCCAGGACCCGCAGATGAATTTCAGCTGAAATGACCTGTTTTTCGGCTGAATTGCACCCCTTGCAAGGCCCGATTTGGCCGTTGCAAGATTCTGTAAGGTTTGTGAGAGGGTAATTAACTGATAATCAAGCGTGTGAAAAATAGGCTTGCAATATTAAAAATGGGTAAAAATTAGGTGTATTTGAATAAATGGTATACCTTTGCCATTGTGAAATTTGAGTATTAAGCAAGTATTTTTATAGTAGAACTGCTGCCCGCCGCGCCGTTGAGGTAAAAGGTTGGGCAGCAGTTTTTTTTGTTTGTTACCCAAAAGTTTATATCTTTGCAGCCCCAAGTAGCGCAAAATTCGTAAGAAACCTTTGTAACTGCTTGAAATAAAACTTATTAATTAACATAAACATTAACACAAGATGTTGAAACAGTACGAGACCGTTTTCATTGCAACTCCCGTTTTGTCTGATGCTCAGATGAAGGAAGCGGTAGCCAAATATCTTGATCTTATCAAAGAGAATGGCGGCGAGGTTGTGTATGAGCAGGATTGGGGCCTAAGAAAATTGGCTTACCCTATCCAGAAAAAAACCACAGGTTTTTATCACCTTATTGAGTTCAAAGCTGAGCCTGCATTTATTGCAAAACTAGAGACTCAGTACAGACGTGACGAGAGAATTATCCGTTTCTTGACTTTTGCAATGGACAAACACGCTATTGCTTATGCTGAGAAAAGAAGAGCAAACCAGACTGAAAACAAATAATTGGGAGGTAAAAAATCATGGCAAATCCAGTTAACAACGAAATTCGTTACCTTAACCCTCCTACAGTAGA
>JAZRQU010000071.1:0-23401 GCA_045650045.1 Candidatus Egerieisoma sp. | reverse complement strand
AATTTTAAAAAATAGAAAGATGAAAATTTTAAAATATTTGACATATTCGTTGGCAATGGTGCTAATGGTAGCATCATGTGACAAACATGAGCTCCAGTATAACACAACTCCTGTTACCGGAGCTGAGTTCCAGTTGCACTACTTTGTGCCAGTTAACAGTACCAATACTGCATATGCTGTTGATTCCATCTTGGTAAACGATGTTCAGGTTACCAGTGTTAAAGGTTATGGACAGTTCAAACCGCAGGGAGGCCTTCCTGGTAGCGCTGATTATCCAGGACGTTTCTATGTAGCTAATCCAGGTGTGACCAACATCAAATTCTACAAAGGAAGCAATGTAATTTATGATCAGAACGTTACTCTTACCAATGGTAAACAGAATGTTATTGTTCATGACATGGCGAAAGAGCCTATAGTTATTGATAACCAGTATCCATACCAGCATGTAAGCGGTACTCCTACCGTTGCAACTTGGGATACTGACTCTTTGCAGACTATAATGTTCATCAATATGCTTTATGAGGAGTCTGGAAAACCTTACGAGGGCAAACTACAGTACATGTGGGAGCATCCTACTACTAAAGAGTGGAAAAATCTTGGTGAGCCTGTAGGCTTTGGTGAGGCTACTGAAAGAGTACCGGTTTCAGTAATTAAAACTATCCACAACTCTTCAGGATATTGTAACATCAACTTCAGACTTTTGGATGAGGATGGCAATGACCTGATTTACATAAACTCTGGTGGAAAAGAGACCACGTATGCTGATTATTGGACTGCATACATTGGAAAATCAAGAATGCACTTCTTGAGAGGTGTAAGAACTGAGAAAGGTTCTTGTGCAGTTACACAGTGGACTTCACTATAATATAGCACTTATAGAATTGAGAGGCCGCGCCTTTGTGGCCTCTCTTTTTTTTAAGAATAAACTTTAATGCACTATACAGATGAAAAAGATTATTCTAGTTATGTTGGCAATGGTTCTTGCGTTGCCTTCATTTGCACAGAAGCTTTCTAAAGAAGAGAAAGCTGCAATTGCAAAGGCTCAGTATGAGGCTGCAGTTGATGCAATCAATGCCAAAGCTTGGGTTATTGTACCTTCACAGTACCAGAAATCTGACGGAACTTTGGAGAGTAATGTTGATCCTGCAATTTTTGTTGCTTGTGAGGGTGACAAGATGACTGTACAGGGTTACATTTGCGGAGGCAGCAATAATCAGGGTTATCTTGTTGAGTTCAAAGACTATGCTCCAACTAAAGACAAGAAAGGCAACCTTAAAATGCGTCTTGTTGTAAATGGCCGTATGATGAGGGGTACTTACCAGATTACCATGAGAAACAACACTAATGTTGCTGATGTAATCTTTACTCCTAACGGAAAGAGCCCTATGAAATTCCAGGGCCCAGTTGTTCCTCTTGCAGGTGCAAATTACTACAAGAGATCAAATCCTATGTAATGAGGAATCTCAAGTTTTTAGGTTAAATCAAAAAGGGAAAGCAGAAAAGCTCTCCCTTTTTTTACATATATATAATGTATATCTAAGCAGCAACATGTGCTTGTATCATAGGATGATTCTGACCTTTTTGACGTCGTCAGAATGGTCACACTGCAATAGGCGCCTTTATTACAGGATGCGGATTGTAGTCTACAAGCTCAAAATCCTCATATTTGAAGCTGAAGATATCTTTCTGGTCTCCGTGGATTATCATTTTAGGCAACTCCCTTGGTTCACGCGAAAGCTGCAATGCCACTTGCTCAAAATGGTTAAGGTAGATGTGGGTATCTCCGAATGTATGTACGAAATCTCCCAGTTCATAGCCGCAAACCTTTGCAATCATCATTGTGAACAATGCGTATGAAGCAATGTTGAATGGTACGCCAAGGAACACATCTGCACTTCTCTGGTAAAGTTGGCAAGAGAGCTTGTTGTCTGCCACATAGAACTGGAACATTGAGTGGCATGGAGGAAGGGCCATGTTGTCTACCTGAGCCACGTTCCACGCAGAGATGATGTGCCTGCGGGAATTTGGGTTCTCCTTAAGCTGTTTCATAAGGTTGGCAAGCTGGTCAATCTCTCCTCCGTCTGCGGTTTTCCAATGTCTCCACTGTGCGCCGTAAACAGGGCCAAGTTCACCGTTCTCATCTGCCCACTCATCCCAGATGGTAACGCCGTGGTCGTTGAGATATTTTATGTTGGTATCGCCGTTTATGAACCACAGAAGTTCATAAATGATAGATTTCAAGTGCACTTTCTTTGTGGTAAGCAATGGGAATCCCTCATTGAGGTTAAACCTCATCTGATATCCGAAAATGCTTTTTGTGCCGGTTCCGGTACGGTCTCCCTTAACCGTTCCTTCATCCATTATCTTTTTGAGTAGGTCTAAATATTGTTTCATCTGCAATTGCTGTTTAAGTTCCCCACCTCTCCGGGTGTTGTGTGCAAATTTATTAAAATTATCGGGAATAAATTATTCTTCTGTTGCCGGAGGATTTATGATGTGCTCTCCCCAGATATACTCCCGGTATCCTGTTTTGCCTTCAATTTCAACTCTATAGCTCCCTTTTTTGTGCTTGGTCCAGAATGTGAAAACTGCCTCTCCATTATCTGAAAGCTGCAGGTTGGGATTCCAGTACAAGGTGATGCGGTAATCTGTATCCTTTGCCGTTTTCTCATAGTTTGGAGAGTAGAATCTTTTGGGTCTTTGCCAGCCTATAGGGGAACCGGATGTGACATTGGTAGGCATCAATTGCTTTAAATGGCGTTTTGTTCTTATCATAAGGACTGGTGTTGGAGAGATGTCACCCTGTCCTGTATGGGCAGATGCCTCAAGCCCCTCAAGGTATACAAGGTTCTCCACCTGGTCGAGGCTGAGGTTCTGGATCTCTTCAAAATTGGATTGTATACCATTCAGATAATACAATATGGGGAACCATCTGGAGCCGCTCTGCATGCTGCCTGATGCCCCAACGCGCCTGCCTACAAGTCCAGTCCCTTGAGGGTTCCATCTTAAAGAAGGGTACTGGCTGATTGCATACGAAGGGATATCGTATGAGCCGGCGTATGGCTTTATGGCATCTTCATCCCTTATCCTGTCTCTGCGGATTGCAATATTGCGGTTAGGGGAAGGGGAGTTCTTCATTGTAATGTATGTGGATGTCACCACCACCGGATCCAGTTCAAGCGACATTGCGTATCCGTCTCCATAAAGGTTTTCCACCACAAGGTCCTTGTACTGCTTGCTGTATCTGACATTTTCGGGAGAGAGCGGGTACTGGTGGATTTGTGCAAAATTGTCGGGAAACAGATGTGGGGTAAGGACACCTGCGCGGCCTTTTTTACCCACAGCAGATATAATGAAGTCTGTGTTCTCAGGGAAACTGATGTCCTTAAGGATAAAATATCCCGAATCCACCTGGCCCATAGCAGTAAAGTTGATGGAAGGGGCAACAAACGAAACCATAGTGGTCTTGGCGTGTGTGAGCAATCCCTTTACTTCTCCCGACAGCGTCTGGGTATATTCCCTGCCAAAGCTTGGCTGCATAACAGTACCTTTAAGGATATTTGGAGTTTCATAATACCTCCACCCCTGGGTCTGCATAAGCATATCTGCCTTGGCCATCCTCTGTTTAAGAGGTATGTCCCTGTTGAAATATTGTGAAGGATTTGCAATATATCCCTCAACCTCACTCTTGAGGAGGAAATATGATTCTATGTTCACGTTGTCAAGTTCCTGTACAAGACTGTTGTCTGTAACTGCAACGGACACATGCTGGTTTTCTGCAGCAAGGGAGTCTTTTGCATACCCAGGCACCTTAATCCTGCACAGCACCTTTTCCCATGCCCCGTAATTGTCTTTGTCTGTGGTAATATCAATCCTGTTTTTTTCTCCCGACGGCAATACAATGAAAGGACGCTCTGCATAAACATTGTTTGCCTTGTCCACGATGCTTACGCTGTGGGTACATGGCTGCAACTGTGCAAGCCTTACGAAAAATGATGACTCTGCGGAGGTAATCTCCTTAGACATAAGTATCTGTGATCCGTCATGCAGAACAGCATACAATCCCTGTTGCAGTGCAGCCGGAGTTGCATTCACCCTGAACATCATGCGGCAATTTGGGGTGTATTCTGTTGTTCCCTGTACAATCATGCTGCCTGTTATGGAAGCACCTTGGGCTTCTGCCTGTGGGAGCAGGAATGTCCTGCTGAATTCACTGGAGTCTGTAACGTATGCATACAACTCTTCAGCAGCGGCATTGTATACTGTGAGTTTTGCTGTTCCGCTGGAGTCTGTCTGGAACGTGCCTATCTGCCTGCCGTCCCCGTCCCTTACTTCGCCCCAAAGAAGCGCCTCGTTTCCAAGATTGTCCAGAGCCTTGATCCAAATAGTGTTTCTGAATCCCTGCAGGGAGTGACCGCTCTCCGGCAGAAACTGTATATCATAATCTGTTATTGTGGAGTCCTTCTTGTCTTGCTTGTCAATTGGAGCAATGGCATTCAGCTGGGCGTATTTGTTTTTGTCGGTGATTTTCTTCTCTTTCATTTTGGCAAGAAGATCATCGTTGAACGGATTGGTTATGGCAATTTCCTTGTAGAACATATATTCTACAGGGCGGTTGAGCATCCAGTAAGTGTATGCCCTTACTATGCACTTTCCGGTGCTTTGTTTGTCGGGAATGACAATATGCCCCTGAAATCCTCCGTTGTGCCTCTTGAGCTTTATCCTTTTTACCAATGAGGGCTCATAGAACGGGCGGTATCTCCATGAAGAGATATTGAGGTTGAGCTGTGAGCTGATGAGCTCAACATATATGTAGTTTGATTCCGGGAATTCTGAGTTGTATGTTGCATTCTCCACATATCCGCTTACCCAGATGGTATCGCTGGCGTTATAGATATCGCGGTCTGTGTGCAGGTATACCTTTTCCGGTGATATCAGGGTTGCAATGGCGTTGAATCTGCCGGCAGCAGTGGTGTCTTGAGGCTGCTGTGCCTTGAGTGGTCCGCTGAATATGTGTAATATACAGTATATTATAGCGAAAATTGCTCTTCTCATGGTTGCATATTTATCAATGTAAACAAAATTACGAAAATCTTCATAAATTAGCGCCTTTAATTTGGATTATTATGCTTTCACTTATAGTAGCCGTAGCCCAGAACGGGGCAATAGGGAGGAACAATGAACTCCTGTGGCACATATCAGAGGATTTGAAGTATTTCAGGAGCACCACAACCGGCCATCCGGTAATCATGGGGCGCAATACGTACGAGTCTATAGGGCGTCCCCTTCCGGGAAGGAGAAACATTGTCCTTACCAGAGGGGAGATAGAGTTCCCTCCAATCAAGAACCCGCAGACCACATCAATTGAGATTGTCCGTTCACTGGATGAAGTATTCGCCATTGCACAGGGTGAGGAGGAGTTCTTCATTATGGGCGGCGGAATGCTCTACAATGCAACTGTCGGGAAGGCAGATGCCCTTTATATCACCAGAATCTTTGCGGAGGTGGATGATGCTGATACATTCTTCCCGACGATTGATGAAAACATCTGGGAGGTTGACCGTGAGGGGGAGATTCTGCACGATGAGGAGAATGATATTGACTTTCAGTTTGTAGTATATAAAAGGAAGAAATAATGGCTAAGAGAGACAGTTTTGCCAGCAGCTTTGGAGTGTTGGTGGCCATGGCAGGCTCTGCTGTAGGATTGGGCAACTTGTGGAGATTTCCATATTTGGTAGGAACCAATGGCGGTGCGGCCTTCATTATAATTTACCTTGCAATTGTATTTGTACTGGCTATGCCAATCATGTACTCGGAGTTCATTCTTGGACGCAGGGGGCAGAGCAATGTGTATAGTGCATTTAAGAAAATGGCTCCGGGAACAGGGTGGAAAGTTACCGGTATTCTGGCTATAGTGTGCTGTATCCTTATTGTTTCATTTTACTCGGTAGTGGGTGGATGGACAATAGACTATATGGTTAAGGGGATGATGTTCAAGTTCACTTCCGATTCTGCCGCGTTGGGTGACATGTTCGGGCAGATAGTCAGTTCAAGCTGGCAGCCGCTGCTTTATATGGCTTTGTTCGCAGGGCTGTCGGGAGCAATATTGTTGGCAGGAGTGAAGGATGGCATTGAGAAGTACTCCAAGGTGCTTATGCCGCTGCTGTTCCTTATGGTGGTGGTGATTGCTGTCCGTTCGGTAACCCTTCCGGGGGCCGGTGCAGGACTGGATTTCCTGTTCAAGCCTGATTTCTCAAAAGTTACAGCAAATACCTTCCTTGATGCCCTTGGACAGGCATTCTTCTCGTTGAGCGTTGGTTTTGGTATCATATTCACTTATGCTTCTTATGTGAACAGGGGCGAGAATGTGGTTAAGATGTCGGTGCAGACTGCAATGGCAGATACGCTGTTTGCAATCCTTGCCGGTGTGGCAATCATGCCTGCTGTGTTCTCGTTCGGCATCTCTCCAAGCCAGGGGCCGGGCCTTGTGTTTGTAACCTTGCCGTATGTTTTTGCACAGATTCCGTTTGGCGGAGTGCTTGCAATATTGTTCTTCTTTGTGCTGTTCATAGCGGCAATCACCTCTTCAATATCATTGTTGGAGGTTATTGTGGCATATGTGATTGAGGAGTTCAAATGGAAGAGGAGCGTTGCTGTGGCATCAGTGCTTGCCCTTGTAATTTTCTTGGGCGCCTTCTGCTCCCTATCACAGGGCGTGCTTGCAGATGTGAAGATTATGGGGAACAATATCTTTGACAGTTTTGACAAGTTTACCGCAAATATCCTTATCCCTCTTGGAGCATTGCTGATTGTGCTGTTTGCGGGATGGAAGATGAAAAAAGCGGATTTTATGGATGAGATTACCAGTGGCGGTGAGCATAAGATAAATCCTCTGTACCTGAAGTTCATCATGTTCAGTGTGAGATATCTTGCACCTGTTGTGATAGCGGTAATTATGGTTAGAAGTCTTATTTAATATATTGTGTGATGGCTAAGAGAGAGAGTTTTGGCAGCGGTTTCGGTATCCTTGTGGCTATGGCCGGTTCCGCAGTAGGATTGGGCAACTTGTGGAGATTCCCGTATTTGGTGGGAACCAATGGCGGTGCTGCATTCATCATAATTTACCTTGCATTTGTACTGTTGCTGGCTTTGCCAATAATGTATTCAGAGTTTATAGTGGGCAGACGCAGCCAGGCCAATGTATTTGGGGCGTTCAAAGTGCTTGCTCCCGGAACAAAATGGTGCAACATAGGCTTCATTTATGTGCTGGGCTCATTGGCAATCATCTCTTTCTACTGTGTGGTGGGAGGATGGACAATCAACTATTTCTGGAAGGCGGTAACATTCAAGTTTGCAGTGGCAGATACCGCGGCTCTGGGCAATATGTTCAGCCAGACAGTAACAGCCAATTATGAGCCGCTGGGCTTTATGCTTGTATTCCTTGTGGCAACTGCCCTCATTGTAATGGCGGGAGTAAAGGACGGCATTGAGAGATATACCAAACTGATGATGCCGGTACTCTTCCTTATAGTAGTGCTTGTGGCAGTGCGTGCCGTAACCCTTCCCGGTGCAGGAGCAGGATTGGAGTTCCTTTTCAAACCTGATTTCTCTAAGGTAACTGCCAATACTTTCCTTGATGCCCTTGGGCAGGCATTCTTCTCGTTGAGTATAGGTTGCGGAACCGTTATGACATATTCTTCATATGTAAGCAAAAAGGAGAATGTAGTAGGTTTGTCCGTTGAAACGGCAATGGCAGATACCATTTTTGCCATCATTGCAGGTCTGGCAATCATGCCGGCGGTATTCTCGTTTGGAATTTCCCCATCCGAGGGCCCCGGTCTGGTATTCGTAACCTTGCCGTATATTTTTGCCCAGATTCCTATGGGATCGTTCCTTGCAATCCTGTTCTTCTTCATGCTGTTCATAGCCGCAATCACCTCTTCAATCTCAATGTTGGAGGTAATTGTAGCCTATTTGAATGAGGAGTTCAAGATGGGACGCAAGCTTGCCATCATCCTAAGTTTTGCTGTTGTAGTGGTGCTTGGAACCATGTGCTCATTGAGCCAGGGTGTAATGGCAGACTTCAAGATCTTTGGAAACAACATGTTCGATTTCTTTGACAAGCTCTCTGCAAATATCCTCCTCCCTGTGGGCGGTTTCCTTGCGGTAATCTTTGTGGGCTGGAAGATGAAGAGGGCAGATGTGGAGGATGAACTTACCAGTGGCGGAGTCCATCCGTTCACCAGGGCCTTCAGGAATTACGTGTATTTCTCAATCAAGTACCTTGCCCCAATAGTTGTGGCGATAATCCTCATCAGGGGACTGATATAATATGAAAGCCGGCAGACGCCGGCTTTTTTTATCGGCACCTGGCGGTTACCCATTTTTCTCTTCGGATTGTACGGAGGCAATTGTGGAGGACTCCGTTCGCTCCGCTCACTCCAGCCCCTCCCAACGTTTCCTGCGTGGTCTTCCGACCACTTGTCTCCGTCGGGCCCCTCCCCCTGCCCGAGTCCGGGGGTGGACACGCCTCCACAATTGCCTCCTCCCAATCTGTGCAGACAAAAGTGACGGATTCGAGCAAATCGGTGTCCCCGCAAAATGCTCTGTGTGGCCATGTAGATGGCGGTGGCGGGGATTCATAGGTTGATTTGGCCCCGGTATCCCCATGATATGCTTTTCAGGTGGTTCTAGTGAGGGGTACTGGGGATTCCGAATTGCAGGAGACGGATGTAACTGACAGAAGATATAACAGGTGCCAGGCAGATGGGATGTTGAACCCGTAGGGGGACCTCATTCGACGGTTGCGAGTTATTTATGCGCGTAGCGTATAAATGACGAAGCAGAGGAGACTGCGTCGTCCCCCGAAGGGTACAGCATCCCATCTGCTTCAAATCAGTATAATAAATTGTCAGTACAATAAACTGCTAGATCAGATCCCTGAAAATCTCCTCCACAGTCTCAATCTGTGTAACCATTGAGCAGATCTGCCCAATCTCTATTTCACCCTCATTGATATCCCCCTCAAAGATACCTTTGCGGGCGCGCCCTTTGCCAAGGTAGGCTGCAAGCTCCTCTTTTGAGGCGCCGGCATCTTCCATTGCGGCAACGTTGGTGGTGAACTCGCTTCCCTGCGCAAGACGGGCAGGGGCAAGCTTTTTAAGGTATAGCTTGGTTGCTCCCTCAGGCATTCCAAGGCAGTGCTTCTTGAAGTTCTCGTGGGCCGAGCTCTCGGCAGAGAGGGCAAAGCGGGTGCCAATCTGTACGCCGTCTGCGCCCAGTGCCTGGCACGCTGCAATCTGGCATTTTAGGGCAATTCCGCCTGCTGCAATCACCGGAAGTGAAGTTGCCTGGCGCACTGCAGGGATAAGGCATAGGGTAGTGGTCTCCTCGCGGCCGTTGTGTCCGCCTGCCTCAAAACCTTCTGCAACTATGGCATCCACTCCTGCCTCCTCGCATTTCTTTGCAAAAACGCTGCTGGAAACCACATGCACCACGGTCATCCCGTGCTCCTTAAGGTACGGAGTCCATTTCTTTGGACTGCCAGCAGAGGTGAATACAATTTTCACCCCCTCCTCAACAAGGATACCCATAAGCTCGTCAATCTGGGGATACATCAGCGGCACATTCACGCCAAACGGCAGCTCTTTGCCGGTATTGTTGCCAGGGGCTCCGGCTTTAAGGGCAGCTTTGCACTGCTGGATGTGGTATCTCAAAGTGTCGGGATGCATGCTTCCTGCACCCAAAAGGCCAAGGCCTCCGTTAAGGCTCACTGCAGATGCAAGTCTCCATCCGCTGCACCACACCATTCCTCCTGAAATTATAGGGTGCTCAATTCCAAACAGTTTGCAAATTCTATTCATTTTCTTTCCTTCTTCTCAAATAATAAAATATGCCACCTCCAACAAGCATCAACAACAGTATTCCCGACGAAATCCTTGAATACATCTCTCCCTTGCTGAAGCTTGGAGGATTGAAACTCATCTCAATTGTAAAATCTCCCTCAGGAAGGGTAACTCCGCGGAGGATCCAGTTAGCCCTGAAGATATCCAGAGCCATCTTCTCCCCTGTAGCATTATTGGTTGCAATAGCCTCCCAGCCAGGATTGTAGTACACTTCGCTGAACAGGACAGTCTGAGGCTTGTTGCTGCTGTAGTTGTAAACAAGCCTGTTTGGAGCGTAACTTGCCAGTTCAATGAAGTTGTTCAATGACATGTCTGCAACGGCGTTATCCGGTGCCGAGGCTGTGTCGCCTACCTGTGCAGTTCCAGCCTTGGCTGCTGCCAAAAGTGCAGGGTTTGCGGCAAGGAACTCTTTGGAAACGACTGCGGTTGTGGCAGGGTTCACTGCTGCAAGGGTTTCAATCTCCTCATTAGGGGTCTCTACCGGAACTATCTGGTTTACAAACCAGGCATTGCCCAGTCTGAACTCATTTTCTATAGGTGGAATATTGGCTCCAAGGACAATATATTTTGTATTGAGCATGCTCAGTACCGGGCAGAATACCATTGCCTGCTGGGCCTCCTCAATTGTCTGCTTGCCGTTCACCTGTGCAGCAATCATACCCATCTCGCGGGTAATGTTGCGCTCAATAAGGTCCTGGTAGCGCTGCAGTTTGGCAGGGCTGTAACCTCCGATTGTCTTGTGGTGGTAGCTTATATAGGCATCATTGAAGGTGTTCACACTCAAATCAAGCACCCTGTAGTGAGGATCTGTATCCTGCAGGATCATCTCGTCTACCGGGCGTTTTGCAAAATTGTTCTTGAACTCGCGGCGGGTTACAAAGTGGGAATCGTTAAGGTAACGTTTGTCAATTGTCCAAAGGTCAACCAGTGCAAGGGCTGCAAGGATGATGGCAGCTGTAACCGGTTTGATCTTGCCCCATTTGTAGCTTGCCCACATGATTGCGGCAGAAGCAAGGATGAAGAAGATGCTCCTGAAGGCATCGCTGCGGAGAAGGCCTGCCCTGTCATCTGCCAAGGCTGCGGCAATCTCTCCTGGAAGTTGTCCGTCTGAAGAGCTTATGAAACTTCCTGCAAGGTGAGGAATCAGTGCAAACAAAGCAGAAACGCCCGCTGTAAGTCCAAGAGCCCAGCAGAATCCTTTCTTTATCCTCTCCTTCCTGCCCGGATAATCCTCTCCAAAGAGAATCTCATTGGCTGCAAGCACACCCATCATCGGGAGTAAAATCTGCAGGATTACAAGAATCATTGATACAGACCTGAACTTGTTGTACATTGGCACGTAGTTGAAGAAGAACTCGGATGCCGGCATGAAGTGGTATCCCCATCCGAGCATAAGGGCAAGGAGTGAGACTCCTGCTACCCACCATCTTAGGCCGCTTCTGAGCACAAAGAAACCAAGTGCGCAAAGGAATATGGTAATGGCTCCCATATACATTGGGCCTGCGGTAAACGGCTGCGGACCCCAGTAAAGAGGAAGCTGTTTTATAATCTGTTCAGCACCCTGGTAGCCACCCTGTTTCAGCGCCTTGTAGGTTTCGCTGCTGCGGTCGAGGGCTCCGGCAGAGGCGCCTCCGTTGAAGTTGGGAATCATCAGGTTCATTGTCTCCTCAATGCCGTAAGACCACTGTGTAGCGTACTCTATATCCAGTCCGCTGCGGCTCTTCTTGCCGTTCTCAGACTGCTCTGCAGCATCCTCAGCCACAAGCTCCGTACCGCCCCTCATTGTATGTTTTGCATACTCGTAGGTTGGCCACAGGTGGTTTATGTTGGTTGCAATTCCAAGCAATCCGGCCACAAGCACAATGGCGCTGGTGCGCAGGAATGCAGGTACAGTTTTCTCTTTAATTGCCTTGCAAAGCTGCCAGATGCCAAAGCCTACAATAATCATTGCAAGGTAATATGTAATCTGCGGGTGGTTTGCCTTAATCTGGAAACTGAGTGCCAGCGCAAACATCAGTGCCCCCCAGAAGGCATTCTTGCGGTATGCGTACACAACGGCCCCAAGCACCCACGGCATAAAGGCAATGGCCACCATCTTGGCGTTGTGTCCCACCTGAATGATCTGCATGTTGTACGAGCAGAAAGTGATTGCAATTGCCCCCAGCACCGCCAACGGAATCCCCATTCCAAAAGCCAGCATAAGGAGATATCCTCCAATGAGGCTTATAAGGAGATAACTGGCCGGACGCTCACCGGTAAAAAGAAGGTCGTAAAGGTATTTGGTAAAGTCTCCGCTGTAGGTTACGTGGATGCTGTTTGCAGGCATTCCGGCAAACATTGAGTTGGTCCACAGGGTCTGGTCATTGGGATTGGCCTCGTTGTGGGTAACAATCTCGTGTGCCATACCCTCCCAGCTGGAGATATCGCTTTGGTCTACAATCTTCCCCTTCAGCACTTGCGGAGAATATCCGTAGGCAATAAAGACAAATGCCACCACTGGAAGGAGGTACTTCAAAAATTTCTTCATCATATCTGTTCAAACAATTTAACCATTTCACCGGTAAGGTTCTGTCGGGAATATTTCATTACTGCAGGGGAAAGTCCAATTTTTCCTCCCGACGGTCTCTTGCCGCCTTCGGATGCCTCTGCCTCCAAAGCAGAGACCTGCGCAGTAGCAGCAGCTTTCTCCTGAAGATACTCTGCATACAGACGGTCAATCTCCCTTTTAGTGGACTCCCTGTCCGAGAAATCCACAATCACACCGCCGCCGGTCTCCTGGAGGGCATCTGCAACAACCCCCTGTGTTGGACCAAATGCCAGCATAGGGCGGCCGCTGGCAATGTATTCAAAGAATTTCCCTGCCAGGATGGCTCCTGCTTCAGGCTCTTTTCTCAGCGGCATGAGCAAAACCTGTGCCTTGCGCTGCCACTGCACCACCTCCTTGTGGGGGCGGTATCCCATATTTATCAGTTTCTCTGTAAGGCCTGCCTTGTCAATTCCCTGCAGGATAGTGCTGTCCACCTGTCCCATAAGGCGTATCTGCAGATCCTCCATAAACTGGGGCTCCGCTGCTGCCTTCTGGCCAAGAACCTCCCAAAGGTGCTCCGGGTTTCCGTTGTCTACAAAGATTCCGGTGTGGAGGAGGGAGAATTTGGACATGTCGCGAGGCTCCGTTGCAGGCTCAATGTCCTGATGGTCAAAACCGTTGGTAATCATGGCCACCGGAGTTGAGGTGCGGGCTGCAAAATCTTTCTGCACCTGGTTGTTTACGGTTACAACCACATCTGCATTGTCAAGCACACTCTGCTCAAGGTTGCGGTGGCGCCTGTAGGCCCACTTGGTGAGATTCAGGTGCTTGAAGTAGAAGATCTCTGTCCACGGATCCCTGAAGTCTGCAATCCAGCGTACCCCGGTAGCCTCTTTTACCCCCTTGGCAATAAGGTGCATGGAGTGTGGCGGGCCGGTGCTTATGATTACATCTATGTGGTTCTCTTTCACGTACTTGGAAAGGAACTTCACACTCGGACGAATCCAGAACCTGCGGGGATCCGGTATAAAGAAGTTACCCCTCACAAAAAGCGAGAGCCTATGTGAGAGGGATTTGTTTTCAGAGCCAATGAGATTGGCCTTTATATGCTTTCCGCCGTCTGAGGATATATCCTTCTTCCTTGAGAGCATCTTGAAAATGCTGTAAGGTTCCCAGATTTTCCTCTTTATCACCACTGTTCCCGGTGCTATATCCTTGGCAAGTGAGGGGTCCTCGGTATTTGCCTCTGGGTTCTCCGGGGTGTAGATTACCGGTTCCCAGCCGTACAGAGGAAGATATTTGGCAAACTTGAGCCATCTCTGTACGCCGGAACCGCCGCTTGGCGGCCAATAATAGGTTATTATCAGTGCCTTTTTCTTAGTTTCCAATTTACTCAGCTACAAAATATTTGTGCATTGCAGCAACACACTCTCTGTGGATTGCCATAAAGTTGTTCTCGTATCTGCCGTTGCAGCCGTTTGTCATAACTACAAAGCCAAAGTTCCTGTCCTTGTTCCAGAACATTGAGGTATAAACACCGTATGCGCTGCCGGTATGGCCAATCATGGTGTGGCCGTCCAAAAGCTGGTTTGAAGTTCTGATAGCAAAACCGTATGCATCACCCTCATCGGTTTTAGGGGCAACGATAGACTGCATTGCCTCTGCACTCTCTTTAGAGATGATCTGGGTGCCGTTTTCTGCTGTACCCAAGTTCATGTGCATCTTCATAACCTGTGCAAGGTCCTGTGCAGAGATCTTGAGTCCGCCGGTAGGTGAGAATACAGGTGTGCTCACACCAAATGCGTAGTTGGCAATCTCCTCAGCCCTTTTTGCGTATGCTGCAGGTTTGTGGATATACTCGCCTTTCTCCCCGTCCCAAGTGTAGATGTTTACAAATTTGGTTGAATCAAGGCTCAATACCTCGTATCCGCCGTAAACGCCAATAGGGTTAAGGATGTGGTTTACAATATACTGGTCGTATCTCTCGCCGCTCACGCGCTCAACAATGGTGCCAAGGGTATTGAAACCAAGGTTGCAGTACTCGTATCCGGTCTCTGGAGCATAGTTGTTCCAAGCCTGTTTCCATGTAGCTGATGAATCCGGGTTCATTGCGTTGAGTGAGAAATAGCCGTTTGCATCGCTCATGCTGGCAGTGTGCGAAAGGAGCATTTTTACGGTAATCACCTTGTCTGGGAAATTGGGGTTTCTAACCTCAAAGCCTACAAGTTCTGAAACGTCCTGATCAAGGCTCAATTTGCCCTGCTCAACAAGCTGCATCACTGCAGTTGCGCAGAATGATTTTGAAATTGAAGCAATACGGAAGATGTCATCCTTTGCAATAGGCTCTTTAGTATCAAGGTTCTTGTATCCGTAGGTCTCGTTAAGTACCACCTGGCCGTTGTTTACGGCAACAAGAGCAAGACCAACATTGTTGTTGCGCTCCATAATGGCTTTAACCTCCTCGTTGAACTGGTCCTGCTTTGATGTGCAGGCAAACATTGCAGCAAGTGCAACGGCAAAAATGAATAGCTTTCTCATGGTAATATGTTTTTACAAAAGTAACCAAAAAAATGTTAATTTTGCTAATTGCCAACGCTAAAGATATGACTGAGAAGAAGAAGATAGTTGAAACCCCGCTCATGAAGCAGTACTTTGAGGTAAAGAGCCAGCATCCCGATGCTTTGCTGCTCTTTAGGGTGGGAGATTTCTATGAGACATTTGGAGATGATGCAATAACTGCAAGCAAGGTTTTGGGAATTGTCCTTACCAAAAGGGCCAACGGATCTGCACAGCATGTGGAGCTGGCCGGATTCCCGCACCATTCGCTTGAGACCTACCTTCCAAAACTTGTAAGGGCCGGCTACAAGGTGGCTGTGTGCGACCAGCTGGAGGATCCCAAGCTTACCAAGAAGATTGTAAAGAGGGGTGTTACAGAACTGGTCACTCCCGGTATAGCCTACAGCGAGCAGCTTCTTACCCAGAAGGAGAACAACTTCCTTGGTGCAGTGTACTTTAAGGGAGACAAAGGTGGCGTGGCATTTCTGGATATCTCCACCGGTGAGTTCAAGGTGGCAGAGGGAACGCTCGATTACATAGAGGTGCTCCTTTCAAACTTTGCCCCCAAGGAGATTGTGCTGCAGAAAGGTTACCAGTGCGGTTTCAGGGAGCGTTTTGGCAGCAATTACTACATCTCAACAATGGACGAGTGGGCATTTGTTCCAAGTGCCTGCGAGGACAAGCTCAAGAAACAGTTCTCCCTCACTTCACTTAAAGGATTTGGCGTTGAGGGATTGCAGCTGGGTACAACCGCTGCGGGTGCAATCCTCTTCTATCTTGAGCAGAACCAGAACACCGGCGTAGCCCATCTGTGCTCAATCTCCCGTATAGACAGGGGAAGTTTTGTGTGGATGGACCGCTTCACTTTCCGCAACCTGGAGATATTCGGGTCAACTGCCGGAAAAGATGGAGTGAGCCTGCTGGATGTGATGGACAAAACCTCTTCCCCTCTTGGAGGAAGAATGCTCCGCAACTGGCTCTCAATGCCGTTGAAGGATTTGGATGAAATTAACAGGAGACACTCCGTAGTGGAGAGTTTCGTTGACTATACAGTTGCCCGGGAGGAACTTCAGAAGAGGCTTTCGCAGATAGGTGACCTGGAGCGAATCATCTCCCGTGCCGCAGCAGGAAAGATTGCCCCAAGGGAGATCATACAGCTCAAGCGTGGCCTTGAGCAGATGGAGCCTATAAAGGACATCTGTACCCAATTGGGTGGAGATACTGCAAACCTGTCGGGAGGAATAAGGATTTTCAATGAACTGTATGAGTTTATAGGGAAGCATATGTTGCCTGAACCTGCCAATGCATTTGGGAAGGGTGACATCATTGCAGACGGGGTTTGTGCGGAACTGGATGAGTTGAGGCAGATTGCCCGCCATGGAAAGGATTACCTTCTGCAGGTGCAGCAGCGCGAGAGTGACCGCACCGGAATCCCTTCATTGAAGATAAGTTATAACAACGTGTTCGGATACTATCTGGAGGTGAGGAACACCCATAAGGATAAAGTTCCCGACGATTGGATCCGCAAGCAGACCCTTGTGAATGCGGAGAGGTACATTACCCAGGAGCTGAAGGAGTACGAGGAGAAGATTTTGGGTGCCGAGGAGAAGATAAGTTCCCTTGAGCAGCAGATCTACCATCAGGTGGTGATGGCCATCCAGAAGGAGATTGCCGGAATACAGCTCAGCTGCAACACATTGGCAAAGATAGACTGCCTTGTGGGTTTTGCAGTGCTGGCATGTGAGAGAAAATACTGCCGTCCACAGATGAACGACGGCTACAAGCTTGAGATAGAGCAGGGCCGACACCCTGTAATTGAAACACTTATGGAGGTAGGCGAGGAGTATGTTGCCAACGATGTGTGGTTGGATAATGATACCCAGCAGGTGATTATCCTTACAGGTCCGAACATGGCCGGTAAGAGTGCCCTGTTGCGCCAGACCGCCCTTATAGTGCTTATGGCGCAGGTGGGAAGCTTTGTTCCTGCATCGGCGGCCAGAATAGGTTATGTAGACAAGATCTTTACCCGTGTGGGAGCATCAGACAACATCTCCCGCGGAGAGTCTACATTTATGGTGGAGATGACAGAGACTTCAACCATTCTGCACAACCTTTCGGAGAGGTCCCTTATTCTTCTCGACGAGATAGGCCGTGGTACAAGTACCTTCGACGGTATGTCAATTGCTTGGGCCATAGTGGAATATATCCACCAGCACAGGGAGAAGGCAAAGACCCTTTTTGCCACCCACTACCATGAGCTTAACGAGCTGGAGGAGATTTATCCAAGGGTGAAGAACTACCATATCTCCGTTAAGGAGGTGGACAACAAGGTAATCTTCCTGAGGAAACTTTGCGAGGGAGGAGTTGCCCACAGTTTCGGTATCCATGTTGCCCGTATGGCCGGTATGCCGCAGCAGGTGGTGGATTCTGCCCAGAGAACCCTGAATATGCTTGAGCAGAAGGGGGATTCCCAGTGGGAGGCCCGCGAGGGTGCCGGTATGGTTGAGGATGAGGGGGCGAAGAAGGGAAGACAAACTGTCGGGAAGAAGAAAAAGGAGAGTGCGGCAGACAATTTGCAGCTCTCGTTCTTCCAGCTGGAGGATCCGCTGCTCTGCGATTTGAGAGACAGCATTAAGGCAATGGATATCAATACAATGTCTCCGCTGGATGCATTTGATGCCATAAGGAGGCTGAAGGAGAAGTTGGGTCTGAAACATTAAGAATCTTTAAATATTTTGTGGGGATGGAGAAGTTGTACAGAGAGAGCGTGGCATTTGCCTTTTCACAGTTGCAGGGAGACAGGTTCAGGACCTTCCTCTCGCTGCTGGGGGTGAGTATTGGCATTTTTTCCATTGTGGCCATATTCACGGCCATTGATGCCCTTAAGGAAAATGTGAAGAAGGGCTTTGAATCCATGAGCCCGGATGTGGTGATGGTGAGCCAGTGGCCCATGATGGGTGAGGATGAGGAAGGGAATGCCAATATGGCCGGTGAGTTCAGATGGTGGGAGTATATGCGCCGCCCAAAGACATCCTATGAGGATTTCCGTTACCTGCAGGAGAATTCGCAGTTGGGAGAGGATATCTCCTTTTCCATATACACAACATCCACAGTCCGTTACGGCAGAAAATCGGTAAACCGCACCACTGTTGAGTGCATCACACAGAACTATAACAAGATAGTAGCCATGGAGATGGCCCAAGGGCGTTATTTTACTCCCGACGAAGATTCCCGTGGCACCTCGGTTGCCATTCTCGGCCACTCCCTGGCCCAGGAACTTTTTGGCGATGAGGTTACCCCTATAGGGGAGAAGATTAAGGTTGGGCCAACAGTGGCTACAGTGGTTGGCGTGATTGAAAAGCAGGGCGAGAGTATGGTAAGCCTTGGGAATGTGGACAATACATTGTACGTACCGCTGAACTTCGGACGCTATATGGTAAACCCCCGCTGGGCCGACAACTCCATTTATGCAACCCCTGCCCCAGGTGTGGCCCAGGATGATCTCATAGGGGAACTCCGCCTGCTGATGCGTTCCCACAGGCGCCTTGCCCCGGGGGAAAAGAACAATTTCTCAATAAACGGAATGACCCTGCTCCAGGACAGCGTGCAGCAGATATTCTCCCTCATTTCCGTTGTAGGGTGGATTATAGCCGGGTTCTCGCTTCTTATAGGAGGCTTTGGAATTGCCAACATCATGTTTGTATCCGTTAAGGAACGCACCAATATAATAGGCATCCAAAAGGCCCTTGGCGCCAAGAAACATGTAATTCTGGTGCAGTTCCTCGTTGAGGCTGTAGTATTGGCCATCGCCGGTGGCTTAGTGGGTATCCTGCTGGTATTGCTGGTTGTGCTGCTGCTCCCTGATGCGGAAGGCTTCACCTTCTCCCTCTCCCTTGCAAATGTCCTCTGGGGAGTTGCAATTGCCTCAGTAATTGGTGTGCTGTCGGGAATACTACCAGCCTGGAAAGGGGCTTCGCTCAATCCGGTGGATGCGATTAACAGCAAGTGAGTTTACTAAGCTGCAAGACTTGTGTCAAAAGGGGGAAGCTTACTAACAGGGAAGGCTACAAGCCTGTTAGCTTCCCCTTTTTGGGACAGTCTCGGCATCGGCATCGCCTTCGCCTAATTTTTCTAGTATTTTAATCTTTAGATCATTAAAACCTGGCACTTCTTTAATTTTACTTATGACAGTATCTATATCTTCTTCTGTAAACATCATATCATCACATATATCTTCCCTATATAAACATGGATTAGTTTCTAAAACACGTAATAATGTTGTACAGTTATTATGATTCATTATGATTGATGCTATTCCAAAAGCCCTATATTGCGATAATTCAATATTATTTTCATGCTCATTATACGATTTGAGCAATATAATCATCTCATCTTCACTAATTGTTTGAGATATGTTTGCTTTATTTATAATACTGTATATTTCATTTATAGAATTGTCATGGTTGTTTATTGTTGTTTTGCAATTAGGTCTTTTGGTTGCATATTGTTCTGAATTGTTTGATTTACAAGAAAGTACCCCGCATAGTATTAATGTGAGTATGTATATTTTTTTCATAGAGCATTACTCCGTGTAATAATTATTTTTCCTGTTGAAGTTCCAGTGATAGAATTGTTTTTATTCCATTTAAAATGCTTAAAAAAATCCTCTGCATCATCTGGATGAAAGTTACACAACCTTCAGATTCTCTACTTGTAGGGCCCTTTTTGTCACTATATCCACTGTGTACATTTACATGCGTCATAATCATGCTTATGTTACAACTATTGAAATAGACCATTTGTTTACATTGACTATTTATTGGACACTGATGCTCTCTAATAAATTGGAATAAACAATCCCCTGTACCGGATTTTTTAGTTCAAATGATGATTTTATATCATCCCTATAATTCAAGATTAATTTTACACCGTAATAAGAATCCCAATTTAATGCACTAAGTTCACCCAACTTTATGGATAAAGTGTATTTAGTTGGCACCCCAGGATTTAATCCCAATATTTCATCCTTTTGCAGGATTGTTATATATGCCAATTGAGATGTTGTTACAGGAATATAAGACCTCACATTATTGTGCAACCTAAAATTTCTATCTGAATTTTTTTCTGGGAATATTTGAATAATTAATGTGGAACTTTCCAACATTGTGGTATCGGGCCTTATTAATGAAATTTCCACATCTGACATATTTGTAAATTCCATATCCAAGTAAAAGGTTCCATTCATAACCCTAGCGTCCAATAATTCTATAGATACAGATTGGTTATTAATTTTATTAGCCCAATCATATGGATAATAGTAGTTCTGACAAAAAACAGGAATCTCTATAAATTTGAAAATCAATAACAATAATATGATTTTTATTACTTTTACCATATATCAACAACTTTATAAGGTTTAACTTCGGGGAGTTTTACTTTTTTCGAGTAATATGCGGGTCCTAAATCTATTCCGTATACACACATTTCAAATTCATCACCTGATTCAACATATATACCATGTTCGGAATGAGTCTTTAATAAATTCCCCACATGCGTTAATTCATGAAATATGGTTGATTCAACCAAAACTGTTGCAGTTCTTTCACCAATATTTGTGGCCCCTTCCCAAAAGTAAGCATATTTCTTACCTCCTCCTCATTCAAACTACTAGTGCGATAAAAGGCTTTTTTAAAATCATCTGATTTATTATCCCAATCATTTAGTATTTGTCTTAAATATGCTGCAAGCGCAGGGTATTTTTTCTCTGTACTTTCATCTAAAACGAACCTTCCATCCGGATCCACAAACATCACCGGATTATTCACACAATAGTTATAGGCACTGAGCGAATAATACTTCTCCGCCAACGGATCCTGCACCAGCCAGCGGGCAGTTTTTGTGTCATACATCCTTGCACCATAGTCCAACAAATCAAGGTTGCCATTTGTTTGTTCCTCTTTACTATTGAACTTGTAACGGTTGGCAGTTGTTTGGATGTATGACTGGCCGAAGGTATGTCTTCCTCCAAACGGGTAGTAGGCATTCTGCTCTATTACCGTGCCGCTGCCGTTGGTTATGGCCCTTACACTGCCCAAATGGTCCCTGTGGTGGTAGTGGATTGTCTGGGTACCTCCGCCCAATGTTATTCTTCCCTGCGAGAAATCTGTGCTCTCCAGATTTGAGTTGCTGTATATCAAAGACCCTATGTAATAGTAATCGTTGCCGTTGTTGTCCACCACTGCAACTTTTGTCCCATCTGCGCTGAAACTGTAAACTATCGTGCCGTTAGGCCCCGTTACCGTCTTTGGCAAGTTAATGAAATTATACGACAGTTGCAACTCTTAAAAAGCAATCACCCTCATGATAACAATAGTGCTCCATGAGGGTGTGATAAGAATTTACAATTTCTTGATTCTTTTAATAACAGGGCTTAAAATGCAATAATACAAAATCAAACTTCCAGGCAACATGTATATTAAAAGTGTAAATACTCTGTTTATATCAGGAACCCAAATTTTGGAATCCATAGGAATTTTAGTTATCGTAGGCATATCGTAAATGATAGGCCATTTTATAGAGATACATATTAGGAATATAATTCCTGCACCTATAATCACTTTAAACATGGCTTTACCCCATTTAAAGTATCTATACCATTGGTATACCCAACAATAGTATAAGATAAAAACTTCTGTATGAACTAAATACATATCTTCTATATGTAGAGCAATTATTGTCATCCCAATAACAGATACAATAATTGTATATCCAAATAAACAATAACACAGTATTTCACCTAGTATAATTAGAAATAAATTCCTCAAAAAACGTTTATATTCCATAGAATTTGATTTTATTGCTCTTTCTGTTCTATCCATTCTCCATTTATATACACATATTTGCCTTGAGGTAAATTGATTATATATTGTAAAAAATGCGCAATTGGATGCTTATCATTTCCATCAGTAGATGTTTCCATCATTTTTACTCCTGGAATTTCTTTATTACCGGCTAATCTATCATTTTTGTGTGAATACTGATAACTATCAACCCCTGTCCTGACTGCGTAAGTTGTTGGTTGAAATGGTGCAAAATTATATTCAGTAATTGATAAGCCTTCATATTGGCCCATATGCGATTCCATGTAATCCAATAAGGCTTGAATGAAACCTTTTGAATAAACGCCTCCCATACTGTGTGTAATGATTTTTATAGACTCTACAATATTGCCATTTGAATCTCTTGTTAAGTTCTCAAAAATTTGCTGGGCACTCATAGCTCCATTGTAATAACCTGCATGAAAGCGCATAGCAGGTAATAAATTCATTTTTAAATTGAATATTCCGCCAATTGAACCATCCAAATAGAGACTGTTATGGTCATTGAACTTTGCCATCACGTTATCATCAAAATCGCCCCAATATTTTGGCGTTCCCGCTTCAATAGGATTAAAAAACAATCCATTAATAAAAATTACAAGGTTCCCCTCAACATCTATTGTATTGGAAGGACTATTGACACAATAACCATACGGACTATAAGAATAGTACTTCTCACTTAGAGGATCCTGTACCATCCACCGGGCAATCTTGGTGTCATACATTCTAGCTCCATAGTCTAACAAGTCAAGGCTGCCAATTGTTTGCTCCTCCTTGCCGTTGAACTTGTAACGGTTGGCAGTGGTTGGGGTATTTGTTATACCGAAGTTGTGTCTTCCTCCAAACGGATAGTACGAGTTTTGTTCTATTACCGTGCCGCTGCCGTTGGTTATGGCTCTTACACTGCCCAAATGGTCTCTGTGCTGATAGTGGATTGTCTGGGTATTATTGTTCAATGCAATCCTTCCCTGCGAGAAGTCTGTACTCTCGAGTGAAGTGGTTGCATTTGCACCTATGTTGTATATCAAAGAACCTATGTAACAATATCCATTGCTTGCGTTGTCCAAGGCGGTGTACTTGCTTCCGTCTGCAAACCAGGTGTAAGTGGCCTTTGTTGTACCACTTTGGGATACTTTCTGTGGCAAGTTAAGGATATTGTATGTTGTTTGTAAGTTTTTCAGGCCATCGGAGATGGTATTTCCGTTGCTGTCATAGCTGTAGTTGGCTGATGCAATTGTTGTGCCGTTGTCTGTGCCGGTTATGGAGGTTATCTTGTTGCCGGTATAGTTGTACAAGTAGTTGTCTTGCAGGGCAGATGCATAGCGTTGCAGAGAGTTGATATTTCCGTTCTTATCATAAGTTATCCCTCTCTCAGTGTAGCTGGTCTGGGCTGTTGTGGAGGCGCCGGAATACAGGGATGTGGATGTTAGCCTTCCTTGCTTGTCATAGCTTAGGCCGTAGGTCTGCTGAGTGTTTGCAGCCTGTTGGGTTGCCCATTCGCTTATGTTGCCGCTGTAGAGCGGGGTGGTACCTTT
>JAZRQU010000070.1:0-34225 GCA_045650045.1 Candidatus Egerieisoma sp. | reverse complement strand
AGCCATGTCGTTCTGTGAGCCAAGGAGTTGACTGCCTTATTTGTCTTCCTAAGACCGCTTGGCCTCCGACTTCTTTCAAATACAAAAATATTGCTTTTTCGTGGTTTTTTTGGAAAAACCACTTATTCTCCCCTCATAAGCGCAGAAAAGGGCAGTTTTTACTGCCTTTTTCTGAAAAAAATGAGAGAGGGGAGCAAATAGGGTGCTTGCAGGAGTGAGATGATAAAAATGGAGATAGAAAGCATCAAGATTGAGGACTTAAAGCCTTATGAAAACAATCCCAGACACAATGATGAGGCGGTTGAGGGTGTCAAGGAGTCAATCAAACAATTTGGCTTTAAGATTCCGATTGTTATTGATAAAAACAATGTCATTGTATGTGGTCATACAAGATATAAAGCCTCTTTGGAGCTTGGACTCAAGGAATTGCCATGCATCAAAGCAGATGACCTCACAGATGAGCAAATAAAGGCATTCAGAATTGCAGATAACAAGGTCTCTGAGGTTGCTGAGTGGGATGATGAAAAATTGCAATTAGAATTGGAGGATATATCAATTGATATGTCCTCTTTTGGCATTGAATTGGATTCAATTGATGAATTTGATGTTGAAGATGGTTCTATACTTTCCAATGATAATTTTGAAAATGAAAGAGAAAGAACAAATAAAGTCTATCATCTGGACATGGTTGATTTTGATAATATGACCAATGATTTTTGGCAGATTCCTATTATTAAAAATGATAATTTCATTCCATCTGATTTGATAGGTTTCAATTATGCAAAATCAAGCGATAACAAGAAAGCAGGGATTCATTTTTTTGTTGACGATTATCAATTTGAAAGAATATGGAACTATCCAGAAAAATACGTGGACATTTTAAAAGAATATGAATGTGTACTCAGTCCAGATTTTTCTCTTTATATGGATATGCCTATGCCCATGAAGATCTGGAACATATACAGATCAAGACAGATTGGTGCATATTATCAAAGTAAAGGAATCAAGGTCATTCCAACAATATCATGGGCAGAAAAAGAGACATTTGAGTTTTGCTTTTTAGGTATTCCAAAGGGCAGTATTGTCTCTGTGTCCACAATTGGTGTCAAAGAGAAAAAGACTGCTCTTGAAATATGGATAAAAGGAATGAAAGAGATGATCCAACAAATAGAGCCATCAACAATCATTGTTTATGGTGGTAAAATAGATTTTGATTATGGATCCATAAAAACAGTTTACTTTGATAATAAGGTTACAGAAAAATGGAGAGGAAAAAATGGGCGGTAGAGGAAGTTCAAGCAGTGGAGGCGGTTCTGGTTCAGGCTCTGGAAAAAAAGAAAGTTATTTTGAACGTGAAAAAGCTAGAATCATGAAAGAATATGCCAAAAAAGATGGCTCACTATCTGTTCAAGGTGAAAGAGCATTAAAAGCTCTTGAATTTCAAAATTATAGGTTTGAGGGATTAAATTGGAATAAGGCATCAAATAAATATTACAGTGTTGAACAGTACAATAAAAACTCAGACAATGCAATCATTCGAGTTTCAGACGATCATTTGATAAAAACTCAATATGGGTATGGTTTTAAAACAGATGCAGACAATGTTGTCTGGTTGAAAGATTGGCAAGTCAATCAAAACTATTTTGGAAATTATGTGTTAGCAAACAAGAAATATTGGAAAGAGAGCAAGAGCAAGTATAGTGATAATAATTTGTTATCCTATGACAAAAGCTCTCCAAATAGATTGGATAGTTTTGAAAAAGTAAAAGCACTTGCAAAGGAGCAATCTGAACACAAAGAAAGTGGCAGAGTAAGATGGGAAATCAAAGGCTCTGGAAAATGGGGAAAAGGTGGCAAGTGGGATGAATAGAGAAGATTAAAGCATCCGAGAGGGTGCTTTTTTCATGCCATGAAAATGAGATGAAAAATGAGGTGGGAAAATGGCAAAGATGGATCTAAACAAACAGGCAAATGAAATACTAAGGATTGCAGAGGAAAGCGGTGCGCAGTCCAATTTCTTTTTTGTGACCACATTCAAAAGGTATCAAGTGCAACTCAGCATTTTGAATGATCTGGAGAAGTCTTTGAAACAGGAGGGAATGCAAGTCACAAAAGAATATGTGAAAGGGCGCAAGAACGTTTATAGCAATCCTGCAATCTCTGATTATAACAGGACAACGGACTCTGCAAATAAAACAGTCGCAACATTGATGAGAATACTCAAGAATTATGGAGTTGATGAGTCATCAAATGAGGAAACGGATCCTTTGATGGCAATTATCAATGGTGGCGGTGAGGATTGAATAAAGCATATGAATTTTGCAAGAGTTCCGTAAGAAAAAAGACAACTCCCAAATATGTCCGATTGCAGATGAAGATTTTTATAAAAGTCTGTGATGGCAAAGATAAAAAATATATTGTCAGTGAGAAAAAGGTCAAACAGGTTGAAAATATCCTCAAAATATTAAATATGCCCAAAGGACTACGGGCAGGAGAGTCATTGTATAACTGTACAACAGGTTATCAATGGCTTTTTTATATTGCAATACTCTGCACAGTGTACAGAGACAATGAGAACAAAAGGCGATATGAGACAGGAGTCCTTGAGATTTGTCGAAAGAATTTCAAGACATACACCATTGCAACCATATTCATCATTTTGTTTTTGACTGAGCCTAAGTTCTCCAAGTTTTACAGTGTAGCACCAGATGGCAGTTTGTCGAGGGAAATTAGGGAGGCAATCGCTGAGACAATCAGATCATCTCCACTTGTGTATGAGTACAAAGACCAAAAGAGATTCAAGATTTTAAGAGATTATATACAGTTCATTCCAACACAGACACAGTACATTCCACTTTCCTATTCAACATCAAGGATGGATGGAAAGCTCCCAAATGCATTTATAGCAGATGAGGTTGGAGCACTGCCCATCTCATATCCTATCGAGGCAATGAGATCAGGACAGTTAAATATATTGAACAAATTAGGATTCATAATCTCAACCAAATATCCGACAATTGACAATCCCTTTGAGAATGAGATTGCCTATGCCAAGAAAGTCCTTGATGGACTTGAAAAGGATGAGGCAATCTTTTCACTACTCTATGAGCCAGATGAAACAAAGGGATGGGAGACCAATGATGTGATTATGAAACAGGCAAATCCCGTTGCTCTTGAGATTCCAGAGATTTGGCAAGACCTTATTAAGAAAAGAGCCAAGGCAATTGCAGTTGAGTCTGCAAGAGAGAATTTTGTCACTAAGCACTGCAACATCATTTATCAAGGTGTTGGCACTGAGACATACATTGATGTCAAGGATGTGCAGGAGTGCAAAGTTGCCAATATTGATTGGAGAGGCAGAGTTGTCTATATAGGACTTGACTTGTCAGAAACAAATGACAACACATCAGTTGCAATGGTCAGTGTGGATGATGACAACAACATCCTTGCAGAAGTAATTGCCTTTATTCCAGAGGGCAGAATTGAGGAAAAACAAGCATTTGAAAAGGTCAATTATAGAGAGTTTGTCAAGACCATGAAATGCATTGCATGTGGTGACAGGGTCATTGATTATTCAGTTGTTGAGGATTTCATTCTTGGAATAGAGGAGAAATATGGAGTCCAGATTCAAGCAATAGGATATGACAGATGGAATGCGCTTTCAACTGCTCAGAAACTTGAAAAGGCAGGATATAACATGATCGAGGTGAGGCAACATTCATCTGTCCTCCATCCTCCAACAAAACTACTCAAGGAAAAGATCTTGAGTCATGAGTTTAAATATACAAACAACCGACTATTAGAAATAAATTTCCAAAATGCAAGATGTGTCTATGACACTAATAAAAATCAATATGTGAACAAGAAGAAATCCAAAGGTAAGGTTGACATGGTTGTTGGTCTAATCAATGCAACATATCTCTTGCAACAAGATGTATTCCTAAATCAGATGGATTTCACAATTCAAACATTCTAGGAAAGGAGAGAATCAATGGGATGGTTTGATTTCTTATGGAAAAGAGATTCCACTCCTCAAGATCCTGTGCCAGAACAACCTCAACCTCCAATTGTTGATGATGTGCTCCTGCAAGCATTACTCAATGGAGAGACCATCACAAGAGAAAAGGTTTTGACACTGCCATCAGTCAATGGAGCGGTTGATTTCATCTCCAACTGTGTAGCCTGTATGCCTGTAAAGCTCTATAAGGTCAAGCAGGGCAAGGTTGAGGAGATTGAGGATGAAAGAGTCAAGATGCTCAATGGTGACACAGGAGACACTCTGGATGCTTTTCAGATGAAAAAAGCAATGGTCTCTGATTTTCTTTTGGGCAAAGGCGGTTATTGTTACATCAGAAAAAGCAGAAATGATGTGACAGGACTTTTCTATGTCGAGGACAGATATATCACCATCATGAAAGTCTATGAGCCTATTTTCAAGCAATATCAGATTTTTGTTGGTGGCTTTGAAAAAGGCAATGAGAAACAGTATGGCACATATCAACCTTGGCAGTTTATAAAACTGCTCAGAAACACCAAGGATGGTGCAAGTGGTGTTGGACTTACAGTGGAGGTCTCAAAGGCTCTTGAGACTGCCTATCAGACTTTGCTCTATCAGCTTGGTATGGTCTCCACAGGAGGAAACAAAAAAGGATTCCTAAAATCACAGAGAAAACTTGGACAGGATGAGATCAATGTTCTCAAACAGGCTTGGAAAAATCTCTATGCCAATAACAATGAGAATGTTGTGGTGCTCAATAATGGTCTTGAGTTCCAAGAGGCAAGCAGTTCCGCAACAGAGACTCAGCTAAACGAGTCAAAAAAGACATTGCAGGATGAGATCAATTCACTATTTCATCTTTATCCAGATGATTTTGAGAGGACATTCAAAGAGGCAATATATCCAATAGTTAAGGCTTTTGAAACTGCTCTCAATCGTGATTTGCTCCTTGAGAAAGAAAAGAAAAATCATTTCTTTGAGTTTGATGTCAAGGAGATTGTGAGAGTCTCCATCAAAGAGCGGTATGAGGCATATAAAACTGCCAAGGAGACAGGATTCATGACACTCAATGAAATCCGCAGGAGAGAAAACATGGAATACATTGAGGGTCTTGATGTGGTCAATGTTGGTCTTGGAGCGGTTCTCTATGACACAAACAAGCATGTCTACTATACACCAAACACTGACACAATCGGTGACATTGGGGATGGAGGCTCAGAGGAGACTCCAGAGGAGAAAGAGGAAGAGCTTAAAAAGACACAGGACATGCTCATTGGTCATGAACTAGCAAAGGAATTTGACGAGAGCGGAAATTCAAGTGATGCATGAGGAGGTAGCAAATGAAAATCAAAATCAGAAATGACAGTGTTGAGATAGAGGGATATGTCAACGCAGTCGAAAGAAAATCAAGACCTCTGATGTCTAGGATGGGCAAATTCATTGAGAGAATCTGCAAAGGTGCTTTTAAAAAGTCGATTGAGAGGAATAATGATGTGCGACTCCTTTTAAATCATGATCCAAATAAAGACCTTGGAGGCACAAGAGACGGAAATCTTGAGCTATCAGAGGACAACATTGGTCTCCATGCGAGGGCAACCATCAGTGATAAGGATGTTGTCCAGAAAGCCAGAAATGGTGATCTAGTCGGTTGGTCTTTTGGCTTTTTAGACAGAGATGTTGAGCAGAAAAGAGATGAGGATGGACTCCCTCTAAGAGATGTAAAAGACTTAGATCTCAAAGAGGTCTCACTCCTAGATAAAAGCAAGACTCCTGCCTATGATGGCACACTTGTTGCAGTTCGGTCTGAGGAGGAATCAATTTTTTATGGTGAGACCTTTGCAGATGACATCCAGATCAGAGAGGAGACATCTGAGGAGACCAATGAAGTGCCTAAACAACAGGAAACTGTTGAGCTAAATAACATCAATTATGATGAGTACGAAAATCTCATCAAGGACATGAAAAAATAAGGAGGAAAAAGACATGTCAAAGTTTTTAGAGGAAAAAAAGAATGACCTTATCACAAGAGCTGAGGAGGTTCTCAACAAGGCAAAGGAAGAAAAGAGAGAGCTTACAGATGCAGAGGCACAGGAGCTTGCAGAGATCAAGGATGATGTCCGCAGAATTAAGGAAACTCTTAAACTTGATGATGATTTCAGAGAGGTGATGGATGCTGAGAAAAAGCCTGATCCAGAGCCAAAGGAGGAGACAAACGTGATCGTTGATGAAAAGGATAGAGACTGCAAGAGTGTAGAAAAGAGAGCCATTGAGGAGCAGGAAAGACAGGCTTTTGAGGCATTCATCCGCAACAGAGCATTGAACACAAGAGATGGAGATCCTGTCAATCTCACAATTGAGGACAATGGTGCAGTTGTTCCTCAGACAATTGCTGACAAGATCATCAGAAAGGTATATGACATCTGCCCTATCCTTGAGAAGTCAAGCAAGTACAACATCAAGGGAACACTCACAATTCCCTACTATGATGAGTCTGAGACTGCAATCAATGTTGGCTATCAGGATGAGTTTGTTCAGATCACATCAAGTGTTGGACAGTTCACAAGCAATGTAACTCTCACAGGTTATCTTGCAGGAGCACTTGCAAAGGTATCACGCTCTCTCATCCATAATTCAAAGTTCAACATTGTTGACCATGTGATTGATATTATGGCAGAGCACATTGCAAGATTCATTGAGCATGAACTTTTGATTGGAACACCTGCCAATCCAAGTGCAGTGCCTCCAACAGAGGCAAAGGTTCTTGGACTTTCAACGCTTACAAACTCAGTAACAACTGAGTCTGCATCTGCAATCACTGCTGATGATGTCATCAAGTTACATGATTCTATCAAGGACAGATTCCAGAGAGATGCATTTTTCATCATGTCAACTCAGACAAGGACTGCTCTCAGACTCTTAAAGGACTCAATGGGCAGATATATGTTGCAGGATGACATCTCACTGCCTTTTGGCACATCCCTCCTTGGAAAGCCTGTCTATGTATCTGACAATATGCCAGAGATCGGTGCAGGAAACACTGTCATCTATTATGGTGACTACAAGGGTCTTGCAACAAAGTTTGCTGAGAACATCAATATACAGGTTCTCAGAGAGAGATATGCTGATGAACATGCAGATGGTGTCATTGGATGGTTTGAGTTTGATTCAAAGGTTGAGAATGAGCAGATGATGGCAAAGCTCGTGATGGCACAGTCCTAAGAATGAGGTGATAGCATGAAATATAGAGCATTAGTCTCTTTCACAGGTCTAGTCTCTATGGCAAAGGGAGAGGTCAGAGAAATATCTGACCTTTCTCTTGCTAAAGATTTACTCAAAGCAAAGTATGTTGAGGAAGTCAAGGCAGATGAAAAGGGAACTGATGAGCCAAAAGAGGAGACAGTTTCAAAGCCAAAAAAGACTAGGTCTCCAAAGAAAAAGGAGAGTAAAAAATGAACATCAAAGCATTGATCCCTTTCACAATTCGTGACAGTGAGACAGGTAATCTCACATCTATTGCATGTGGAGCGGTTGTGACTGTTACAGAGGAGTTAGGAAATCAGTTGATAGCAGATGGATTGGCGGTTGAATATTCTGAGGTTGTGCCTTATGGAACAAAGTCAATCACTGCTAATGGTACGTATGATGTCAGTGCATATGCAACCGCAACAGTCAATGTTGGCACTCTGACAGTGACTTATGATGCCAATGGTGGCACAGGTTCAGTTGATGCTCAGACAGTGATTGCAGGAAATTCAATCAATCTCTCTGATGGATCAGGACTCACTGCTCCAACAGATAAGGAGTTTGCAGGATGGGCAACAACGGACAGTGCAACAGAGGCAGATGTGACAAGTCCATACACACCAACAGAGAATGTCACTCTCTATGCAGTGTGGACTGATGTAGTCTGATCCATGATGTTGTTTAGGCAACTCCTCATAAAAGGAGGGCAACAAAATGAATGAAATATCAGCGGTTAGTCAAATCACTGCTCAAGATCTTGCAGACTACTTGAGAATCTGTGAAGTGACAGAAGATGACACAAACACTCTCAATACGCTTTTAACAGTTGCTAAGGAGTATATTGTTAAATACACAGGGCAGACACTTGAAAATCTCGACAACCTCAAGGACATCATCATTGTTGTCTTTATATTGTGCCAAGACATGTGGGATAATAGAGCACTTTATGTTGACTCATCCAATGTCAACAAGGTTGTTGAGTCCATCCTTGGTCTGCATTCGGTGAACTTATTATGATAAATGCAGGAAAGTATAACAAAAGAATCAGCATATATCAGACAACAGTTGTCAAGGACTCCGCAGGATTCCAGAGCAAGCAAAGGACACTTGTCTTGCAACCATATGCCAATGTTAAGACAACAAGAGGCATGACTCTCATTAAGAACAACACGGATTTTGAGAAAGCATATACCAATTTCACAATCAGATTTCCTGTCACTGAGATAAATAGAGACATGGAGATTGATTTTCGTGGAAAGACATATACCATCCAATATCTCAACAATGTTGATGAGGCTTGTGTGGAACTTGAGATGCAATGCAAGGAGGTCACTCACTAATGGCTAAGTTTGAGATGGAGTTGCCCACAGAGATCATGAAAGACTTTCAAAAAATCTATAACGATTCAGAGAAAATCTTTGGAGAGATGACCAAAGCAGGAGCAAAGGTTGTGGAGAGCAACATAAGAGCCAATGTTCCTCAGAGCATTCAAAATTCCAAGATGATGAATTGCTTGAAAATCACAAAGGTCTATAAAACACCAACAGATGATGGAATCAACACAAAGGTTGGATTCTATGGATATTTTCAGAATGAGGATGGAAAGACAGTTCCTGCTCCATTAGTGGCAAATGTCTTTGAGTATGGGAGGAGCAATTCTCCATTTCCTAAACAACCATTCATGAGAAAGTCGTTCAAAAAAGGTCAGATTGAACAGGCTATGCTCAAGGCACAGAAACAGGCAAGTGGAGGATTGTTGGATGAATGAATTGATAGAATCTATCTTTTCTAATTTCATAGTGGATGGAGTTGAGATTCCTGTCTCATATATGTTTTATGAGGGTCATGGTGAGCCTTATGTTGTTTATATGCAACAGGATGCCAATGGGTCACTGACAGGAGATGATGAACTACTTGGATATGTTGATTATTATGATTTTGATGTCTATGCAAAGGGCAACTATTTAAGCATTATTGAGAGTTTAAAGGAAATTCTTAAAGCTAATGATTTTGTTTGGCAACCAAGTCGGTCAAGCCAAGATTTTTATGAGACTGACACAGGCTACTATCACAAAACATTGAATTTTGCGATTTTTAAGGAGGAAAATTAAAATGGCAAAAATCGGATTGAAAAATTTTCTCTTTGGTATTTTGACCGAGGAGACAGACGGATCTGCAACATATGGCACTGCACAGAAACCTGCAAAAGCGATTTCTTGCACTGTTGACATCTCCAATAATGAGGCAACTCTTTATGCAGATGATGCACTTGCAGAATCAGACACATCATTCCAGAGTGGCACTGTGACTCTTGGCATTGATGATGAGGATGACCAGACTCTTGCAACTCTCCTTGGACATCAGATTGATGAGAATGGAGAGATGGTGAGAAATTCAACTGACACTGCTCCTTATGTTGGACTTGGCAGGGTCATCACCAAGATGGTCAGAGGTGTTTATAAATATAAGGTTGAATTTCTGAACAAAGTAAAATTTGCAGAGCCATCACAGGAGAATAACACCAAGGGTGAGACTCTTGAATTTGGCACATCTGAGATTGAGGGGCAGGTTTCAACTCTTGCCAATGGTGATTGGTCTAAGTCACAGACCTTTGACTCAATGGCTGAGGCGCAGGAATATCTCAATAGCTTTTTTGGAACATCTCCTGCTCCTGTTACGACAAATTACACTGTGACTTATAATGCTAATGGTGGCACAGGCACAGTTGATCCTGTCACAGTTGATGCAGGAGAGTCCATCACACTCTCTGATGGATCAGGACTCACTGCTCCAACAGGCATGGAGTTTGCAGGATGGGCAACAGAGGCAACTGCAACAGAGGCAGATGTTGCAAGTCCATATACACCAACAGGAGATGTGACACTCTATGCAGTATGGGTTGAGATCTGATTGAAAATAAATAGAGGATAAAAGGAGCGGATGTAGTTCTCTGCTCCTTTTTTAGTATTGAAGGAGAATGAAATGAAAGATTTTAATGGTGAAATCCAATATAAAGGCAACACATACAGACTTGTTTTCAATCTCAATGTCATGGAGACAATCCAAGAGAAATATGGCTCTCTTGATGCTTGGGGTGCTCTCACAGATGGAACTTTCTATGCTCAAAAGGAATATGAGAGAATGCATGGATCCATTGAGGGATGGGATGATCTAAAACCAAAAGAAAAAGCTGAGTATCAAGGTGAGCCAGATGCCAAGGCAGTCATCTTTGGTTTTACTGAGATGATAAATGAGGGCATTGACATTGACAATGAGGAAAATGGAACAGAAATAAAACCTCTCACACTCAAGCAGGTGGGGAGACTTATCACAGACATTGGTCTTGCCAATGCAACCAAGACTCTCAATGAGACTGTCATTGCAAGTTCTAAAAGTGAAGAAAAAAACGAGTAATCCAAGATAAGTATGATCCTGTCATTGACTTTTCTTGGTTTTATTTTATTGGAAAGACAAAGCTAAATTTGTCTTTTAAAGAGACAGGGAGACTGACACTGACCATGTTTAACAAGCTATATGGTCATTACAAAGATGTATGGGATATGGAAATGAGGCTCACACAGGCAAATGTGACCTATAAAGAGGCATTTATCAAATCACAGAAAGATGAGGAATGGTTATAAAAACCAAAAAACAAGAAAAATGATTTTTAAGCATTGAAAAAGTGCTTTAAATGTATTTTTAGAACCATTCATGGTTTTAAGGAGGTGAAAACTTGGCAGGATTCGGTGGAGCGGTCAAACTCACAGGAGAATCTGAATATAGAAAAGCATTAAGTCAAATCACACAGAGCCTAAAAGTGACCTCTGCTGAGATGAAAGCCACATCAAGTGCATTTGCAAGCGGTGAAAAATCTCAAAAGGAGCTTGCAACATCCGCAAAGGAACTTAAAGCCTCTTTGGAACAACAAAAGTCTGCTCTTTCCACTTTAAAGGGTCAGCTTGCCCAAATGACCGCAGAATATCAGAAAACAGGGCAGAAACATCAGCAATTAGTCTCTGAATATGACAAGGAAAAACAGAAACTTGATGAAATAGGCAGGACTCTTGGCACATCATCCACAGAGTATAAGAATCAGCAAAAAGTGGTCAATGATTTAGCTCAAGACGTTACAAAGAGCGAAAAGGCATATGATGCACAGGGCAAAGCAGTCAATCAGATGAGGATTCAGACTGCCAATGCAGAGACAACATGCAATCAGACCGCAGAGGCAATTGAGAACATGGGCAAAAAGGCAGAAGATTCCACAAATGGATTCACTGTCATGAAAGGTGTATTAGCTAATCTTGCAACACAGGCAATTAACAGTGCAATTGATGGCTTGAAAAGGCTTGGTGGTGCATTTGTTGACACAGGAAAACAGGCTCTTGCCTCATATGGAGAATTTGAACAGTTACAAGGCGGTGCACAAAAGATATTTGATGAGATGGACTATTCGCAAATTTCAAAAGATGCGAGTGAGGCATATAAGACAATGGGAATTAGTGCGAGTCAATATCTTGACCAAATCAACTCTGTTGGTGCAACATTCTCTGCAACTATGGGAGACAAGGCAGGATATGAAACTGCAAAACAAGGTATGCAAGCAATTGCGGATTTTGCGAGTGGAACAGGAAAAAGTGTTGAAACGCTCAATGAAAAATACCAATTGATTACTAAAAGTGCATCAAGTTATCAGTCTATTGCAGACCAATTTGCAGGAGTATTGCCTCAAACATCTGCCGATTTCTTGAAACAAGCACAGGCAACAGGTGTCTTGTCTAGTGAGTACACAAAACTGACAGATGTGCCTGTCGCAGAGTATCAACAAGCAGTCACTAAAATGATGCAACAGGGAGTCCAAGAACTTGGTTTGACAAACAATGCAGTGAATGAGGCAACAACTACAATTACAGGTTCAACAGGCTCAATGAAAGGTGCATGGCAGAACATGCTCACAGGCATGGCAGATGAGAATGCCAATTTTGAGACTCTTGCATCCAATTTCATTGGAACACTCATCACTGAGGATGGCAAGGGCGGTGTCATTGGAACAATAGTTCCAAGAATAGCAACTGTTATCACAGGAATGTCACATGCAATCCAGACAATGCTCCCTCAACTGATGCAAGCGGTTGTGCCTATCATTCAACAGAATCTCCCTATTATCGTGGAGGCGGTGAGCGGTGCGATCACAACGATTCTGTCAGTTCTGCCAGATGTTGTGAATGTCATTAGTGACTTGATTCCGCAGATTGTGTCTGCATTAGTTTCTATGTTGCCTCAGATTATTGAGGCAGGAATCCAGATAATTGTTGGACTCATTAAAGGAATCACAAACGCAATCCCTCAGCTCATGGAGATGTTGCCACAGGTCATCACTGACATTGTAACTGCACTCACAGACAACTTGCCTCTCATTATTGAGGCAGGATTGCAACTCCTTATGGCACTCACTGATGGTATTATTGGCGCAATTCCGCAACTTGTGGCGCAACTTCCAACAATCATCAATAGCATAGTGGGTTCATTACTATCAAGCATTCCAATGATTGTAAATGCAGGAATCCAACTGCTCACATCACTTGTGCAGAATCTCCCTGCCATTATCAATGGCATAGTTGTGGCATTGCCAACAATCATCACAGGTCTCATCAATGGACTCATGCAAAATCTCCCTGCAATCATAAATGCAGGAGTTCAGTTATTTGTTGCTCTTGTGACAAATATGCCTGCAATAATTGCAGGACTTGTTGGAGCGATTCCTCAGATCATAGGAGCTATAATCACAGGCATTATTGAGGCAGTTCCTCAGATGGCACAGACAGGACTGCAACTTGTCCAAGGCTTATGGCAAGGCATCTCTGATGCAGGAGCATGGATCCTTGAAAAGATAAGAGGATTTGGACAGGGCATTCTTGACGGAATCAAAGGATTTTTTGGCATATCGAGTCCGTCAACAGTCATGAAAGACCAAGTGGGTGCATTCCTTGCTCAAGGTGTAGGGGATGGATTCTCAGATGAGATGAACAGTGTCAACAAGCAGATGCAAAAAGAGGGTGATGCAACTGTCAAGACTCTTGCAAAGGGTATGGATGGAGGAGGCTCATCTCTCACATCAACTGCAAGTGAACTGTCACAGGATATTGTTAGGACATTTAATGCCAATAGCGGACAATTTCAAGCTATTGGTCAGAACATCTCCAAGCTGATTTCAAATGGACTCAATCAGAGCAGGGCAAGTGTTCAAACAATCGTGACTCAGATGATCCAGAACATCCTCACATCATTCCAGAATGCACAGATGCAGTTCACTACGATTGGCAAAAATGTCATAACATACATCAGTAATGGAATGAACAATGCTAAAGGCTCAATCATCAACACAACGCAGAACATCATCAGTGAGATTTCAAATCTTATGAAAAATAATCTGAGCAATTTCAGACAGATTGGTGTTCAGCTTGTTAATCAGCTAAATGTTGGATTTGGCAGTGGCAGAGGAAATCTTGTAAGCACTGCACAGAGCATTGTCTCTGCAATGATTTCTGCTATGAGCGGATATAATTCATCTTTTAAATCCATAGGACAAGATCTTGCAGATGGACTTAAAAGCGGATTCCTCTCTCAAGAGAGCAGTGTCAAGAGTGCAGTCAATAAGATGATGGAAAGAATCGTTAAGTCTGCAAGAGAAAAAATGGACATCAGCTCTCCATCAAAGGTCTGGGCAGAGATCGGAAATTATATGGCTCAAGGTCTTGATGTTGGATTTGTCGGTGAAATGAAAAAGGTCACAAATGACATCAACAACTCACTGCCAACAGGCATAAATGGTGTTGGTTCTACAAATCAGTCCAATAATTTTGACTCAATGGTTTCTGCATTTAAAGAGGCTCTATATGAGGTCAAGATTGAGATGGATGATGAGACAATGGGCAAGTTTGTTGATAAGACTGTCACAAGACTTGTTTACTCATAAGGAGGTGGAGGCATGAGCTATGTCATCCTAAATGGTGTCAAGAGCACAACAATCAAAGGACTCTTGATTCAGTCCTTGCCTCCAATCTCCAAGCCTTTAATAAGGACAAGTGTTGAGGAGATTGATGGCAGGGATGGAGATATTGTGACCAAGCTCGGATATTCAGCTTATGACAAGCAGATGTCCATTGGTCTTTATGGTGATTATGATGTGGATCAGGTCATTCAGTTCTTTGATTCAGAGGGGACAGTCATATTCTCTAATGAGCCAGATAAATTCTATAATTATGAGATTATAAATCAGATAGATTTTGAAAAGCTCATAAGGTTCAAAACTGCAACAGTCACATTTCATGTGCAACCATTTAAGTTTTCCGCAGTTGATGATGCCTTTTCTTTTTCAATAAATGAGATGAGTGTGAGACCTTATTCTGCAACTAAGAATGGAGTCACAATAAATGCTGAGAATGGTGTGATCTCATTGCAAGGAACTGCCACAAGTGCAACAGAGTTCTATGTGCCAATAAATGCAATGACCTTGGATGTAGGAGATTACACTCTTAAAGCCACAACGGATGGAACAGGAGAAAGTTGTTGCTCAATCAGAGTCATTGGCAGTGTTCCCTCTGATGCTGATTCATTTGGTGGCACTTATCTGCCTCTTTCAAACAGTGGCTCTGCATCAATGAGTGCAACACTCACTGCATCAAAGACATTCAACTATGTGTGGTTTTATATAACAAGCGGAACTGCAATGAATTTCACACTAAATGTGGAGATGTTAAATGAGGACTTGGACTCCTGTGTGGTATTTAACAGAGGAAATACAATCTCAAGACCTGCACTCACAATCTATGGATCTGGAACAATCAATCTCTCTATCAATGGAGCGCAACTTTTTGTGATAAATCTTGCAGATGCAGAGTTCATCACTCTTGATGGGCAACAGATGAATGCCTATCAAGGAAATATCTTGATGAATCGCTCTGTTGCAGGAGATTACACCAATTTAGTCCTAAATGTTGGCACAAACACAATCTCATGGGTTGGAAATGTGACTCAGCTTGAGATTGAGAATGTATCGAGGTGGATTTGATGAGAACAAATTTTCAAATGGAAAATGAAAACATCACAATGACAAGAGGTGACACTCTTGCATTCAATGTTGAGGTCTTGGATGATGATGGCAATGCAGTCATAGTTAATTCCGCAGATATGACTTGCAAAAAGCGTGTGACAGGTGAGGAAAATGTGTTCCACAAGGCTCTTGGAGCAGGTATTGTGCAGACTGATGGACTTTTATGTGTCAGAGTTGCTCCAGAGGACACAAAAGAGATTGATGCAGGGCGGTATTTCTATGACCTTTGCATTGGTGTTGGTAGTGATATGTTTACAATTTTAAGAGGTGTCCTATCAATTGAGCAGGATGTCACTTTCTAAGGAGGAAAATATGAGCAGACAAGATTCAACCAAGATCAGTGATGTCAAAGTCCTATTAAAAATGGGTTCAGATGGCTCTGGGATAGCAAGCATTGAAAAGACAGGCTCATCTTTAAATGTGGACACATACACAATCACTCTTGATGATGGAAGAAAGACCACATTTACAGTCACAAATGGAACAAGTATCGCAAGCATTGAGAAAACAAGCACTGTTGGACTTGTGGACACATACACAATCACCTTGACAGATGGCTCAACAAGCACTTTTGAGGTTGTAAATGGAGAGGGGAGCACTGCCTCCACAGTACCATATGACAACACAGTTAGTGAACTGACTGCAACAAATGTGCAGGATGCAATTGATGAGATTGATGCAACTGTTGATGGTCATGGTGAGGCAATTGATGGCATAGATGCAGAAATTGTAGACATTAACAATATGGTTGGTGCTAAAAATTTATTGCAAAATAATGCCATAACGCAAGTGTTAAACGGTCTTACATTTACAGTGAATACTGATGGCACTATTACTGTTAGTGGAACAGCAACAGCAACAACTTTTTTTGAAATATATAGTGATGCAACAAAATGGCTAGAGAATGGCAATTATATATTAAGTGGTTGTCCTGCAAATGGTGGCTCAGAAACATATTGCTTGATATATGAAAAAGCTAACTCAGCAAGGTTTGTTGATTATGGAAATGGTGCTGAGGTTGTTGTAAATAACGATTCTAATGGAGCGAACGTAAAAATACGTATTGGAAATGGCACTATAATTAACAATCTTGTTTTTAAACCAATGATTAGAGTGGCATCCATCAATGATGATTCATATGTTCCCTATGCACCATCAAATAAACAATTAACCTATTTGTCAAATCTTACTCAAATAGGCTCAACAGGAGTCTATTATCGGAGGTATTTGAGATTTGTCGAGCTATATATTAACAAAACAGTTAATATCACGAACATGGGAATAGAGCTTGCAACATTACCTAGTAATATTCCTAAACCTGCTCAAAACATTCTAGCTGTATCAGGAAATACACTAGATCCATCATATCCAAACATTCAAATTTTTATAAATAGTGCTAATAACAAAATTTTTGCACAGGCTTGGTCAACTATAAACAATGTCAATGTACGAGCACATATTATCTATTTAGCATAAAGAAAAAAGGAGGATAGAATTATGGCTTTTTTACTAACAGGAGTACAACATAAGGTAGATGGTGACACAATAATGTCCGTTCACAAGTATGAAACAACGGATGCATGGAAAGAGAAGTATCATAGAGAGATGGATTATGCCATATCAAATGCAAATTTCATTGGTCTTGCAATCAAAGTGTTTGATTATGCAACACTTGAGGACGTATTCATTGATGTTTGGGTTCGAGGAGAAGCAGAGCCAGAACCAGAACCAGATGGAACAGGTGATTGAGGCACAGAGATTGTCCATGAGAAAGGTGGAACAACATGATAAAAGTATTTGGACAGACAGATACATCATTTGTCTCAAATGGTGATGTTGTTTTAAGTCCTCTCAAAGCAAAAGTCCATAAAAAAGACAATAGCGATTATTATTTAGATCTTGAGACAGGCTTGGAATATATTGATTATTTTGTTGAGGGCAACATTGTTGTTGCAAACACTCCAACAGGAGATCAGGCATTCAGAATTGGAAATGTCACAAAAACAAAGAGCAAGCTAGTGTCCAAATGCTATCATGTGTTTTATGATTCCAAGAATTATCTCATTGCTGATTCCTATGTAGTTGATAAGAACTGCAATGATGCACTTGACCATTTAAACAGTGCCACAGAGCCTCAGAGCGAGTTTACAACCATTTCTGATGTTGCAACAGTAGATTCATATAGATGTGTCAGAAATTCGCTCTATGAGGCAGTACAAACTGTTATTGAGAGATGGGGTGGGCATCTTGTAAGGGATAATTTCAGCATTGGGATAAGAGCCAATATTGGTGTTGATAATGGCATCATTGTCCAATATAAGAAAAATCTCAAGGACATCACCTGCCAAGAAAATTGGGATAATGTTGTGACAAAGATCTTGCCTGTTGGCAAGGATGGACTGCTCCTCAATGCCATAGATCCAAATGCAGAGATTTATGTGACAAGCTCCATTCAATATGCCTTGCCATATACAAAGACAATCACATTCTCACAGGATGACATCAATCAAGAGGATTATGAGTCAGAACAGGCTTACACACAAGCTCTTGTCAGTGATCTCATGGTACAAGCCATTGAATATCTTGAGCAGAACAGTGTGCCTCAGATAAACTATACTCTCAAGGCAAATCTTGATAAGGTCACAGACATTGGAGACACTGTTGAGGTCATTGATGACAGGCTTGGTGTCAATATGATGACCAATGTCATTGGATTTGTCTATGACTGCATATTTGAGCAGTACACAGAGGTTGAGTTTGGAAATTTCACAAACACGCTCTCTGGACTTGTTGGGAACATCACTGCATCAGTCAATAAGGATGTCTCAGATCAGGTGCAGGGAATTGCATCATCAATTGGTGAACAACTCCAACAATCAACAGAACAGATCATGGGAGTCATGGGAGATTCCTATGTCATTTATGATGGAGACCAGATTCTTGTTGTTGATTCTCTGCCAAAAGACACTGCAACCAATGTCATAAGGATAAATAATGGAGGCATAGGATTCTCACAGACAGGCATCAATGGCACATTTACAAGTGCATGGACTATTGATGGTACGCTAAACATGCAAGCAATCAATGTCATCAATCTTGTTGCTGACATGATAAAAGGTGGCACATTAAAACTTGGATCTCATTCAAATGTGAGTGGAATCCTTGAGTTATATGATGATGCAAACAACCTTGTTGGTCTCATGAATAGTGATGGACTTAAAATGTATGGTCTTGATGGCTCTTATGTTGTTATGAATGACACAGAGGGATTTGCAGGATATGACCGCAATAATAACAAGATCTATTGGGTCAATGGTGATGAGTTCCACATGAAAAAGAGTGTAGTCGAGGAGGAAATCACTCTCTGCAATCAGCTCAGATTCATTCCAATCCAGATCACGAATGGGAATACTGTGGTAAATGAGGGCATTGGTCTTGTATCAAGCGCAACAGGAGGCTCATAATGGCAAGCGGTTCATTTAATCTGACAAGGACAGGCTCAACAAGTTCATATATCACGTTCAAATGTGCTTGGAGCAGTGTGCCAAATCAAGCATTAAACAGGTCAACTGTGACTGTCACTGTGACTGCATCCAAGTCCTCAAGTTCAACATCTGACACATATGGAAATCAGAGCACTCAAGTCACTGTGGGCAGTGCATCACAGTCAAACAGTGACTCATTTAGATTGTCACCAAGTAAGACAGTGACTCTTTTCTCCAAGTCATTCACAGTTGCTCACAATGATGATGGCACTAAAAGTGTAAAAATATCAGTTGATGTTGGTGGAAATATCATTTTTGCAAATGGCAGTCAGACTGTCACTCTTGATGAGATTCCAAGATATGCAACAGTCAATCAGAATCTCACTGCAAAGACTGAGACAACTGCAACAATCAAATGGACATCTGATTCAATTGTTGATTATATTTGGTATTCAACAGATAATGGTGCATCTTGGAGCGGTATCAATGTTGCAGATGGCACAGGTGGCACATATACCATCAGTGGACTCTCAGCAAATACAACATATAATATCAAGACAAGAGTGAGGAGAAAGGACTCTCAGCTTGTAACAACGTCCTATTCCTTAGCAGTCACAACATACGCATATCCGTATGCCAATTCTATGCCCAATTTCACCATTGGGAGCAAATTGACCATTGGATTATATAATCCGCTTGGCAGGACTGTCACTGTGAATATTCTTGGAGCAGATAACAGTCAAGTATCAAATGACACAACCTCTGGAACATCCATCACAGGATATGCAGGGAGCGGTGTTGTAAATGCGCTTTATGCATCAATTCCAAATGCCAAGAGTGGCACATATAAGGTAAAAGTCACATATGGCACAAATATCACAACAAAGACAGGTGGCACATACTCAGTTAATGCCAATGTCTGCTCTCCAAGTATAGGCTCTGCCTCTTATGAGGACACAAATCCAACAACAATTGCTCTCACAGAGAATGACCAAGACATTGTGAGAAATCACTCCACTCTGAGCTATTCTGCAAGCGGTCTGTCTGCCAAGAATGGAGCATCAGTGAGGTCATGCTCTGTCACAGTCAATGGAACAGTCATTCCTCTGACTGTGAGCGGTTCATCTGCAAGCGGATCAGGAGGAGTCATTGACTCTGGAATGAGTCTTGATGCAACATTCATGGTGACGGATTCAAGAGGATTGACAGGCACAAAGAAAGTCACAATCAACATGCTTGATTGGTCTGTGCCAAGTGCAATCATTACTCTCCAGAGACAGGATAATTTTTATACTGCAACAGATCTGACTGTTGATGCACAATATCCATCTATAAATGGAAACAACCAAATAACAATCACATATAGTGCAACAAAAGAGGGAGATTCCTCTCCATCTGTGAGCGGAACTGTGCAAGATAATGTCACAAGTGTAGTTCAGCTTGATAATTCCTATGCATGGACAGTGGTTGTCACCTTGGTTGATAGTTTAGGAGGCACAACAACCTATTCTCTTTGGATTTCCAGAGGAATGCCGATCATATACTTTGATAGGCTCAAGTCCTCAGTTGGCATCAACTGTTTTCCTAAAGAGGAGCAATCACTTGAGGTTAATGGAGTAAACATTGAGAAAAATGTCATGACTGCATCTCTGTCTGCAAATGTGACAAATCTTGTAGTCAATACATACACCAAGATTGCTCTGAATCTCTCCAATTCAGTTGGGAATAAACTCACTCTCCAGAGTGATGGAGGCATCAAGATTGGCGCAAATGTTAGCAAGATCTTGGTCTCTGCAAGGGCATCCATCCAAGGCAGTGCCACAACAGGCAGGAGACATTTAAGAGTCATGAAAAACTCATATACCAACAACAACACTCTTGCATGGTCACAGGATGACTTTGGAGCATCTGTGACAGAGGACATTGTCATCACTCCAACAGTGGGGAATGTCACAGAGGGTGATGTTGTCTACTTGTGGTATTATGTGCCAAACAGTGCAGACTCAATTGGAGGCAATGACTATGGATGCAGGACATCCATGACAATAGAGGTTATTGGCTAGGGGCAGGACTTTCCTGCCTCTTTTTTTATGTTTTTCTATACTCCTAAAGGTGTACAAAATAATCAAAGAAAAGATAAATTATTTGGTAATTCTGTCAATAGTAATATACTCCTATAAGAGTATAATAAAATCAAGAAATGAAACAGAGCACACCACTCAAGGAGGTAATAATTATGATGTACACAGTATATTCAATTGTAAACAAGAACGGATTTATCAGTGAGAATATATTGCTTGAAACTGAGGAGGTCGAAAAGGCTAGGGAGATGGCTAGGAATATTTCAGCTTATGACAAGCTTGAACCAAATCCAGCAGAGCATTCTGTTGAAATCAGATTCAATGAGGATTTTGATAGAGGAAATTATGAAACAATTGATTTTTAAAAAATTTAGACATAAGGAGGAAAAGAAAATGACTAAATTTTATGTATTTGACAAGGCAAGTGAAATTTGGAGCGAGGCATTTGATACAAGAGAAGATGCTGAGATGGAATTACAAGAGGAGAATCAGCACAAATATAGTCTTGATGCAGAAGTGATTGAGGTTGAAGAAAGATAAATGGTTGTGAGGTGCAGAGGTGGCATATAAGAGCAGTTTGAAATTTATGAGAGAATCAAAAGATATGACACAGGCAGAATTGGCAGAAAAGGCAGGAGTCAATCTGAGGACAGTGCAGAATTATGAACAAGGATTCAAAGACATCAACAAGGCAACAGTCCTCACAGTTCTGAGACTTGCAGAGGCTCTTGAGTGTAATGTATATGACATATTAAATCCAAGATCAGATTATAGAGGATAAGAAAAAGGCAGGGCAACTCCTGCTTTTTTTGTGGGCGCATAGTGTACGTATAATGTATGCATAGTATGCGCATATAATACGTATAGTGTACGCATATTATACGCATAGTATACGCCTATTATACGTATAAGAAAAAAAGCAGAAATTTAATTATTTTACAATAAATAATATTGTTGATATATTAGGGATATTATCAAAATTTGTAAAATATGGAGTGATTATGGGTGAGATTCGAGAGAGTAAAAGAAGTAAAGAAAGATAGTAAAATCAACAAGCTGATTGATGATTTCATCAAGACAAATTATGACAGAGTTGAGATAATCAATGAGGATGATTACAAGGATAATCAAGCAATGGTCTCTGCTCTGAGGTGGGTCATCAAAAATGATTATCCAGATAAGGTCAAGGCATCCAAGATCAAAGGCAGAGTCTATCTCTCTAAAATTGATTTTGAATATAAAGAAAGACAAGCCTAAGCCTGTCTCTCTCTTTGCTCTTGCATATATTTGAGAAATGTCTCAGTTATTAAAGCACATTGATGATGCTTGGACAGGTTCAGAAAAGCCTGTCCATGTTTGGCGATCAGATGTTCCTTGATGGCATTGTGCAACTCAATAAATTTCATATCATACATTTTTCATTTCTCCTTTGGATTGTTTTGTATATTTAGGATAACTATTAAAATAAAGGGCAAAATTCGCTAAAGTAAGCGGAAACCGCATGAAATAAGGATTCATGCGAATTTCCAAAAGATGTCCACATCATCATTGTCTATTTCTATTCGTTCAATCAATGAATTGATGAGCAATCTTATTTGGTCAAAATCTCCCTCATTCATAACATCATTCCATGTTGCAATGATGCTCATTGCCTCTTGTTCAGTCATGGAGGACTTGCCATCTGAGAGGGCAAGGAGTTCATTTTCTAATCTCTTTTTCTGCTCATTCAAAGGAGCAACCTTGGCTTGAACCTCCTCCATTGTAAACTCACCAACACCATACAAATCCATGAATCTTGACTTTTGTCCGTCAATTTTGGCAATCTCCTTTTTGATAAGTGTCTCTTTTTTGGTGTCATCATCAGAGAATTGCTCCTGCTTTATCTTATGGATGTGAGTTGGGTCATTTGCAAGTTTGCTGATCTCATTAAAAATAAGTTGGTCAAGTTCCTCCCTGCGATAGATTTTATTCTTGCAATTAGGATCCTTTATCATATTTCTTGAGGATTTTCTCCTAGAATAGCAACTATAATATCGGTATTCTTTATTATATTTTTTATCATTACATGAGAAAGCTCCAAAACGTGCTCCACAGTGCTTGCAATAAACAAGACTGCCTAAATATGTTGTTCTGCCATGATTCTTGCAGTGAGAATAATCTCTTGATTTATAGAGGGCAATACTTTTGTTGAATGTATCAATATCAATTATCGGCTCATGTGCTCCATCATAGACTTGTCCGTTGTATGTGATTTTTCCAATATACAACTCATTGAGCATTGTCTCTTTGATTCTTTTGGTGTGCCATTTTCCATGCTTTTGGGTATATCCTTTTTCAGCAAAAATCCAATCAATTGCATTAAAAGCCTTTCCCTCTTGATATAGCTTGTGAATTTCCCTGATCTGCATTGCCTCAAATTCATTGATGACAAGCTCTCCATCTGTGTAGTCATATCCTATCGGAACATAACCTCCTCCATGCCATTTGCCATCCTTGGCTCTGCCCTCTTTGCCCATTCCCATTCTTTCCTTGATTTGCTCTCTCTCAAGTTGAGCAAATACTGACAAAATGCCAATCATGGCTCTGCCAAAAGGAGTGGAGGTGTCAAAGTTCTCAGTCATTGAAACAAAATCAACTTTATGTGCAAGGAAACTGTCCTCTATGAGTGAGAGAGTGTCTTTTTGAGATCTGGAGAGGCGGTCAAGTTTATAAACAACAACAGAGTCTCCTTTTCCTGCCTCTATATCTTTTATCATATCTTGCAAAGCAGGGCGGTCAGTTGATGCTCCAGAATATCCTGCATCAGTGTATATCTTGACAATGATCCATCCCATTGCCTTGCAATAGTCTTTTAATCTCTCAATCTGCTCATCAATGGAATATCCCTCCTTGGCTTGCTCCTGTGTTGAGACTCGGACATATAAAAAAACTTTCTTTTTCAATTCAATTCATCCTATCTGTCATGTATTTCTCTTTCTTTTTGGCATTCATAGCAATATTCAAAGCATTGTGCCTCTGCATCATAGATTTTCATTGCCTTGACTTGAGTGCCACTGCTCATTTCAGTCTGCAAATAATTGCAATCAAGGCTTGTGTGATATAGCTTGCTATTGCAAACAACACAGTTCTTATCATCAGTGATGATGAAATGCTCTGGATATTCCTCAACAGAGCCATCCTGCATTAGAACTGAGACAGTTTTTGCAGGGATATTGACTGATTCTATTGAGGTTTTATTCTTTTTCCATGGAAATAAACTCATAATTCCCTCCTTTTTTTTCTGATAAATTCAATAGTTACCTCATTCATATCAATAAAGGTCTTGTATTCCTCATCTGACAGAATCACTCCATCAATTGTTAAATCACTATAATTTTCCTTGTTTTTCCTCATATGAATGAAATTATCTGGAATCTCAGAAATCATAATATGCTTGATACTGTTTGAATTAGGAATAATCTTGTCATTTCCCAATTCGTCTGCACTTATGTTCAATGCTTTACAAATCTTTAATACATTATCTATGCTTGCATTTTTGATTCCTCTTTTGAGCATTCCATCAATTGTTGAATAAGGTAAATCAATTCCAGAGGTATTGACAAAATTCCGTAAACTTTTGTAGTTGCTCAAGATGTATTCTTTCAAGTTTTCCTCTATGGTCATTTTTTCTCCTCTTTTGGTTTATAGATTCAATATCTATATCAAATATAATATCTTATTCAGTAAATATCAACAATACTTTCTTAAATATAATAAATAAGTCTTATGTAATTTCTACCATCTTTATTTTAAAAGGTAAATATTGGTTGGAATTTATCGCTCAAGGTGTTATATTTAAACTATGGTTTATTGCAAACGATAAATCTAAATGATAGTTTACATTATGCAGTAAGGAGTGAAGATTTATGTACGAAAATTTAAAAGCTGAGATGGTAAGAAAAAATATGACTATGTCTCAGTTAGGAGAACAATGTGGAATGACTTTGCAGAAAATGTCATCAAGATTGAATGGAAAGACTCCATTTATATTTGATGAGACTTTAAAGATTAGAGATGTTCTAAAAGTTGAAATGCCACTTGAGACTCTATTTCAGAAAGAGGTCAATAATGATTAGGCATCATCTGAAAGATGGCAAAGTATTGGCTGACATCACAGGTCATGTGGTCAAGAAAGAGGATGTGCCAATGGCATATGCACTGATTGACCGCATGAACCAAGAAAGAGAGAGGGGTAATAAAAAGGATGAGGGGGTTAAAAAACAGTCTTTCTAAATTCTTGACAGGTCTGGCAGTCTTTCTATTTGTATTCTTTTTTCCAAAAGTAGACAGTGACAAGTGGAGTCCATTTGTGGTCTGTCTTGCATCACTTGCATGGCTTGGCTTTTTTGTATGTGCAAATTACAAAAAGGAGGATGAGAGTGAAGATGAGGAAAAAGGACTTGATTCCCAAACTAGATGAATGGATCCTTGAGCAGAAATATCAAGAGTATGCTACATCAACGCTCAATCAGTACAAAGCCAATGTCAAAAAGTTCATTGATTGGTTGCCAGAAGATGAGGAGATCACCAAGGACACCATGCTCAGATACAAGATGCATATAGGAGACATTGCAGGTTCAACAAGTTCAATCAATGTTTGGATTGTTGAGGTCAACAAGTTCCTCAAATGGTTAGATCTTAAAGACCTCACCATTAAGAAAATCAAGATGCAGTCCAAGCAGAGCAATGAGGAGGTTCTTTCAATCTCAGATTATAAAAGACTCTTGAGATTTGCCAAAAGGCAAGAAAAGCATCAACTCTATCACATCATGAAGATCCTTGCCATGACAGGAATCAGAATCTCAGAACTTAAATATTTCAAGGTTGAGAGTCTGAAAAGCAACTATATCAAGGTATTCAATAAGGGCAAGGAAAGGACAATCATTGTGAGGCAAGACCTCATGAGAGACCTCAAACGATATGCCAGAGATCAGGGCATAAAGGAGGGATTTCTCTTTCCAAGTGCCATTGTAAAGGGCAAGATGGTCAATGCCTCAACTATCTGGAGACAGATGAAAAAAGTTGCAGGGAGTGCCAGAGTCAAGAAAAGCAAAGTCCATGCTCATTCATTCAGACACTTATTTGCTCAAGTATTCTTGAATACATACTCAAACAACATCACAGAGCTTGCAGATATACTTGGACACAATTCTCTGGACACAACAAGGCTTTACACAAGGACATCAGATGCTCAAAAGAGAGAAAAATTGGAGCACATGAATTTTTCAAAGGAGGATGCATGACTGATAGAGAAAAACCAAAACATTGTTTTGAATGTTCAACAAAAATCAATCCAGATGAAAGACAGTGCACGATTGATGGACATATCTTTGAAGAAACACTTGACGTCATAACAAGTCACAGAGACAAAAATTGTCCTTATGATCTAAGTGAGAAGGAGGTTGAAAATGATAGACAATACTAATGAGATCATTGCAGAGGCAAGAAAAAAATTACAGGACGTATATGGAATCTCAACACTTGAGGATGGTGATGAATACGTTTTTATTTTGAACAACTGCACTTTAATTCTAAGCGTTGACAAAGGTACTTTTAAAATCAAATTTATTGGAGGCATACCATTAAAGATTGATAAATTTTGTGATGTTTATATGTGAAAAACAACACGAATTTTTGCAAAAAGTACTTTGCTAAAAAATATTGCCTGAAACCTTGCAAAGGCAACGCAAGAGCCATCAAAGCAAGGAGCAATATAATATTATGGTTATCTTGCAACTGATTGAGGGAGAAAAAAATGAATTTACCAGAATCAATACAATGGCTCAAAGGTCAGATTGAGGAGTTGGAAAAAGCAAACGCAGACATGAAACAAATCAGAGTATATAAGAAATTTCTTTTTTGGCTTGATGATTTGCTTAAATACAGACTCATGTTTTCAGAAATTAAAAATGAGTTTGCATTCACTGAGAAAGCTATGTTTTCAACTGAATGGCTTTTAGATTTTTTAAAAGATGAACTAAAAGAGTGGGAACTAGATGGAAAGGAGTATGACCAATGAATCATGAAGAATTTAAAAGAGAGTTTTTTAAGTTACAACCTGCATCAATCAAGACAATTCTTGATAAAGATGATGATGTACAAGTTTACTTAAATGGCAGAGGTGCTGATCTATTGTCACTATCACTGTGTATTGCAGAAAGTGTTGTAAAAAAATTGCCGATTTCCATTGATGATTATTGCAATATTCTCAAAGATGGATTCCATAAAAATCAATGCCAAGATATGTTTGAAAAAATGTTTGAGGATTTGTTTGATGGACAAAAAAGAACAGATTTTGATTGAGATTGTACGTCTCAACACTCTGGAAAGGTCAATTAAATATTTGATTTATCACTTTCAAATATATGGCTTTTCAAGCAAAGAAACAACAAGAGAGATTCTTAAACTGTTGATGGAAAAATTGGAGGAGCAAACTGATGAATAAAGTCATTTTGTTAGGAAGACTCACAAGGGATCCTGAGATTCGTTATTCCGCAGGAGCAGAGGCAAAGGCAGTTGCCAAGTTCACACTTGCAGTTGACAGGAGATTCAAGCGAGAGGGTGAGCAGAGTGCAGATTTTATCAATTGCACTGCCTTTGGAAAATCGGCTGAGTTTGTTGAAAAGTATTTCCGCAAAGGTCAAAAGATTCTTGTTGAGGGTCATTGGCAAACAGGCTCATATGAGAAGAATGGCACAAAATACTACACCAATGACTGCATCATTGAACAGATGGACTTTGCAGAGGGTAGAAAAGAGGGCAGTCCTGCTCCAGATCCTCAGACAGATGCAGATGGATTTACGAACATTCCAGATGACATCCAAGAGGAGTTGCCATTCAATTAGGCGCATAGTGTACGCACACTATACGTAAGTAATGCGCACATTATACGGATATTATACGCATAAAGGAGAGAATTTGATTTTTATAAAAAATGATTGGAGGGGGGTATGGAGGCATAAATGTCTAAAACATATTATTGGTTAAGACTCAAGGAGGGATTTTTTAAGAGTTTAGCAATGAAGAAATTAAGAAGAATAGCAGGAGGAGACACTTTCACAATTATTTATTTGAAATTGCAACTTCTCAGTTTACAGGATGAGGGATTTTTATATTTTGAGGGGGTTGAGAAAAGTTTTCCAGAAGAATTGGCACTTGCTCTTGATGAAGATGAGGAAAATGTAAAAGTCACATTATCATATCTTGAAAGCGTTGGATTGCTTACACAAAACAGTCCAAATGAATTTTTTTTGACAGAAGTGCCAAGCCTTATTGGTAAAGAGACCGACAAAGCAGGAATCATGAGGAAAAAGAGAGCAAGAGATAAACAGATGTTACTTGAAAATGGTAACAATGTTACCACTCAGTTACCGAGTGTGACCAAGCGTTACACAGAGAAAGAGAAAGAGAAAGAGAAAGAGATAGAGTTAGAGATAGAGAAAGAGAAAAGAGAAAAAATCAACTATCAAGAAATAGCTGATTTGTATAATGACACTTGCGTGTCATTTCCCAAACTCTCAAAACTCTCTGATGCTAGAAAGAAAGCAATTTCAGCAAGATTCAAGACATATTCTGTTGAGGATTTCAAATTGATGTTCCAAAAAGCAGAGGCATCCTCTTTCCTCAAGGGAAAGAATGACCGCAATTGGTCAGCCACATTTGATTGGATGATTAAGGATGCAAATATGGCAAAGATTCTTGATGGCAATTATGACAACAAAGGCAGATCCACAACAAACAAGGTTGCAACTCAATTAGAGGAAAGCTATGACATGATTGAGGAATGGGTGAAAGGAAAAACATGAGCCTTGATAATTACAGATGTGATGGTCAGATGCACATTTTTGATTTCATCTCATCAAAAGAGCCAATATATCCATTGGAGATTAAAGGACTGTGTGATGATGGTTATTGTCCTAAATGTGGCTATCCATTTGATGAATACAAGGAATTAGACTGTGAGAGGTGTCCAGAGTGTGGAGTTAAAGTTGATTGGAGACCTTGGCACAGACTCAACGATCAGGGAGGTTTGGAGTGAGAAATAAATGACAGAGAAAGAGTTTGGCACATTTGCATTGGCTCTCAAGACTTATTATCCAAGAGAGAATCTCTTGCCAAATAAACAGGCAATGGAACTGTGGTTTGCTCAGTTGCAGGACATTCCATACAAGGTTGCGGAGATTGGTCTGAATAAGTGGGTGAGCCTCAACAAATGGAGTCCATCAATCGCAGACATCCGAGAAATGGCATCATCTATTGCACATGGAGAATTGCCAAGTTGGGGGGATGCATGGGAGGAGGTCTTGAGAGCCATCAGAAAATATGGACACATTCGACCTGTTGAGGCTATGAACAGTTTATCACCACTTGCAAGAAAAGCAACAGAGAGAATTGGATTCAGAAATTTGTGTATCAGTGAAAACATTTCCGCAGACAGGGCAAATTTTAGAATGATCTATGAGCAGTTGGCAGAAAGAGAGAAAAAGGAGGCTCAATTGTCTGTGCCACTAAAGACATTGATTGCCCAGATGCAAAGTGAAAGTAAATTGATAGAGTCAAAGGAATAAAAAGTGTTGGAGGTAGGCATGGGAACAAAAATATTTGTTATTTTTGCGTTAGTGTCCATTTTAGACAGTTTTATAACTTTGAGCAGTATCAGCACAAAAGAAATACAAAAACCGAAAACAGAGCACAAATTTAATCGAATGGAGGTGTATGAATCTAAAGATGCTATTAAACAATTAGACAGTGAATCACTTGAGATGCTTGCAATATGTGTTGAGGCAGAGGCAGGAAACCAAGACATTTTTGGCAAGAGGCTTGTTGTTGATGTGATTCTCAACAGAGTTGACTCTGACAGATTCCCAGATGACATTGAGAGTGTTATTTCCCAAAAACATCATTTCACAACATTCTGGAATGGAGAGATGGACAAAATCTCAACTCCATCCAAAGAGACTTTTGATGCAATTGATTCAGAACTAAAACACAGGATAGATGATGAGATCCTATTCTTTACATCTGGAGCTTACAACAAGTATTGCATCCCTGCTTACAAGTATGGAGACCATTATTTTGGTTATTAAGGAGAAAATGTATGATGGAGGTTATTTTTAAGTATTTTTGGGTGTTTATGATTATTTGTGTATGGGTGATATGGGGATATTTTAGTGTTATCAACATTATTGCTTGTTTAAAAGACAACAACAATTCAAGTTTGGGGGATTTACTCATTGACATTGAGCCATATGTAATTTCATGGATGGGAGTGACTTTTGGAGGCTCTGCATTAGCTAGTTTTGTATATTTCATATCAAAAATATAAGGGAGGAATGATGGTACATGTTAAAAAATGCCCTCACAAAGATGGCAGAGGGAGACCGACAACAGAATTTCACATCAACGGAAAACCGCAAATTTATTGTTGTGGATGGATAGATAGAATGAATGATGAGCCTTTGGAAGTTTGTAAGAACTGTAAAGATTGGGCAAATGGAGAGCAGTGTGCAATTGATTTTGAAAAGAGCAGAAACAAAGGAGGTCAGTGATGAGCAATTCAATTGTTATCACAATTATCATCTGCATCACAATTGTTGTGCTTGCAGTGATTGGGAACAATAAAAAAGGGCATTAACTAAAAATGGAGGGGGTAGAATGGTATTTCTTGAGTATGAGAGAGCCAAGAATAAATATTCTAAGGCTCAGATGTGGTTGGATGATGCACTGACAGAACAAGAAAGACTATTAACAAAGACAATGCCAAATGCAATCAGATATGACAAGGTAAATGTCAAAAGCAGTCCAAATGGCAATGTGCTTGATGATTATGTGATAGCAAAGCAGGAAAAGAAAATTGACAACAAGATTTGTCGCATGAGACAACTTTTGGCTGACAGGGAAAGACTGCTCAAGCTAAAGGAAAATGAGCTGAGAGTCTCCAAGGACAAGCTAGATCAGATCTATTGCATGAGATATGTTGATGACAAAAGGATTTATCTGATTGCCAAGACTTTGAACTATTCAGAGTCACAGATTTATCGAATTTTGGATAAAATCCAAAGGGAGATAAGGAAGAATCAATTAAGTTAAAAAGCGCACACTATACGCATAATATACGCACAGTGTACGCATAAAAGGCGCATAGTGTACGTACAATGTACGCATACTATACGTATATTATGCGCCTCTGCAATATGTAAAAGGAGAGAGAAAGAAATATGAAAACAGTTCTAATTTGTAACCAAAAAGGTGGTGTGGGAAAGACACTAATTTCTGATGAGCTTGCATTTGCTCTTGAGAGAGATAAGATCCCATTTAATTTTTTTGATTTGGATGACCAAGGCTCTGCCATCCATAAGACAAAGGAAGTTCCAGAGGCAGAGGTTCAGATTGTTGATACTCCAGGCGCATTGCAAAGAGAAATGATTGAATGGATTGAATCGGCTGATTTTATCATTGTGCCAACAATGATGTCTAACAGGGATGTGAAACCTCTGGAGACAATGATAAAACTACTTGAGCCATACAGAGGAAAGATCCCAACACTCTATGTCTTTAACCGTTGGAATCGTTTTAATATCACAAGAGATTTTATAAATTGGTTCAACACCAAATATCCTGATCTAAAGACTGCAATCCTAGTTGATACAACTGCATTCAATCAAGCAGGTGCATGTGGCATCTCAATTGAGGAGTTCCAATCAAGTCACATTGGATGCAAGCAGATGGATTATATATATAGTTCAGTGAAATATGAATTAAATCTAAAAGATAGGAGAACACAACAGTAATATGGCAAAGAGAGAGAATATGTTTGCGCTTGATGCGCTCAAAAGACATGAGTTGCAGGAGAGCATCAAAAGTGAGGTTGGACTAAAGCCTAAAAAGCCAAGCCGAAAAGAAAAAATGAACATCACTTTGCCAAGTGAGTACAAGGACAGGCTTGTGAAAAGTGCAAAGGAAAAACATCTGTCTGCATCCGTACTCATCCAGATGTGGATTGATGAACATTGTTAGATAGGCGCACATTATACGTACACTATACGCACACAATACGTATAAAAGGCGCATAGTGTACGCATGATATACGCATACTATACGCATATAATGCGCCTAGACCAAATCAGAGCATTTCAAGGCATTTTGCGAGTCCAATAATAAAGATGCGAAAAAATGCGAAAAAAATAGTGATATTATGAAAAATAGATAAGAGAAAACAAAGGGAGCAAAGTGATTTGCTCCTTTTTTCGTGCATGGAGGTGAGCAAATGGCAAAATTATGGCTTAAATATGCAGGAATAAGAGCAATCAAAACAATTGCCCAGACTGCTATTGCAGTCATAGGCACATCTGTTGTGATGTCTGATGTTAATTGGCTCGCAGTTGCATCTGCATCATTACTTGCAGGAATCCTGTCACTGCTCACAAGTTTGGCAGGACTGCCAGAGCTTAAAGATGAGGAGAAAGCATGAATGATGCAATTCTAATTGCAATAATCTCTCTACTTGGCACAGTCATTGGCACATTTGGTGGCATTCTTACAAGCTATAAACTTGTTAGCTATCGGATAGAGCAGTTAGAGAAGAAAGTCGAAAAGCACAACAATGTTATTGAGAGGGTCTTTAGACTTGAGGACAATGACAGGCTCATTGAGGAAAAACTATCAGTTGTTAATCATAGAATCTCCAAACTTGAAAATAAAAAAGATGAAACGAGAGGTGCATGAGCATGATGAATGGCATTGACATCAGTCATTGGCAAGAGGGAATCAAACTTGACAAAGTAAAGTGTGATTTTGTCATCTGCAAAGCAACTGAGGGAGTGAATTTTTCGGATCCATGTTTTAACGATTACATGAAACAGGCAGAGAGCCTTGGCAAGTGTATGGGATTCTATCACTTTGCAAGACCTGAGAAAAACAGTGCTAAGTCAGAGGCTAAGTTCTTTTATAACAACACAGAGAAATATTTTGGAAAAGCCATTCCAATCCTTGATTGGGAGTCAAGTGGCAGAGATAAAGTTGCATGGGCAAAGGAATGGCTTGATGAGATCTATTCCATGACAGGCATAAAGCCAATGATTTATATGTCAGAGTCAGTTGCCAATGTTTACAATTGGAAAGATGTTGTTAAAGGCAATTATGGTCTGTGGGTTGCAAAGTACAGAGATTATGGGATTGATAAAAACTATGACATGTCAAATGCAGGAGATAGACCATATATAAAGCATTGGGATTTTTATGCAATGTGGCAATGGACATCTGTTGGGAGGCTTGATGGCTATAATGGCAATCTTGACTGTGATGTGTTCTTTGGAGACAGAACTGCATGGAATAAGTACGCAGGAGCAAAGCAGGAATACACAGTAAAGAAAGGCGATACGCTCACATCTATTGCAAAGAAATGCAATATCACTGTTGATGTTCTTGCAGAAAAGAACAATCTCATTAAAGTTGGGCAGAGGTTAAAGATATGAATAATGATGGTTATTCAGATCCAACCGCAGAATGGGCAATTTCAAATGTAATGAGAAGTCAAAGGAGACAGAGAAAGATGGAGCTTGAGCAAACAATCACACTCATGATGAGTCCTTATTACAAGGACAGATTCAAGGCTGAGTATTATCAGTTAAAAATCCGATATGGCAAGTTAAGAGCCATCATTGATGATTGGGATGAACTCAAGTTTGAGCCTAAGTGTGACAAGGAAACACTCATCACTCAGCTTGGGGCAATGAAAACATATTTGAGTATATTGGAACTGAGAGCAAGGATTGAGGGAATTGAACTAAATGGCAATTTATAAGAGTTGTTCTAAGTGTGGAAAGATTCATCCAAAGAATTACAATTGCAATGCTATCACAAGGACTTTCACAGGTGGAGAAGAAAGAAAGCTAAGATCTCAATATGCTTGGACATTAAAGTCTGAGGAGATTCGTGAAAGTGCAAATCATCTGTGTGAGGTATGCAGGGATAGAGGAATAATAACATTTAATAATTTAGAGGTTCATCATATTGTCAAGCTCAAAGAGGATGAGTCAAGACTATTAGACAATTACAATCTTGTTTGTTTATGCAAAGAACATCACAAGCAAGCAGACAACAATGAGATTGATAAAGATTATTTGTTTGGTCTTGCTATGAAAAGAGAGCAAGGAAATATTCAATCTATTCATATATAGGTGGACAAAAAGGGAAAATCTCCAGATATTGTGCAGGGAGGAAAACCCCCCGTGGGTCTGATCCGAAAAATTTGGGAGCGATCCAAGAC